>NZ_AP028663.1:4995000-5675000 GCF_041154445.1 Variovorax sp. V118 | reverse complement strand
GCTTTCTTTCGGTGCGCTGTACCGCCACGTCATCCTTCCACGGGCGATGCTGCTGGCGCTGCCGGCCTACGGCAACGAGGTGATCAAGACGATCAAGCGCACCTCGCTGGCCAGCGCCATCACGCTCTCGGAGCTGACGGGCGTAGCCAACACCCTGGTGGCGCGCACCTTCGCACCCTACGAGATCTTCATTGCGGCCGGGTTGATCTACCTTGCCTTCGCGTTCGCCGCCAACCACCTGGTGCGGCGGCTGGAGCACCGCATGTCTCGCCATCTTCGCCACTTGCCGGCGCAGCACGGCACCGGGCCCATGCCCACTTGATCCAGGAGACCGCGTGTCCACTTCTTCCGTTCCAGAGTCGGCGATGGCCGAATTCCTCGCCTTCGCCCATGGGCTGGCCGACGCCAGCGGCGCCATCCTGCGCGAGAACCTGTACAGCCGCAGGGGCTTCGAGTCCAAGGAGGACGACAGCCCCGTCACCGTCGTGGACAAGCATGTCGAGCAGACGCTGCGCACGCTGATCCGCCACCGCTATCCCTCGCACGGCATCCTCGGCGAGGAGTTCGAGGGCCAGGACCTCGATGCCGAGTACGTCTGGGTGCTCGACCCGATCGACGGCACCAAGGCCTTCATCACGGGCATTCCCATCTACGGGACGCTGATTTCGCTGGCGCGCCACGGCACGCCGATCATCGGCGTGATCGACCACCCCATCACCAACGACCGATGGGCCGGGGCGCAGGGCCAGCCGTCCACCTTCAACGGCCAGCGCATCCGCAGCCGCGAGTGCCCGTCGCTGGCCGACGCGCTGGTGTCGTGCAGCAACCCGGAGCCCTTCGGGCCGCGCGAGCGCGAGGCGTTCGAGACGCTGCGCAGCGCCGCCAAATGGTGCGTGTACGGATCGAGCTGCTATGCGTACGGCTGCATCGCCAACGGAACGATCGACATCGGCATCGACTGCGGCCGCCACCGCGAGGTCGACTACTGCGCGCTGGTGCCGGTGATCGAGGGCGCCGGCGGCGTCATCACCGATTGGGAGGGGCGCCCGCTCACGATCTACTCCGGCAACCGGCTGGTCGCGTCGGGCAACCCCCGCCGCCACGAGGAGGTCCTGCGCATGCTTGCGGGCGCCTAGCGCGGGCGACCGGGCCGTATATTCGAAGGCCGCCGCAGCCCTGTCCGGCACGGGCGGCATGGAGATCTCGTATGCCGCGGCACTTCAACTACCCGACCTGGAGTTCGCTCTCGCTGGACCGCAGCGGGTCCGATCCGCTGCACGTCCAGGTGTTCGAGCAGATCCGCCAGGCCATCGTGCAGGGCCGGATCTCCAAGAACTCGCGGCTGCCGCCCACCCGCCAGCTGGCCGCGGAACTCGGCGTGTCCCGCAACACCGTGGTCCTGGTCTACGAACGGCTGCTGGCCGAGGGCTATGTCAGCGGCCGCGTCGGGGCGGGCACCTACATTGCCGCTGTGCTGCCCGAGGAGCGCAGCGCGCCGGCCGGGGCGCCGTCGAACGCCCCCGTCGCCGCGCCGGCGCCCCGGCACATCTCGCGGCGCGCGCAGGCGATGTCCGAACTGGCGCTGCCGCCCGAGCGCAATGCCACGTTCGACCTCAGCCCGACCGTGCCCGCGCTCGACCAGCTGCCGTTCGAGCAGTTCGCCAAGGTCTCGTCGCAGTACTGGCGCTCGGCGCCGGCCGCGGAGCTGGGCTACGGCTCGCCGATGGGGCTGCCCGAACTGCGCCAGCAGATCGCGGACTATGTGGGCGAGGCACACGGCATTTCCTGCCTGCCGGACCAGGTGCTCGTGGTCGACGGCACGACGCAGGGCTTCGTGCTGGCAGGCCAGGTGCTGACCGACCACGGCGATCGCATCATCGTGGAAGACCCGGGCTACATCACCCGGCTTGCCGCGTTGATGGGCTTCGGTGCGGACCTGGTGCCGGTGCCCATCGACCTGCAGGGCCTGGACAGCAGCCGGTTCGACAGCCATGCGCCGGACGCGCGGCTGATCGTGGCGTCGCCCACCAACCAGTTCCCCTTCGGCAGCACGATGCCGCTGGAGCGGCGCCTCTCGCTCTTGCAGTGGGCGCACGAGCGCAATGCCTGGGTGATCGAGTACGACTTCAACAACGCCTTCCATTTCCGGGGCAGGCCGCTGCCTCCGCTGGCGGCGCTGGACCACGGGGGGCGGGTCATCTACATCGGGAACTTCAACCGCTCCATCTCGCCCGCGCTCAACCTGGCCTACCTGGTGGTCCCGCCCGACCTGGCGGACGCTTTCGCCTGCGCCACGCAGATCTTCTCGTTCAAGGCGTCCATGCCGACCCAGGGCGTGGTGGCCGACTTCATGGCGAGCGGGCAGCTGGCGGCTCACATCCGGCGCATGGGCGTGCGCTATCGCGAACGCGCGCAGCTCATGGAGCACTGCTTCAGGACGCTGGTGGGGCGCGATTTCGAGCTGTCGACCACCGGCTCGGGGCTGCACCTGTCGGCCATCTCGCGCACGCCGATCGACGATGCGGCGGTTTCCCAGGCGCTGCTGGCGCACCGTATCGATGTGCCCGCGATCTCCGCCTATTGCCTGAGCGAGCAGGTCCGCACCGGCTTCGTCTTCGGGTTCGGCAACACGCCCGCCGAGCGGATCGCCCCGGCGTTGGCGCTCTTTGGCAGTGCGGTCGCGAACGCCTGAGGCGCGCCCATGGCCTTCAATTGTTTCGAATCCGTGAACACCGCGGTTCGTTTTGCTACGGGTTTTTACCTAGATCGAGGCGCACAATTCATCTCACGGACCAGCCCTCAAAGCTGATCTGGGTGAACAGGGCCCCGAGCGAGGTGGCCGCCCTCCGAAAAAGAACAGAGGGGCGGTGACCCACCCAAGACCGGTTCGACATCCGAAGCAAGAACTTGAACTGAATTGAAGAAGGAAGAAATCCAAATGACCGCCTCGAAGATCCTCTCCGCCGTTGCTGTTGCCCTGATGGCCGTTGCCGGCGCCGCCCATGCCGAAAGCTATGAAGGCGTGCATCAACTGACCTCGGCCGCCAGCCGCGCCGACGTCGCCGCGCAAGCCGTCGTGGCCGCGCACAGCGCCAACCCCTACGCCACCGGCGCCAATGCAGGCCCCGCGCAAGTGATCGTCTCGACCGCCAGCCGCGCTGCCGTGCGTGCCGACGCTGTCGCCGCCGCACACAGCGCCGACCCGTACGCCGAAGGCGCTTCGTCGGGCGTGGCCCCGATCGTCGCCAGCACCGTCGACCGCGCTGCGGTTCGTGCCGCAGCCCGCGCTGCCGCCCACGGCGACGCACTGCCGCTGTAAGCAACAGCCCGAATGCTTCGCCGATGGGATCGGCGAGCGTTCCAGGTCTTCATGAAAGCCGGCCCTGCCAACGCAGGGCCGGCTTTTTTCATGGGCCATGACCGTGAATTCTTGGCCGAAAGTCACATTGCCTTGGCCTTGCGCATCCCTCATGATTTGGGCGTGGGAGGGATGGCCGCCAGAGCGCATGCTTTCGCATTAACGCATCGCCGTGGTGCGGACACGCGAGAATCGAGCGTCGTTCCGACCGCGAAAAATGAAAGCACATCCGTCGCCGACCAAGCGACGACCCACTACGCATGGCCCTCACTCTCGACCCCGAAGACACGCGCGGACGCATCCACGACCTGGTGTGGAGCGGCTTCCATGCCGATGCCGACATCGGCTGGATGATCACCGACGAGTACCTCGATCCGGATGAGCTCACGCCCGAGGACCGCGCCTGGATCAAGGCCGAAACCACGCGCGCCTGCGCCGCCAAGCGCGCCGCCGAGGCGCAGTGGCCCGCGCAGACCGAGTACGACCGGCTCGAGGCCGTGTTCGCGCAGCTGCGCAGCGAAAAGATCATCGCCCTGCACCGCGCGGGCAACACGCTGTCCGACGGGCACGACGACGTGCGCGAGCAGTGGCGTGCGGCGGGCCGGCTCGAGTCGGGCATCCGCGGCTGCTGCTTCTATCACTCGCAGGACCTGGACGGCGCCGTGCGTTCCGGCCGCCTGTACCTCGCCTTCAGCGGCGGCATGATCCCCGAGATCGCGCAGCGCGAAGCCAACACCGTCGTGGTCGGCCGCCGCATCGTCGAGCTGCTGCGCGACGCCGGCTTCGGCGCGCAATGGAGCGGCAACATCAACGAGCGCATCGAAGCCGACCTCGGCCAATGGCGCAAGCGAGGCCCCGCCGCGTGAGTGCGCAGGCCTGGCAGCCGCCGCGCCGCATCGACGCGATCGACTTCTGGCTGCGCTCGCGGCTGCTCGCCACGGCCCACGCCCTGCGCGAAACCCTGCGGCCCTCGGCCCGGCGCTGGCCCGGCGGCACGCACGCACTGGCCGATGCGCCGGTGCTCGCGCAGTACCGAACCCCCTTGTGGTCCGACGGCCGGGCCGATGAATTCCCCTTGGTCGCCGGCAAGGTGCACAACCTGCGCGTGGCGCGGCCGGCCTTCGACGCCATCGAGGTGCCGGCCGGCGAAGTGCTGAGCTTCTGGCGCCAGCTGGGGCGGCCGGGCGCCGGGCGCGGCTTCGTGGTCGGGCGCGAGGTGCGCGGCGGCTGCGTGGTGCCGACGCTGGCCGGCGGGCTGTGCCAGCTGTCGAACGCACTGGCCACCGTGGCCGTGCGCGCGGGCTTCGAGCTGGTCGAGCGCCACGGCCACACGGCACGCATCGAGCAGGCCGACGCGCCGGATGGCGACGCCGTCGATGCGACGGTGTTCTGGAACTACGTCGACGTCAAGCTGCGCGCCCGGCACGCCTGGCGGCTCGAAGTGGCGTTGACCGACACCGAGCTCGTGGTGCGCATCCGTGCGCGCACGCCGCGGGTGGTGTCGGCCGAGCCCGTCACGCTGCGGCGCACGAACGACGACGCACCCACCGCGCTGCCGCTTGCGCGCGGCTGCCTGAGCTGCGACCAGACGGCGTGCTTTCGCCACCGTCCGCCGGTCGACGTCGGCGCCGAAGGGCGCACCGCCGTGCTCGTCGATGGCTGGACGCCGGAGTTCGCACGCCACCTGCGCGAGGCGCATCCGCAGGCGCCGCGCATGCAGCCCGTGCCGCTGCGGCTCGCGTTCTGGCGCGTGCCTGCTGCGGGGTGGCATCGCGAGCCCGTGATGAACGCAGCGGTGACCACCGTGTGGGCCGCGAGCCTGCGCCGCGCCGTCTGGCAGCGGCTCTGGGCACGGCAGGCGGGCCGGCGCCAGGCCAGCCTGATCGACGGCCAGCGCTGGCTCGCGCAGGCCTTTGCCGCGCGGCTGGTGCCGGCGCACACACACCTGGTGGTCGAGCAGCCGCTGCTGCCGCACCTGCAGCGCCTCGGCGTGCTCGACGGGCGCCGCATCACCGTGCTGGCCAGCGCACTGCCCATGGCCGACATTGAAAAGAAGCTCGATGCCGCCTCGCAGCGCTGGCCCGGCGACGCCACCTTGCGCGACTTCCGCGCCGATGCGTCGCTGGTGCGCGATGAAGCACTGGCGCTCGCGCGCGCGGCAGTCGTCGTCACGCCGCATGCCGCGGTGGCGCAGGCCATGGCGCAGTACGCGCCGCAGGCCACGCTGCAGCGGCTCGACTGGGCGCTGCCGCAGGTGAAGGCCACGCACTGCAAGCGCGAAGAACCACCGCTCGTCGTGTTCGCCGCCAGCGCACTGGCGCGCAAGGGCGCGCGCGAACTCGCCGCCGCGCTGCAAGGCTGGCCGTGCCGCCTGCGCGTGCTCGGCGCACCGTCGGACGACGCGCAGCTCTGGCACGGCATCGAACCCCCTCAACACATGAACTGGCAAGGCGACTGGCTGGCCGGTGCGAGCGTTGTCGTGCTGCCCGCGCACGTCGAGCACGCCCCGCGCGCATTGCTGCGCGCCGTGGCGGCCGGCGTGCCCGTGGTGGCATCGACGGCCTGCGGCCTGGCCGGCGTGCCGGGCGTGCACGAGGTCGCACCCGGCGACATCGACGCACTGCGCACCGCCTTGCAGCAGGCCGCCCGCCTGACCTGAACGGAGAACAACCCCCGTGGCATCGATCGAACAGGCCCGCGCGGCCCTGGCTTCCCATGGCGCGCTGGCGCCGCAATCCGCCGCCGAGCACTGGCATGGCGAGCTGGCCTTGCCCGCCGCCCTCGTCACCTTCTACGAACAGGTCGGCCCGCTCGGCGAGTGGGTCAACGAGCGCGTGGGCTACGCGGGCCTCACGGTGCCGACCACGGGCAACCCGTTCAGCATTCCCGCGCTCTCGCGCCTGTGGCAACTGCAAGCCGGCTACCGCTGGCACGGCATCACCGGCGAGCGCATCGCCGACTGGCCTGACCATTGGCTCGTGGTGGCCGACCAGGGCGCCGATCCGTTCATCTTCGACCTGCGCACCGGCGCGATCCAGTTCGCGATGCACGGCACGGGCGCCTGGGAGGAAGACGAACCGCTCTTCGCCGACATCTTCGAGATGGCCGCCTGCCTGGGCACCATCGGCCAGGTGTGGGACGAAGCGGGCGACGCCATCTTCACCGACGAGGACGACTGCGAGGTCGACCCGGTGCACCGCGCGCGCCTGGTCGAGCGCCTCGTGCCGCTGCTGGGGAGCGCCGCGGCGGCCGAAGGCATCGTCGACGTGTTCGGCTGGTAAGACAAAAAAGAAGACACATGAGCATCGACCTGCAGACCCTCAAATGCGGCGAGTGCGGCAGCAGCGCGCTGCGCCGCACCGGCCTGAACGAATACACCTGCGCGCATTGCGGCTCGATGTCGCTGGTGGAAGACGACGTGTCCGACCGCCTCGAGCGCGTGCTGCAGCAGGTCAAGCACCACGCCGGCCAGCAGATCGCGGCCGAACAGGCGCTGCGCCAGAAGCAGATGGTGCGCACGATCGGCTTCGTCGTGATCGGCTTTCTCGGCGTGGCGGTGGCCGTCCAGGTCGCGATGCTGCTGTTCGGCTCCGGCAAGCGCAGCGATACGCCTTCGGTGGCGCGCTCGATCGTCGAGCGCACCATCGCGACCGACGGCCTGAAGCTCTCCGAGCCGCGCCAGGTGCTGGTCGGCGAGCGGCCGAAGCTGCTGGTGCTGGCGCGCAACGAGACCGGTCGGCCGCTCGAACGGCCCGGCCTGAAGGTGGTGTTCCACGACGGCGACACGCGGTTGAACGAGCGCAACGAATCCCTGCCGATCGACGTGCTGATGCCCGGCGAGTCCGCGCCCGTGCTGGTCGACCTGCCCTCGGGCCAGAACGTCACGCGGCAGGACGTGACGGTCGAGAAGCTGTCCGAACCGCGCAGCGCCGCCGAGGGGCCGCGCCTGGCGTTCTCGCGTGTGCGGCTGGTGCAGCAGGGCGAGCGCGTGCGCCTGGTCGGGCGCCTCGTGCATGCGGGCGCGCCCGGTGCGCCGGCGTTCGGCAGCATCGAGGCGCTGGTCACGCTGTACGACGACGCGGGCCAGGTGATCGGCGTCGGTCGCGGCCATGCGCCGGGGTCCGAGCTGGCGCCCGGCGCACGCACGGCGATCGATGTCGACCTCAGCCGCTTCGGCCGCGCCGCCGCCATCGCGGCGTGGGACTACCGCATCGGCTACCGCACGGTCACGCCCTCGGGCGCGCGCACGACGGTGCTGAGCGCCGACCGCGTGATCCGCACGGCCGGCGCGCCGGAGGCCTTCCACCCCGACCTGCGGCTGGGCACCGAAGACCTGCTGGCCGACGACAGCGAGCGCTTCGACCCGCGGCAACTCGAACTGCTGCCACTGGTGGCGGGGCGCAGCACGATCCAGCGGCCGCTGTTCATGACCGAGCTGGTGAACCGCAGCACCGACGCCATCGCCATTGCGCCCGGCGCCGTGATCTCGCGCTTCGGCGGCAGCACCGCCGACGGCACCACGCGCCTCGACGCATTGGCCTCCCTGTACCCGGGCGAGCGCTTTCCGGTCCTGCTGGAGCCCAAGGCCGTGGACCGCATCACGCAGACCCGCGTCGAGTGGAAGCCGATGCGCCGCGCCGCACTGCCCGGCCCGCGCAAGCCGCTGGAGGTGCAGGTGACGGGCACGCAGGCAGGCACCGGCAGCGTGCTGCTCAACTTCAGCCAGCGCTTCACCTACAAGAGCGTGGAGGTCACGGGCACGGTGAAGAACCCCGGCACGGCCATCGCGGCCAAGGTGCGACTGTGGGTGAGCCTGCGCGACCGCAACGACCAGCTGACCGGCTTCAAGCTGATCGAGAACCTGCCGGCCATCGCGCCGGGCGAGAGCGTGCCCTTCCAGGTCCATGTGACGCAGCACGGGCGCGATTTCGCGAGCGTCGCGACGCTATACCAAACCGAATAGCCCCGCGCGTGACGGCATCGGGCGGTTCGCGCCATGATCGCGCCATGATTCCGCTTTCGATCCTCGACCTTTCCCCGATCACCGAAGGCAGCGATGCCGCGCAGTCGTTCCGCAACTCGCTGTCGCTGGCGCAGCACGGCGAGGCGCTGGGCTACACGCGCTACTGGCTGGCCGAGCACCACGGCATGCCGGGCATCGCGAGCGCGGCCACGGCCGTGCTGCTGTCGCACGTGGGCGCGGGCACCTCCACCATCCGCATCGGCGCCGGCGGCGTGATGCTGCCGAACCACTCGCCGCTGGTGATCGCCGAGCAGTTCGGCACGCTGGAGTCGCTGTACCCGGGGCGCGTCGACCTGGGCCTGGGCCGCGCGCCCGGCTCCGACCAGCGCACCGCGCGCGCCCTGCGGCGCAACCTGGAGTCGGACGCCGACCAGTTCCCGCAGGACGTGATGGAGCTCATGGACTTCATGTCGAAGAACCCGCAGCAGGCCGTGCGCGCCGTGCCCGGCGCGGGGCTCGAGGTGCCGGTGTGGATCCTGGGCTCGAGCACCTTCGGCGCGCAGCTGGCGGCGCACCTGGGCCTGCCGTATGCCTTTGCCTCGCACTTCGCGCCGCAGCAGATCATGCAGGCCATCCAGATCTACCGCGAGACCTTCAAGCCCTCGGCGCAGCTGCAGAAACCGTACGTGATGCTGGGCTTCAACGTGTTCGCGGCCGACACCGACGCCGAGGCCGAGTTCCGCGCCACCTCGTGGCAGCAGGCCTTCGTGAACCTGCGCAGCGGCCGTCCGGGTCGCCTGCCGCCGCCGGTGGAGAACTACCGCCAGAAGGTCGGCCCGGCCGAGAACGCGCTGCTCGACTCGGTGCTGTCGTGCTCCGCGGTGGGCTCGGTCGAGACGGTGAAGCAGGGCGTGGAAGCGTTCGTGGCGCGCACCGGCGCCGACGAACTCATGATCACCTCGCAGGTGTTCGACCACGCGGCCCGGCTGCGCTCCTACGAGCTGCTGGCCGAAGCGTTCGGCCAGAAGAAGTAAGGCTCCGTCCTAGGCCCGCTTGCGGGCTTCCTCGTCCACGAGGTCCTTCTTCGAGAGCTTGCCCACGGCGGTCTTGGGCAGCTCGGCGCGGATCTCGAGCGCGCCGATCATCTCGTGCTTGCCCAGGCGGTTCTTCAGGAAGGCCTTGAGCGCGTCGAGCGTGAGCTCGTTTGCGCCGTCCTTCAGTTTCACGAAGGCCTTGGGCGACTGCCCGCGGTACTCGTCAGGCACGCCGATCACGCAGACCTCGGCCACCGACGGGTGCTCGTACACCGCCTCCTCGAGCACGCGCGGGTACACGTTGTAGCCGCCGCACAGCAGCATGTCCTTGGTGCGGTCGACGATGTAGAGGTAGCCGTCGGCGTCCATCTTCGCGACGTCGCCGCTGCGGAAGCAGCCGTCGGCCGTCATCGACTCGGCGGTGGCCTTCGGGTTGTTCCAGTAGCCCTTCATGACGTTCGGGCCCTGCACGCACAGCTCGCCGGGCTCGCCGAACGCGGTCACGTCCTTCGTCGGGTCGTCCAGGCTCACGAGCTTGATGCGCACGCGCGGCAGCGGCATGCCGCACGAGCCCGCCTTGCGCACGCCGCGCGCGGGCGTGAAGGTGCCTACGGGCGAGGTCTCGGTCATGCCCCAGCCTTCGTTGAGGTGGCAGCCGGTGAGTTCGAAGAAGCGCTGCTCCACCTCCACCGGCAGCGGCGCGCCGCCGGAGCCGCAGAACTTCAGCGAGCGCAGGTCCATCTCCTTGGCCTTGGGGTGCGCAAGGATGGCGGTGTACATGGTCGGCACGCCGGGGAACACGCTGATCTTGCTGGCCGCGAGCTCGTTCATCACTGCGTCGACATCGAAGCGCGTGTGCAGCACCAGCGCCGCGCCCAGGCGCACGCCCAGCAGCATCGCGGCGCTGAGCGCGAAGATGTGGAACAGCGGCAGCACGACCAGGAAACGCTCCTTGCCTTCGTCCAGGATGGGCGGATCGCCCTTGGTCGATTCGTAGTACTGCGCCGAGGCCGACGTGAGGTTGGCGTGCGTGAGCATCGCGCCCTTGGGCAGGCCGGTGGTGCCGCCGGTGTACTGCAGCACGACGATCTCTTCGGCCAGGTCGCCCTGCGGATAGGTCTGGTGCGTGCCTTCGCTCTTGAGCAGGTCGGTGAAGCGCACGTGCCGGTCGTCGGTAGGCACCGGTGCGATTTGGCCCGCGGCCTGCAGCTGGGCCTGCACCTTGTCGCCCGCCGCGCCGTAGTCGCAGAGGCTGCCGACCACCAGCGTCTTCAGGCGCGAGCTGTCGAGCAGGCGCGCCATCAGCGGATACAGGTTCACGAGGTCGAGCGTGACGAGGATGTCGGTGCGGCTGTCCTCGATCTTGTGGGCCAGCACGCGCTCGGCGTCCAGCGGCGAGTAGTTCACCACCGTGCCGCCGGCCTTGAGCACGGCGAAGAAGGCGATCGGGTAGTGCGGCGTGTTCGGCAGGTACAGGCCGACGTGCACGCCCGGCTTCACGCCCAGGTCCTGCAGGCCCTTGGCGGCGCGGTCGACCGCGTCACCAAGCTGGCGGTAGCTGAGCGACTGGCCCATGAACTCGACGGCCGAATGGTCGGGCCAGCGCGCGACCGCTTCGTCGAGCATCTGCTGCACCGGCTTGACGGGCAGGTCGGCGTCCCAGCGCATGCCGGGCGGGTAGTTGCGCGTCCAGGGGGTGGGGTCGCCAGAGAGGGAAGGGGTCGCCATGCGTGTTGTCTCCGCTGTGTTTCGGGGCACTGTAGCGCCGGCCTTTCGCATCGTGGAGTGGCGGCTGACAAGCCGGCGACACGGGTTTTCCCGATTTCCCACACGCCGGATGCCCCTGTCGCCGGGCTGGGACAATGGCGGGCTTATGGCAAAACAACGGATCGTGGTCGGGCTGAGCGGCGGGGTGGACTCCGCGGTCACCGCGCACCTGCTCAAGCAGCAGGGGCACGAGGTGGTCGGCATCTTCATGAAGAACTGGGAAGACGACGACGACAGCGAGTACTGCTCGTCGAACATCGACTTCGTGGACGCCGCCAGCGTGGCCGACGTGCTGGGCATCGAGATCGAGCACGTCAACTTCGCCGCCGACTACAAGGACCGCGTGTTCGCCGAGTTCCTGCGCGAATACAAGGCCGGCCGCACGCCGAACCCCGACGTGCTGTGCAACGCCGAGATCAAGTTCAAGGCCTTTCTCGACCACGCCATGCGGCTGGGCGCCGAGAAGATCGCCACCGGCCACTACGCGCGCGTGCGCCTGAACGAGGCCACGGGCCGGCACGAGCTGCTCAAGGGGCTGGACAACTCGAAGGACCAGAGCTACTTCCTGCACCGCCTGAACCAGGCCCAGCTGTCGAAGACGCTGTTTCCGGTCGGCGAGCTGCACAAGACCGAGGTGCGCCGCATCGCGGAAGAAATCGGCCTGCCCAACGCGAAGAAGAAGGACTCGACCGGCATCTGCTTCATCGGCGAGCGGCCGTTCCGCGACTTCCTGAACCGCTACATCTCCAAGGAGCCGGGCCCGATCAAGGACGACCGCGGCCGCAAGCTCGGCGAGCACCAGGGCCTGAGCTTCTACACGCTGGGCCAGCGCCAGGGGCTGGGCATCGGCGGCGTGAAGGAAAAGGGCGCGCAGCGCGGCGCGGGCGACCATTCGCCCTGGTTCGTCGCGCGCAAGGACGTCGAGAAGAACACGCTCTGGGTGGTGCAGGGCCACGACCATCCGTGGCTGCTGTCGTCCGAACTGAAGGCGGACGACGCGAGCTGGGTCGCCGGCGAGGCGCCCACCGCGGGCGCCTACGGTTCGAAGGCGCGCTACCGGCAGGCCGACGCAGCCTGCGAACTGGGCGAGGGCGCCAACGGCGCCTTCAGCCTGCGCTTCGGTGCGCCGCAATGGGCGGTCACGCCGGGGCAGTCGGCCGTGCTGTACGACGGCGAGCGCTGCCTCGGAGGCGGCGTCATCGTCTGAACAGGCCTCAGCGGGGCTGCCGCACGCTGTCTTCGGTGTGAATCAGCGCGAGCGGATGCCGCTTGCCGGCCAGGTGGTCCTCGACGCAGCGCAGCAGCAGCGGGCTGCGATGGCGCGCCATGCTGGCGCGGATTTCGTCCACGGTCATCCACAGCGTGCGCACGATGCCTTCGTCGAGCGCACGACCTTCCTCGCGCGCGCCCAGTTCGCCGGTGAAGGCAAAGCGCATGTAGGTCACGTCGGGCTGCTCGGCCGAGCGCGCCATGTACACGCCGAGCAGCGCGGTCGGCGTGAAGGCGTGGGCCGTTTCCTCGAGCGTCTCGCGGATGCAGCCGTCCTCGGGCGACTCGCCGGGGTCGAGGTGGCCGGCCGGGTTGTTGAGCTTCAGGCCGTCGTCGGTCTGCTCTTCGACGAGCAGGAAGCGGCCGTCTTGCTCGATCACCGCGGCCACGGTGACATTGGGTTTCCAGCGTGTGGGCATCGTGGGCGCGAGTCTATCGGCATCTCGGCTATCGCACGACATAGCCGCTGAAGCGCCAGATGCGGTCGGCGTCGAGCCGGAAGCTCACCAACTCGCGCAGCGTGCGGTGGGGTTGATTGCCGAAGCGGGTCTCGTACTCGACGCTGACGTACTGGCCGGCCGCATCGGCGTCCGGGTCGGTCACGACCTGCCGGTGCACGGCCACCCAGGTGCGCTGCTGCGGCCCGCCGAGCGGGGCGCGGCTCCTGGCCACCTTGCTGGCGAAGTCGGTGCGGGTGATGCGCTTGCGGGTGGCGGGCGTGGCGCCGTCCCACAGTTCGCCGGCCTGGTCGCGGTCGATCATCTGGATCGCCTGCAGGCCGCCGCGCACCATGTCGCTGGCCTCGACGTCTTCAGCGAGGGCGGGGAACAGGCCGCTGCACAGCAGGAGCAGTGCGGCCAGGAGGAGCCGGGGCATGGGGAAGGGCACTTGTTCGGACGGAACAAGTTGGAGGCCGACGGGGAGGAGGGGTTCCCCGCCCGGCCTGCCGGGGCGTGCGCTCAGCGAGCGTTGGAAGCTGCAGCGGCGGGCCGTGTGTCGACCTCGATGGTTTCCAGCCGGTAGCCCAGGCCGTACACGGCCAGCAGCAGGAAGCCGTTCGACGGGCGCAACTCGAGCTTGGTGCGCAGGCGCGACACGTGGGTGTCGAGCGAGCGCGACAGCGCCTCGACGCCCAGCCCCCAGACCGCCTCGTGCAGGTGCTCGCGCGAGAGCAGGCGCCCCAGGTTCTGGAACAGGAAGAGCGCGAGTTCGTACTCGCGGTTCTTCAGCTCGACCAGCTCGCCGTGGACCCGGATGGTGCGCGAGGGCGGAAAGAAGTGGTACGGGCCGAACACCATTTCGGGCTCGTTGCGCGAGGGGTAGGCGCGGCGCAGCAGCGCGTTGATGCGGGCTTCGAACTCGATCGGGCGCAGCGGCTTGGCCATGAAGTCGTCGGCACCGACATTGAGGCCTTCGACCATGTCGCTGTCGTCGTGGTGCTCGGTCACGAACAGGATCGGCATGCGGCTCTTGTAGTCCTGCCGGATCGTCTTGACGACGTCCGGGCCGTTCATGTCCGGCAGGCGCCAGTCGAGGACCAGCAGGTCGAAGGTTTCGCGGCGCATGGCGTGCAGCAGCGCCTTGCCGGCGGCGTACGTGTGGCACTCGTGACCGAGGCTCGCCATGGATTGGTTGATCAACCGGAGTTGGTCCGGCTCGGTGTCGAGTACTGCAATGCGCATTCCATTCCCTTGTTCCGCCCTGTGTGGACCTCTATGTGTCCGCAATATGAATCGAAGTGTATCTATCTGCGTCTGAAATCATTGCTGTGAATTGCTATTAATTCACGCAAATTGATTTTATGTATGTGGTTCAATTGCCAATTGAATCCAATTGGTGTTAGTTGATTGCAATCTAGAACCAGAGCGAGCGAAGGCGCCACAAGCGCTTCTGCGGCGGTCACCCGTGTTTCCCCCGGGGTCGTACCGGCCGCCAATTTGCTATCAATTAAGTAGCTTCATATGCAGTGCCTGCGGGCGTTGAGGGGCAAAAAGAACGCGGCATTCTGGCGACAGGTGCGCTTGTAATCTTGCTGTAAGCTCTGCCCGCAATCCGTGCTGCCCCTTCCCCCTGAGGAGAACTCTATGTTGATAGGCGTGCCTGCCGAGACAGCGGCTGGCGAAACCCGAGTGGCCGTTACACCCGAAACGGTGAAGAAACTGGTGGCCTCCGGGCATACCGTGCGTGTGCAGGCCGGTGCCGGCATTGCAGCCAGCGTCACCGACGCGGCGTACCAGACGGCAGGCGCCGAGATCACCGATGCGGCCGGGGCGTTCTCCGCCGACATGGTGCTCAAGGTGCGCACGCCCAGCGACGCCGAAGCGGCGCAGCTGAAGGCCGGCGCGGTCGTCATCGGCATGCTCAATCCTTTCGACGCGGCCGGCCTGCAGCGCCTGGCCGCCGCGGGCGTCACGGGCTTCGCGCTCGAAGCCGCGCCGCGCACCACCCGTGCCCAGAGCATGGACGTGCTCAGCTCGCAGGCCAACATCGCCGGCTACAAGGCCGTGATGATCGCGGCCGACAAGTACCAGCGCTTCTTCCCCATGCTGATGACCGCCGCCGGCACCGTGAAGGCCGCGCGCGTCGTCATCCTGGGCGTCGGCGTGGCCGGCCTGCAGGCCATTGCCACGGCCAAGCGCCTGGGCGCCGTCATCGAGGCCTCGGACGTGCGTCCGAGCGTCAAGGAACAGATCGAGTCGCTGGGCGGCAAGTTCATCGACGTGCCTTACGAGACGCAGGAAGAGAAAGACGCGGCCGAAGGCGTCGGCGGCTACGCCCGCCCGATGCCCGCCAGCTGGCTCACGCGCCAGCAGGCCGAGGTCGCCAAGCGCGTCGCGCTGGCCGACGTGGTCATCAGCACCGCGCTCATCCCGGGTCGCGCCGCGCCCACCCTCGTCACCGAGGACATGGTCAAGTCGATGAAGCCGGGCTCGGTGATCGTCGACATCGCGGCCGGCAAGGGCGCCGACGGCATCGGCGGCAACTGCCCGCTGTCGGAGGCCGACAAGACCGTGGTCAAGCACGGCGTGACCATCGTCGGCGAAACCAACCTCGCGGCGCTGGTGGCGGCCGACGCGTCGGCGCTGTATGCGCGCAACGTGCTCGACTTCCTCAAGCTCGTCGTCACGAAGGAAGGCGCGCTCAAGATCGACCTCGAGGACGACATCGTCGCCGCCTGCCGGGTCACGCAAGACGGCCAGGTCACGCGCAAGTAAGAGCAGGCTGCCTTCCATGAACCGCACCATGCTCCGCGCGAAGCTGCATCGCGCCACCGTGACCGAAGCCGACCTGCACTACGAAGGCTCGTGCGGCATCGACGAGGACCTGCTCGACGCGGCCGACATGCGCGAGTACGAAAAGATCGAGCTGTACAACGTCAACAACGGCGAGCGCTTCTCGACCTACATCATCAAGGCGGCGCGCGGTTCGGGCGCCATCTCGCTCAACGGCGCGGCGGCGCGCAAGGCGCATGTGGGCGACCTGCTCATCATCTGCACCTACGCCCCCATGACCGAGGCCGAAGCCGCCGACTACAAGCCCAAGGTGGTGCTGCTTGGCGATGCCAACCGCATCAACGAAGTCAAGAAGCTCTGACAGAGCCCTGGACAAGAGACAGAGACCGAACGAGGAGAACACAACACCATGGAAATCGTTTCGCACACCGTCATCAACCTGACCATCTTCGTGCTGGCCATCTACGTCGGCTACCACGTGGTCTGGACCGTCACGCCCGCGCTGCACACGCCGCTCATGGCCGTGACCAACGCCATCTCGGCCATCGTGATCGTGGGCGCCATGCTGGCCGCCGCGCTCACCACCACGCCGCTGGGCAAGACCATGGGCGTGCTCGCCGTGGCGCTGGCCGCGGTGAACGTCTTCGGCGGCTTCCTGGTCACGCGCCGGATGCTCGAGATGTTCAAGAAGAAAGACAAGAAGGCCGCCCCCAAGGCTGCAGAGGGAGCCGCCAAGTGAGCATGAACCTCGTCACGCTGCTGTACCTCGTTGCCAGCGTCTGCTTCATCCAGGCCTTGAAGGGCCTGTCCCATCCCACCACCTCGATCCGCGGCAACATCTTCGGCATGACCGGCATGGCGATCGCCGTGCTGACCACCATCGCGCTGGTCCACGGGCAGGCGCGCGCCCTCAACGTCGACTTCACCACCGGCATCGCCTGGGTGCTGGCCGCCGTCGTGGTCGGTGGCGGCCTGGGCGCCTTCATGGCCAACAAGGTCGAGATGACCAAGATGCCCGAGCTGGTCGCCTTCATGCACAGCATGATCGGCCTGGCCGCGGTGTTCATCGGCGTGGCCGCGGTGGCCGAGCCCTGGGCCTTCGGCATCACCGCCGCGCCCGTCGCGGCGGTCGTCGGTGCGCGCACGCCTGACGGCGCGGTCCTCTTCGAGGGCTTTGTGCGCCACGCCATTCCTTATGGCAACCGGCTCGAGCTGTTCCTGGGGGCGGCCATCGGCGCCATCACCTTCAGCGGCTCGGTCATCGCCTTCGGCAAGCTCTCGGGCAAGTACAAGTTCCGTCTGTTCCAGGGCGCACCGGTGCAGTTCTCGGGCCAGCACATGCTGAACCTGGTGCTGGGCCTGGCGACCATCGCCCTGGGCCTGGTGTTCGTGGCCACCGAAAGCTGGCCGGCGTTCTTCGCGATGCTGGCGCTGGCCTTCGTGATGGGCGTGCTCATCATCATCCCGATCGGCGGCGCCGACATGCCGGTGGTGGTGTCGATGCTCAACAGCTACTCGGGCTGGGCGGCGGCCGGCATCGGCTTCAGCCTGAACAACGCGATGCTGATCGTGGCCGGTTCGCTGGTGGGCTCTTCGGGTGCGATCCTGAGCTACATCATGTGCAAGGCCATGAACCGCTCGTTCTTCAACGTGATCCTGGGCGGCTTCGGCGGTGAGGCAACCACCGCCACCGACGGCGCCAAGGAACAGCGCCCCGTGAAGAGCGGCAGCGCGGACGATGCGGCCTACATGCTGTCCAACGCCGAGACGGTGATCATCGTTCCGGGCTACGGCCTGGCCGTGGCGCGCGCCCAGCACGCCGTGAACGAACTGGCCGAGAAGCTCACGCACAAGGGCGTCAAGGTGAAGTACGCCATCCACCCCGTGGCCGGCCGCATGCCGGGCCACATGAACGTGCTGCTGGCCGAGGCCGAGGTGCCCTACGACCAGGTGTTCGAGATGGAGGACATCAATGGCGAGTTCGCGCAGGCCGACGTGGCGATCATCCTGGGCGCCAACGACGTGGTGAACCCGGCCGCGCTCACCAAGGGCACGCCGATCTACGGCATGCCGATCCTGGAAGCCTACAAGGCCAAGACCGTCATCGTGAACAAGCGCTCCATGGCCGCCGGCTATGCGGGCCTGGACAACGAGCTCTTCTACATGGACAAGACCATGATGGTCTTTGGCGATGCGAAAAAAGTAGTGGAAGATATGGGCAAGGCCATCGAATAGGCCGAAGGTCCGTGCCCGCGATGCGGGCCTGATCGTCGCGGCGCCTCACGTGCGCCGTTTTCGTTTTTAAAAACTCATCCGACTCCGAGGAGACACATCCATGACCGAACGCCCCTGGCTCAGCAGCTACCCGCAAGGCGTGCCCGCCGACATCGACGCGTCGCACTACCCGTCGCTGGTGGCGCTCATGGAGGAGAGCTTCACCAAGTACGCCGACCGCACGGCCTACAGCTTCATGGGCAAGGACGTGAGCTACGGCGAGACCGACAAGCTCAGCAAGGCCTTCGCGGCCTACCTGCAGGGCCTGGGCCTCGTGAAGGGCG
The DNA here is from genome assembly GCF_041154445.1 of Variovorax sp. V118. GTDB lineage: Bacteria > Pseudomonadota > Gammaproteobacteria > Burkholderiales > Burkholderiaceae_C > Variovorax > Variovorax boronicumulans. The sequence continues at coordinate 5,656,818 of NZ_AP028663.1, read as the reverse complement.
ACCGCGTCGCCGCGATGATGCCCAACTGCCCGCAGTACCCGATCGCGGTGGCGGCCATCCTGCGTGCCGGCCTGATCCTGGTGAACGTGAACCCGTTGTACACGCCGCGCGAGCTCGAGCACCAGCTCAAGGACTCGGGCGCCAAGGCGATCATCATCATGGAGAACTTCGGCACCACGCTGCAGCAGTGCATCGCGAGCACGCCGATCAAGCACATCGTGCTGGCCTCCATGGGCGACCGGCTCGGCTTCCTGAAGGGCGCGCTGGTCAACTACGTGGTGCGCAACGTCAAGAAGCTGGTGCCCCACTTCAGCCTGCCGGGCGCGGTGCGCTTCAACGACGCGCTCGACAAGGGCGCGGGCGGTTCGCTCAAGCCCGTGGCCACCGGCCCCGACGACGTGGCCGTGCTGCAGTACACCGGCGGCACCACCGGCGTGTCCAAGGGCGCGGTGTTGCTGCATCGCAACGTGATCGCCAACGTGCTGCAGTCCGAAGCCTGGAACGAGCCCGTCATGGCCAAGGTGCCGGCCAACGAGCAGCCCACCAGCGTGTGCGCGCTGCCGCTGTATCACATCTTCGCGTTCACGGTCGGCATGATGCTGAGCATGCGCACGGGCGGCAAGCTGATCCTGATCCCGAACCCGCGCGACATTCCCGGCGTGCTCAAGGAGCTGTCGAAGCACACCATCCACAGCTTCCCGGCCGTCAACACGCTGTTCAACGGGCTGGCGAACCACCCCGACTTCAACACCGTCAACTGGAAGAACCTGAAGGTCTCGGTCGGCGGCGGCATGGCGGTGCAGGCCGCGGTGGCCAAGCTCTGGCTCGAGAAGACCGGCTGCCCCATCTGCGAAGGCTACGGCCTCTCGGAAACCTCGCCCTCGACCACCTGCAACCCGACCAACAGCACGGCCTACACCGGCACCATCGGCCTGCCGCTGCCGAGCACCTGGCTCAAGCTGCTCGACGACGACGGCAACGAAGTGCCCACCGGCGAGCGCGGCGAGATCGCCATCAAGGGCCCGCAGGTCATGGCCGGCTACTGGCAGCGCCCCGACGAGACCGCCAAGGTCATGACGCCCGATGGCTACTTCAAGAGCGGCGACATCGGCGTGGTCGACGAGCGCGGCTACTTCAAGGTGGTCGATCGCAAGAAGGACATGATCCTGGTGTCGGGCTTCAACGTGTACCCGAACGAGATCGAGGACGTGGTGGCGATGCTGCCCGGCGTGCTCGAATGCGCCGCGGTCGGCGTGCCCGACGACAAGACCGGCGAGGCCGTGAAGCTCGTCATCGTCAAGAAGGACGAGTCGCTCACTGAAGCGCAGGTGCGCGAGTACTGCCGCGCCAACCTCACGGGCTACAAGCAGCCGCGCGTGATCGAGTTCCGCACCGACATGCCCAAGACCCCGGTGGGCAAGATCCTGCGGCGCGAACTGCGGGATAGCAAGAAGTAGTAAGGGTTCCGCCCGGGTGGGGCCGGGGCATCGATCTTGCATATTCGCGGGTCGATGCTCAGATTCATCTATGTCCGCCTAGGCTTGCTCGTGCCGACCTTCATCGGCATGACGCTGCTGGCCTTCTTTCTCATCCGGCTGGTGCCGGGTGACCCCATCGAGACGATGGCCGGCGAGCGCGGCATCGACCCCGCGCGCCACGCCGAGCTGCGCACCGCCATGGGCCTGGACAAGCCCCTGCTCGTGCAATACGGCATCTACATCGGCCGCGTGCTGCAGGGTGACCTGGGCAAGTCGCTCATCACGCAGGACACCGTGATGAGCGAGTTCCTCGCGCTCTTTCCGGCCACCGTCGAGCTCGGCGTGTGCGCGATTCTCTTCGCGTTGCTGCTCGGGCTGCCGGCCGGCATCCTCGCGGCGGTGCGGCGCAACTCCATCTTCGACCACGGCGTGATGGCCACGTCGCTCACCGGCTACTCGATGCCGATCTTCTGGTGGGGCCTGCTGCTCATCCTGTTCTTCTCGGTGCAGCTGGGATGGACGCCGGTGTCGGGCCGCATCTCGGTGCAGTACTTCGTCGAGCCGCAGACCGGCTTCCTGCTGGTCGACGCGCTGCGCGCCGGCGAGACCGAGGCCTTCTGGTCGGCGCTGCACCACCTCATTCTTCCGGCCATCGTGCTGGGCACCGTGCCGCTGGCCGTCATTGCGCGCATGACGCGCTCGGCCATGCTCGAGGTGCTGGGCGAGGACTACATCCGCACCGCGCGCGCCAAGGGCCTCTCGCGCTTTCGCGTGGTGGGCCTGCATGCGCTGCGCAACGCACTGATCCCGGTCGTCACCGTGATCGGCCTGCAGATCGGCGTGCTCTTCACCGGCGCGATCCTCACCGAAACCATCTTCTCGTGGCCCGGTGTCGGCAAGTGGCTCATCGAGGCCATCGGCCGGCGCGACTACCCGGTGCTGCAGGGCGGCATGCTGCTGCTGGGCGGCATCGTGATGCTGCTCAACCTGCTGGTGGACATCGCCTACGGCGTCATCAACCCGCGGATCAGGCATTGAGTCGATGACGAGCAACACCCACGCAGCTCCCCCCGGCTCGCAGGCCTCGGCGCCTCCCGGTCCCTGGCGCGAGTTCTGGACCGCTTTCTCGGCGAACCGGGGCGCGGTCATCGGTCTCGTCACCATCGTGGTGCTGCTGCTGGTGGCGCTGTTCGCGCCGTGGATCGCGCCGCATGCACCGAACGAAACCAACGCCGCCGCTTTCCTCAAGCCGCCGGCCTGGCAGGAAGGCGGCTCGTGGACCTACCTGTTGGGAACGGACGCCATCGGGCGCGACATCCTGTCGCGGCTCATGCACGGCGCGCGGCTGTCGCTGTCGATCGGCGTCGCGGTGGTGGCGCTGTCGGTGGTGGTGGGCGTGGTGCTCGGGCTCGTCGCCGGCTTCTTTCGCGGCGCGCTGGAGATCGCGATCATGCGGATGATGGACATCATCCTCACGATGCCCAGCCTGCTGATGGCCATCGTGATCGTCGCGATCCTCGGGCCGGGGCTCGTCAACGCCATGCTCGCGGTGGCCATCGTGGTGCTGCCGCACTACGTGCGCATCACGCGCGCCACGGTCATCGCCGAGGTCTCGCGCGACTACGTGACCGCGGCGCGCGTGAGCGGCGCCAGCACGCTGCGCCTGATGTTCCGCGAGGTGCTGCCCAACTGTTCGGCGCCGCTGATCGTGCAGGCCTCGCTGGGCGTCTCGACCGCCATCCTCGATGCGGCGGCGCTCGGCTTCATCGGCCTGGGCGCGCAACCGCCGTCGCCCGAGTGGGGAACGATGCTGGCCGATGCGCGCGAGTTCGTGCTGCGCGCGTGGTGGGTCGTGACCTTCCCGGGCCTCGCCATCCTTGCGGCCGTGCTGGCCTTCAACCTGCTGGGCGACGGGCTGCGCGATGCGCTCGACCCGAAGCTCAAGCGCTGACGCAAAGGAGAGCACAGATGCCTTTGCTGGACATCAAGGACCTGCACGTCGAGTTCCCCACGCAGGGCGGCGTGCTGCACGCCGTCGACGGCGTGAGCCTCACGCTCGAAGAAGGCGAGGTGCTCGGCATCGTCGGCGAATCGGGCTCGGGCAAGAGCGTCACGATGATGGCGCTCATGGGCCTCGTCGGCTTTCCGGGCCGCGTGCGCGCGGACCACATGCGCTTTGCGGGCAAGGACTTGCTCGGCATCTCCGACAAGGCGCGCCGCACGCTGGTCGGCAAGGAGGTCGCGATGATCTTCCAGGAGCCGACCACCAGCCTCAACCCCTGCTTCACCATCGGCTTCCAGCTGATGGAAACGCTGCGCCTGCACCTGAAGCTCGACAAGCGCGAAGCGAAGAAGCGCGCCACCGAGCTGCTCGAACAAGTCGGCATCCCCGCCGCCTCGTCACGCCTGGGCAGCTACCCGCACCAGCTCTCGGGCGGCATGAACCAGCGCGTGATGATCGCCATGGCCATCGCCTGCAACCCGCGCCTGTTGATCGCCGACGAGCCGACCACCGCGCTCGACGTGACCATCCAGGCGCAGATCCTCGACCTGCTGCGCGACCTGCAGAAGGAGCGCGACATGGCGCTGGTGCTCATCACGCACAACATGGGCGTGGTCAGCGAGATGGCGCAGCGCATCGCCGTGATGTACGCGGGGCAGGTGATGGAGCACCAGCGCGTCGACCGCCTCTTCGCGTCGCCGCAGCATCCCTACACCGAGGCGCTGCTCGCGGCGTTGCCCGAGCGCGCCGCGCCCGAAGGCCGGCTCGCCACCATCAGCGGCGTGGTGCCCGGCGTGCACGACCGGCCTGCGGGCTGCCTGTTCGCGCCGCGCTGCGGCTACGTCACCGAGCGCGCCTGCCAGGTGCGACCTGCGCTGCGTGCGTGGCAGGGCGCCGAGGTGCGCTGCCACTTTCCGCTCGGCGAGCCGGGGCGCGCCGAAGCCATCGCGCACGACCCGCCGCGCGCCGCCGTCGCGGAGGTGCTGCCATGAGCGACGCATCGCCTCCGGAGATCGTCGCCGAGGCACGCAACCTGCAGCGCACCTACGCCGTGCGGTGCGGGCTGTTCCGCGCGCCGGCGCAGCTGCGCGCCGTGGGTGACATCTCGTTCCGCCTCGAACGCGGCCGCACGCTCGCGGTGGTGGGCGAATCGGGCTGCGGCAAGTCGACGCTCGCGCGCATGGTCGCGCTGATCGAGAAACCCACGGCCGGGCAGCTGACGCTGATCGGCGCCGATGCGGTGAGCCCGCCGCATGAACGCAAGCGCGAGCTGCGCCAGGCCGTGCAGCTGGTGTTCCAGAACCCGTACGGCTCGCTCAACCCGCGCAAGAAGATCTCGGCGGTGCTCGAAGACCCGCTGGCCATCAACACCACGCTGAGCAAGCCGGAGCGCGCCGAGAAAGCGCGCGAGATGCTGGCCCGCGTCGGCCTGCGTCCCGAGTACGCCAACCGCTACCCGCACATGTTCTCGGGCGGCCAGCGCCAGCGCATCGCCATCGCGCGCGCGCTCATGCTGTCGCCGCGCCTGCTGGTGGCCGACGAGCCGGTGTCGGCGCTCGACGTGTCGATCCAGGCGCAGGTGCTGAACCTGCTGGCCGACCTGCAGGCCGAGCTGGGCCTGGCCTACCTCTTCATCTCGCACGACCTGGGCGTGGTGCGCCACATCGCGCACGACGTGCTCGTGATGTACCTGGGCCACGCGGTGGAGCAGGGCCCCAAGTCGCGCATCTTCGCGCGGCCGCTGCATCCCTACACGCAGGCGCTGCTGGCCTCGACGCCGGGGCTGAGCAGCCAGCGCATCGTGCTCACGGGCGAGCTGCCGTCGCCGCTGGACCCGCCTTCGGGCTGCGTCTTCAGCACGCGCTGCCCGCATGTGCAGCCGCGCTGCCGCGAAGAGCGCCCCGCGCTGCGCGCGCTCGACGAACGGCTGGTGGCCTGCCACTTCGCCGAGCAGTTTCTCGATGGCGCGCCTGTCGTGCGCGCCGATGGTCCCGTGCTCGCCGCGTCCTGAAGAAGAGTGGAGTGGCGATTTTTTCAACCCTGTCTCGAGGAGTCCCCATGACGACCCAGTCCTCCGTTTCGCGCCGCTCACAAAAGCTGGCGCTCCTGGCACCGGCAGCGCTCACGGCCCTTACCCTGGCCTGCGGCGCCGTGTCAGCCAAGACGTTGGTGTACTGCTCCGAAGGAAGCCCGGAAAACTTCTATCCGGGCATGAACACCACCGGCACGTCCTTCGACGTGACCACGCAGGTCTACAACACCATCGTCGAGTTCGAGCGCGGTGGCACCAAGGTCATGCCGGGCCTGGCAGAAAAATGGGACATCTCGGCCGACGGCACCGTGTACACCTTCCACCTGCGCAAGGGCGTGAAGTGGCACACCACGAGCAAGAGCTTCAAGCCCACGCGCGACTTCAACGCCGACGACTTCATCTTCATGCTCGAGCGCCAGTGGAAGGAGAGCGACCCCTTCTTCAAGGTCACGAGCCAGAACCACTCCTACTTCAACGACATGGGCATGCCCAAGCTGCTGAAGTCGGTGGACCGCATCGACGACCACACGGTGAAGATCACGCTCAACCAGGCCGAGGCGCCGTTCCTCGCGAACCTGGCGATGCAGTACGCGGGCATCCAGTCGAAGGAGTACGCCATCGCGATGCTCAAGGCTGGCACGCCCGAGAAGGTCGACCAGGACCCGGTCGGCACCGGCCCGTTCTACCTCGTGCAGTACCAGAAGGACGCGATCATCCGCTTCAAGGCCTTCCCGCAGTACTGGGGCGGCAAGGCCAAGATCGACGACCTCGTGTTCGCAATCACGCCCGATGCTTCGGTGCGCTGGGCCAAGCTGCAAAAGGGCGAGTGCCACGTCATGCCCTACCCGAACCCGGCCGACCTCGATGCGATCCGCAAGGACCCGAACGTGCAGGTGCTGGAGCAGCCGGGCCTGAACGTCGGCTACCTCTCGTACAACACGACGAAGAAGCCCTTCGACGACGTGCGCGTGCGCAAGGCCATCAACATGGCGATCAACAAGAAGGCCATCATCGACGGCGTGTACCTCACGACCGGCGTGGCCGCGAAGAACCCGATTCCGCCGACGCTGTGGTCCTACAACGATGCCGTGAAGGACGACCCGTACGACCCCGAAGCGGCCAAGAAGCTGCTGGCGCAGGCCGGCTTCCCCGACGGCTTCAGCACCGACCTGTGGGCCATGCCGGTGCAGCGCCCGTACAACCCGAACGCCAAGCGCATCGCCGAGCTGATGCAGGCCGACCTGGCCAAGATCAACGTCAAGGCCGAGATCAAGAGCTTCGAGTGGGGCGAGTACCGCAAGCGCCTGCAGGCCGGCGAGCACCAGATGGGCATGCTGGGCTGGACCGGCGACAACGGCGACCCGGACAACTTCATGTACACGCTGCTGGGCTGCGCCTCGGCCAAGTCGGCCAGCGGCAGCAACATCTCGAAGTTCTGCTACCAGCCCTACGAAGACCTCGTGGTGAAGGCCAAGAGCGCGACCAAGCAGTCGGAGCGCGACGCGCTCTACAAGAAGGCGCAGGTCATCTTCAAGGAGCAGGCGCCGTGGTTCACCATCGCGCACGCGGTGCAGCTGAAGCCGGTGCGCAAGGAAGTGGTCGACTTCAAGCTGAGCCCCTTCGGCCGCCACACCTTCTACGGCGTGGACATCAAGTAAGCCGTGGTCGCTGCGCCCATCGCCATCGTCGCGGCCATGCACGAGGAGCTGAGCGCGCTCCTCGCGCGCATGCCCGACGAGCAGCGCGTGCGCGTGGCCGGCCGCGACTTCTGGGTCGGCCACCTGCAGGGCCAGCCCGTGGTCGCGGTGCTGTCGCGCATCGGCAAGGTCGCGGCGGCGGTCACGGCCACGGTGCTGCTCGAGCGCTTCGGCGTGCGGGCGATCGTGTTCACGGGCGTGGCGGGCGGGCTGGCGCCGGGCGTGAACGTCGGCGACGTGGTCGTGGCGACCGAGCTGCTGCAGCACGACATGGACGCCTCGCCGATCTTTCCGAAGTACGAGGTACCGCTGATGGGGCGTTCGCGCTTCGCGGCCGATGCGGGCATCGGCGATGCGCTGGCGGCGGTGGCCGAAAGCACCTTGCGCGATCCGGTGGGCCTGGTGGGGCAGAAGGCGGTCGATGAGTTCCATCTGCGGTCGCCGAAGGTGCATCGCGGCTTGCTGATCAGTGGCGACCGTTTCGTGTCGACCACCGCGGAGTGCGGGGCCCTGCAGCGCTCGCTGCCCGATGCGCTCGCCGTCGAGATGGAAGGCGCGGCGATGGCGCAGGCCTGCCACGACTACGGCGTGCCCTTCGCGGCGCTGCGGACCATCTCGGACCGCGCCGACGATGCCGCGCACGGTGACTTCACGCGCTTCGTGGCCGAGGTGGCGAGCCGCTACAGCCTCGCGCTCGTCGACGCCTGGCTCGCCTCCCTGCCGCGCGACGCGGCCTGAAGCACCTGCCTACGGCGCGAGCCGGCGCAGCTGCGGCAGGTCGCGCAGCAGCGGCGGGATCGACAGCGCCAGCAGCAGCGCGGCCAGCGGCACGACGCAGATGAAGCCCACGTGCTTGAAGCCCAGCGCGCCCACGGCGCCGCCGAGCACGAACATGGCGACCAGGCCGCCGCAGCGGCGCAGCCGGCTGCGGTCGTGGCGCACCGGCAGCGGCGTGGACGGCGCGCGCCGGTTCCAGTAGAGCATCTTGCCCAGCTCGATCCCCACGTCGGTGATGTTGCCGGTCATGTGGGTGGTGCGCGTGCTGCCGCCCGAGGTCTTCGATGCCACGGCGTTCTGCAGGCCCATGATGAACGACAGCAGCAGCACCGTGAGCGGCACCGCGAACGGCGTGGCCCAGGTCAGCGTGATGGCGCCGGCGAGCCCGAAGGGGAACATCAGCGCGGCCTCCAGCAGCAGCGGCAGCGCGTACACGCCATGCAGCCGGTGCTGCCGCGCCCAGTTCACCAGCACCGCGCAGACCGCGGCGCCGCTCACGAACGCCAGGATCGCGCCCAGCGCGTTCAGCAGCAGCGTGAGGTTGCCCAGCACCATGCCGTCCGCCAGCTGCGAGGCGAAGCCGGTCATGTGCGAGGTGTACATGTGCAGCACGAGGAAGCCGCCCGCATTGATGGCGCCGGCGTTGAAGGCCAGCAGCAGTCCGAGCGCGGTGTTCGTCGACGGTGCGCGGTGGCGGTTGGTGAGGAAACGAAGTCTGCGCACGGGGCTCTCCAGGTCAGCTGCCTGCCGACAGCCACTCTAGCACCCAGTGTGAAGAGCTACTTGAGCCAGCCGCGCCGGCGGAAGTACCACATCGGCACCAGCGCGCTCGCCGCCATCAGCGCGATGGCGTAGGGGTAGCCCATGGCCCAGTCGAGCTCGGGCATGAACTTGAAGTTCATGCCGTAGATGCTCGCGATCAGCGTGGGCGGCAGCAGCGCGACGCTGGCCACCGAGAAGATCTTGATGGTCTTGTTCTGGTTGATGTTGATGAAACCGACGGTCGCATCCATCAGGAAGTTGATCTTGTCGAAGAGGAAGGCCGTGTGGTTGTCCAGCGATTCGATGTCGCGCAGGATCTGGCGCGCCTCCTCGAACTGCTCGGCGTTGAGCATCTTGCTGCGCATCATGAAGCTCACGGCGCGGCGCGTGTCCATCACGTTGCGGCGGATGCGGCCGTTCAAGTCTTCCTGCCGTGCGATGGCGCCGAGCACCTCGCCGGCCAGCTCGTCGCTGACGTTGCCCGACAGCACTTTCTTGCCCGCCACTTCGAGCTCGTCGTAGATGTTCTCCAGCGTGTCGGCCGAGTACTCGGCGTCGGCGTCGAAGAGCTTGAGCATCACTTCCTTGGCGTCTTCGATCAGCCCCGGCGCGCGGCGTGCGCGCATGCGCAGCAGGCGGAACACGGGCACGTCTTCGTCGTGGATCGAGAACAGCACGCCGCGGCTGCGCAGGTCGGTGTTGTGCTGGTTCAGGATGAAGGCGACGCGCACCGTGCGCGGGTCTTCGTCGTCGTCGATCAAGAAGTCGGAGCGGATGTGCAGCTCGCCGTTGTCTTCCTCGTAGAAGCGGGCCGATTCCTCGATGTCCTCGTCCATCGCGTCTTCGGGAATCGAGAGGCCGTAGTACTGCTTGATCCAGCGCTTTTCCTCGAGCGTGGGCGACTCGAGGTCGACCCAGATCGGCTGGAACTTGGAGAGCTCTTCGAGCGACTCGATCTCTTCCTGGACGAGGCGGCCGTTGGCGAGCGTAAAGATGTTGAGCATGGGCTCACTCCCGGGGGTGACTGAACGATGGGCGAGGGCGGGGCGCTTTCAATTCCCGCGGACCCGGCGTCAGTACATCACGCGCAGCGTCGCCAGGGAGTTGAAAGCTGCCGAGACGGGGCGGTTTCCAAGGGGAGTCTCCGGTTGCAGCGAGGCGCGATTATGTCACCGGCCACAGGGCGACAAGGCACTCGAACTGGACGGACATACAGTAAAGTCGTGCCCATGCAGACCCCTGCGTCCCCCGTTCTTTCCACCCCCCCGAAGACGCAAGCCGAGCGCCTGGCCGCGGCGCTTGCCGCGCTCAACGACGACCAGCGCGCGGCGGTCGAGCACGGCGTGGGCGCGGCGGTCGGCGTCGACCACCGGCCGCTGCTCGTGATCGCCGGCGCCGGCTCGGGCAAGACCAGCACGCTGGCGCACCGCGTGGCGCACCTGATCGCGGACGGGGTCGATCCGCAGCGCCTGCTGCTGCTCACCTTCTCGCGCCGCGCCGCGCAGGAAATGGAGCGCCGCGCGGGCCAGGTGCTGGCACGCGTGCTGGGCCTGAAGTCGGAGCGCCCGCCCGCGCTGCCGTGGGCCGGCACCTTCCACGGCATCGGCGCGCGGCTGCTGCGCGAGTACGCCGCGCAGATCGGGCTGGACGAGAACTTCACCATCCACGACCGCGGCGACGCCGAAGACCTCATGGGGCTGGTGCGGCACGAGCTGAGCCTGTCGTCCACGGTCAACCGCTTTCCGCGCAAGGGCACCTGCCTGTCGATCTACTCGCGCTGCGTGAACACGCGCGCGCCGCTGGCCGCCGTGCTGAAGGACAGCTTTCCCTGGTGCGCCGAGTGGGAGGTTGAGCTCAAGAAGCTCTTCGGCGCCTACGTCGAGGCCAAGCAGCAGCAGAACGTGCTCGACTACGACGACCTGCTGCTCTACTGGGCCGAGATGGTCGCCGAGCCCGCGCTGGCCGCGCACGTCGGCGCACGCTTCGACCACGTGCTGGTCGACGAATACCAGGACACCAACCTGCTGCAGGCCGAGATCCTGCGCGCGATGAAGCCCGACGGGCGCGGCGTGACGGTGGTGGGCGACGACGCGCAGTCGATCTACTCGTTCCGCGGCGCCACGGTGCGCAACATCCTCGACTTTCCCTCGCAGTTCTCACAAGAGGCGCGCGTCGTCACGCTGGAGCGCAACTACCGCTCGACGCAGCCGATCCTCGACGTGTCGAACCGCGTCATCGCGCAGGCCGCCGAACGGCACGCCAAGACGCTGTGGACCGACAAGCCCTCGGCCGGAAAGCCGGTGCTGGTGCTCGTGCCCGACGAGGCCGGGCAGGCGCGCTGGGTGGCCGACAAGATCCTCGCGCACCGCGAAGGCGGGCTGGCGCTGAAGTCGCAGGCGGTGCTGTTTCGCACCTCGTCGCACAGCGCGGCGCTCGAGCTGGAGCTGGCCCGGCGCAACATTCCGTTCGTGAAGTTCGGCGGGCTCAAGTTCCTCGAGGCCTCGCACGTGAAGGACCTGCTCGCCGTGCTGCGTTTTGCGCAGAACCCGCGCGGGCGCATGGCGGGCTTCCGGGTCACGCAGCTCATTCCCGGCGTGGGCCCGGCCACCGGCACGCGCCTGCTCGACGCGATGGACCAGGCGGCCGACCCTGCCGCGGCCGTGCGCGACTTCGTGCCGCCGTCGGCCGCGCGCGAACAGTGGGCCGACTTCGCCCAGGCCTACGCCGCCTTGCGCGCGCCGTCGCTGCAGTGGCCGGCCGACGTGGAGGTGGCCATGCAGTGGTACCAGCCGCACCTGGAGCGGCTGTACGAAGACACCTCGGGCGTGCGGCGTGCCGATGTCGAGCAGCTGGCGCGGCTGGCGGCCGGCTATGGCTCGCGCGAGCGCTTTCTCACCGAGCTCACGCTCGACCCGCCCGAGGCCACGAGCGACCGGCCCGGCCCGCCTTCGCTCGACGAGGACTACCTGATCCTGTCGACCATCCATTCGGCCAAGGGCCAGGAGTGGAATTCGGTGCACGTCATCAACGTGGTCGACGGCTGCATGCCGGCCGATGTGGCGCAGGGTGCGCATGAACTCGAGGAAGAGCGGCGCCTGCTCTACGTCGCGATGACGCGGGCCCGCGACCACCTGCACCTGGTGATGCCGCAGCGCTTCCACATCACGCAGCAGGCGGCGCGCGGCGACCGGCACCTGTACGCCAACCGCACCCGCTTCATCACCGAGTCCGACCTGGCGGGCTTCGAGCTGCAGACCTGGCCGCCGCCGCCGGTGCTGCCGCCCGCGGTGCCACCGCCGGCCGCGGTGATCGACCTGCGCAACCGCATGCGCGCCGCCTGGCGCTGAACAGGCCGGCCCTTCGGGCGGGAGGGGCACTGCGCGCTGCGCATGGAAACACTTGCTTCCAATGTGCCGCAACGGCATGCCACTGCACGGGGGCAGCTATGGAATCAATAGCGGATTAGGGCATGCAATACACCGGCCCGTCACTCGGGCAAGCCCCGGTATTGCAATACCGTGACAGCTTGGGCATAGTGAATCCGACCGCCCCCTTTCTTCATCTCCCTTCCTCTTCTCCCTCTCTCCCAACCTCACCTGTTTCGCCGGCCACGCTTCATCCCGGAGCGCGGTCATTTCCCCAACCGTCAATTCTCAGGAGGTCATTCATGAATTTGACGATCAGCGGTCATCACCTCGACGTCACACCTGCCTTGCGCACCTACGTCACGAGCAAGCTGGACCGGATCACGCGACATTTCGACCAGGTGGTCGATGTCAAGGTGATCCTCACGGTGGAAAAGCAGAAGGAAAAGGAACGCCGCCAAAGGGCGGAGTGCAACATTCACGTCAAGGGCAATGACATGTTCGCGGAATCGAGCCACGCTGATCTGTACGCCGCGGTTGATGAGCTGGTCGACAAGCTCGACCGCCAGGTGGTCCGCCACAAGGATCGCCTGCAGGACCACCATCACGTGGCGCCCAAGCGCGTGATGTAAACGCCGGGCCCCGCGCCCCGCATCTCAGGCCGCCTTCGGGCGGCCTTTTGTTTGTCCGACCACATTGGTGGGGCTTTGCAAGGGCCTCCAGAGGAAGCGACGCCTCACGGCAACACATGTAGACGAAAGTAATTAGGGGGACTGGGGGTTTTTACCGAGGAGGTGCATAATCGCCCCCGCTCTGACCCCACCATGAATCGCCTCGCGTCCATCCTGCCGCCCGCTCAAGTGCTCGTGAGCGTTGACGCCACCAGCAAGAAACGTGCTTTCGAAGAAGCCGGCCTGCTGTTCGAGAGCCTTCACGGTCTGGGCCGTGCCCTCATCACCGACAGCCTGTTTGCGCGCGAGCGCCTCGGCTCCACCGGCCTGGGCCACGGCGTGGCCATTCCGCATGGCCGCATCAAGGGCCTCAAGGCGCCGATGGCCGCGGTGTTCCAGCTGGCGAACCCCATCGGCTTCGACGCTCCCGACGAGCAGCCCGTGGCGCTGCTGATCTTCCTGCTGGTGCCCGAAGCGGCCACGCAGAAGCACCTCGAAATCCTGTCCGAAATTGCCGAGCTGCTGAGCGACGCCGGCTTGCGCGAGCAGATCAAGTCCAGCACCGACGCCGCCGCGCTGCACGGCCTCATCGCCGGCTGGCAGTCGACCCAGGTCGCCTGAGCGCCCGTGCCGGGCGGGCCGCTGCTGATAAGCTGCGGCGACGCTTTTCTCTCCCTCCATCCTGACCAGAATGCCGGCGTCCCGCGCCGGCCGCCGCACGCATGAAGCCGACCGTCATCAGCGCCGATGCCATGTTCGAGGAGTTCCGCGGGTCGCTCCGCTGGGAATGGCTCGCGGGCCTGGGCGCCTCGGAGCGCCAGTTCGACCCCGACGTCATCAGCCGCGCGCAGTCGGCCGCCGACCTGGTCGGCTACCTGAACTACATCCACCCGTACCGCGTGCAGATCCTCGGTGCGCGCGAGGTGGCCTACCTCACGCGCGGCAGCAAGGAAGACTGCGTGCGCCGCATCGGGCGCATCGTCACGCTGGAGCCGCCGATGCTGGTGCTGGCCGACGGCCAGGCCGCGCCCGACGAGCTGCTGTCGATCTGCGAACGCGCCCAGCTGCCGCTGTTTGCCACGCGCGAGTCGTCGGCCTTCGTGATCGACCTGCTGCGCGCCTACCTGTCCAAGCACTTTGCCGAGCGCACCTCGATGCACGGCGTGTTCATGGACATCCTGGGCATGGGCGTGATGATCACGGGCGAGTCGGGCCTCGGTAAAAGCGAGCTCGGCCTGGAGCTGATCTCGCGCGGCAATGGCCTCGTGGCCGACGACGCGGTCGACCTGTACCGCATCAACCAGAACACCATCGAGGGCCGCTGCCCCGACCTGCTGTTGAACCTGCTGGAGGTGCGCGGCATCGGCCTGCTGGACATCCGCGCCATTTTTGGCGAGACGGCCGTGCGCCGGAAGATGCGCCTGAAGCTCATCGTGCACCTCGTGCGGCGCGACAGCTTCGAGCGCGACTACGAGCGCATGCCCTCGGCGCCGCTCACGCAGGACGTGCTGGGCATCCCGGTGCGCAAGGTCATCATCCAGGTGGTGGCCGGACGCAACATCGCCGTGCTGGTGGAAGCCGCGGTGCGCAATTCGATCCTTCAGCTGCGCGGCATCGACACCTATGCCGACTTCGTGGCGCGCCACCACAAGGCGATGGAAAGCGGGCGCGACCCGGACTGAGACAGGCAAGAAAAAAGCCCTTCGAAACGAAGGGCTGCTTTCTGCTTTCGCGGGGGGCCGGCGTCAGCGCTTCTTGACGCAGTCGCCGCACAGGCCGTACAGCGACATGGCGTGGTCCTGCAGGACCCAGCCCTTGTCCTTGGCGATCATCTGCTGGCGCCGCTCGATCTCGGCGTCGTAGAACTCCTCGACCTTGCCGCACGAGGTGCAGACCAGGTGGTCGTGGTGCGTGCCTTCGTTCAGTTCGTAGACCGCCTTGCCGCTTTCGAAGTGGCTGCGCTCCAGGATGCCGGCCTGCTCGAACTGCGTGAGCACGCGGTACACGGTGGCCAGGCCGATGTCGGAGTGTTCGTTGAGCAGCACGCGGAAGACGTCTTCCGCCGTCATGTGCCGCTGGCTGCCGGTCTGGAAGATCTCGAGGATCTTCAGTCGCGGCAAGGTGGCCTTGAGGCCGGTGTTCTTGAGTTCGTCGATGTTGGCCATGATGGTTCCTGCGCCCTGGGCTGAGGCCGGGCCTTCAGGCTCGGCCGCTACAATGTTCGATCATATCGCTACCCCCTCTTCTCCCATGCCTGCCATCCTCCAACGCCGGCCCTGGTTGCTGGTTGCTGCCATTGCGGCGACGCTCGCCCTCGGTGCCTGCAGCGGTTTCAGCGAACGCACGCGTGGCGCGCTGTCTGCCGTCACCCCCTACAAAGTCGAAGTGGTGCAGGGCAATTTCGTGTCGAAGGAACAGGTCGCGGCACTCAAGCCCGGCATGTCGCGCCAGCAGGTGCGCGAGATCCTCGGCACCTCGCTGCTGAACGACGTCTTCCACGCCAACCGCTGGGACTACGTCTTCACGATCCGCCGCCAGGGCGTCGATCCGCAGGAGCGCCGCCTGACCGTGTTCTTCAACGGCGAACTCATGGACCGCTTCGAGGGCGACGAGATGCCCAGCGAAGAAGAATTCGTCGCCACGCTCGACACCCGCCGCAAGAGCGGCAAGGTGCCGCAGCTCGAGGCCACCGAAGAAGAGCTCAAGAAATTCGCGCCCAAGGCCGACAAGAAAGCCGACACCACCGGCACCCCGGCAGCCCCCATGCCCGCGCTGCCGGCCGCCTACCCCCCGCTCGAAGCCGCGCGCTGAGCGTGCGCGGCAGGGCTCCGGCGGCGGCCACCCCTCCTGCGGGCGGTGCCCGCCGGACCGGTGGGGCGGCTTTCGTCGGTGTCCATGGCTCCCGTAGGGACTTTTCAACGACCGAATCCCCGTGACTGAACCGACCACCACCCCCACCTCCGCTTCTTCTTCCTCCGCTCCCGCGCTGCGCCGGGTGGCGATCGCCGGCGCCTCGGGCCGCATGGGCCACATGCTCATCGAAGCCGTGCGCAACGCGCCCGACTGCCGCCTGGCCGGCGCGCTCGACATCGCTGGCAGCGCCGCCCTCGGCGCCGATGCCGCGGCCTTCCTGGGCTTCACCAGCGGCGTGCCCATCGTGGCCGACCTGCGCACCGGCCTGCAGGACGCCCAGGTGATGATCGACTTCACCCGCCCCGAAGGCACGATGGCGCACCTGGCCGTGTGCCGCGAACTGGGCGTGCAGGCCGTGATCGGCACCACCGGCTTCAGCGACGCGCAGAAGGCCGAGATCGCCGAGATCGCGAAAGACGTCGCCATCATGATGGCGCCCAACATGAGCGTGGGCGTCAACGTCACGCTCAAGCTGCTCGACATGGCCGCCCGCGCGATGGCCACCGGCTACGACATCGAGATCGTCGAGGCCCACCACCGCTTCAAGGTCGACGCGCCCTCGGGCACTGCGCTCAAGATGGGCGAGGTGATCGCCGACGCGCTGGGCCGCGACCTCAAGGACTGCGCCGTGTACGGCCGCGAAGGCATCACGGGCGAGCGCGACCCGTCGACCATCGGCTTCGCCACCATCCGCGGCGGCGACATCGTGGGCGACCACACCGTGCTGTTCGCGGGCATCGGCGAGCGCATCGAAATCTCCCACAAGTCGTCCAGCCGCGTGACCTACGCGCAGGGCGCGCTGCGTGCGGTGCGCTTCCTGAGCGGCCAGCGCAGCGGCCTGTTCGACATGTTCGACGTACTCGGCCTGCGTTAAGCCAGGCGCACAAAACCAAGGACGCGGATGAGCGTGCTCGAACTGCTGACCCACGGTGACGGCGTCAGCCGTTCGGTGGCCGCGCTGCTGCTTGCGATGTCGATCGCCAGCTGGGTCGTGATCCTCTGGAAAGCCTGGCTGCTGCGCGGCGGCACGCGCGACGTGCTGCGCAGCATCGCGGCGTTCTGGCAGTCGGCCACCCTGGTCGAGGCGGAGCAGAAGCTGCAGGCCTTCGACCGCGCCGAACTCGTGCGCCCCGCCGTGGCCGCATTGCGCCAAGCCGCCACCGAAGCCCCCGGCGGCACGCTGGGCGCCACGGTCGACCGCAACCAGCGCCTCACGCGCGTGCTGCGCGGTGCGTTGCACGGCGCGCTGCGGCGCCTGCAGGCCGGGCAGATCCTGCTGGCCACCGTCGGCGCCACCGCGCCCTTCGTCGGCCTGCTCGGCACCGTCTGGGGCATCTACGGCGCGCTCGCGGGCATCGCGGGCCAGGCCGGCGGCTTCACCATCGACAAGGTGGCCGGGCCGGTCGGCGAGGCGCTCGTCATGACGGCCTTCGGCCTCGCGGTCGCCATTCCGGCCGTGCTGGCCTACAACGTCTTCGGCCGTGTCGTGGGCCGCGTCGAGGCCGAGCTCGAAGGCTTCGCGCACGACCTGCTCGGCAGCTTCGGTGAAGCGCCGGCACCTGCCGCACCGCCGCCCGCGCGGCCGATGCCCGTTTAAGGCACCACGCACACCATGGCCTTCGGACGCACCTCACTGGGCAGCAGCGCCGCAGGCGGCGGGCGGGCCATGGGCGCGGGCGGGCAGCGGCCGCTGTCGGACATCAACGTCACACCGCTGGTCGACGTGATGCTGGTGCTGCTGGTGATCTTCATCATCACCGCGCCGCTGATGGCCAGCTCGATCAAGCTCGACCTGCCGCAGACCGACGCGGGCCAGCCCAACGACACGCCGAAGTTCGTGAGCCTGTCGGTCGATGCGTCGGGCAAGGTCTTCCTGAACGACAAGCCCGTGACCGACGACGAGCTGACCGCCCAGCTCGAAAAAGCCGCCGCCGACAGCAAGGACACCGAGGTGCAATTGCGCGCCGACCAGACCGTGCCCTACGGCAAGGTGGTGGCGCTCATGGGCATCGCGAACAAGGCCGGGTTGAGCCGCATCGGCTTTGTCACCGAGGCCGAGGCGGCCCCCGCCAAACCGCGCTGAGCTTGCGGGCCCGGTTCGCTCGCCTCAGCCGAGCATCACTGGCTTCGTGTGCCAGATCTCGTGGGCGTACTCCGCGATCGTACGGTCCGACGAGAACGCCCCCATCCCCGCCACGTTGAGGATCGCCATGCGCGTCCACGCCTCCGCGTCGCGGTACAGCGCATCGACCTCGGCCTGCTTGGCCACGTAGCTCGCGTAGTCGGCCAGCAGCAGGTAGTGGTCGCCCCAGTTCACGAGCGCGTCGTAGATGCCCTGGTAGCGCGCCGGCTCGCCCGGCGAGAACGCGCCGTCGCGAATGGCATCGAGCACGCGCTTGAGTTCGGCGTTCTCCTCGTAGATCTCGCGCGGCTGGTAGCCGCGGGCGCGGATGTCGGCCACCTCGGGCGTGGTGTGGCCGAAGATGAAGATGTTCTCGGGGCCGACGTTCTCGCGCATTTCGACATTGGCGCCGTCGAGCGTGCCGATGGTGAGCGCGCCGTTGAGCGCGAACTTCATGTTGCCGGTGCCTGAAGCTTCCGTGCCCGCGGTGGAAATCTGCTCCGACAGGTCGGCCGCCGGCATGATGATCTCGGCCAGGCTCACGCTGTAGTTCGGCAGGAACACCACCTTCAGCAGCTTGCCCACGCGCGCGTCGGCGTTCACGGTGGCCGCCACGTCGTTGATGAGCCGGATCGCCTGCTTGGCCATCGCATAGGCCGAAGCCGCCTTGCCCGCGAACACGACCACGCGCGGCACGATGTCGGCCGGCGTGCCGTTGGCCTGCGCATCGAGGATGCGGTGATACCGCGCGACGACGTGCAGCACGTTGAGCAGCTGCCGCTTGTACTCATGGATGCGCTTGACCTGCACGTCGAACATCGCGTCGGTGTCCAGGTCGAGCTTCAGGTGCTCGCCGACCCAGTTCGCCAGCCGCAGCTTGTTCTCGCGCTTGGCATGGCGAAAGGCGCGCACGAAGGCGGGCTGCGCGACCATCGGGCGCAATGCTTCGAGCTGCGACAGGTCGCGCCGCCAGCCCTTGCCGATGCGCTGGTCGAGCAGCGCGGCCAGCGGCGGGTTGGCCTGTGCGAGCCAGCGGCGCGGCGTGACGCCATTGGTCTTGTTGTTGAAGCGTTCGGGAAAGATCTTCGCGAAGTCGGCAAAGATCGACTGCTTCATCAGCTCCGAGTGCAGCCCCGACACCCCGTTCACCGAATGGCTCGCGAGCACCGCCACGTAGGCCATGCGCACGCGGCGCTCGCCGGTCTCGTCGATCAGCGAGAGGCGGCGCACCAGCTCGACGTCCTGGCCGTGCGTCTGCGTCACGGCGGCCAGGAACTTCGCGTTGATGTCGTACAGGATCTGCAGGTGGCGCGGCAGGATGCGGCCCAGCATCTCGACCGGCCAAGTCTCCAATGCCTCGTGCATCAGCGTGTGGTTGGTGTAGCTGAACACCTTCTGCGTGTGGCCCCAGGCCACGTCCCACGCCAGGCCGTGCTCGTCGAGCAGCAGGCGCATGAGCTCGGGCACGGCCAGCACCGGGTGCGTGTCGTTCAGGTGGATGCTGACCTTTTCCGACAGCTGCTCGAAGCTCGTGTGGTTGCGCAGGTAGCGGCGCAGCAGGTCTTGCACGCTGGCGCTGCAGAAGAAGTATTCCTGGTGCAGCCGCAGCTCGCGGCCCGAGGGCGTGGAGTCGTCGGGGTAGAGCACGCGCGAGACGTTCTCGGAGTGGTTCTTGCTCTCCACCGCCGCCATGTAGTTGCCGCGGTTGAAGGCCGACAGGTCGATCTCCTCGGTGGCGCGCGCCGACCACAGGCGCAAGGTGTTGGTGGCCTGCGTGCCGTAGCCGGGAATGATGGTGTCGTAGGCCACGGCCAGCACGTCGTGCGTGTCGACCCAGTCGGCCGCGCCGTAGGGCGCGTTCTTGCCTTCGCGCTTTTGCACGTGGCCGCCGAAGCGCACGCGGTAGTTCACCTCGGGCCGCTGGAACTCCCATGGGTTGCCGCGCGTGAGCCAGTAGTCGGGCGTTTCGACCTGCTGGCCGTCGACGATGCGCTGGCGGAACATGCCGTACTCATAGCGGATGCCGTAGCCCATGCCGGGCACGCCGAGCGTGGCCATCGAATCGAGAAAGCAGGCCGCGAGCCGCCCCAGGCCGCCGTTGCCGAGCGCCGCATCGGGCTCGCGCTCGGCCAGCGCCGCCATGTCGACGCCGAAGTCGGCCAGCGCTTCGCGCACGGTGCCGTACAGGTCGACGGCGAGCAGCGCGTTGGTGAAGGTGCGCCCGATGAGGAACTCCATCGAGAGGTAATACACGCGCTTGAGGTCCTGCGCGTAGTTGGCGCGCGTGGTCGTCATCCAGCGCTCGACGAGCTGGTCGCGCACGGCCAGCGCGGTGGCGTGCAGCCAGTCGTCTTGGCTGGCGGCCACGGGGTCCTTGCCGACGGCGTAGATCAGCTTGTTGGCCACCGCGCGCTTGAAGGCGGCAACGTCGCGGTCGGGGTGGTCGTAGGCGAAGTCCTTGATCGTCATGGAGGCGTTCCCGGAGTGGGTGGTGGGGTGTGGGGCGGGGGCTTCAGGCCAGCGCCCGTTGGTACACATCGATGTACTGCGCCGCTGCCGTGCCCCAGTCGGCCGGGCGCCGCATGGCGTTGCCGCGCACGCGGCGCCAGTCGGGGGCGCGCTCGTACAGCGCGAAGGCGCGGCGCAGGGCGCGGTCGTAGTCGGCGTCCTCGAAGCGGTCGAACACGAAGCCGGTGGCGGCGCCGCTGGCCATGTCTTCCAGCGTGCAGTCGACGACGGTGTCGGCCAGCCCGCCGACGCGGCGCACCAGCGGCAGGCTGCCGTACTTCAGGCCGTACATCTGCGTGAGGCCGCAGGGCTCGAACAGCGAGGGCACGATCGTCACGTCGCCCGCGCCGAAGAGCTGGTGCGCCAGTGTCTCGTCGTAGCCGATGGTGACGCTCACCGAGGCGGGCGCCGCCGCCGCGCGCTGGCGGAAGGCCTCTTCGAGCCAGCCTTCGCCACTGCCCAGCAGCGCGAGCTGGCCGCCCTGTGCCAGCAGCGTGTCGAGGCCGCCGAGCACGAGGTGCAGGCCCTTCTGTTCGGTGAGCCGGCTCACCACGATGAACAGCGGCGCGTCGGGGCGCTCGGCCAGCCCCAGCTGGCGCTGCAGCACCGACTTGCAGCGCGCCTTGCCGGCCATGTGGCGGCCCTCGGGCGCCTGGTAGCCCTGCACCAGCGCGGCGTCGGTGGACGGGTTCCAGACCTGGTCGTCGACCGCGTTGAGGATGCCGCTGAGCACGTTGCTGCGCTGGCGCAGCAGGCCGTCGAGGCCGCAGCCCTGCTCGGGCGTCTGGATCTCGAGGGCGTAGGTGGGGCTCACGGTGGTGAGCTGGTCGGCGAAGTACAGGCCCCCCTTCATGAAGGAGATCTGGCCGTGGTACTCCAGCCCGTTCATGTGGAAGGCCGGCGCCGGCAGGCCGAGCTCGGCGAAGTGCCAGGGCGCGAACACGCCCTGGTAGGCCAGGTTGTGCACCGTGAACACGCTGCCCGTGCGCGGGCCGCCCGCGCGCCGCGCGAAGGCCAGGTAGGCGGGCGCGAGCGCCGCGTGCCAGTCGTGCGCGTGCACGATGTCGGGCCGCCAGCCAGGGTCGAGCTCCTGCGCGAGCTGCGCCGCCGCCCAGCCCAGCAGCGCGAAGCGCCGGTGGTTGTCGCTGTAGGGCTGGCGCGTGGTGTCTTCGTACGGATTGCCGGGTCGGTCGTAGAGCGCGGGTGCGTCGATCACGTAGGCGGGAATCGGCGGCGCGCCGGCGATGGCGACGTGCCCGGCGCGCAGGCCGAAGCGCTCGCCCCAGGGCGCGGCGAACTCGGCCACCGGCACCAGGTCGCGCACGCCGGCCACGATGGCGGGAAAGCCCGGCAGCAGCGCGCGTGCCTCCTGCCCCGCGGCCATGAGCGCCAGGGGCAGGGCGCCGGCGATGTCCGCCAGGCCGCCGGTCTTCAGGAGGGGAAACAGCTCGGCGCTGACCTGGAGGATGCGCATGGTGGTGCGGTCGATCAGGCGGCGGCCGCGGGCGCGGGGTCCGGCGCGAGCCGCTTGAGCATTTCGCGTGTGACCAGCACCACGCCGGTTTCCGTGCGCTCGAAGCGCGCGGCGTCGGCCTCGGCGTCTTCGCCGATCACCGTGTCGTCGGGGATCACGCAGGCGCGGTCGATCACCACGCGGTTGAGCCGGCAGCCGCGGCCCACTTCCACGTCGGGCAGCAGCACGGCTTCGTTGATCTCGCAGAAGGAGTGGATGCGCACGCCCGAGAACAGCACCGCGCTGCTGATCTTTGAGCCCGAGACGATGCAGCCGCCCGAGACGATGGTGTTGACCGTCATGCCGTGGCGGCCCTCGCGGTCGAGCACGAACTTGGCCGGCGGCAGCTGCCGCTGGTAGGTCCAGATGGGCCAGTCCGTGTCATAGATGTCGAGCTCCGGGGTGATCGAGGCCAGGTCGAGGTTGGCTGCCCAGAATGCATCAATCGTGCCCACGTCGCGCCAGTAGGCCTTGGCGTCGGGCCCGCGCGAGGCGCGCGTGACGCACGACATGCTGAACGGGTGCGCCAGCGCGCGGCCCTCGGCCACGGCGCGCGGAATGATGTCCTTGCCGAAGTCGTGGCTCGAATCGGGGTTGGCGTTGTCTTCCTCGAGCAGCTGGTACAGGTAGGCCGAGTCGAAGATGTAGATGCCCATGCTGGCCAGCGCCAGGTCGGGGTGGCCGGGCATGGCGGGCGGGTCGGCGGGCTTCTCGAGGAAGCTGGTGATCTGGCGGCCGTCGTCCACCGCCATCACGCCGAAGGCCGTGGCCTCGTGGCGCGGCACCTCGATGCAGCCGACCGTGCAGCCCAGGCCGCGCTCGGCGTGGTCCTTGAGCATGATGGAGTAGTCCATCTTGTAGATGTGGTCGCCGGCCAGCACCACCACGTAGTCGTGCGGCGTGGAGCGGGTCTGGATGATGTCCAGGTTCTGGTACACCGCGTCGGCCGTGCCGCGGTACCAGTGCTCGTCGCCCATGCGCTGCTGCGCGGGCAGCACGTCGACCATCTCGTTGAGCTCGGCGCGCAGAAAGCTCCAGCCGCGCTGCAGGTGGCGCATGAGCGAGTGCGACTTGTACTGCGTGACCACCGCCATGCGCCGGATGCCGGAGTTCAGGCAGTTGGACAGCGCGAAGTCGATGATGCGGAACTTGCCGCCGAAGTACACGGCCGGCTTGGCGCGCCGGTCGGTGAGCTGCTTGAGGCGGGAGCCCCGGCCGCCGGCCAGCACCAGCGCGATGGTGCGGCGGACCAGTTGATGGGCCTGCAGGGGGGGCTGCGGGGCTTGCGTGCCCTGGGTGTTGAGCTTGTCCATCTGTGTCTCCGTTCGTTCGTTCATTCGCTTGTGTTGAATTCGTCGTCGTCTTCAGAGTGTCCGCACCGAGTCTGGCACTGCGCCGTGGGCTTGGCTCCTACGTTCTTGCAAGCCAGAGGCTCGAAACCGGCACCTCCACCGCGCGGCCCAGAGGGCGGGGCGCGGCGCGCAGGGCGTCGGGGTCTTCGGCATCGGTGGCCAGGCAGCAGCGCCAGTCGCCCTGCGGCAGCGTGAAGGTGACGGGGCCCGGGCCCGCATTCACCAGCACCAGCCAGGCGTCCTCGGCATTCCCGAACAGGATCGCAAGGGCCGTGCCCGCGTGCCAGTCGGCCGGCGCCATCGGCTGGCCGTCGGGGCGCAGCCAGCGGATGCCCGGCGGTGCGTCGGTCGGCGGTTCGGCCGGCCACCAGCGCGTGCTGCGCAGCACCGGCGCCTCGCGCCGCAGGGCGGTGAGCCGCGCGACGAAGGCCGTCAGGCGCGCGCGTTCGCTGGCCGGGTCGGACAGCCCGATCCAGCCGAGCCAGGTGGTCTCGTTGTCCTGGCAGTAGGCGTTGTTGTTGCCGCCCTGGCTGTGGCCGAGCTCGTCGCCGGCCAGCAGCATCGGCGTGCCCTGGGACAGCAGCAGCGTGGCGAGCAGCGTGCGCTGCAGGCGCGCGCGCATCGTGCGCACGGCGGGGTCGTCGCTCGGGCCTTCGACGCCGCAGTTGGTGCTCAGGTTGTGGGCGTGGCCGTCGCGGTTGTCTTCGCCGTTGGCGAGGTTGTGGCGCTGTTCGTAGCTCACGAGGTCGCGCAGCGTGAAGCCGTCGTGCGCGGTGATGAAGTTGACGCTCGCGGTCGGTGCGCGGCCGTCGTGCGCGAAGCTCGCGCTGGAGGCCGTGAAGCGGTGCGCGAAGTCGCCCAGGCCGGCGGCGCCCTCGCGCCCCTGGCGCAGCCAGAAGCCGCGTTGCGTGTCGCGGAAGCGGTCGTTCCATTCGAGCCAGCCGGGCGGAAACTCGCCGAGTCGGTAGCCGCCGGGGCCGAGGTCCCAGGGCTCGGCGATGCGCAGCGTGCGCGACAGCACCGGGTCTTGCGCGATGGCCGCGAAGAAGGGCGCGCGCGCATCGAAGCCGCGCTGCGCGTCGCGGCCCAGCACCGGGGCGAGGTCGAAGCGGAAGCCGTCGACGCCCATCTCGCAGGCCCAGAAGCGCAGGCTGTCCATCACCAGCTGCAGCACGCGCGGCTCCCCGAGGTTCAGGCAGTTGCCCGTGCCGGCCCAGTTCTCGTACAGGGCGCGGTCGTCGGGGCGCAGGTGGTAGTACAGGGCGTTGTCGATGCCGCGCAGCGAGAGCGTGGGGCCGAGTTCGTCGCTTTCGGCGCTGTGGTTGTAGACCACGTCGATCACCAGCTCCATGCCGCGCGCATGCACCGCATCGGCCATGGCGCGGAACTCGCTGGCGGGCGTGGTGCCGGGGCGGCCGCTCCAGAAGCGCGCCTCGGGGGCGAACCAGCCGATGGTGTTGTAGCCCCAGTGGTTGGTCAGGCCCTTGGCGAGCAGGCGCTGTTCGTCGGCGCGGTGCTGTACGGGCGTGAGGCTGAGGGTGGTGATGCCCAGGCGTTGCAGGTGGTCGAGGAGGGCGGGTTCTGCGAGGCCGGCGTAGGTGCCTCTGAGCGGTTCGGGCACGCCGGGGTGCTGGTGGGTGAGGCTGCGGATGTGGAGTTCGTAGAGGACGCGGTCGGTGGGGGGGATGTGAGCCTGGCCCGTTGTTTGGGGTGCGTTGCTGGGTGCTGTGACGCGGGCCTTGAGGGCGATGGGGGCGTTGTCTCTGTGGTCGCGTTGGGTCGGGTCTGTGGGGGCGTGGCCCAGGAAGAGGTCGCTGCCGTTGTAGTGGCCGAGGATTTCTCGGGCGTAAGGGTCTAGGAGGAGCTTGGCGGGGTTGAAGCGTTTCCCCTCATGGGGTGCCCACGGGCCGTGGACTCGGTAGCCGTAGACCAGGCCGGCTCTTGCGTTGGGAAGCAAGCCGTGCCAGATGCCGTCGGTGCACTCTGGGAGTGGTAGGCGCTGTTGTTCGCTTTTGCCTGTGCTGTCGAAGAGGCAGAGTTCTACTTTGGTTGCTGTTGGCGCTGTGATAGCGAAGTTGACGCCTTGTTGTGATGGCGTTGCGCCTAAGGGGAGGGGATGGCCGGGGCTCAGCATGCTTTGACTCCCCGGCGGCTTTTGCTTCCCGAGGCCGGGACTCGCCCCGGCGGGCGACTTACTTTCTTTTGCTTCGCCAAAAGAAAGTAAGCAAAGAAAAGGCGACCCCACTGTCTGCGACCCTCCGCTTCGCTACGGGCAACCTGCGGTGCTCGCGTTTCGCGGGGTCTCGCAGAACTCGCTTCGCTCAAACAGCTGCGAGCCCTGATCCGCGAAACGCTGCGCTCCTCGGCGCAGCCAGAGGGGCTTTGACACCGGGCGGGCCGTCGCTTCGCTCGGCCCGAGAGTTTCCAACAGCCAAATCCCGTGCTCGTGTTGGTGCTCGTGCTCGTGCACGTAGGCACGTCTGCACTCGCGCGCGCGCCTCCGTTCAAGTTCCAACCACCGCCGCTACCAATCCCAGCCGCAGCAGGCGCGAAGCGCCTGCTGCGGCCCACTGGCCGAGCGAAGCGATGGCCTGTTGGTATCCCAATCCCTTCTGTATGCGCCGAGGAGCGGAGCGTTTCGCGGATCAGGGCTCGCCCTTGTTTGAGCGAAGCGAGTTTGGGCGAGACCCCGCGAAACGTGAGCACCGCAGGTTGCCCGCAGCGAAGCGGAGGGACGCAGACAGTAGGGTCGCCTTTCTTTTGCCTACGTTTCTTTGGCGAAGCAAAGAAAAGTAGGTCGCCTGCCGGGGCGAGACCCGGCCTCGGGAAAAAAGACGATTCCAGGCTTATCAAGCCAACACCCACATCACGGTAGCGAGTGGCGGCACGCTGACCGAAATCGAATCCGCTTTCCCATGCCAGGCGGTGGGGGCGCTCTCGACAATCCCGTTTCCCACGCCGCTGCCGCCATACACCGAACCATCGGTGTTGATGATTTCGCGATAAGCCCCCGCGACAGGAACGCCAAGCTGATACGCATGCCGAGGCAACGGCGTGAAGTTGCAAGCCACCACCACAAACGTTCTATCCCGCGCCCGCCGAACAAACGCAAACACCGACTGCGCCACATCGTCATGCACCAACCACTCGAACCCGGACCCTTCATGGTCCAGCTCATGCAAAGCAGGAAAGTGCCGATACACGTTGTTCAGATCGCGCACCAACCGCCGCACCCCTTGATGCCCCGCATGCTCGAGCAAGTGCCAGTCCAACCCGCGATCCGCATTCCACTCCGCGTACTGCGCAAACTCCCCTCCCATGAACAGCAGCTTCTTCCCCGGATAAGCCCAGAGGTACCCATACAGATTGCGCAACCCCGCGAACTTCTGCCACTCGTCTCCAGGCATGCGCCCGATCATCGACCCCTTGCCATGCACCACTTCGTCATGCGACAGCGGCAACACGAAGTTCTCGCTGTGCGCGTACATCAGCCCGAAGGTGATCTGCTGGTGATGGTGCTTGCGATAGACCGGATCGGTCCCGGCATACGCCAGCGTGTCGTTCATCCACCCCATGTTCCACTTGTAGTGAAAGCCCAGCCCACCGTCTTCCGGCGGCCGCGTCACGCCCGGAAAGCTCGTCGACTCTTCGGCAATGGTCACAGCCCCCGGACGCTCCACGCCCACCACGCGGTTCATGCGGCGCAGGAAATCGATGGCCTCCAGGTTCTCGCGCCCGCCCTGCGCATTCGGCACCCACTCGCCGGCCTTGCGGCTGTAGTCGCGGTACAGCATCGACGCCACCGCATCCACGCGCAGGCCGTCCACGCCGTAGCGCTCCAGCCAGTACAACGCATTGCCCACGAGGTAGTTGCGCACCTCCGTGCGGGCGTAGTTGAAGATCAGCGTCTGCCAGTCGTTGTGGAAACCCTCGCGCGGATCGGCGTACTCGTACAGCGCGGTGCCGTCGAAGTTGCCCAGGCCGTGCGCATCGGTCGGGAAGTGCGCGGGCACCCAGTCGAGGATCACGCCCAGCCCCGCGGCATGCGCGGCTTCGACGAAATGGCGGAAGTCGCCGGGCGTGCCGAAGCGTGAGGTCGGCGCATAGAGACCGATCGGCTGGTAGCCCCACGAGCCGTCGAAGGGGTGCTCGGTGATGGGCAGCAGCTCGATGTGCGTGAAGCCCATGTCGCGCACATAGGGCACGAGCGTGTCGGCCAGCTCGCGGTAGTCCAGCCATTCCTGGCCGTGGTGCTTGCGGCGCCACGAGCCCAGGTGCACTTCGTAGATGCTGATCGGCGCCTGGTGCGCGTTGGCCTCGGCGCGCCCGGTGGGCATCGGCACGGGCGCGGGCAGCGGCGCCACGACGCAGGCGGTGCCGGGGCGCAGCTGCGACGAGAACGCGAAGGGGTCGGCCTTGCGCAGCACCTCGCCGCGCGACGACAGGATCTCGAATTCGTAGCTGTCGCCGGTCGCCACGTGCGGCGCGAAGATTTCCCACACGCCGCACTCGCGGCGCAGCCGCATCATGTGGCGACGGCCGTCCCAGTTGTTGAAGTCGCCCACCACCGACACGCGCCGCGCATTCGGCGCCCACACGGCAAAGGCCACGCCCTTCACGCCGTCGATCTCGCGCAGGTGCGCGCCCAGCCGCTCCCACGGCCGCAGGTGCGTGCCCTCGGCCAGCAGCCACACGTCGGTCTCGCCGAGCACGAACGGAAAACGGTACGGGTCTTCGAGCCGCGAGGCGTGCCCGGTCTCCCAGTCGACCTGGAACGAGTAGCCCATGCGCGCCTCGGCCGCGGGCACGAGGCCGCTGAACAGGTCGGAGCCCTCGTGCCGCGCAAGGATCGACAGCGGCCAGCCGGTGCGCGAATGCACCACGGCCACCTGCCGCGCGCCGGGCATCAGCGCGCGCACCTCGAGGCCGTCGGCGGTCTCGTGGGGGCCGAGCACGGCGAACGGGTCGCCATGCTCGGCGCGCATCAGCGCCTGGATGTCGGCAGCTTGGAGGAAGGGAGAAGGGGGCATGGGGTTCAGCGTCCTCCTGCTTCGGCAGTCGTGCCGAAGAACACGCCATAAGGCGCCAACGTCAGCAGGGGCTTTGGAGCGGCGGTGACCGTTGCGGTCGGCGCGAGCGGGTGGCCGGCCAGCGGCATCAGCGGCGCGGGCAAGGGAACTGAGACAGGTTCGATGCCTGTATTGAAGATCGCATGCAGCACCGCGTCCCCGTCGCTTCGCACGATGTGCAGCAGCGGCGCGGGCGCATCGACGAACGCCAGCGCGCCCGTGCGCAGCAGCGGCTGGGTGCGGCGCCAGTGCAGCAGCGCGCGGCTGAAGGCGAGCATCGAGCCGGGGTCGGCCTCCTGCAGTTCGACGGCCAGCGGCAGGTGGGCGCCGTCCACCGGCAGCCAGGGCGTGCCGGTGCTGAAGCCGGCGTTGGGCGCCTGGGCGGTCCAGGGCATCGGCGTGCGGCAGCCGTCGCGGCCCTTGAACTCGGGCCAGAAGGCGCGGCCGTAGGGGTCTTGCAGCAGTTCGAAGGGCACGTCGGCCTCGGGCAGGCCCAGCTCTTCGCCCTGGTAGAGGCTGGCGCTGCCGCGCAGCGCCAGCAGCAGCGCGAGCCAGAGCCGGTCGCGGCGCGTGTCGGGCGCGGCGCCGTCGCTCCAGCGCGTGGCGACGCGCGGCACGTCGTGGTTCGACACCGCCCAGCAGCCCCAGCCGTTCGTCACGGCCAGTGCGGTGTCGAGCGACTCGACCTGGTGGCGCAGGTGCTTCGGGCTGTGGTCGGCCGTCAGCAGGCTGAAGCTGTAGGCCAGGTGCAGGCGCTTGCCGAGTTCGGTGTACTGCGCCATGACCGGCGGCGCGTTCTCGTCGCCGACCTCGCCCAGCGCGACCGCGCCGTAGCCGTCGAGCAGCTGGCGCAGGCGCTCGAGGAACACGAGGTTCTCGGGCTGGCTTTTGTCGTACAGGTGGACCTGCATCGCATACGGGTTGTCGGCGCGCACGGTGCTGACCTCGCCCATCGATTCGCCCGTGGCCGGCGGGTTGTCGCGCAGCAGCGCGTCGTGGAACTGGTGGTTGCAGGCGTCGAAGCGGAAGCCGTCCACGCCGCGTTCGCACCAGAAGCGCACCTCGCCGAGCAGCGCGTCCTGCACGGCGGCGCAATGGAAGTTGAGATCGGGCTGCTCGGCCAGGAAGCTGTGCAGGTAGTACTGCCGCCGGCGCGAGTCCCACTGCCAGGCCGAGCCGCCGAAGACCGAGAGCCAGTTGGTGGGCGGCGTGCCGTCGGGTTGGGGGTCGGCCCACACGTACCAGTCGGCCTTCGGGTTGTCGCGCGAACTGCGGCTTTCGGCGAACCAGGCGTGCTGGTCGGAGGTGTGCGAGAGCACCTGGTCGATGATGAGCTTCAGGCCCAGCGCATGCATGCGTGCGCGCATCGCGTCGAAGTCGTCCAGCGTGCCGAACAGCGGATCGACGGCGCGGTAGTCGGCCACGTCGTAGCCGAAGTCTTTCATGGGGGAGCGGAAGAAGGGCGAGACCCAGACCGCGTCGACGCCCAGGCGGGCGACGTGGTCGAGCTTCGACGTGATGCCGGGCAGGTCGCCGACGCCGTCGCCGTTGCTGTCCATGAAGCTGCGCGGGTAGATCTGGTAGATCACCGCGCCCCGCCACCATTCGCCGTTGCTGCCGCTCATGCCTGCCCCTGTGGTCGAAATTCATTGTGGCATGCGAAATCCGGGCCAGCGGTACGCTGTGGCAGGCGGGCGCCGCGCGGAAGTGGGTAAATTCAGCAGGGCGGGGCGCTGCCGCCCCGACCCCCGACCGATGACCACCGACGACACCGCCTTCTCCCCCTCCGCCCCACCCATCGGCCTTGCCGCGCTCGAACGCCGGCTCGCTCAGGACCTCGATTACCTCGGCTGGCCCGCCCGCGCCTGGGTGCCGCCGCGCCAGATCGGTGGCGAACCCGTGCTCGACGTGGCCATCATCGGCGGCGGCCAGGCCGGGCTGGCCGCGGCGGGCGCGCTGGCGCAACAAGGCATCCGCGCGGTGGTCTTCGACCGCGCGCCGGCCGGCCGCGAAGGCCCCTGGGCCACCACGGCGCGCATGGAAACCCTGCGCTCGCCCAAGGAGCTCACGGGCCCGGCGCTGGGGCTGCCCTCGCTGACCTTCCGCGCCTGGTTCGAGGCCCAGTTCGGCACAGAGGCCTGGGCCGCGATGGACAAGATCCCGCGCCTGCAGTGGATGGACTACCTGGTCTGGTACCGCCGCGTGATGGGCGTGGATGTGCGCAACGACACCGCTGTTACGGGCTTGCAACCGCTGCCCGACGCCAGCGCCGTGCGCCTGGACCTGCGCACGCCGGGCGGCGAACGCCGCGTGCTGGCGCGCCGCGTCGTGCTGGCCACCGGCCGCGACGGCCTGGGCGGCCCGGCCGTGCCCGCCTTTGTCGACGGCCTGCCGCGTGCCAAGTGGGCGCATTCCTCCGACGAGATGGACTACGCGCGCCTGAAAGGCCTGCGCGTGGGCGTGGTCGGCGCGGGCTCCTCGGCGATGGACAGCGCCGCCACCGCGCTCGAAGCCGGCGCGCACAGCGTCGAGCTGCTGATCCGCCGGCCCGACCTGCCGCGCGTCAACAAGGGCAAGGGCGCCGGCGTGCCGGGGCTCACGCAGGGGCACTACGACCTGCCCGACGAACTGAAATGGCGTATCCGCCACTACATCAACGTGCTGAACGTGCCGCCGCCGCACGGCAGCACGCTGCGGGTGTCGCGGCACGCCAACGCTTTCTTCAACTTCGGCTGCCCCATCCTGTCGGTGGCACCGCAGGGCGAGGCGCTGCGCGTGGCCACGCCCAAGGGCGATTTCGAATTCGACTTTTTGATCGTGTCGACCGGTTTCCAGGTCGACTGGGCCGCCCGCCCCGAATTCGCGGGCATTGCCGCGCACATTCGTACCTGGAAAGACCGTTTCACGCCCGCGCCCGGCGACGAAGACCGCGAACTGGCCGATTCGCCCGACCTCGGGCCGGCCTTCGAATTCCAGGAAAACGCGCCCGGCGCCTGCCCGGGGCTGGATCGCATCCACTGCTTCTGCTACCCGGCGGCGCTGTCGCACGGCACGGTGTCGGGCGACATTCCCGCCATCAGCGACGGCGCGCGGCGCCTGGCGGCGGGGCTGGCCAGCCTGTTCTACCGGGAAGATGCGGCCCACCACTGGGCGAATCTGGAGGCCTACAGCGAGCCGGAACTGTTCGGCGACGAGTGGACGCCCGCCCCGCCGCCGCAGGAAAGGGCCTGATTCCGGCATGGGGCCCGGGGGACGATCACGCACGGCGCGATAATCCGCCTTCCCGGCCGCCGTCGAGCCGGGCCCTGCCGAGATGTCATGAACCCCAGCTACAAACCCAGCGACGTCGAGTCCGCTGCCCAGGCGCAATGGCGCGCCGCCGATGTCTACCGTGTCACCGAGGACGCGAGCCGCAAGAAGTACTACGCCTGCTCGATGCTGCCGTACCCCAGCGGCAAGCTGCACATGGGCCACGTGCGCAACTACACGATCAACGACATGCTCACGCGCTACCTGCGCATGAGCGGCTACAACGTGCTGATGCCCATGGGCTGGGACGCCTTCGGCCTGCCGGCCGAGAACGCGGCGCTGAAGAACGGCGTGCCACCGGCCAAGTGGACCTACGAGAACATCGCCTACATGAAGGGCCAGCTCCAGGCCATGGGCCTGGCGATCGACTGGAGCCGCGAGATCGCCACCTGCGATCCGAGCTACTACAAGTGGAACCAGTGGCTGTTCCTGAAGATGCTCGAAAAGGGCATCGCCTACCGCAAGACCCAGGTCGTGAACTGGGACCCGGTCGACCAGACCGTGCTGGCCAACGAACAGGTCATTGACGGCAAGGGCTGGCGCACCGGCGCCACGGTCGAGCGCCGCGAAATTCCCGGCTACTACCTGAAGATCAGCGACTACGCCGAAGAACTGCTCGAGCACACCCAGCACAAGCTGCCGGGCTGGCCCGAGCGCGTCAAGCTGATGCAGGAAAACTGGATCGGCAAGAGCGAAGGCCTGCGTTTCGCGTTCACGCATGACATCCGGGACGCGAGCGGCAAGCTGATCCAGGACGGTCGCATGTACGTGTTCACCACGCGTGCCGACACCATCATGGGCGTTACCTTCTGCGCCGTCGCGCCCGAGCACCCGCTGGCCGCGCACGCCGCCACGCTCGATCCCAAGGTCGCGGCCTTCATCGAAGAATGCAAGGGTGGCGGCACGACCGAGGCCGAGCTCGCCACGCAAGAGAAGAAGGGCGTGCCCACGGGCCTGACCGTGAAGCACCCGATCACCGAGGAGCAGGTGCCGGTGTGGGTGGGCAACTACGTGCTCATCGGCTACGGCGACGGCGCCGTGATGGGCGTGCCCGCGCACGACGAGCGCGACTTCGCCTTCGCCAACAAGTACGGCATCGAGATCATCCAGGTCGTGCTGGTCGACGACGAGCCGCACTTCGACTATCACAAGTGGCAGGACTGGTACGGCGACAAGCAGCGCGGCGTGACCATCAACTCCGACAACTTCAGCGGCATGACCTACAAGGAGGCCGTGGCCGCCGTGGCGCATGCGCTGGGCCAGAAGGACCTGGGCGAGCTGCAGACCACGTGGCGCCTGCGCGACTGGGGCGTGAGCCGCCAGCGCTACTGGGGCACGCCGATCCCGATCATCCATTGCGAAGAGCACGGCGCGGTGCCGGTCCCCGAAAAAGACCTGCCCGTGGTGCTGCCGACCGACTGCGTGCCCGACGGCTCGGGCAACCCGCTGGCCAAGCACGAAGGCTTCCACGCCGGCGTGGTGTGCCCGGTGTGCGGCAAGGCCGCGCGGCGCGAGACCGACACGATGGACACCTTCGTCGATTCGTCGTGGTACTTCATGCGCTACTGCGACCCGACCAACGACAAGGCCATGGTCGCCGAGGGCGCCGACTACTGGATGCCGATGGACCAGTACATCGGCGGCATCGAGCACGCGATCCTGCACCTGCTGTACGCGCGCTTCTGGACCAAGGTCATGCGCGACCTGGGCCTGGTGAAGGCCGACGAGCCCTTCGCCAAGCTGCTCACGCAGGGCATGGTGCTCAACCACATCTTCTACAAGCGCAACGAGAAGGGCGGCAAGGACTACTTCCCGCCCCTCGAAGTCACGGCGGTGCTCGACGCGCAGGGTCGCATCACCGGCGGCACGCTGGCCGACGGCACCAAGGTCGAGTACGGCGGCGTGGGCAAGATGGGCAAGAGCGAACGCAACGGCGTCGACCCGCAGGACCTGATCGAGAAGTACGGCGCCGACACCGCGCGCCTGTACACCATGTTCACCGCGCCGCCCGAAGCCACGCTCGAGTGGAACGACGCGGCCGTCGAAGGCAGCTACCGCTTCCTGCGCCGCGTGTGGAACTACGGCGTGGCCCAGGCCGACGTGGCGCCCGTGGCGCTCGCCGGCCAGAGCTTCGGCAAGCCCGCCCAGGCGCTGCGCCGCGAGGTGCACACTGTGCTGCGCCAGATCGACTACGACTACCAGCGCATGCAATACAACACGGTGGTGTCGGGCGCGATGAAGCTGCTCAACGCGCTCGAAGGCTTCAAGCCCGACGGCAGCGCGGGCGACGCGGCCGCCGCGCGCGAGGGCTTCGGCATCCTGCTGCGCTGCCTGTACCCGGCCACGCCGCACATCGCGCACCAGCTGTGGCAGCAACTCGGCTACGACAAGGCATCGGGCGACCTGCTCGACGCGCCCTGGCCCGTGGTCGACGTGGCCGCGCTGGCGCAGGACGAGGTCGAGCTCATGCTGCAGGTCAACGGCAAGCTGCGCGGCAAGCTGCTGGTGCCCGCCGGTGCCTCGAAGGACGAGATCGAGCGGCTGGCGCTCGCCTGCGACGACTTCGTCAACTTCGCCGAAGGCGCGCCGGCCAAGCGCGTGATCGTGGTGCCCGGGCGCCTGGTCAACGTGGTCATCTGAACCCGACACTGCAGAACGACGGAAACGACAGACGCATGAACATTCGCAATGCCTCGCAGCCGCGCCGCGGCTTTCTCCTGGGCCTCGGCGTGGCAGGCGCTTCGCTGGCCCTGTCCGGCTGCGGCTTCGCGCTGCGCAAGGCGCCGAACTTCGCGTTCAAGACGCTGTCGCTCGAAGGCAATACGGCGCTCATCAACCAGCTGCGGCGCGAGCTGCGCGCGGCCGGCAACGTGACGCTGGTGCCCAAGGAAGAGGCCAGCACCGCCGACGCCGTGCTCGTCGTGCTGGGCGAGGACCGCGACCGCTTCGTGATCTCGACCAACTCCGCCGGCCTGCTGCGCGAGCTGCAGCTGCGCCTGCGCGTGCGCTTCAGCCTGCGCACGCCGGGCGGCAAGGAATTGCTGCCCGCGTCCGAGGTTTCGCAGACGCGCGACCTGAGCTTCAACGAAACCAACGCGCTGGCCAAGGAAGGCGAGGCCGACCTGCTGTTCCGCGACATGCAGGCCGACATCGCGCAGCAGCTGATGCGCCGGCTGGCGGCGGTGCAGTCCCTGTAAGCGTCGCTTCCGTTCTTTTTTCAATGCAACTTGCCAGTGCCCAGCTCGGCGCCCACCTGCAAAAGGGCCTGAAGCCGCTTTACACGATCCACGGCGACGAGCCGCTGCTCGCGCAGGAGGCGGCCGACGCCATCCGCGCCGCCGCGCGCGCCCAGGGCCACACCGAGCGCAGCTCGTACACCGTGGCCGGCGCGCACTTCGACTGGAGCGCGGTGCTCGCGGCCGGGGGCTCGCTCTCGCTCTTCGCCGACAAGCAGATCGTCGAGATCCGCATTCCCTCGGGCAAGCCCGGCAAGGACGGCAGCGTCGCCCTGCAGCAGCTGGCCGAGGGCGCGCCCGGCAACGACAGCACGCTCACGCTGGTGATGCTGCCGCGCCTGGACAAGGCCACGCGCACCGGCGCGTGGTTCTCGGCGCTGGAGAACAACGGCGTGAGCATCCAGGTCGACCCGATCGAGCGCGCCGCGCTGCCGCAATGGATCGCCCAGCGCCTGGGGCTGCAGAACCAGCGCGTGATGCCCGGCGACGAAGGCCAGCGCACGCTGCAGTTCTTTGCCGACCGCGTCGAAGGCAATCTGCTCGCCGCGCACCAGGAAATCCAGAAGCTCGCGCTGCTGCACCCGGCCGGCGAGCTGAGCTGGGAACAGGTCGAGGGCGCCGTCAACAACGTGGCGCGCTACGACGTGTTCAAGCTCTCCGAGGCCGTGCTGGCCGGCAACCCGCAGCGCGTGGCGCGCATGCTCGACGGCCTGCAGGCCGAGGGCGAGGCCGAGGTGCTGGTGCACTACACGATCGCCGAGGACATCCGCGCCCTCAAGCGCGTGAAGGACGCCATGGCCGCCGGCCGCCCGCTGCCGATGGCGCTGCGCGAGAACCGCATCTGGGGCCCGCGCGAGCGCGCCTTCGAGCGCGTGCTGCCGCGCCTGGACGACCGCATGCTGACCCGGCTGCTGCGCGCGGCCCACCTGGTCGACGGCATCTGCAAGGGCCTGAAGCAGCCCGACTGGCCCGCCAGCGGCTGGCAGGCGCTGCAGCGGCTGGCGCTGATGCTGTGCCGCGCCTGCAGCACGGCCGCGGCGCCGCGCCGGGCCTGACGCTCCCGCCGTCGATCGCCATCAAAAGGCCCGCGTCAGCCGGGCCGAAGGTCCGCGTGGGAAAATGCCGGTCATGAACGCGTTCAACGTCAGCGAGCACATGCAGACCCTCGGTCTGCAAGCCAAAGCCGCTGCATTCCTCATGGCCCGTGCGGATGCAGCTACCAAAAACAGAGCACTGAAAGCGCTGGCCCGGCGCCTGCGCGAAGCCGGCCCCGCGCTGGCCGTCGCCAACCAAAAGGACCTGGAGCGCGCCACGGCCGCCGGCCTGTCGGCCCCGATGGTCGACCGGCTCAAGCTCACGCCCAAGGTCCTGGAGACCGTGGCCGAGGGCTGCGAGCAGCTGGCCGGCATGGCCGACGTGATCGGCGAGATCATCGGCATGAAGCAGCAGCCCAGCGGCATCCGCGTGGGCCAGATGCGCGTGCCGATCGGCGTCTTCGGCATGATCTACGAGAGCCGCCCCAACGTGACCATCGAGGCCGCGAGCCTGGCGATCAAGAGCGGCAACGCCGCCATCCTGCGCGGCGGCTCCGAGGCCATCGAGTCGAACAAGGCGCTGGCGCTGCTGGTGTCCGAGGCGCTGGCCGAAGCCGGCCTGCCGGTCGATGCGGTGCAGCTGGTGCAGACCACCGACCGCGAGGCCGTGGGCCAGCTCATCGCCATGCCCGAGTTCGTCGACGTGATCATTCCGCGCGGCGGCAAGGGCCTGATCGAACGCATCAGCCGCGACGCCAAGGTGCCGGTCATCAAGCACCTGGACGGCAACTGCCACGTCTACGTGGACGACACGGCCGAGTTCGACATGGCGCTGCGCATCGTCGACAACGCCAAGACCCAGAAGTACAGCCCTTGCAACGCCGCCGAAGGCCTGCTGGTGGCGGCTTCGGTGGCCGACCACTTCCTGCCCGAGATCGCCGCCATCTTCGCCGCCAAGGGCGTCGAGATGCGCTGCGACCCGGCCGCCGCCGCGATCCTGCGCGCCAGCGAGGCGCACCATCCGCAGGCGAAGGTGATCGATGCGGTCGAGTCCGATTGGTCCGAGGAGTACCTGGCCGCCGTCATCAGCATCAAGGTGGTGGCGGGGCTGGACGAGGCCATTGCGCACATCAACCGCTACTCGAGCCACCACACCGACGCCATCGTCACGCGCGACCACATCAACGCCCAGCGCTTCCTGCGCGAGGTCGATTCGGCCAGCGTGATGGTGAATGCGAGCACGCGCTTCGCGGACGGTTTCGAGTACGGGCTGGGCGCCGAAATCGGCATCAGCACCGACAAGTTCCACGCGCGCGGCCCGGTCGGCATCGAAGGCCTGACCTCGCTCAAGTACGTGGTGCTGGGGCAGGGCGAAGTCCGCGGTTAATCGGGGTCCGAAAGGCCGGGGCCATCGGGCCGGCGGCGCGGCGAGGCCCGTGCCGCGGTGTTCTTGCAACGTGTGTTGTGGATTGGGGTGCTTTGTTCTCTTTGACTGCTTGTCATCGGGCGCGCCATCCCCAAATCCTACAATTCCACTCCACCTTTAAGCACAAAACCAACAAGGCCGCTGCATGGTTCCGCATCTCGTCACTGCCCTGACCGGCCCGATCAACGAACTGGAGCAGCGGGTGCTCGACTCGATGCCCGCCATCGAGCGCTGGTTCCGCCTCGAGTGGATGGAGCACACGCCGCCGTTCTACAGCGCCGTCGACATCCGCAACGCGGGCTTCAAGCTCGCCCCGGTCGACACCAACCTGTTCCCCGGTGGCTGGAACAACCTCACCAAGGAAATGCTGCCGCTGGCGGTGCAGGCCGCGCAGGCGGCCATCGAGAAGATCTGTCCGGAGGCGCGCAACCTGCTCGTCATTCCTGAAAATCACTCGAAAAACACCTTTTATCTCGCCAACGTCGCGCAATTGGTGCGTATCTTCCACATGGCGGGCCTCAATGTGCGCATCGGCTCCATTGATCCGGCCATCAAGTCGCCCAAGAAGATCGAGTTGCCCAACGGCGAGACCGTGACGCTCGAACCGGTGGTGCGTTCCAAGCGCCGCCTGGGCCTGAAGAACTTCGATCCCTGCACAATTTTGCTCAATAACGAGCTTTCTGCAGGAACGCCCGGCATCCTCGAAGACCTGCACGAGCAGTACCTGCTGCCGCCGCTGCACGCGGGCTGGTCGGTGCGCCGCAAGAGCAACCACCTGCACAGCTACGAAGAGCTGTGCAAGCGCTTCGGCAAGCTGCTGGGCATCGACCCCTGGCTGATCAACCCGATCTACGCGCGTGCCGAAGGCGTCGACGTGGCCGAGGGCCGCGGCATCGACGTGCTCACCAGCCATGTCGACGCGGTGCTCACCAAGGTGCGCCGCAAGTACAAGGAATACGGCATCAACGAGAAGCCCTTCGTGGTCGTCAAGGGCGGCCACAGCGGCAGCGGCAGCCCCGGCGTCGTGACCGTGCGCGACGCCAAGGAGGTCGAGGCGCTGATCGGCAAGTCGCGCACCGCCACCTCGTCGCCCGCCAAGACCAGCGCCGGGCGCGACCTGCGCGAGCCCACCGAGCTGATCGTGCAGGAAGGCGTGCTGACCAACGAGCGCGTGCACAACGGCGTGGCCGAGCCGGTGGTCTACATGATGGACCGCTACGTGGTGGGCGGTTTCTACCGCGTGCACGCCGAGCGCGCCGCCGACGAGAACCTCAAGCAGCCGGGCGCCAGCTACGTGCCGCTGGCCTTCTCGGAAAGCGCGCAGCTGCCGCAGCCGGGTGCCAAGCCCGGCGCCAGCGCCCCCAATCGTTTTTACATGTATGGCGTGGTGGGGCGCCTGGCCATGGTCGCGGCCAGTTACGAGATGGAAGCGACCGATCCGGACGCCGAAATCTACGAATGAGCGGCGGGGGCGGGTTGCGGCGTCGGCGGGCAACGGCAAAATAGCGGCCCCACAGCAACGGAACCAAAAGGGCGGAGGGATGCGCGGCACGGCCGCGGCACCCCGGCGTGACTGACGCGTCGATCATTGCGAGCCAACCTTTTCCCATCGACCCCCGTGTCAGCCCCCAAAAACATCTCTGCCGGCCTCATCGTCGGCGCCATCGGCGTCGTCTACGGCGACATCGGCACCAGCGTTCTCTATGCGGTCAAGGAAGTCTTCGGTCACGGCCATGTGCCGTTCACCGTGGAGAACGTCTACGGCATCCTGTCGATGTTCTTCTGGACCCTCACGGTCATCGTCTCCATCAAGTACGTCGTGCTCGTGCTGCGCGCCGACAACGAAGGCGAGGGCGGCCTGGTCGCGATGCTCGCACTGGCCTCCCAGGCCGTGGCCGACAAGCCCAGGCTGCGCCAGCTGCTGCTGATCGTCGGCATCTTCGGCACCTCGCTGTTCTACGGCGACGGCGTGATCACGCCGGCCATCTCGGTGCTCTCGGCGGTCGAGGGCCTGGAGGTGGTGTCGCCGCACTTCAAGCACTACGTGATCCCGATCACGCTGGTCGTGCTGTTCTGCCTGTTCGCGGTGCAAAAGCGCGGCACGGCGGGCATCGGCAAGTTCTTCGGCCCCGTCACGCTGGCCTGGTTCGCGGCCATCGCCGTGCTGGGCGTGTGGCAGATCGCGCACCACCCCGAGATCATCAAGGCGCTAAATCCCTGGTATGCGCTGAAGTTCATCTGGGACAACCCGGGCACCAGCTTCATCCTGCTGGGCGCCATGGTGCTGTGCGTGACCGGCGCCGAGGCGCTGTACGCCGACCTGGGCCACTTCGGCAAGAAGCCGATCCGCATCGCGTGGTTCTCGGTCGTCATGCCGGCGCTCACGCTCAACTACCTGGGCCAGGGCGCGCTGCTCCTGGAGAACCCCGAGGCCGTGAAGAACCCGTTCTTCATGATGGCGCCTGAATGGGCGCTGATTCCGCTGGTGCTGTTGGCCACGCTCTCGACGGTGATCGCCTCGCAGGCGCTCATCACCGGCGCCTTCAGCGTCACGCGCCAGGTGATCCAGCTGGGCTACCTGCCGCGCCTGAACATCGAGCACACCAGCGTGCGCACGGCGGGGCAGATCTACATCCCGCTGGTCAACTGGGGCCTGTTCGTCGCCATCGTGATGGCGGTCGTGATGTTCCGCACCTCGAGCAGCTTGGCGGCGGCCTACGGCATCGCCGTGACCACCGACATGCTGATCACCACGATCCTGACCTTCTTCGTGATCCGCTACGCGTGGAAGCTGCCGCTGGCGCTGTGCATCGCCTCGACCGCGATCTTCTTCGTGGTCGACTTCCTGTTCTTCGCCTCGAACCTGCTCAAGCTGTTCGAAGGCGGCTGGTTCCCGCTCCTGATCGGCGGCGCCGTGTTCACGCTGATGGTCACCTGGAAGGAAGGCCGCCGCCTCATGGGCGAGGCGCAGCATGCCGACGCGATCGACCTGAAGTCGTTCCTCGGCTCGGTGTTCATGAGCCCGCCCGCGCGCGTGGACGGCACGGCCGTGTTCCTCACGGCCGAACCGGGCGTGGTGCCCAACGCGCTGCTGCACAACCTCAAGCACAACAAGGTGCTGCACGAGCAGAACATGTTCGTCACCGTGCGCAACCACGAGGTGCCCTGGATTCCGATGGACAAGCGCATCGAGATCGAGGCGCTGGGCAACCACTGCTGGCAGGTCATCGTGCACTACGGCTTCAAGAACGACATCGACCTGCCGCGCGCGCTCGACAACGCGCGCATGCGCGGCTGCCAGCTCGAGCCGATGACGACCAGCTACTTCCTCTCGCGCGACGTCGTGATCCCCACGCTGGGCAGCGGCATGGCGCCCTGGCGCGAGAAGCTGTTCGCGCAGATGCACCACAACGCGAGCGGCGCGGCGGCCTTCCTCGGGCTGCCCAACAACGCCGTGGTCGAGCTCGGCTCGAAGATCGAGATCTGAGGCCCGCGGCGCCAGGCCGCGCGCCCCGGCAGAATCGCGGCATGCGATTCTTCAAGGACCTGAGCCTTTCGGCCTTCACCGCGGGCTTCGTCGCCGTGCTCGTGGGTTTCACGAGTTCGGTGGCCATCGTGTTCCAGGCCGCCCAGGCCTTCGGCGCCACGCCCGAGATGGCGGCCTCGTGGATGTGGGCGCTGGGCATCGGCATGGGGCTGGCCTCGGCACTGCCTTCGCTGTGGTGGCGCAAGCCCGTCATGATTGCCTGGAGCACCCCCGGCGCGGCCGTGCTGGCCGTGGCCGGCACGGGTTACGGCATGGGCGAGGCGGTGGGCGCCTTCATCGTCTGCGCGGTGCTGATCGTGCTCGCGGGTGCCACGGGCTGGTTCGAGCGCGTGATGAACAAGATCCCGATGGCCATCGCCTCGGCGCTGCTGGCCGGCGTGCTCGCGCGCTTCGGCATCTCGGCCTTCACGGCGGCGCAGACCGCGCTGCCGCTGGTGCTGCTGATGCTCGCCACCTACCTCGTGGGCAAGCGCCTGCTGCCGCGCTACGCGGTGCCGCTCACGCTGCTGGTGGCCATCGCCTTCACGGCCGCGCGCGGCGAGCTGGCGTGGTCGGCCGTGCACTTCTCGCTCACCTGGCCGGTGTTCACGGTGCCGGTCTTCACCTGGCAGGCCATCGTGAGCCTGGCGCTGCCGCTGTTCGTCGTGACCATGGCCTCGCAGAACCTGCCCGGCGTGGCGGCGATCCGTGCCAGCGGCTACAGCGACCTGCCGGTCAGCAAGCTCATCACCATCAGCGGCCTGGCCACGCTGGTGCTCGCGCCCTTCGGCGCCTTCGCGCTCAACCTGAGCGCCATCACGGCCGCCATGTGCATGGGCCGCGAGGCGCACGAAGACCCAGCGCGGCGCTACACGGCGGCCGTGAGCTGCGGCGCCATCTACGTGGTGATCGGCCTGTTCGGCGCGGCCGTCACGGGCCTGCTCACGGCCTTTCCGAAAGAGCTGGTCGCGGCCATCGCCGGGCTGGCGCTGCTGGGCACCATCGGCGGCGGGCTGGCGGCGGCGGTGCGCGACGAGGCGCACCGCGAGGCCGCGCTCATCACCTTCCTGGTCACGCTCTCGGGCGTGACGCTGGCCGGCATCGGC
Organism: Variovorax sp. V118; assembly: GCF_041154445.1. Classification (GTDB taxonomy): domain Bacteria; phylum Pseudomonadota; class Gammaproteobacteria; order Burkholderiales; family Burkholderiaceae_C; genus Variovorax; species Variovorax boronicumulans. Next base: position 5,614,920 of record NZ_AP028663.1, on the reverse strand, counting down.
TCCGCCTTCTGGGGCGTGGTGGCCGGCGCGGTGGCGCTGGCGGTGCAGCAGCTCGGTCGTGCACGGGTGCAGCTGCCCATTGAAAAGGCCCCCGCCGGCAAGGACATCGCCGCTTCCGGCAACATGCCGCCAGAAACCCCCTCCACAGCCGCCGCTCCCGGCGCCGGAAAGAACGCCTGATGAAAAACATCCTCTTCGTCGCCGACCCGCTCGATCACTTCAAGATCTACAAGGACACGACCTTCTCGATGATGCGCGAGGCCCAGCGCCGCGGCCACCGCATTGCGGCCTGCCTGCCGCAGGACATCCAGTGGACCTCCGGCGGGCGCGTCTCGGCGGTGGTGCAGCAGATCACGCTGACCGGCGACCCGAAGGACTGGTACCGCGTCGACATCGTCGAATCGAAGGCGTTGAAGGACTTCGACGCCGTGCTCATGCGCAAGGATCCGCCCTTCGACGCCGAGTACATCTACTCGACGCACCTGCTGCAGCAGGCCGAGCGCGAGGGCGCGAAGGTGGTCAACTCGCCGCGCGCGCTGCGCGACCACCCCGAGAAGCTCGCGATCATGGAGTTTCCGCAGTTCGTCACGCCCACGCTGGTCACGCGCAGCGCGCAGGCCGTGCGCGACTTTCATGCGGAGCACGGCGACATCATCCTCAAGCCGCTCGACGGCATGGGCGGCATGGGCATCTTCCGCGTGAAGCAGGACGCGCTGAACCTCGGCTCCATCGTCGAGACGCTCAACAAGGACGGCGCCGAAACCATCATGGTGCAGCGCTTCGTGCCCGAGGTGACGCAGGGCGACAAGCGCATCCTGATCATCGCGGGCGAGCCGGCGCCCTTCGTGCTGGCGCGCATTCCGCAGGGCACCGAGGTGCGCGGCAACCTCGCGGCCGGCGGCAAGGGCGTGGCCCAGCCGCTCACGGCGCGCAACCGCGAGATCGCCGAAGCCATCGGCAAGGTGCTGGCGCCGCGCGGGCTGCTCCTGATCGGGCTCGACGTGATCGGCGACGCGGTCACCGAGATCAACGTGACCAGCCCCACGTGCTTTCAGGAGATCACCGAGCAGACCGGCTTCGACGTGCCGAAGATGTTCATCGATGCGCTCGAGGCGCACCTGGCCTCGGCCTGATCAGAAGTCGACCGACGCCGACAGCGTGAAGGTGCGCGGCGCACCCAGCACCAGGTAGCCGTTGTTCGGATAGCCGCCCACCGAGGCCCAGTAGTTGCGGTTGGTCAGGTTGTCGATGCGCGCGCGCAGCGTCACCAGCTTGCCGGCCACCTCGGTAAGGTAGCGCGCGCCGACATCGAAGCGCGTCCAGCCGGGCACGCGCAGCGTGTTGGCGGCGTCCGCGTAGCTCGGGCCCGTGGCCACCACGCGGCCGTCGAGTGACAGGCCGCGCACGCCCGGCACGTCCCATTCCACACCGAGGGTGCCCTGTGTCTTCGCGATGCCGATGACGCGGCGGCCGTCGGTCGTGGCGTCGCCTGTGGCGCGCTGCTTGGCGTCCAGGAAGGTGATGCCGCCCATCAGGCGCACGCCCTTGGCCGCTTCGCCGAAGGCGGTCAGCTCCAGGCCCTGGTGGCGGTCGCGGCCTTCGGCCACGTAGTAGCCGGCGCTGTTGACGAGGGCGCGCGGCTTGTCGGTCGTGAAGAAGGCCAGGCCGCCGCCGATGCGGCCGCCGTCGAACTTGATGCCGATCTCTTTCTGCTTCGACACATAGGGCGAGAGCTGCGTGCCCGCGTTGCGCACGGCGCCGGCGGTCGACACCGTGGGCGCGGTGTCGCCCTTGCTCAGGCCCTCGATGTAGTTCGCATACAGCGACACCTGCGGCTGCAGCTTGAACACGAAGCCGGCCATCGGGCTGGTGCGGCTCTTCTCGTACGCGGTGGGCTTGCCGGTGTCGTAGGCGAAGTCGGTGCTTTCCAGCTTCTGGCGGCGCACGCCGAGCGTGAGCTGCGCGCGGTCGCCCAGGAAGGACAGCGTGTCGCCGATCGCCAGGCTGCTCAGGCGCGTCTGCGTCAGCAGCGCGGGGTTGTCCATGTCGTTGCCGCGGAACGCGCTCGCCGTGTAGGCCGGGATCGGGTAGCCGATGGGCGCGTACAGGTTGGTTTTCAGGGGGTTGAAGAAGTCCCACTTGTAGGCGTTCTTCTCCTTCAGCTGGTAGTACGAGTACGAGGCCACCACCGTGTGGTTCACCGGGCCGGTCGTGAACTTGCCGCGCACGCCGGCTTCGGCCGTGCGGGTGCTGTCCTGGCGCTGGTTCTCGAAGCGCGACATGTTGCCCATGCCCAGGTTGTTCGTGAGCGTGAGGCCGGCCAGCGCATTGCCCTCGTGGCTCTTGCGCGCGCCGCCGGCGATCCAGGCCGTCACGTTGTCGGTGAGGTCGTACTCGCCGCGCAGCGAGCCGAAGGTGTCGCGCTCGTTGGAGTAGGTCCAGGGCTGTGCGTAGTTGAGCTGGTTGTCGGGTGCCGACGGCACGCGCGTCACGCCGGCGCCGAGCGTCACGTTCGGGCGCGTGCGCGTCAGGCGGTGTTCCTGGTGGCCGATGTCGGCCGAGATGCGCGCGTTGCGGCTGCGCCAGTCGAAGCCGACCGAGGCCACGTCGAGCTTGACCTGCTCGGCGTTCACGCCGGTGCCGCCGTCGCGGTGGGCCGCGTTCAGGCGCACGCCCAGGCTCTGGTCGGGGCCGAAGCGGCGCGCGATGTCGGTCGACACATAGCTCTGCGAGCCGCTGGCCGTGCCCAGCGTGACCTGCGTGAGCGGCTCGTTCGGCGCGCGCTTGGGCAGCAGGTTGATGTTGCCGCCGATGCCGCCGCCCGTGGGCGTGGCGCCGTTCAGGAACGCGCTCGCGCCGCGCAGCACCTCGACGCGCTCGAACAGTTCCGACGAGATGTACTGGCGCGGCAGCAGGCCGTACAGGCCGTTGTAGGCGATGTCGTCCGAATTCACCACGAAGCCGCGGATGAAGTACGACTCCTGGAAGTTGCCGAAGCCGCGCGCCACGCGCACCGACGGGTCGTTCTGCAGCACGTCGGCCACGCTCTTGGCCTGCTGGTTCTGGATCAGCTCGTGCGTGTAGCTGGTGCTGGAGAAGGGCGAATCCATCATGTCCTGGTTGCCCAGGATGCCCACGCGCCCGCCGCGCGCCACCTGACCGCCCGCGAAGGGCTTGGTCAGGCCTTCGGCCGAGGCGTCGGCGCTGGCTTCGACGGTGACGGTGCTCAGCGTGCCGCTGGCGGGGGCCGCCGGTTCGGCCGGCGGCGTCTGCGCCAGGGCCGTCAGGGCGTGAAGGGCCAGCAGCGAGGCGGCCACGGTCGGCCGGAGGAAGAAGCGAGGAGCGGGCATGAAAGATCGACCGGATGCAAATGAGAACAGTTATTGTTCATTGTTTGCACTCGCTCATCGATACTTTCTTGCGCTGTTGCAAAAAAGTGTCAGCCAAAAGACTGAATGTCAGGCCTCAGCGCGGCATCCGTTGGCCGTCCACGAACACATGCAACTCGCCCGAGGCGAAGGGCGTCCAGGTCTCGTTGGTGGTGAGCGGCGCCGTCACCACCACGGCCACGCGGTCGGTGGGCGTGGTGTGTTGGGCGAAGTCGATCTCCAGGTCTTCGTCCGAGAGCTGCGCCGTCACGAAGGGGTGGCGGCGCTCCACGTACCAGAGGTGGGTGGAGGCATGCGCCCACAGCGCCTGCCCGTTGGACAGCATGAAGTTGAAGGTGCCGTGCGCCGCCAGCTGCGGTGCCAGTTCGCGCAGCGTGAGCGTGAGCTCCTCGACGCTGGGCACGCCCGCGTGCGACTTGGCCAGCTCCTGCATGATCCAGCAGAAGGCGTGCTCGCTGTCGGTGTTGCCCACCGGGTGGAAGTTGCCGTGCAGGCGCGGGCGGAAGTCCTTCAGGTCGCCGTTGTGGGCGAACACCCAGTAGCGGCCCCACAGCTCGCGCACGAAGGGGTGGCAGTTCTGCAGGTTGACCTCGCCCTGCGTCGCCTTGCGGATGTGCGCGATGACGTTGCGGCTTTGAATCGGGTAGCGCCGGATCAGCTCGGCCACCGGCGACTCGCAGGCCGGCTGGTGGTCGACGAAGTGGCGCAGCCCGCGGTCCTCGAAGAACGCGATGCCCCAGCCGTCGGCATGGTGGTCGGTGCGGCCACCGCGCTGCGCGAACCCCGTGAAGCTGAAGGTCACGTCGGTCGGCGTGTTGCAGTTCATCCCTAGCAATTGGCACATGGCTGTGATTAGACCGCGATTCAGGATTTGGAGGAGGAGGCGGGCAGCCGCAGCCACCCGAGCACGCGTTCGGTGCCCAGATGCGTGCGCCCTTCAGCGAGTACCAGCGGCAGGCGCTCGCGCGAGGTGCCGAAGGGCCCCGGGTTCTGCTGCACGATCTCGACCGCGTCGGCGTCCACGCGCGACACGATCGCCACGTGCCCGTAGGGATTGAAGAGCCACGGCGCGAACACCACGATGTCGCCCACCGCCGGCGCCACCGCGCCGCCGTTGCGGTGCTGCACCAGGTTGCGCGCCGTGTTCAGCGCGCCGTCGGCCACGGCCGCGTCGAAGAAGGCCTTGGCATGGCCGCGCGCCTCGGGCATGCGGTGCTGGTGCCGCTCGTAGTAGTAGCGCTTGACGAACTCCACGCACTGCCAGCGCAGGCCGATGTTGTAGCCGTCGGGCGCCACGCTGCGGCCGTCGACGTGGTTGATGGCGCCGTTGAAGTACACCGGCACGCCCTCGAACTGGTCGATCACCTCGCCGGGCGCATGTGTCGGGTTGACGTTGAAGCGGCTCGCGCCCCACAGGCCGAGCAGGGCGACGAGGACGAGGGCAGAGAGAACGACGACGGTGCGGCGGGAGATGAAACGGGGCATGGACGGTGAAGCAGGACGCGCGGCCACGGGCCGGCAGCGACGAGCTTAGTCCATGGAAAGACCCGTCTCGCCTCAGAGCCCGTGCAGCGCCGCCATCTCGCCAATCAATTCACGCTGGAACGCATCGAAGCGCGCCGACGGCTGCTGCAGCCCGAAGAAGTCGCTGAACGGGTCTACCACCTCGGTGCGGTGGCCCGACAGTTCTTCCACCACCGCCAGCCCGCAGAAGGGCACGCAGGCTTCCGAGTAGCCGCCTTCGTGCACCACCACCACGCGCCCGTCGCAGTGCTTCGCGGCCAGTGCGTTGACCCGCCGCATCATCTGGCGGAACGACTCGGGGTGCAGCTGCATGCGCGCCAGCGGATCGACGCCGTTGGCGTCCAGCCCGCTCGCCACCACGATCAGCTCGGGGCGGTAGCGGTCGATCACCGGCGTCACGATGCGCTCGAAGGCGTGCATGTAGGCCGCGTGCCCGCCGCCGGGCTGCAGCGGGATGTTCACGTTGAAGCCCAGCCCCGCGCCCGTGCCCCGGTCTTCGGCGCCGCTGTAGCCGGGCGGGAAGCAGTTCTCCTGGTGCAGCGACAGCGTGAGCACGTCGGGGCGGTCGTAGAAGATTTCCTGCGTGCCGTTGCCGTGGTGCACGTCCCAGTCGATCACGGCCACGCGGCCCAGGCCGTGGCGCGCCTTCATGGTCTCGATGGCCACTGCGATGTTGTTGAACAGGCAAAAGCCCATGCTGTGCTCGCGCAGGCAGTGGTGGCCCGGCGGGCGCGTGAGCGCGAAGGCGTTGCGGTGGCGGCCCTGCAGCACGCTGTCCATCGCGGCAATGGCCAGGCCAGTCGAGAGCTTCGCGATCTCGTAGCTGCCCGGGCCGAAGGGCGCCACCTCGCCCAGGTCGCCGCCGCCGGCGTCGCTGGCGGCCTTGAACTTCTGCAGGTAGCTGGTCGGGTGCACGCGCTGCAGGTCTTCTTCGCTGGCCATCGGCGCGCTCAGCACGTCGAGTTGCGCGCTCAGGCCCGACACGTCCATCAGCGACTTGATGCGGCGCTTGGAATCGGGCGACTCGGCCATGCCGCTGCCGGCCATGGGCTGCACCCAGCCGCCCACCGGCAGGAACAGGGCATGCAGCCCGCCGGGCACGTGCCAGAAGGTGCGTTCGTCGTGAAAGAAGGCGGTGGTCTTCATGCGGTGCGTCCTTGCGTGGAGGGAGGAAGGGGAGAAGAAGAAAGGGCCGTCTCGTCGCGCGGCGGCGGATGGCGCTGCACGCTCAGGCCGCGCCAGCCCCAGCGTTCGCGCGCCAGGCCCCACAGGCCGCGCGGTGCCAGCAGCATGACCGCAATCGCGATGCAGCCCATCGCGATCAGGTACCAGCCGCCCGACATCGCGAACCAGGTGTTGAACAGCTCGCGCAGCCCGAAGTAGATGACGGTGCCGATCAGCGGCCCCTCGATGGTGCCGATGCCGCCGATGATCACGATGAACATCGCCGTCACCACCCAGTTGATGTCGAAGGCCGAGTCGGGCGAGACGAACATCGTGCCCATGAAGTGCGCGCCGCCGGCCAGCCCGAAGCCCAGCCCCGACAGCACGAAGGCGATGAAGCGGTTGCGCCACACATTCACGCCGATGCTGGTGGCGGCCAGTTCGTTGTCGCGCACCGCCATCAGCCCCAGGCCGAAGGGCGAGCGCATCAGCAGGTACACGCCGGCCACCGCCGCCAGGCCGATGGCGCCCGAGATCCAGAACGCGTTCTGCTGGAAGGTCTCGGCCTCCACCAGCCGCACCGCCTGCAGCGGCACGCCCGACTCGCCGCCGAACAGCGGGAACTTGGCGACCAGCAGGCGCACGATCTCGGCCAGCACCCACATGCCGATCGAGAAGTAGGCATCGCGCAGGCGGAACATCAGCGGCGCCACCACGGCGGCCAGCAGCGCGCCGCCCAGGCCCGCCACCGGCACCATCCAGTAGGGCGAGATGCCCAGCCGGTCGGAGGCCACGAACAGCAGGTAGGCGCCGATGCCGGCAAAGGCCTGGTGGCCCATCGACACCAGCCCGGTGTAGCCGGCCAGCAGGTTCCACATCTGGGCCATGGCCAGCGTGATCAGCACCTCGCTGAGCAGGCGCAGCAGGCCGCCGTCGGCCACGGTGGGCGCGAAGGCGATGGCAAGGGCCGCGGCGGCGAAGCCGATCCAGGGGGCGAGGGACGGAGGACGCATCGAAGTCATCTCAGGTACGTGCGCCAGCGATGCCGTTGGGGCGCACCATCAGGACCGCGAAGAACAGCAGGTGGGCGTACAGCGCGCCCGCGTTGGAATCGAGCCGCTGGCCCACGAGCTGCGCCACGCCCAGCGCGATGCCGCCGACCAGCGCCCAGCGGAACGAGCCCAGGCCGCCGATGATCACGACCTCGAACGCGCCCAAGAGCCGCTCCACGCCCGAGAACGGCGTGAACGAGGTGCGCAGCGCCAGCAGCAGCCCCGCCACCGACGCGAAGGCCAGCGACAGCCCCATCACCACCGCGTACACATGGCGCGGGCGCACGCCCATCGTGCGCACGATCTCGCGGTGGTCCGAGGTGGCGCGCACCACCAGCCCGAAGCGCGAGTGCTGCAGCAGCCACTGCAGCGCGCCGAAGGCCAGCACCGCGAGCACCAGCACCAGCACCGGGTACCAGCCGATGCGCAGCCCGCCGATCTCGAAGCCCGCCGTGGCCAGCGCGCCGCCGTCCAGCGCGCGCGGGTCGGCGCCGAACAGCTCGACCATCAGGTTGCGCAGCACCACCGCGATGCCGAAGGTGACCAGCACCGGCGTGAGCGGATCGTCGGTGGCCACTGCGCGGTTCAGCAGCAGCCGCTGCAGCAGGTAGCCCATGCCGAAGGCCGCCAGCGCCACCGGCGCGATGAAGAACAGCGGCGACACGCCGGGAAACTGCGTGGCCAGGAAGACTGCGAAGTACGCCGCCAGCACGACGAACTCGCCGTGCGCGAGGTTGACCATGCGCATCACGCCGAAGACCAGCGCCAGCCCGAGGCCGAAGAGCGCATAGAGGCCGCCGAGCAGCACGCCGTTGATGAGGGTTTCGAGCCAGGCCATGGTGGGGAGGTGTTCAGTGTCCGAAGTAGGCGTTGGCGATCTGCGCCGCGCTGAAGTCGCTCGCGCGGCCCGCCAGCGTGACGCGGCCCTTGAGCAGGCAGTACACGCGCTGCGCGATGCGGCAGGCGCGCGTCACGTCCTGCTCCACCACGAGCAGCGCCGTGCCCTGCGCGCGGATGTCGCCGAAGGCGCGGTAGATCTGCTCGATGACGACCGGCGCCAGGCCCAGCGAAATTTCGTCGCACAGCATCAGGCGCGGGTTGGCCATGAGCGCGCGGCCGATGCTCACCATCTGCTGCTGCCCGCCCGACAGCTGCGTGGCCGGCCGGTGGCGGAACTCCTGCAGGATGGGGAACAGCGCGTACACGGTGGGCAGCGTCCAGTGGCCGGTACGGCCGCACAGCGCGCCCATGCGCAGGTTCTCTTCCACGGTGAGCGAAGGAAACAGCATCCGTCCCTCGGGCACCAGCGCGATGCCGCGCCGTGCGATGCGCTCGGCCGGCTCGGCCTCGATCGCCTGGCTGTCGAAGCGGATGCCGCCCCGGCTGCGCGAGCCCAGCCCGGCAATGGCGCGGATCAGCGTCGACTTGCCCGCGCCGTTGGCGCCGATGAGCGCGGTGGCTTCGCCTTCCGCCACGTCGAGCGACAGGTCGAACAGCGCCTGCAGGTCGCCGTAGTGGCTGCACAGCTCGCGCACTTCAAGCAGCGGCATGGGTGCTCTCCTGCAAGCTGTCTTCATCGCCCACGCCCATGTAGACCTCGCGCACCTCGCGGCTGGCCATGGCGGCGGCGGGTGTGTCTTCCAGCAGCTTGCGGCCGAAGTTCAGCACCATGATGCGGTCGGCCACGGCCATCAGCGCTTGCGCGATGTGTTCGATCCAGACCATCGCCACGTCCTGCTTCAGTTCGAGCACCAGCGCCACCAGCACCTGCACCTCGGCCTCGGTGAGACCGCCGGCGATCTCGTCGAGCAGCAGCAGGTGCGGCCGCGCCGCCAGGCCCTTGGCCAGCTCGAGGCGCTTGCGGTCCAGCAGCGGCAGGCGGCCGGCCGGCACGTCGGCGCGGTCGGCCAGCCCGGTGCGTTCCAGCACGGCCCAGGCCTGGCGCGCGGCCTGTGCGCGCGGCAGCCGCGCGGCGAAGGTGGCGGCGGCCAGTGCGTTCTCGTAGGCGCTCAAATGCGCGAAGGGCTGCGGGATCTGGAAGGCGCGCGCCACGCCCAGCCGCGCCCGCGCATCGGCGCGCAGCCCGACCAGCTCGCGGCCTTCGAGGCGGATGCTGCCGGCATCGGGCACGGCCACGCCGGTGATCAGGTTGAACAGCGAGCTCTTGCCCGCGCCGTTCGGCCCGACCACGCCCAGGCACTCGCCGCGTGCCAGCGAGAGCGCCACCTGGTCGGCCACGACGATCTCGCCGTAGCGCTTGCACAGGCCGTCGATGACGAGGCAATCGCTCATGCAGCTTTCAGCTGCGACAGCAGCTTGAGCTCGTCTTCCACCGGAATCTGCTTGGCCGTGCTGTTGTGCGTGATGACCAGTTCGTACGGGAACTTGCTGCCCGCCTTGGTCTTGCGCCACTGGCCCGCCACCATCGGCGTGACGGCCACGCTCTTGATCGGGCTGCCCTTGAAGTCGATGCGCCCCACCACCGAATCGAGCTGCAGGTTGGCCAGCGCGTCGCGCACGGCCTTCTTGTCCTTCGGGTTCGTGGCGTTCTTCAGCGCCGCAATGCCGACCTCGAACAGCGCGTGGCCGTAGCCGATGGGCTGCGTCCACTGCTTGCCGGTGGTGGCCTCCCAGTCGGCCGCCAGCGCCTTGGCGCTCTGGCCCGTGAGCGAGGACTTGAACGGGAAGTTGGGCGTCCACCAGACCTCGGTCGACATGCCGTTGCCCGCCGCGCCCAGCGACTCCACCGCGCTGGGGAACAGGAACGACGCGGCCATCGTCACCACCTCGGGCCGGTAGCCCGCCTGCTGCGCCTGCTTCCAGAAGGTGGCGAAGTGGTTGGCGTAGGCAAAGCCCGAGACGATGTTCGCGCGCGCCGCCTTGAAGCTGGAGACCTGGTTGCTGAAGTCGTCGGTCGCGATCTTGAAGAAGCCGCCGTTGGTCTCCTTGTAGCCGCGCTGCTTGGCGCCGCCCGGGATGCCCGTGGCCGGATCGGCGAAGGCGTGGCCCGGGCCGTTGTCGATGTACAGCGTGCCCAGCGTGCGCTCCACCTTCAGCGGCTCCCACATGCCGAAGAAGTTCTTCAGCACGTCGTCGGCGCCCCAGAAGAAATGGAAGGAGAACGGAAAACCTTTTTGCGGCGTGGAGCCGCGCCCGAAGGTGATGGCCTGCCACGGCCCCATGGTCGACACCATCGGCACGCCGTTGACGTCGCACAGCTGGCCGGCGGCCAATGCGGCGTCGCTGTCCTGCACCAGCAGCAGGTCGACCTTCTCGCGCAGCAGCAGTTCGCTGGACATGGTGGCGCCGCGGTTGGCGTCGGACTGCGTGTCGCGCACCACGATCTCCACCTTGTAGGTCGTGCCGCCGATGGTCAGGCCGTCTTTCAGCGCGGCGCGCACGCGCTCCAGGCTCCAGGGATCGGCCTCGCCGAAGTTGGCGCGAACGCCCGACAGCGTGGTGAGGTAGCCGATCTTGATGGTCTTCGATTGCGCATGCGCCAGCGCAGGCACGCCGGCCAGCGCGGCCGCGCCGCCGCCGATGACGAGTTGGCGGCGCGTGAGGGCGCCGGAGGCTACGGGGAAAAGGTCGGCGGAGAGAGCGGCGGGCGTGTCGGCGGACATGGAGGTTCTCCTTGGCGGATGAAGGATGGACAGGTCCGCATCCTCTCTCTGCGCGCCGCCGCGGCGTTATCGAAAACTGGCAAAACGCGGGCCCGTGCCCGCGGATGTCATTCGGGCCGCAGGTTGACCGACTTGGCGATGGCGCGGTAGCGCTCCATGTCGGCCTGGTAGCCGCGGCGCAGCTCGGCCAGCGTCTGTTCGGGCGCCACCTTGCTGCCGCCGAGTTCCAGCGCGCGGCGCAGTTCGGGCTTGAGCATCATCTGGTTGAAGGCCGTGTGCAGCCGCTGCTGCGCTTCCTCGGGCACGCGGTGCGACACCTGGATGCCCGCCCACAGGCTGTAGACGAAGTCGTCCAGGCCCTTGCTGTTGCGGATCAGCGGAATGGCCGTGAAGCGCTCGTGCGGCGCCGAGGCCGCGATGCCCAGTGCCTTGACCTTGCCGGCGTCCAGCAGGTCGGGCACGTTGCCGGCCAGCGGCGCAAACACCAGGTCGATCTGTCCGCCCAGCAGGTCGTTCACCAGCGGCGCGAAGCCCTTGTAGGGCACGTGCAGCATCTTGGTGCCCGTCTGCTGCATGAAGCGTTCGCCCAGCAGGTGGTACAGCGAGCCGGGGCCGATGCTGCCGTAGCTCAGCTCTTTCGTGTCGGGGCGGCGCAGCAGCGCGATGAGTTCGTCGACGCTGCCCACGCCCAGGTCCTTGCGCGCCAGCAGCACCATCGAGGTGACGGCCATCACGCCAATGGGGCGGAAGTCCTCGGCCTTGTAGCGCGCGCTGCTGAGCGTGAGCGGCGTGAGCATCAGCTCCATCGGCGAACCCACGAGCAGGGCCGAGCCGTCGGCCGGCGCGTTGGCCGCCTTCATCACGCCGAGCGAGCCGCTGGCGCCGGGCACGTTGTCGACGATGGCCGGCTGGCCCAGCAGCCGCGACAGCTCGGGCGCGGCCAGGCGCGCGTTGATGTCGGAGCCGCCGCCCGCGGGGTAGGGCACGATCAGGTTCAGGGTCTTGCCCCCCAGGCCCTGCGCCAGGGCGGGCAGGGCGAAGGGGGACAGGCCGGCGGCCAGGCCGGCAGCAATCAGCGAACGTCTGCGCATGGGTTCTCTCCTCGGGTTGTGTGAGATGTGTCGGAGTACGGGAAACAGGGGGGGCTTGCTACTGCAGCAGCGGCGATGGCACGTTCGCGAAGGGCACGGCCTGGTGCCAGCCGTGCGCCATGCGCAGCACGTCGAGGTCGGCGCCGGGGCGGCCGATGAGCTGCAGGCCCATCGGCAGGCCGCGCGTGCCCTCGGCCTGCGAGAAGCCGGCCGGGATCGCCATCGCGGGCAGGCCGGCGAGCGAGGGGCCGATGGTCACTTCCATCCAGCGGTGGTAGGTGTCCATGGCGCGGCCGCCGACTTCGCGCGGCCAGTGCGTGTCGACCGGCAGCGGGAACACCTGCGCGGCCGGCAGCACCAGGAAGTCGAAGCGTTCGAAGAGCTGCAGCAGCGCGGCATGCCACTGCGTGCGCGTGACGGCCGCCTCATGCAGCGCGGCGGCGCTCAGGCGCTCGCCCTGTTCGATCTCCCAGCAGGCCTCGGGCTTGAGCTGCGCGCGCGTGGCCGGATCGGCGTGCAGCCCGCGCAGCGCGCCGGCCACGATGAAGCCGCGCAGGCGCAGCCAGGCCGTCCACAGCGCGTTGAAGTCGAAGGCGGGCACGGCGGGCGCGACGCTGCAGCCCAGCGTGTCGAAATGCCGCAGCGCCGATTCGCACAGCGCCATCACGCCCGGGTCCATCGGCAGGTGGCCGCCGAGGTCGCCGAGCCACGCGATGCGCTGGCCGCGCAGTTCCGCATCGAGCGGTTGCGCGAAGGCCTCGCCGTCGCCGGCCAGGCTCAGCGGCGAGCGCGCGTCGTAGCCCGCCTGCACCGACAGCAGCCAGGCCACGTCCTCGGGCGTGCGGCCCATCGGCCCTTCGCAGCCCAGCTGCTGGAAGAACAGCTCCGGCCCCGGCCCGGTGGGCACGCGGCCCAGCGACGGGCGCAGGCCGTAGACATGGTTCCAGGCCGCGGGGTTGCGCAGCGAGCCCATCATGTCGCTGCCGTCGGCCACCGGCAGCATGTGCAGCGCGAGCGCCACCGCCGCGCCGCCGCTGCTGCCGCCGGCCGCGTGGTCGAGGTTCCAGGCGTTGCGCGTGGTGCCGAACACCGTGTTGTAGGTGTGCGAGCCCAGGCCGAACTCGGGTGTGTTGCTGCGGCCCACGAACAGGGCACCGGCGCGGCGCAGCCTCTCGACCATGATCGCGTCGTGCGGCGTGGCCTGCTTGGCGAACACCGGGCTGCCCATCGTGGTGGGCAGCCCGGCGGTGGCGACGAAATCCTTCGGCGCCATCGGGAAGCCGTGCAGCCGGCCCACCGCGTCGCCGCGCGCCAACTGTGCATCGCAGGCATCGGCCTGGCGCAGCATCTCCTCGGGCGGTTGCAGCGAGACCAGCGCGTTGACCTGCGGGTTGAAGCGCTCGATGCGCGCGAGGCAGGTCTGCATCAGGTCGCGGCACGAGAGCTCGCGGCGTTGCAGGGCGGCGGCGAGCGAACGGGCGCTGGGAAGGGGTGGCAGCGTGGCGGACATATGGCGGTCAACGATAGCGACCGCCTCCGCAAGCAGGTATCAAAAAACGGCAAAACTGGCGCCCCGAAAACCGAGGGATTCCCCTCGGCCCGTGCACCGGATCAGTGCCTCGTGAGCGCCGCGCCGCGCAGCGTCTGCGAGGGCAGCTCGCCGAACTGGCGCCGGTAGTCCGTCGCGAACTGGCTCAGGTGCCAGAAGCCCCAGTGCGCCGCGATGTCCTGCACCGAACGCGACTCGGGCCGCTTGAGTGCGCGGCGCACGCCGTTCAGGCGCAGCGCCCGCAGGTAGCGCGCGGGGCTCAGGCCCAGCGTTTCCTGGAAGCAGTAGTTCAGCTTGCGCTGGCTCGCGCCGATGCGGCTGCACACCTGCAGCATCGACAGCGGCTCGTCGGGTCGCGACATCATCAGCTCGCAGGCGCGGCGCACCACGCGGCGGTGCGCCTCGGTGGAACGCAGCTCGCGCAGGTCGACGTCTTCGGGCAAGGCGTTGAGCCACGCCAGCAGCACGTCGTCGCGCAGCTGCACCGTGGCGACGGGGTCGTCGAGCAGGCCGGGCATCGCGTCGAGCGCGCTGAAGGCGCCGCGCAAGGTGCCGCGCAGCGACTGCATGGTGGGGTCGTCGAAGTGCAGCACCACGCGCCGTTCGAGCCAGGCCGGCGGCGCGCGGTCGTTCAGGCGCTCGGTGAGCGACTGCAGCAGCGCGTTGTCGACCACGATGCCCGTCAGCTCGAAGCCCGGCGGGCTGCACAGGTCGAGCTCGTCGCAGCGCCCGACCATCACCGATTCGGTGTCCAGCCGCTGGCCCGAGAAGCGCGCCTCACCGTCCTGGCGGCAGGTGAGGGCGAAGCCGCAGCAGTCGGGGTTCATTTCGCCGTGCTGGCGCAGCGCGCGGTTGGTGGTCTCGCGCACCAGCCGCAGGCCGGGCAGTTGCACGTGGTCGAGAAAGCCGGCGAAGCTGCCGCCCGAGAGCATGTCGCACGCCAGGTGCCAGCCGTTCTGGCCGCTGGCGTAGGCGTCGATGTCGTGCGTGGACAAGGTCCAGCGCGTCGCGACGGCGGGGGCAGGAAGAACGGAGGCGGTCTGGCTGGTCATGGCGGTCCGGCGAAGCGGTGGCAGGGGTGCGAAGACCCGTGCCGGAAGCAATCTCCAGACCAGATTGTTTCGTTGACAACGATCTTAAAGTGACAGGGCAAACCCCTAAGCCACCCGATCGCGCCCTATTCGAGCTCGCCGCTGGGCTCGAAGCCGGTGGTGCTGTCGAACAGCTTCTGCACGATGGTCTGCAGCACCTGGCGCTCGTCCGCCGTGAGCTGCGAGAACAGGCGCTGCGCGGTGTCGTGCGCCAGCGGCACCATGTCGCGGTACAGCGCCAGGCCTTCTTCCTCGAGCGACACGATGACCTTGCGGCGGTCGTCGGCCGAGGGGTGCATGTTGGCCAGGCCCAGGTCCACCAGCCGGTGCTGCGCACGGCTCACGCGGGCCTTGTCCATGCTCGTCTTCTGTGCAATTTCGAGCGCCGACAGCGCACCGTACTTGCCCAGCACCACGACGATGCGCCACTCCGGAATCTGCAGCGAGAAGCGGCTCGCGATCGACTGGCCCACCGTCTGGCTCACGCGGTTGGCGACCACCGAGAGTTGAAAGGGCAGGAAGGTCTCGAGGTCGAAGGCCGGGGCGCTCGCAGCGCTGCTGCGTGCCTTGGGCAGGGGCTTGGCGCTGGGCCGGGAAGGGGTGCGTGAACGGGGCACGGTGAGGTCGTGGCGTGGAGGCGTCGTGAAAGAAGATCGGCGCGGACAGTATAGGAAGCCCCTTGCGCATCACGCACGAGGCCGCGCGAGGTTTGCCAGTTTTCGATAACGCGGCAAGGGGCTCGCTCCCTATCGTGCAGGGCATGGACTACCCTGAACTCGCACTGCACATCGCCGGCCAATGGCGCACGCAGACCGCCGGCGGCCGCCGCGCGGTCGTCAATCCCGCCACCGAAGCCACCATCGCGCAGCTGCCGCTGGCCGGCCGCGACGAACTCGCCGAAGCGGCCGCGTCCGCGCGTCGCGGCTTCGTGCAGTGGCGCAGCAAGAGCGCGCTCGAGCGCTGCAACATCCTGCGCACTGCCGCGCAACACATCCGCGAGCAAGCCAAGGCCATCGCGCACGTGCTCACCCTCGAGCAAGGCAAGCCGCTGGCCGAGTCGCTGCGCGAGGTCACGCTGTCGGCCGACATCATCGACTTCCAGGCCGAGGAGGCCAAGCGCCTGTACGGCCGTCTCGTGCCGCCGCGCGTCGAGGGCATCCTCTCGCAGTCGGTGATGCGCCAGCCGGTGGGGCCGGTGGCGGCCTTCACGCCGTGGAACTTTCCGGCCAACCTGCCGGCGCGCAAGCTCGCGAGCGCACTGGCCGCGGGCTGCAGCGTGGTCATCAAGCCGGCGGAAGAAACGCCGGGCACCTGCATGCTGCTGGTGCGCGCCTTTCTCGACGCGGGCGTGCCGCCCGATGCACTCAACATGGTGTGCGGCGACCCGGCCGAGGTGTCGTCCTTCCTCATCGACCATCCGGCCATCGCCAAGGTGTCGTTCACCGGTTCGGTGGCCGTGGGCAAGCTGCTGGGCGAGCAGGCGGCGCGGCATGTGAAGCGCTTCACCGGCGAACTCGGCGGCCACGCGCCGGTGATCGTCTGCGACGACGCCGACTTTCCCTTCGCGCTCAAGCAGTCGCTGGCCGCCAAGTTCCGCAACGCGGGCCAGGTGTGCGCGTCGCCGATCCGCTTCTATGTGCCGCGCGCCCGCTTCGGCGAATGGAGCGAGGCCTTCGTGCAGGCCGCGCGCGCACTGCGCCTGGGCGACGGCACCGACCCCGCCACGCAGATGGGCCCGCTCGCGCACGCGCGCCGCATCGAGGACATGCAGCGCTTCGTCGACGACGCCGTGGAGCGCGGCGCGCAGCTGCTGTGCGGCGGCCACCGCGTGCAGCGCGCCGGCTTCTTCTTCGAGCCCACCGTGATCGCCAACGCACCGGCCGACAGCCGCGTGATGCGCCAGGAGCCCTTCGGCCCCATCGCCGTGCTGCAGCCCTACGACACGCTGGACGAAGCCATCGCGCAGGCCAATGCCTTGCCCTACGGCCTGGGCGCCTACGCCTTCACGCGCGACCTGCACACCGCGCACCGCCTGGGCGACGCGCTCGAGGCCGGCATGGTCGGCATCAACCACTTCGGCGTCTCGCAGCCCGAGATGCCCTTCGGCGGCTGGAAGGAAAGCGGCATCGGCCAGGAGATGGGCGCCGAGGGCCTGCTGCACTACACCGAGGTCAAGACCCTCACCGTCGGCGTGCCGTCCTGAGCACGCGCATCGAACACTTCCGGAGACCTGCATGACAACGAAAGAAGCCGCCGCCGTGGCGGCGCTCAAGCAAGACAACGCCCAGTACCTGTGGCACCCCATGGCGCATCCGCAGGCCATGCTCAAGACCAGGCCCGACATCATTGCGCGCGGCCAGGGCTGCTGGATCTGGGACGTCGACGGCCACAAGATGCTCGATGGCGTCGGCGGCCTGTGGGCCGCGAACCTGGGCCACAGCAACCAGCCGGTGCGCGACGCCATCGTCGCGCAGCTCGACGAGCTGCCCTTCTACAACGTGTTTCGCGGCACCACGCACCCGCGCGCCATCGAGCTGTCGGCGCGCCTGGTCAAGACCATGGAACCCGACGGCGTGGCCGCTGTGTTCTTCAGCAACGGCGGCTCCGACGCGGTGGAAGGCGCGCTCAAGCTCGCGCGCCAGTACTGGAAGCTCAAGGGCCAGGCCGACCGCTTCAAGTTCATTGCGCTGCGCCAGGGCTACCACGGCGTGCACTTCGGCGGCATGAGCGTGAACGGCAACCTGAACTTCCGCCGCGCCTACGAGCCGCTGCTGCCCGGCTGCTTCCACGTCGACACGCCGTGGCTGTACCGCAACCCCTACACGCAGGACCCGGAAGAACTCGGCGAGATCTGCGCCACGCAGCTGGAGCGTGAGATCCAGTTCCAGGGCCCCGACACCGTGGCCGCCTTCATCGCCGAGCCGATCCAGGGCGCGGGCGGCGTGATCGTGCCGCCGCCCAACTACTGGCCGCGCGTGCGCGAAATCTGCGACAAGTACGGCGTGCTACTCATCGCCGACGAGGTCGTCACCGGCTTCGGCCGCGGCGGCGCGATGTTCGGCACGCGGCTGTGGAACGTGAAGGCCGACCTGTGGTGCCTGGCCAAGGGCATCTCGTCGGGCTACGTGCCGCTGGGCGCCACCGCCATCGGCAACAAGGTGGCCGAGGTCTTCCTCAACGACCCCACGGGCCAGGCCGCGGTAGGCCACGGTTACACCTACAGCGCGCACCCGGTGGCGGCAGCCGCCGCACTCGCCACGCTGGACCAGATCGAGGCGCTCGACGTGCCGGGCAACGCGGCGCGCGTGGGCGCGCATTTCCAGGCGCGCGTGCGGCCCTTCGTCGACAAGTTCAGCTTCGTCGGCGACGTGCGCGGCATGGGCCTCATGCTGGGCATCGAGATGGTGGCCGACAAGGCCACGCGCACCACGCTGCCGCGCGGCAACCCGATCGCCGCGAAGGTGGCGCAGGCGGCCTACCAGCGCGGGCTGATGGTGCGCATCTCGGGGCCGAACCTCATCCTCTCGCCGCCGCTGGTCATCACGCGCGAGGAGGTGGACTTCATGGTCGATGCGCTCGAAGGTGCGTTCGCCGACGTGGAAGCGACGCTGTGAGTGCATCGCCCACGATCCTGCTGATCGGCACCGCCGACACCAAGAGCGCCGAGCTGCTGTTCATGCGCGAGTGCATCGAGGCCGGCGGCGGCCGTGTCGTCGTGATGGACGTGGGCGTGCTCGACGGCGCGCCCTTCACGCCCGACATTCCCAACACCGAGGTGGCCGCGGCCGCCGGCAAGACCGTGGCCGAGGTGGCGCAAAGCGGCGACGAGAACAGCGCCATGACATTGATGGCGCGTGGCGCCGCGAAACTCGCCGCGCGCTGGCAGGCCGAGGGCCGCATCGACGGCCTGCTCGCGCTCGGCGGCACCATGGGCACCGACCTCGCGCTCGACGTGGCGCAGGCGCTGCCGCTGGGCGTGCCGAAGGTGCTGGTGTCGACCATCGCCTACTCGCACCTGCTGCCGCCCGAGCGCATTCCGCCCGACCTCATCATGGTGCTGTGGGCCGGCGGGCTCTACGGCCTCAACAGCCTGTGCCGCTCGGCATTGAGCCAGGCGGCCGGCGCGGTGCTCGGCGCCTGCCGCCAGGCCTGCGTGCCGGCCTTCCAGAAGCCGCTGGTGGGCATGACCTCGCTGGGCTCCAGCGCGCTCACCTACATGAAGACGCTCAAGCCCGCGCTCGAGGCGCGCGGCTACGAAGTCGCCGTGTTCCACACCACCGGCATGGGCGGGCGCGCCTTCGAGGCACTGGCCGCCGAGGGCCGCTTCTGCGCGGTGATGGACTTCAGCCTGCAGGAGCTGGCCAACCAGCTCGGCGGCTCGTGCGTGACGGCCGGGCCTGATCGCCTGCTCGGCGCCGGCCGCGCGGGCACGCCGCAGATCGTCGCGCCCGGCGCCATCGACATGCTCGACTACCCGGCCTGGCAGTCCACGCCCGAAGGCCTGGAAGGCCGGCCCACGCACATCCACAACCGGCTGCTGGCCTCGGCGCTGAACGCGCCCGCGTTCCGTCGCGGCGTGGCCGCCGAGATCGCGCGCCGCCTCGCGCGCGCCGAGGGCGCCACCTGCCTTCTGATGCCGCTGCAAGGCATCGAAGGCTGGGACCGTCCGGGCGAGCCGCTGCACGACCCCGAAGGCCTCGCGGCCTTCACCGAGGCACTGCGCGGCAGCGTGGACCCGGCGCGGCTCGTCGAGCTCGACGCGCACATCAACGACAGCGCGTTCTGCGACGCCGCACTGCGCGTGTTCGACGCCTGGGTGGCCGACGGCACCGTGCCCGCAGGGAGCCGCGCATGATTCACGACACGCAAGCCCTCGTGCTCGACTTCGGCGGCGTCATCAGCCGCACGCTGTTCGAGACCCACGCACTCACCGAAGAAGCGCTGTCGCTGCCGCGCGGCACGCTCACGTGGCGCGGCCCCTTCGACCTCGCGAGCGATCCGCTGTGGCGCGACATGCAGGCCGACAAGCTCTCGGAGCGCGACTACTGGATGGCGCGCACGCGCGAAGTGGGCGCGCTGGTCGGCGAACGCTGGGACCGCATGGAGACCTTCGTGCAGCGCGCGCGCGGCGCCGACCCCGAGGCCGCGATCCGCCCCGAAGCGCTCGCGGCCATCGAGGCGGCGCGGCGCGCCGGCTGCCGGCTCGCCATCCTGTCGAACGAGCTCGACCTGTTCTACGGCGCGGGCTTTCGCCAGCGCCTGCCCTTCATGAGCGCCTTCGACGTGGTGGTCGATGCCACGCACACCGGCATCCTCAAGCCCGATGCGCGCGCCTACCAGCAGTGCCTGGACCAGCTCGGCCTGCCCGCCGACGCCTGCGTGTTCGTCGACGACCAGCTGCGCAACATCGCCGGCGCGCAGCGCGTGGGCCTGCGCACCGTGCACTTCGACGTGATGCATCCGGGTGCGAGCTACGCGCAGGCGCTCTCGATGCTGGGCGTTTCTTCCTCTCTTTCTTCCTGACCGAGTTCCCGATGACCCCGACCTTCGAACCCACCGTGCCGCGCGAGCGCGTGCAGGCCCTGATGCAGGCCGAACAAGACCGCTACGCACGCACCCACGCGCGCAGCGGCGAACGCTTCGCGCAGGGCCAGCAGGCCTGGCTGTACGGCGCACCCTCGCACTGGATGCGCCGCTGGATCGGCGGCTGGCCGCTGTACGTGCAGGACGCGCAGCTGCCCTACGGCGCGCGTTTTGTCGACGTGGACGGCAACGGCTACGCCGACTTCTGCCTGGGCGACACCGGCGGCATGTGCGGCCACGGCCACCCGGCGGTGGTCGAGGCGCTGGCGCGGCAGGCGCGCGTGGGCAGCTCGCTGATGCTGCCGACCGACGATGCGGCCTGGGTCGGCGAAGAGCTGTCGCGCCGCTTCGGCCTGCCGTACTGGAACCTCACGACCTCGGCCTCGGACGCCAACCGCGCCTGCATCCGCCTGGCGCGCATGGTCACGGGCCGGCCGCGCGTGCTGGTGTTCTCGGGCTGCTACCACGGCTCGGTGGAAGAGGCGCATGTGGAGCTGCGCGACGGCGCCGTCGCGATGCGCAACGACATCCACCCCAACGGCTTTCCGCACGACCAGCTGTCGGCCGTGGTCGAGTTCAACGACGTGCCTGCGCTGGAGCGCGCGCTGCGCGCCGGCGACGTGGCCTGCGTGCTGGCCGAGCCGGCCATGACCAACTACGGAATGATCGCGCCCGCGCCCGGCTTTCACGACGCGCTGCGCCGCCTCACGCGCGAGACCGGCACGCTGCTGGTCATCGACGAGACGCACACCATCTCGAGTGGCCCCGGCGGCTACACGCGACAGCACGGGCTCGATCCCGACATGTTCGTGATCGGCAAGGCCATCGCCGGCGGCATTCCCGCCGCCGCCTTCGGGCTGAGCGCCGAGACCGCCGAGCGCGTCTGGCAGGTGCTGCCCAAGCTGCACCCGACCAAGCGCCAGTCGGCGCACGCCGGCTTCGGCGGCACGCTCGCGGGCAACGCGCTCACCGTGGCCGTGATGCGCGCGGTGCTCTCGCAGGTGCTCACGCCCGAGGCCTTCGATCGCATGCTGGTGCTCGCGCAGCGCCTGGCCGAAGGTGTCAACGCCAGCATCGCCGCGGCGGGATTGCCGTGGCATGCGACGCAGGTCGGCGCGCGCGTGGAGACGCTCTTTTGCGCCGACGCGCCGCGCAACGCGAGCGACGTGCGCCGCACGCGCGACGGCGAGCTCGAAGCGCTGCTGCACCTGTACATGATGAACCGCGGCGTGCTCATCACGCCCTTCCACAACATGATGCTGTGCTGCCCCGGCACCACCGAACGCGAGGTGGACGAGCACAACGCGGCCTTCGCCGAGTTCGTGCGGGAGTGCAAGGGATGAGCACGCCCGATCTCTTCGGCCTGCAGGGCAAGGTCGCACTGATCACCGGCGGCGGGCGCGGCATCGGCGCGGCCATCGCGCAGGTGTTCGCCGAAGCCGGTGCCTCGGTGCTCATCGCCAACCGCACCGGCAGCGCGGGCGAGGCGGTGGCGGCGGAACTGTGTGCGCGTGGCTTCGCGGCGCAGGCGCTGGCCTGCGACATCGGCCGGCGCGACGAAGCCGAGCGCGCGGTGGCCGAGGCCGTGCGCGTGTTCGGCGCGCTCGACATCGTGGTCCACAACGCGGCCGTCAACCCGTGGGCCGCCATCGACGCGATGACCGACGAGCAGCTGGAGCACACGCTGGCCGTCAACCTCAAGGCCTGCTTCTGGCTCACGCAGGCCGCTGTGCCGCACTTGCGCGCGCGCGGCGGCGGGCGGCTGCTCGTCACCTCGTCGGTGACCGGCCCGCGCGTGGCCATGCCGGGCAGCGCGCACTACGCGGCCAGCAAGGCCGGCGTGAACGGCTTCATCCGCACCGCAGCGCTGGAGTACGCGCGCGAGGGCATCACCGTGAACGGCGTGGAGCCGGGCTACATCGCCAAGCAGGGCGGCTCGCTGCTGTCCGACCCGGCCAAGGCCGCGCGCATCGCGCGCCACATCCCGGCCGGTGAACTGGGTCGGCCCGAAGACATCGCCTACGCGATGCGCTTCCTGGCGAGCCCGGCGGCGCGCTACATCACGGGGCAGACGATCGTGGTCGATGGCGGCTCGACGCTGCCTGAAAGCCCGTTCTTCGCGGAGGCATCGGAATGACCGCGCGCCTGCATGGCAAGGCCTGCCTCGTCGTCGGCGCAGCGACCGGCATCGGCGCCGCCGTGGCCGCGCGCTTCGCGGCCGAGGGCGCGCGCGGCGCCGTGGCCGGCTGGCCGCGTCCGCAGCCGGTAGGCGAGGGCCCGGCCTTCGATTGCGACGTGACCGACGACGCGGCCGTGCGCGCCACCGTCGCCGCGGTGCAGGCCGCATTCGGGCGCATCGACGTGCTGGTGAACTGCGCGGGCATCGTGCGCAACGACGACGCGGCCGACATCGACGACGGCGACTGGCAGCGGCTGCACGAGGTCAACCTCGGCGGCACCATGCGCTGCCAGCGCGCCGTGCTGCCCGGCATGGTGGCGCAGGGCGGCGGCGCCATCGTCAACATCGCCTCGGTCGCGGCGTTCAACGCGGGCGCCGGCATGGCGAGCTATGCGTCGAGCAAGGCCGGCGTGGTCGCGCTCACCCGCTCGGCCGCGCAGGTCTACGGCCCGCACGGCGTGCGCGTGAACGCCCTGTGCCCCGGCTGGGTCGACACGCCCATGAGCCGCCAGGAGATGCGCGACCTGGCCGCCGAACGCGGCATCGGCGAGGACGCCGCGCGCGCGCAGACGGTGGCGCGCATCGCGCTCGGCCGCATGGCCTCGCCCGAGGAGATGGCCGCCGTGTGCCTGTTCCTAGCCAGCGACGAAGCCTCGTTCGTGACCGGCGCGGCGCTGGTGGCCGATGGCGGGGCGCGGGTGCCGGCCGCCGCACGCGCCGTGTAAGCGCCGAGAGACGCCACGCCCGCCCGGGCGTATGCTTGCGCGCCGCGGAGGGTTTTCAAAGATGCTTCCCATCGTCGTTGCGCTCATGGCGACCGTCATCCTGCTGGTCTGGATGGGGTTCTTCATGATGGGCTCGCTGCCCTTGCTCGTGCTCTCGCACGACACCCCGCTGGATTCGCGCTTCATCCGCGGCCTGTTCAACGTGTACTACGTGGCCGTGGTGCTCACCGCGAGCGCGGCGGCGCTCAGCTACGCGTGGTGCGGCAAGCCTTTCTTCGCGGTCGGCATGGCTCTCATCGCCGGCCTGGCGTTCGCGCTGCGCCGCTGGCTCATCATTCCGCGCATGGACCTGCTGCGCCACACGATCCCGGCCACGGACACGTCGATCGTGCAGTTCCGCAAGCTCCATATCGCGGGCATGGTGCTCAACGTGATGCAGCTGGGCACGGTGGCCTGGGCGCTCACGCAGCTGGGGCTGTGAGCGACGCCGGCCTCTCTGTCTCTAGCGCAGGAAGCGCCCTTCCTTCGTCACCCGCACCATCTCGATGAAGCGCGAGCCTGTGTTGCTCGCACCCGTGAAGTCGATCTCCATGTTGCCGATGCGCAGCTTCATCGCCTTCAGCGTGGCGTGCAGCTTCGCGCGCGTGAGGTCGCGGCCGGTGCGGCGCAGGGCCTCGATCATCACGAGCGCGTTCACATAGCCCTCGTAGCTGAGGTAGCCGATGTCGACCTTGGCGCGCTCGGCCAGCTGGCGGAACTCGCGCGCGGTGGCGTCGACCTCGCTCCAGGGGTAGGGCACGATCTGCGAGATGGCCAGGCCGCTGGTCTTGTCGCCCACGAGCTTGGCGGTGACGTCGCCCGGCACGATCGACATGCCGTAGAACATCTGGCGACCGCCGGCGGCCCAGGCGCTCTTCATGACCTCGCCGCCGATGCCGCCGCCCAGGTACATGAGCACGGCCTGCGCCTGGCTGTCGGCCAGCGCCTTGCCCGCGGCCTCGTTGGTCGTGCCGTCGCCTTTGACGGGCACCGCCGCCACGGGTTTGAGCTTGAGCGTGTCGAGCGCCGCCTCGACCAGCCGCGCCACTTCGGCACCGCCGGGGTTGTCCAGGTAGGCCACGGCGATGCGCGAGACGCCGATGGTGCTCAGGTGCTGCACCAGCGCTTGCGCCTCGCGCGCGAAGGTGGCGCGCACGAAATAACCCGCGCCGGCGACCTTCTCGCGCGCCGAGTCCGACACGGCATAACCGCCCACCATCGGCGCGCCGCTCTGGCCCAGCACCTTGGCCGCGGCGGCCGTGGTGCCCGAGCCCACGCAGCCGAAGAAGGCGAAGGCGCGGTGCTCGGCGAGCAGCTTCTCGTAGTTGGCGACGGCCTTCTCGGGCTTGAGTTCGTCGTCGAGCGAGATCAGCTTGAGCTTGCGTCCCGCAAGCCCGCCCTGCGCATTGACCGCGTCGAAGGCCAGCCCGGCGCCGGCCATCACGACCTTGATCGGCACGCCCAGCGGGCCGCTCAGGATGCCGGTGTGGCCGAGGACGATCTCGCCGTCGCTGACGCCGTTCTCGGCGGCCAGGGCGGTGGAAGGCAAGGAAAGGAGGGGGCCGAGTCCGGCCGTCGCCGCGGCCGAGGCGGCGAGAAAACGTCTGCGATGCATGGAACCGATTCCGCTTTTAGATACAACTGATAACAATTGAAAGCGAAAGCGAGTCCCCGCGCCGCCGGGGTTTACCCCCTGTGTTGCGCCGTGTCCTCGCCGGGCGGCTCGCGCAACTGCCAGGCCGCGCAGACGGCCAGCGCGCACAGGCCGGCCAGCATCAGGAACACCTCGTCGAAGGCGGCCAGCCGCGCGGGCGTGCTCACCGGGTTGGCGAGCGAGTCGCCGTGCGCGGCCAGGCGCCATTCGAGAATGATGGCGCACAGGCTCACGCCCACGGCGCCGCCGAGCATGCGCACGAAGCTGATCGCGCTCGCGCCCTGCGGGATGAGCGGCTTGGCCAGCGGGCGCATCGACCCGAGGTTGAGCGAGGGCAGGATGAAGCCCAGCCCGATGCGCCCGACGATCGCGAACACCACCAGCAGCCACAGCGGGCTGTCCAGCCGCAGCACGGCCATGAGCGCGAACGACACCGCCAGCAGCGCCAGGCCGATGCTCACCAGGAGCCAGGTCGGTTGCTTGTCGGCCAGCCGGCCCACGCCCGCGATGGTGAAGGCCAGCACGATGCCGGCCGGCAGCAGGGTGGTGCCCACGTGCGAGGCCGACAGGTGCAGCCCCACCTGCATGTACACGGGCAGCAGGTAGGTCGATCCGAACAGCGCGGTGCCGTAGATGAAGGCGACCAGGCTGCCCATGGCGAACTGGCGGTAGCGAAAGAGCGCGAGGTTCATGAGCGGCGCGCCGCCCGAGGCCATGAGCCGGTGCTGCCACCACACGAAGGCGGCAAAGGCGACGAGCGCGCCGGCCAGCAGCAACGCGGCCTGCAGCGGCGAATCGCCGCGCAGCTCGACCAGCCCGTTCAGCAGGCACAGCGTGCCCACGGTGCCCAGCGCCAGCCCGCGCGCATCGAGCCCGCTGCCGCGCGTCGCGGCCACGCCGCCGGGCGCGGTCTTGGGCACGAACTTGTAGGCCAGCCAGATCGAGGCCAGGCAGAAGGGCACCACCATGAAGAAGATCGAGCGCCAGCCGAACAGGTCGACCAGCACGCCGCCGATGCTCGGCCCGATGGCCGGCGCCAGCACCACGCCCATGCCGAAGATGCCGCTGGCGCGGCCCTGCTCGTGCGGCTCGAAGGCGCGCAGGATGATGATGGCCGGAATGGGCTGCACCACGCCTGCCGCCAGCCCCTCGGCCACGCGCGCCAGCAGCACCAGCGGGTAGTGGTTGGCCAGCCCGCCGACGATGCCGCCGGCCAGCAGCAGGAGCATGGTGCCCACGTAGGTGCGCCGGTAGCCGTAACGCGACAGCAGCCAGGGCGTGGTGAGCATCGACACCGTCATGGCCACCATGAAGCCCGAGCTCACCCACTGCGCGCGTTCCTGGCCCAGCGCGAAGTGGTGGCTCATGTCGGGGATCGCCACGTTGACGATGGTCGAGGACATGATGGACGCCATCGTCCCCACCATGACCGACAGCAGCAGGTACCAGCGGTAGCGCTCGCCGTAGCGGGCGCGCAGGGCGCCCATGGAGGGCGGCGTGTCGGGTGTTGGGGGGGAGGTCATGGGGCGGCGCAGGGACGGTCGCGGGTCCGTCGTCCTACAAGCATATCGGTGTTTGCGGCGTCGACCGCGCGCGGGCCGGTCGCACAATGCGGCGGCTGTCCCCTGTGCGTCAAGTCTCCAAAGAACAAGCCATGCATCCATCGACCCCCGACTCGGTCCACGACCCTGCCGCGCCCGACGCCGTCCCCACGCTCGCGGCCGAACTCGCCGCGCCCACCGTCAGCCGCGCCTACCGCTGCCAGTGCGGGCGCCCCGTGTTCCTGCGCAACAGCGAGTGCCTGGCCTGCCACACGCCGCTGGGCTACGTGATCGACCGGCTCGGCGTGGTGCCGCTGGCGCCGGCCGAAGGCGAGGGCGCGCTGCCCGACACCTTCACCGTTTTCGGCGATCCGCACGGCGCCACCTACCGCCGCTGCGCCAACCTCATGACGCCGGCCGCCTGCAACTGGATGGTGGCGCAGCCGCGCGAGGGCGAGACCATTCCGGCCGACACGCAGGGCCTGGCGCCCGGCTACTGCCTGGCCTGCAGCGTCACGCGCACCATCCCCGACCTGTCGGTGGAGGCCAACGGCGAACTCTGGCGCAAGCTCGAGATGCCCAAGCGCCGCCTGATCTCTCAGCTGCTCGCGCTCGGCCTGCCGGTGGTGAGCCGCCATGCCGACCCGGTGCACGGGCTGGCCTTCGATTTCCTCAGCAACATGCCGGGCGCCCCGCACGTGATGACGGGCCACGAGCACGGGCTGATCACGCTCAACGCCGAGGAGGCCGAAGACGCCGTGCGCGAGCGCATCCGCGCCGAGATGCACGAGCCCTACCGCACGCTGCTGGGGCACTTCCGCCACGAGATCGGCCACTACTACTGGGACCTGCT
This sequence comes from Variovorax sp. V118, assembly GCF_041154445.1. Taxonomy (GTDB): domain Bacteria; phylum Pseudomonadota; class Gammaproteobacteria; order Burkholderiales; family Burkholderiaceae_C; genus Variovorax; species Variovorax boronicumulans. The sequence continues at coordinate 5,587,863 of NZ_AP028663.1, read as the reverse complement.
GGTGCTGCCCACGCGCTGGATCGACGACTTCCGCGTGCTCTTCGGCGACGAGCGCGCCGACTACGGCGCCGCGCTGCAGCAGCACTACGAACAGGGCCCGCCGCCCGACTGGGCGCAGCGCTTCGTCAGCAGCTACGCGAGCATGCACCCGTGGGAAGACTGGGCCGAGACCTGGGCCCACTACCTGCACATGGCCGACACGGCCGACACGGCGATGAGCTTCGGCATCGACGCGAGCAACGTGGAGCTGCAGAACGATTTGTTCACCGCCGCCGACCTGTGGCAGCCCGACCATCCCGATGCCGCGAAGTTTCTGGACTTCATCAATGGCTGGGTGCTGCTGACCAGCATGCTCAACGAACTGTCGCGCAGCATGGGCCAGCCCGACTACTACCCCTTCGTGCTGCCGCGCGCGGCGGTGGGCAAGCTGCAGTTCATCCACGGCGTGGTCACCGCGCAGCGCAGCGGCACGGCGCCGACGATGGTGACGGCGGGGGATGTGGCGGAAGCTGCCGAGCCTGCGCAGGGGCAGTCCCAGTCGCAGGGCGACGTCGCTCAGTCCTGAAGCGGCGGCTTTCCTGCGGCGCAGCGCGCGCAGATGCAGGCCTGGCCGCGCAGTGCCGGCGGCAGCGTGTCGAGCGGGGCCAGCGAGAAATCGGCGGCCATGCACCAGCAGGGAGGCTGCGCCTGCCCGGTCTCGCGCTCGACCTCCATCGCGCAGCGGTTCGCCTCGCCGCACAGCGGACAGCGCGCGGTGTCGATGACCACCGTCATGCGAGCGCGAAGGCCGGCAGCTTCTTCGGCACCGCCACGTTGCGCAGCGTCGCGTACACCGGCAGGCCGTCGCGGTAGGCGGGGTAGTCCTCGCCGGCGATCAGCGGCAGCAGGTAGCGGCGGCACTTCTCGGTGATGCCGTAGCCGTCGTCCGAGATGAAGTCGCGCGGCATCGGCTTCTCGACATTGGCCACCGCTTCGAGCGGCGCCGCGCCCAGCGTGTAGGCATAGGGCACGTCGCTCGTGCGCTCGATGGTCGGCATCACCGCATTGCGGCCTTCGAGCGCCAGCTCGACCGCGCGCTGGCCCAGCTCGTAGGCCTGCTTCACGTCGGTGGCCGAGGCGATGTGGCGCGCCGCGCGCTGCAGGTAGTCGGCCACCGCCCAGTGGAACTTGTGGCCCAGCGCCTCTTTCACCATCTGCGCCACCACCGGCGCCGCGCCGCCGAGCTGCGCATGGCCGAAGGCATCGCGCGCGCCCTGTTCGGCCAGGAAGGTGCCGTCGGGGTGGTGGCAGCCCTCGGACACCACCACCGAGCAGTAGCCGTGCTGCTGCACCATGGCATCGACGCGCGCCAGGAAGCGGGCCGCGTCGAACTCGATCTCGGGGAACAGCACCACCACCGGAATGCCATGGTCGGCCACCAGCCCGCCGGCCGCGGCGATCCAGCCGGCGTGGCGGCCCATCACCTCGAGCACGAACACCTTGGTGGAGGTGGCGGCCATCGAGCGCACGTCGAACGAGGCCTCGAGCGTCGACACCGCCACGTACTTCGCGACCGAGCCGAAGCCCGGGCAGCAGTCGGTCAGCGGCAGGTCGTTGTCGATGGTCTTGGGCACGTGGATGGCCTGCAGCGGGTAGCCCATCGACTGCGACAGCTGGCTCACCTTGAAGCAGGTGTCGGCCGAGTCGCCGCCGCCGTTGTAGAAGAAGTAGCCGATCCCGTGCGCCTTGAACACCTCGATCAGGCGCTCGTACTCGCGGCGGTTCTTCTCGAGCGACTTGAGCTTGTAGCGGCACGAGCCGAACGCGCCCGAGGGCGTGCTGCGCAGCGCCGCAATCGCCTCGGCCGGCTCGGCACTGGTGTCGATCAGGTCCTCGGTGAGCGCGCCGAGGATGCCGTTGCGCCCGGCATAGAGCGTGCCGATGCGGTCCGGGTGCTGGCGCGCCGTCTCGATCACGCCGCAGGCCGAGGCGTTGATGACCGAGGTGACGCCGCCCGACTGGGCGTAGAAGGCGTTGAGGAGGGGCATGCGCGGCATTCTCCCGCAGCCCTTTCCATGGCGCCAGTGGTGCCAAATGCGGGGCGCTTCAGCGCCCGCCGAGGCCCATCGCGCGCGTGATCACCTCTTTCATGATCTCGTTGGTGCCGCCGTAGATGCGCTGCACGCGCGCGTCGGCGTAGGCGCGGGTGATCGGGTACTCCCACATGAAGCCGTAGCCGCCGTGCAGCTGCACGCACTCGTCCATCACCTTGCACTGCAAGTCGCTGGTCCAGTACTTGGCCATGCTCGCGGTGGCGGTGTCGAGCTTCTCGGCCATGAGCAGCTCGATGCACTTGTCGACGAACACCTGCGCCACCTGCACCTCGGTCTGCAGCTCGGCCAGCGTGTAGCGTGTGTTCTGGTAGTTGCCCACGGGCTGGCCGAACACCTTGCGCTCCTTCACGTAGGCCACGGTGTGGTCGATGGCCGCTTGCGACGCTGCCACCGCGCTGATCGCGATCTGCAGCCGCTCCCAGGGCAACTGCTCCATCAGGCAGACGAAGCCGCGGTTGACCTCGCCCAGCAGCGCCTCGGCGGGCAGGCGCACGTCGTTGAAGAACAGCTCGGACGTGTCCTGCGCCTTCAGGCCCAGCTTCTTCAGGCGCTTGCCCTTCTCGAAGCCCGGCATGCCGCGCTCGACGAGAAAGAGGCTCGTGCCCTTCGCGCCCGCGGCCGGGTCGGTCTTGGCGACCACGATCACCAGGTCGGCGTGCCAGCCGTTGGTGATGAAGGTCTTGCTGCCGTTGAGCAGGTAGCTGCCGTCGGCCTGGCGGATGGCGCTGGTCTTCACGGCCTGCAGGTCGCTGCCCGCGCCGGGCTCACTCATGGCGATGGCACCGACCATCTCGCCACTGGCGAGCTTGGGCAGATAGTGCTGCTTCTGCGCCTCGGTGCCGTAGCGCAGGATGTACGGCGCCACGATCTCGTTGTGCAGGCCGAAGCCGATGCCCGTGAAGCCACGTGCCCACAGCTCCTCGAACTGGATCACCGAATAGAGCAGGTCGGCGCCCGCGCCGCCGTAGGTGTCGGGCAGCGCCATGCACAGGAAGCCGTTCTCGCCGGCCTTGGACCAGACGGCGCGGTCCACGTAGCCCTGCTCCTCCCAGTCGTCGTGGAAGGGCGCGATCTCCTTGTCCATGAAGCGGCGGAAGCTGTCGCGGAAGGCCTCGTGGTCGGCGGTGAAGAGGGTGCGTTCGATGGTCATGGGGACGTCAGCGGGTTTCGAAAACAGGAGGACGCTTCTGCAGGAAGGCGCTCACGCCTTCACGGAAGCTGGGGCGGTCGATGAGCGCGCGCTGGCGCTCGCTCTCGTAGTACAGCTGTTCCTTCAGCGTGTGGTGCTCCGAGGCCTCGAAGGCCTCGCGCGCTTCGAGCACCGCATGCGCCGGCAGGCGCGCCAGGCGCTGCGCGATGGCGCGGGCTTCGTCCATCAGCTGCTCGTCGTCGGCGCAGGCCCAGATCAGGCCCCACTGCACGGCGCGCCCGGCGCTCAGGCGCTCGTCGAGCAGCGCCATGCCCATCGCGCGCGCACGGCCGGCGCGGCGTGGAATGGCCCAGGTGCAGCCCAGGTCCGGCACGATGCCGAGCTTGGGCAGGAAGGGCAGGTAGAAGTAGGCGCTGCGCGCGGCGATGGTCACGTCGGCCGCGAGCGCCAGGCCCACGCCCGCACCGGCCGCCGGGCCATTGACTGCTGCCACCACCGGCACCGGCAGCGTGCGCAGCGTCTCGATGAGCGGGTTGCTGAGCTTCTGCATCCACTCGGCGGTCTGGTCGCCGAGCGTCTGGCCGGGTTCGCCGGGCGGCGCCATCGCGCTCAGGTCGGCACCCACGCAGAAGGCCTTGCCGGCGCCCGTGAGGATCACGGCGCGCACCGTGCGGTCGTCGCGGATGCGCTCGAGCGCGTCGCGCAGTTCGACCTGCAGGTCTTTCGCGATCGGGTTCAGCTTGTGCGGCAGGTTCAGCGTGAGCGTGGCGATGCCATCGGCCTGCTCGCACAGGATACAGGGTTGGGTTTGTTGCGGCGCATTCATGCGAGCACTGCGCCGGAAGTGGTGGTCATGGGCGTGTCCCTTTCAAGGCCAAGAAGGAAAACGGACGCCCAAAGCAAAAAGCCGCCTGTCGTCACGGCGGCGCGCGGTGCTGCTCCCTGCGGGGGCGGTCCATGGCATCGAGGTTCGATGCCACGGCGCCCGCGGTCAAGCCGGGGACAACCCGTGCAGCGCCAGTCGCCAAGGCGACCGCACGCGAGCCTGTGCGCGCGAGGCCGGGTTCGGCAGCGCGGCGGGCTGCGCGTCCGACACCGAGATGCACGACGACTCCAGCGCCGACACCAGCACGCGCCGGTGCTCGGTGCTTTCGAAGCGCTCGCCCGGCCCGAGCACGATGTCGCGCGGGTCGCGGTCGAGCGTGATCCACACGGCGCCGCTGCGGCACTCGATGCCCACGCCCGCGCCGTCGGGCACGGCGAAGACGGCGCGGCTGGGCAGGCTCACGTGGAAGCGCGAGCTCGACGAGGAGAAAAAGGTGGAAGGGGACCGGTCGGTGGTGCTCATGGGAACCTCCATTGCATTCGTGATACGAATGAATATAGTGAGCCGAACCCTCTCTTACACGCGGTCATTCGGAACTCGTTGTATGCCCCCAGAGAATGCGAAAACCCCTGCCGGCGAGCTCCCGCCGCTCGAGCTGCTGCGCAGCTTCGAGGCCGCCGCGCGCCGGCTCAGCTTCACGCTGGCGGCCGGCGAGCTGCACCTCACGCAGTCGGCCGTGAGCCGGCAGATCCAGCAGCTCGAAGCCAGCCTGGGCGTGCTGCTGTTCGAGCGCCGCCACCGCGCGCTCGCGCTCACCGAGGCCGGCGGCGTGCTGCAGCGCGCTGTCACCGACAGCCTGGAGCGCCTGCGCGACGCCACTGCGCGCGTGCGCGCCAGCGCCGCGCCGCGGCAGGTGTCGATCACCACCACACCGGGCTTCGCGTCGCTGTGGCTCATTCCGAAACTGGCGCGCTTCACCAGCACGCATCCGCAGGTCGACGTGCGCGTGTCGGCCACGCTCGACGTGCTCGACCTGGACGTGAGCCGGCTCGACCTTGCGGTGCGCTTCGTGCCCATCGGCCGCGGCGTGGGCCCGGCGCTGTTCGAGGAGTCGGTGATCCCGCTGTGCGCGCCGCAGGTGGCCGCGTCGCTGCGCGAGCTGTCCGATTTTTCCAAGCTCACGCTGCTGACCATCGAGTACCCGGACCACAGCGAAGCCCCGACCGCCGACTGGGAGCCGTGGCTCAAGGTGATGGTGCTGGAAGACCTGCGCATGAAGAGCACGCTGCGCTTCTCGCAGTACGCCGATGCGGTGGCCGCCGCGGTGGCGGGGCAGGGCGTGGTCATCGGGCGCCTGCCGCTGCTGCGCGAACTGGTGCGCGACGGCCGGCTCGTGGCGCCGCTCGGCCAGGGCGTGGCATCGCACCGCGGCTACTTCATCGAGATGTCGCGGCGCGCCGCGGGCAACCGCGACGCGCAGGACTTCGCGCAATGGCTGCGCGACGAGGCGGAGGCCGCGCAGCGGAGCTGACGAAGGGCCGCCGCCCGCCTGCCGATCAACCCGGCAGCAGGACCTTGTTGACGACGTGGATCACGCCGTTCGACTGGTAGACATTGGCGATCGTCACCGCCGCCGTGCCGCCCTTGGCGTCGGTCACCCACACCGTGCCGCCGCTCATCGTCGCCGTGAGCGTGCCGCCGCTGGCGGTCTTGAGTAGCGCCTTGCCGCCGCCCGCGTTGATCGCGCTCGTCAGCGCCGCGCTGTCCATGCGACCGGGCACCACGTGGTAGGTCAGCACCTTGGTGAGCGTGGCCTTGTTCTCGGGCTTGAGCAGCGTGTCGACCGTGCCGGCCGGCAGCGCCGCGAACGAGGCGTTGGTGGGCGCGAACACCGTGAACGGGCCCGGACTCTTGAGCGTGGTCACGAGGTCGGCCGCCTTCACCGCGGCGACCAGCGTCGTGTGGTCCTTCGAATTCACCGCGTTGTCGACGATGTCCTTCGTCGGGTACATCGGCGCGCCGCCGACCATGGGGGTGGCGGCACTGTTGCTGCTGGCGTTGCTCATGCCACTGCCGGCGCACGCGCCGAGCAGGACCGACACGCCGAGGGCGATCACGAGTTTTTTCATGGATGTCTCCTGGAAGGAAAGGCTCTGTGGAAACCGCCAGCAGCTCGGAGGCGCGATGCGCTTGAGATGCCATACGGCGCGATGTGCGAAGCGGATTCAACCGACGTGTGCTGTCAGCTTTGCGCCACAGCGCGCCGCGCCGGGCTTGCGCACGGCGAAGGCCCTCGCCAGAATCCGCCCTTCCTTTTTCAGCGACCGTTTTTCCAGACACCGCGCACGGCGACGATCAACCTCCCGGGCGAGAACACCATTCAATGAACCGTTCACTGAACACCTGACGCACACCGACCGCCCCGGCCGGATGTGCACCTTCGCATCCGCCGCGGCCGAATCGACAAGGGCCCCGCGCGCAACTGCATTCGCCGGGGCCTTTTTGTTTTTTCGGAGTGTGTGCACATGAGTGCTCAACGAAAGGCCCGCGACGACGACAAGCGTCTGGGCCGGTTCTACTTTGCGGTGCCGGCGTCGGCACCGCGCAATCCCGTGGTGGCCGCGATGGCGCGCCGCGAATCCAGCCAGGGCGCGGGCCGCCACCTGCGCACCCACCGCGCCGAGCGGCGCGCGCAGAAGGTGGCGCTGCAGAAGGCCGCGCGCGACTTCGGGCGGAGGGCCGACGATGCGTGACGACATGGACAAGGTGATCGTCGAGCGTCCGCGCGGCGGCTGGCGCGTGCAGGGCGATGGCCGCCCGTGGCGCAATAGCCCCGAGCGCGGTTCGCACCTGGGCATGAAGCGCGGCCTGCAGCATCCGAAGTGGCTGAGCGAAAACCTCCAGCCGCTCAAGCGCTGGCTGCACAAGCAGGTGCATCGGCCATGGGACAAGGTGTACGCCGAGCTGTGCAGCGGCATCGATCGCCGCAGCACGGTGCAGGCGCACATCTTTTTGCACGTCGACGACTTCGTGGCGCGCGACGCGGTGCTGTGCGACGGCGAGGTGCGGGTGCGGCCCCACCGCTGGGGAACCCGCGACGGCGTGCCGCTGCACGAAGCGCCGGGCGTCGAGCTGTTCGTGCATCCGGTCACCGGCATCCTGCTGCCGAACCGGCGTCTGCGCGAAGCGCGCGCGGCGCGTCGTGTGGACCGGGCCGCGCGGCGGGGCGACACGCCTTACGCGGTCTACCACGTGATCGACGAGACCACGCAGTGGCACTGCGTCGACGGCTGCTGGTTCGAGGTCGTGCTGGCGAAGTTTCCTGAGCGCGCAAGCGCGACGCAGCAGGAACCCAAGTGCTACGACGTGCTGCGCCGCTGCATGGTCACGCGCTGCGGTGCGGCGCGACGTTCAGCGCCGGGCCTGCCTACGCACTTCGACATGTATGGGCGTCACGATGTCTATGCCGTTGCCAAGCGCCAGCTGAGCCGGCGCGAGGTGCGGGCGCGGTTGGGGGATGCGGCGTGAGGCGGCGTGTCGGTGATCAGGGTGTGGGACGCACTGGCACCTTCGCCCGCGGCAGCAGCCAAAACGCCAGCGTCCCCGCCGCCAGCATCCCGCTCACCGTGAGGAACACCGCGCGAAACGGCTCGCTGCCCTGGGCCACGGCCCAGGAGGCGGCCACGCCGGTGGTCCATTGCATCAGCGAGACGCCGAGGAACATCGCCATGTTGAGCAGCGCCATCGCGCGACCGGTCACGGCCGCCGGGTAGGCGTTCTTGGTGTACGCGTACAGCAGCACGCTGTAGCCCGAGAGCATGCCGTAGACGATCGGCAGGCCGATGTCGATGGCGCGCGATTGGGTGAGGGCCATGGCGGCGAACATCGCCGCGCCGGCGAAGGCGCAGCGCATCATCCAGCGCGTGCGGCGCGCACCGCCCGGGTCGAGGCGGCCGAACAGCATGGGGCTGGCCATGCCGGCGACGGTCATCACCAGCGCGACGTTGCCGCTGGCCACGAGCGAGAGGCCGTGGCGGTCGTGCAGCACGGGGCCGAGCCAAAGGCCGCGCAGCGTGATGAAGGCGGCATACGACACGCAGGCGAAGCACAGCAGGCCGAGCGTGTGCGGCATGGCGAACAACGGCAGCAGGTCGCGCACGGCCTGGCGCAGCGACTGGCGCTCGGGTGCGGGCTCGTCCGATGCGATCGTCGTGCGCGCGGGCTCGTGCACGCGCCAGAAGATGACGATCCACGAGAGCACGGCGAAGGCGGTCAGCGCGGCATAGCCGGCGCGCCACGAGGCGGCTTCGATCAGCAGCGCCAGCGGCGTGCCGGTGAACAGGATGCCCATGCCCGCGAGGCTCATCACCAGCCCCGACATGGCGGTGAAGCGCGCGGCGTCGAAGTGCCGCGCGATGAACACGGTGCAGGCCAGGAAGGCCGGCGCGCAGCCCACGCCGATCAGCGCCTGCCCCAGCAGCAGCGCGCCGAAGCCCGGCGCCACGGTGCACAGCGCGGCGCCCGCGATGGCGAGCGGAAAGGCGGTGAGCACGGTGCGGCGCACGCCGAAGTGGTCGATCGACACGCCCATCGCGAGCTGCATGATGCCGAAGGTGAAATGGAAGGTGCCGGCCCAGGTGCCCAGCGCCTGCGGCGTGAGGCCGAAGTGCTGCGTGAGCGGCGTGGCCATCATGGCGCCGACGGTGCGAAAGGCCTGGCTCAGCGCGAAGGCGGTGGCCAGTGCGACCAGCATGGCCGCGGCCGAGGTCGACCCGTGGGTCGGAGGCGGCGAGGCCGCGTGCTTGTTCATCGGGAGAGACGGAGACCGGAGAGAGAAGAGGGCGGCGTCGATGCTACCGGCATGTCGCGCCCCATGCAGAACGGCGCCCGAGGGCGCCGTTCGTTGCGTGTCTCCGAGGCGTCAGCGCCGGCGGTGGCCGGCACTGCGCAAGGCGCGCGTCAGGCCGCGGCCTTGACCTTCAGGCGCCAGGCGTGCAGCAGCGGCTCGGTGTAGCCGCTGGGCTGCTCGATGCCCTTGAACACGAGGTCCTGCGCGGCCTTGTAGGCGGCCGAGGTGTCGAAGTGGCCGGCCATCGGCTGGTACAGCGCGTCGCCGGCGTTCTGCTCGTCGACCACCTTGGCCATGCGCTGGAAGGCCTCGTCGACCTGCGCCTTGGTGACCACGCCGTGCAGCAGCCAGTTGGCGATGTGCTGGCTCGAGATGCGCAGCGTGGCGCGGTCTTCCATGAGGCCGACGTTGTGGATGTCGGGCACCTTCGAGCAGCCCACGCCCTGGTCGACCCAACGCACCACGTAGCCCAGGATGCCCTGCACGTTGTTGTCGATTTCCTGCTGCTTCTCGGCGTCGGTCCACTTGGCCTGCGCAGCGATCGGCACCTGCAGCAGCGCGTTCAGGATGTTTTCGCGTTCGCCGTCGGCGTCGATCTTCTCGAGCTCTTGCTGCACGGCGGTCACGCTGACCTGGTGGTAGTGCAGCGCGTGCAGCGTGGCGGCGGTGGGCGAGGGCACCCAGGCGGTGTTGGCGCCGGCCTTGGGGTGGGCGATCTTCTGCTCGAGCATGGCGGCCATCAGGTCGGGCATGGCCCACATGCCCTTGCCGATCTGCGCCTTGCCGCGCAGGCCGCAGTTCAGGCCGACGAGCACGTTGTTCTTTTCGTAGGCGCCGATCCAGGCGCTGGACTTCATGTCGCCCTTGCGGATCATCGGGCCGCCCTGCATGGCGGTGTGCATCTCGTCGCCGGTGCGGTCCAGGAAGCCGGTGTTGATGAAGGCCACGCGCGCGGCGGCCTCGGCGATGCAGGCCTGCAGGTTCACGCTGGTGCGGCGCTCCTCGTCCATGATGCCGAGCTTGACGGTGTTGGCGGGCAGGCCGAGCAGCTGCTCGACGCGGCCGAACAGCTCGCTCGCAAAAGCGACTTCGGCCGGGCCGTGCATCTTGGGCTTGACGATGTAGATGCTGCCGGTGCGCGAGTTGCCCTTGCGCTTGACGTCGATCATGGCGATGGTGGTGGTGACCACGGCATCCAGGATGCCTTCGGGGATTTCCTTGCCGCCTTCGTACAGGATGGCCGGGTTGGTCATCAGGTGGCCCACGTTGCGCAGGAACATGAGCGAGCGGCCGTGCAGCTTCAGCGGCTGGCCGTTGGCGCCGGTGTACTCGCGGTCGGCGTTCAGGCCGCGCGTGAAGGTCTTGCCGCCCTTGGCGACTTCTTCGGTGAGCGTGCCCTGCACGATGCCCAGCCAGTTCGCGTACGCGACGACCTTGTCGGCCGCGTCGACCACGGCCACCGAGTCTTCCAGGTCGAGGATGGTGGAGAGCGCGGCTTCGAGCACGAGGTCGCTCACGCCGGCCGCGTCGCTCTTGCCGATGGCGGTGCTGCGGTCGATGCGGATGTCCAGGTGGATGCCGTTGTGCTTGAGCAGCACCGACGACGGCGCGGCGGCGTCGCCCTGGTAGCCGACGAACTGCGACGCATCGGCCAGGCCGGTGGTACTGCCCTGCAGCGCGACGACCAGCTGGCCGTCCTTCACGCTGTAGCCGGTGGCGTTCTTGTGCGAGCCGTTGGCCAGCGGGGCGGCCTGGTCGAGCACGTTGCGTGCGAACTCGATGACCTTGGCGCCGCGCACGGGGTTGTAGCCCTTGCCCTTTTCGGCGCCGCCGGTTTCGGGGATGGCGTCGGTGCCGTACAGCGCGTCGTACAGCGAACCCCAGCGCGCGTTGGCGGCGTTCAGGGCGTAGCGCGCGTTCAGGATCGGCACCACCAGCTGCGGGCCGGCCTGCAGCGCGAGTTCGGAGTCGACGTTGGCCGTGGTGGCCTTCACGCCCTTGGGCTGCGGCAGCAGGTAGCCGATCTTTTCCAGGAAGGCGCGGTAGGCCGGCATGTCGGCGATCGGGCCGGGGTTCTTCTTGTGCCAGGCGTCGAGTTCGCTCTGCAGGCGGTCGCGCTCGGCGAGCAGGGCGACGTTCTTGGGCGCCAGGTCATGGACGATGGCGTCGAAGCCCTTCCAGAACACGTCGCTGGCCACGCCGCTGGCGGGCAGGACCTTCTCTTCGACGAATCGGTGCAGTTCGGTCGCGACCTGGAGTCGGTGGGCGGTGGTGCGGTCGGTCATGTGTTTCTCCTTGGGGAACGCAATGCAAAAAACAGGAAATCGGGGGCGGCGCAGCAGTGGGGCGCACTTGCCCCAGGTGAAGCCATGGGAGAACTGTATTCGATACTTTGCGGGCCAGTAAGAGCCGAAAGTGAGATTTATCTGTGACAAAAATGAAGGTAATCGACCAAAACCCAAGTCCCGCTTCAAAGGGTAGGCCCTGAGGCCGGGGCGGTGGCAGCTGTATATATTTAACTTCTTAAATAATCAGCTACCGCCGCAATGATCCTCCTGGCTTCCAACGAAAACCCGCTCGGCATGCCCGAGTCGGCCCGCCGCGCCGCCGCCGCCGCCCTCGAAGGTGCGGGCAACTACCCCGACAGCAACGGCACCGCGCTCAAGCAGGCGCTGGCCGCGCGGCTCGACGTGCCGCCCGAGTGGCTCACGCTGGGCAGCGGGTCGAGCGAGATCCTCGAGCTCGCAGCGCAGGTCAGCCTCAAGCCGGGCGAGAACGTCGTCTATTCGCAGTACGGCTTCATCGTCTATGCGGCAGCCACGGCGCACGCCCACGCGCGCGCCACCGTCGTGCCCTCGCGCGACTTCGGCCACGACCTGGACGCGATGCGCGCCGCCATCGGCGACGACACCAAGCTGGTCTTCGTGGCCAACCCGAACAACCCGACCGGCACCTTCATCGATGCTGCGCCGCTGCGCGAGTTTCTGCAATCGGTGCCCGCGCACGTGACGGTGCTGCTCGACGAGGCCTACACCGAGTACCTGTCGCCCGCGCAGCGCTACGACAGCATCGAATGGGTGCGCCGTCTGCCCAACCTGATCGTGGCGCGCACTTTTTCCAAGGCCTTCGGCCTGGCGGGGCTGCGCATCGGCTACGGCGTGTCGCAGCCGGCGCTCACGGCGCGCCTGAACGCGCACCGCCCGCGCTTCAACGTGACGACGCCGGCCCAGGCCGCGGCTGTGGCGGCGCTGGGCGACACCGACTTCCTGGCGCGCACCTACGAACTCAACACCGCCGGGCGCGAGCAGCTTGCCGCGGGCTTCAGTGCGCTGGGCCTGCCGTACGTGCCGTCGTCGGGCAACTTCGTGATGGTGCAGGTCGGCGACGCGCCGGCCGTGCACGCGCGCCTGCTGGCCGCCGGCATCGAGGTCTCGCTGCTCGGCCCGTATGGCCTGCCGCAATGGCTGCGCGTGAGCGTCGGCCTGCCGGCGCAGAACGAGGCGCTGCTGGCCGCGCTGCGCTGACGGCTACACGCACAGAGCACACCGAAGAACAACCACCCCGAGGAGACCGCCCCATGCAACGCCGCCAGTTCGCAGCGCAGGCCGCTGCCGTCATCACCGCCACGGCCCTCGCGCCGATGGCGTTCGCGCAGGAGCGCACGGTGCGCATCCTGATCGGCTTCCCGCCGGGCGGGTCGGCCGACGTGGTCGCGCGGATCCTGGCCGACAAGATGCGCGTGTCGCTCGGACAGAACGTCATCGTCGACAACAAGCCCGGCGCGGCCGGCCGGCTGGCGCTGGCCGAACTCAAGCGCTCGCCGCCGGACGGCAGCGTGCTGATCTTCTCGCCCAGCGGCGCGATGGTGATCCACCCGTGGCTGTATTCGAATCTCGGCTACGACACGGTGAAGGACTTCACGCCGATCTCGCTCGGCAGCACCTTCGACTTCGCGGTCACGGCCGGGCCGGGCGCGCCGGCGGGCGACCTGAAGGCGGTGCTGGCCTGGATGAAGGCCAACCCGGGCAAGGCCAACTACGCGACCTCGGGTGCCGGCACGGTGCCGCATTTCGCGGGCCAGCTGCTGGCGCAGGCCTCGGGCGTGCCGATGACGCACGTCGCCTACCGCGGCGGCGCGCCGGCCGCGCAGGACCTCATCGGCGGGCAGGTGCCGCTGATGGTGGACACCGCCTCGGAAACCATCGAGCACCACCGCGCGGGCAAGGTCCGCATCCTCGCGGTGACGGGCGAAAAGCGCAGCCGCGCGCTGCCCGACGTGCCGACGCTGAAAGAAGCGGGCATCAATGTGACGGCCGATGCCTTCTTCGGGTTGTACGGCCCGCCGGGCATGTCGCCCGAGCTGGTCGCGCGCATCGACAAGGCCGTGGCCGACGCGCTGCGCATGCCCGATGTGCAGGAAAAGATCTACGCGCTGGGCCTCGTGCCGGCGCATGCGGGGCCGGCGGAGCTGGCGAGCATCCAGGCGACGCACCTGAAGCGGTGGGAACTGCCGATCAAGAACTCGGGCTTCAAGGCTGAGTCCTGAAGTTCACACCTGCCCGCTGAGCGCCTTCGCCGCCGCGCGCACGGGCTCGATGTAGGCTGCGTCGTAGCGGTGCGTCGGCATCGTCAGCGTGACCGCCGCGGCCAGGCCGCCATCCGCGTGGAACACCGGCGCCGAGATGCCCGCCAGTTCGGCCGTGCGGTCGCCCACCAGCGCGCAATAGCCTTGCGCGCGGATCGCGTCGTACAGCTTGCGCTCCTTCGCCCCGCGCGGCCGTTCGGCCTCGGGCCCGAAGGCGATCAGCACGCGCGCGCCCGCGCCCCGGTCGTTGGGCAGCAGATCGCCCGCGCGCACATGGTCGCGCACGACGTGCGAGGAATCGACGCGGAACTGGCACAGCCGCACCCAGCTCTCGCCCTGGTCCTGCCGCACGTGGTACGCCGCGCTCTCGCCGGTGGCGGCGGCGAGCGTGCGCAGCACCGGCAGCACGAGGCGGTCGAGCGACTGCGACGCGGCGTACAGCCCGTGCAGCCGCGCGATCTCCAGCCCCAGCGCATAGCGCCCGTCGTCCTGCCGGCGGATCAGCCGCGCATGTTCGAGCGAGGCCAGCAGGCGCAGCACCGTGCTCTTGTACAGCTGCGTGCGCTCGGCGAACTGCGCGAGCGACAGCGCCTCGTCGCCGGGCCGGAAGGCCGACAGCAGGCTCAGCGCGCGGTCGACCGCGGCGGCGCCGCCGGGGGCGGCGTTGAGGTCGGACACCGATTCGGTCTGGGCTTTGCGGGGCATGGCGTGGCTTGACAGTCGGCGGGCTTGCCGATTTAATTCTGTTTAACAGAATATAGTTCTGCAAGATAGAACAGTCAAGAAAGCACCCGATGACCTCCCCCGACGTTCTCATCAGCGAGGTCGGTCCGCGCGACGGCCTGCAGTCCGTGAAGGCCACCATGCCCACGGCCGACAAGCTGCGCTGGATCGACGCGCTGCATGCCGCCGGCCTGCGCGAGATCGAGGTCGCCTCCTTCGTGCCCGCGAAGCTGCTGCCGCAGATGGCCGACGCCGCCGAGGTGGTGCGCCACGCGGTCACGTTGCCCGGCCTCGTGGTGATGGCGCTGGTGCCCAACCGCAAGGGCGCGCAGGGCGCGCTCGAGGCGGGCGTGCACAAGCTCACGATGCCGGTGTCGGCCAGCGTGGCGCATTCGCTGGCCAACGTGCGCAAGACGCCGACCGAGATGGTCGAGGAGGTGCGCGCCATCGCTGAACTGCGCGGCGCCCTCGCGCCGCAGGTGAAGCTCGAAGCGGGCATCTCCACCGCCTTCGGCTGCACGCTGCAGGGGCTGGTGCCGGAAGACGACGTGATCCGCCTGGCCGTGCAGTGCGTCGAGGCCGGCGCGCAGGAGGTCGGCCTGTCGGACACCGTGGGCTACGCCAACCCCGCGCAGGTGCGCCGCCTCTTCAAGCGGCTGCGCGCCGAACTCGGCGTGCACGCGGGCGCGGCCCACATGCACAACACGCGCGGCCTGGGCATCGCCAATTGCCTGGCCGCGTGGGACGAGGGCGTGCGCACCTTCGACGCCTCGCTCGGCGGCCTCGGCGGCTGCCCCTATGCGCCGGGCGCGTCGGGCAATGCGGTCACGGAAGACCTCGTCTTCATGTTCGAGGCCATGGGCGTGCGCACCGGCATCGACATCGACAAGCTCATCGCGGCGCGCGCGCCGCTCATGGCCGGCCTGCCCGGCGAACCGGTCTACGGCATGACGCCCGAAGCCGGCCTGCCCAAGGGCTTTGTCCAGGAAACCCTCTCTCATGTCTGAAGCCAATCCCTTGCCCTACGCCGGCGTGCGCGTCGTCGAGTTCACCCACATGGTCATGGGCCCGACCTGCGGCCTGCTGCTGGCCGACCTGGGCGCCGAGGTCATCAAGGTCGAGCCCATCGAGGGCGACAACACGCGCCGCCTGCTGGGCTCGGGCGCCGGCTTCTTCCCGACCTTCAACCGCAACAAGAAGAGCATCGCGCTCGACCTGAAGAAGCCCGAGGGCGTGGAAGCGGCGCTGCGCCTCATCGCCACCGCCGACATCGTGAGCGAGAACTTCAAGCCCGGCACGATGAAGAAGCTGGGGCTCGACTACGACACGCTCGCCAAGCTCAACCCGCGCCTCATCTACGTGAGCCACAAGGGCTTCCTGCCCGGCCCGTACGACCACCGCACCGCGCTCGACGAGGTGGTGCAGATGATGGGCGGCCTGGCCTACATGACCGGCCGCGCCGGCGACCCGCTGCGCGCGGGCACCAGCGTGAACGACATCATGGGCGGCATGTTCGGCGCCATCGGCGCGATGGCCGCGCTGCGCCAGCGCGAGCTCACCGGCAAGGGCTGCGAGGTGCAGTCGGCGCTGTTCGAGAACAACGTGTTCCTGGTCGCGCAGCACATGATGCAGTTCGCCGCCACGGGCAAGGCCGCCGACCCGATGCCCAGCCGCATCTCGGCCTGGGCCGTGTACGACGTGTTCACCGTGAAGGACGGCGAGCAGATCTTTCTTGCGGCCGTGAGCGACAAGCAGTGGGCCATCTTCTGCAAGGCCTTCGGCCTCGAGGAGATGCTGGCCGACCCGCGCCTGAAGACCAACAACGACCGCGTGCGCGCACGCGAGTGGATGATGCCGATCCTGCGCTCGCACCTCGCCAACCACAGCGCGGCCGAACTCAGTGCGGTGTTCGAGCAGAACGAACTGCCCTTCGCGCCCATCACCAAGCCGCAGGAGCTGTTCGACGATCCGCACCTCAACGCCACCGGCGGCCTCGCGCCCGTGCGCATGAACGACGGCCACATGGCCAAGGTGCCGCTCGCGCCGTTCACGTTGGGCGGCGAACGCCCCGGCATCCGCCTGCAGCCGCCGCACATCGGCGAGCACAGCGAGGCGCTGCTGAAGGAGGTGGGCTACAGCGACGGCGACATCGCCGCGCTGCGGGCGCAAGGCGTCACGGCCGGCGACTGAACCCCTGCTCAATGCGCGGCGGGCGATATAGTTCCCGCGCCATGGACCGCCTCAAGCAGCTCGAATCCTTTGTCTCGGTCGCGACCCGCGGCAGCCTCACCGCGGCGGCCAAGGCGGAAGGCGTGGCGCCCGCGATCATGGGCCGTCGCATCGACGCGCTCGAAGAGCGCCTGGGCGTCAAGCTGCTGGTGCGCACCACGCGGCGCATCGCGCTCACGCACGAGGGCAGCGCCTTTCTCGAAGACTGCCAGCGCCTCCTGACCGAGTTCGCGAACGCCGAGGCCAGCGTGAGCGCCGGCGGCGTGAAGGCCAGCGGCCACCTGCGCGTGACCGCGCCGGCCGGCTTCGGCCGCCGCCACGTCGCGCCGCTGGTGCCGCGCTTTCATGCGCTGCATCCCGAGGTGACGATCTCGTTGAACCTCAGTGATCGCGTGGTCGACGTCACGGGCGAGAGCTTCGACTGCGCCGTGCGCGTGGGCGACCTGCCCGACTCGTCGCTCGTGAGCGTGCGCCTGGCCGACAACCGCCGCCGCTGCGTCGCCACGCCCGAGTTCCTGCGCCGCCACGGCGCGCCCAAACACCCGGGCGAGCTGTCGCGCTTTGCCTGCCTCACGCTGTCGAGCGACGCCTCGCAGACGCGCGGCTGGGCCTTTCGCATTACCAGCGAGGAGGGCGTGCAGGAGCTCATTCACCTGCGCCCCAGCGGCCCGCTCGATTGTTCCGACGGCCAGGTGCTGCACGACTGGTGCCTGGCGGGCCACGGCATCGCCTGGCGCAGCACCTGGGAGGTCGAGGCCGAGATCGACGCCGGCCTGCTCGTGCCCCTGCTCGACGACTTCGCCGCACCGCCCAACGGCATCTATGCGGTGTTCACAGGCACCAAGCACCTGCCGCTGCGTGTGCGACTGTGGCTTGATTTCCTCAAAGCGCAGTACGGGCAGCCGGAATTCTGGGGCGGGCGGTCCTGAAATCGTGACCGGGCGGCACAATGCTTTTTGCATTTGCTTGCAACCCCGATGAAGAAAGTTTCCGATGACCCTCGAAGCCATCCTCGCCTACCTGCATCTGTTGGCCATCCTCACGATGGTCGTGTTCATCTCCAGTGAAGCCGCGCTGTGCCGCGTGCAATGGCTCAATGCCGCCGTGGTCGAGCGGCTGGCCAAGGTCGACATGGTCTACGGCATCGCCGCCATCGCGGTGCTGGCCACCGGCATCGCGCGCACCTGGTGGGGCGTGAAGGGCACGGCCTGGTACTGGACCAACCCGCTGCTGCACGTGAAGCTCACGCTGTTCATCATCGTGGGCGTGCTGTCGATCTTCCCGACGCTGACCTACTTCCGCTGGCGCAAGACGCTGCGCGCCACGGGCAAGCTGCCGGCAGAGGCCGACATCCTGAAGACGCGCAAGCTGGTGATGATCCAGGCGCACCTGATCGCGCTGATCCCGCTGGTGGCGGTGTTCCTGGCGCGCGGCTTCGGCAAGTAATCAAAACAAAGACAAAAAGAAAAGGCCCGCGTGAGCGGGCCCTTTGACTTCGGGGGGTAACAAATGTCAGCGCCGCAGGGCGGCGCCGCGCCGGATCAGGCCTTGGCCGCGTCGGCTTCGCACTTCTTCATGAAGCTGTTCTTGGCGGCACCGGCCAGGGCCTTGCCGTTCTTGTCGACCGCCTTGGCGGCGCAGGCGGGTGCGGCGGCGGCCTTGGTGCACTTCTTCATGAAGCTGTTCTTGGCGGCGCCGGCCAGGGGCTTGCCGTTCTTGTCGATCGCCTTGGCATCGCAGCTGGCGCCACCGGCGGGTGCGGCCGCAGCGGCAGGGGCTGCCGCAGGTGCGGCGGCGGCAGCGGGGGCCACGACCGGGGCGGGTGCCTTGTCCTGCGCGTAGGCGCTGAACGACAGACAGGCGCCGAGCGCGACGGTGGAGGCGACCAGGGAAAGGAGCTTCTTCATGGTGGATATGTCCTTGCAAGGTTGGGTTGTGACAGACGCCCCGCCTCGGGGCCGACCATCCTAACGGGCGACATCGCCCATCGGATGACGATCGTTAACTGGGTCCGGGTTTGCCCCCGGTAAAATTCACAGATGCTATTGGTCAAACAGGAGCTGCTCGCGGCGCTCGCGAACACGCTCGAAACCCTCTCTCCCGGCGCCGGCGCCAAAGCCGCGTTCGAGTCGCCCAAGGTGGCGGCGCACGGCGATTTCGCCAGCACCGCTGCCATGCAGCTCGCCAAGCCGCTGGGGCGCAAGCCCCGCGAACTGGCCGAGGAACTGAGCGCTGCGCTGCTCGCCACCCCCGCTTTCGGCCAATGGGTCGAGGCCATCGAGATCGCCGGTCCCGGCTTCCTCAACATCCGCCTGAAGGCTGCCGCCAAGCAGCAGATCGTGCGCGAGGTGCTGGCCGCCGGCGAAACCTTCGGCCAGCAGCCCGCCACCGGCGAAAAGGTGCTGGTCGAGTTCGTCTCGGCCAACCCGACCGGTCCGCTGCACGTCGGGCACGGCCGCCAGGCCGCGCTGGGCGACGCCATCTGCAACCTGCAGGCCTCGCAGGGCCAGAGCGTGTGGCGCGAGTTCTATTACAACGACGCCGGCGTGCAGATCCAGACGCTGGCCAACAGCACGCAGTTGCGCGCCAAGGGCTTCAAGCCCGGCGACCCTGAGTGGCCCAGCGGCGAAAAGGCCCCGGCCTACAACGGCGACTACATCGCCGACATCGCCGAGGACTTCAAGGCGAAGAAGACCGTCAAGTCGGACGACCGCGAATACACCGCCAGCGGCGACATCGACGACCTGGACAGCATCCGCGAATTCGCCGTGGCCTACCTGCGCCGCGAGCAGGACCTCGATCTGCAGGCCTTCCGCGTGCGCTTCGACAACTACTACCTCGAGTCCAGCCTCTACACGAGCGGGCGCGTCGAAGCGGCCGTGGCCAAGCTCGTGGCCGCCGGCAAGACCTACGAGCAGGACGGCGCGCTGTGGCTGAAGTCGACCGACTACGGCGACGACAAAGACCGCGTGATGAAGAAGAAGGACGGCTCGTACACCTACTTCGTGCCCGACGTCGCGTACCACATCGCCAAGTGGGAGCGCGGTTTCCACAAGGTCGTGAACATCCAGGGCACCGACCACCACGGCACCATCGCGCGCGTGCGCGCCGGCCTTCAGGCCGCGGGCGAAGGCATTCCCGAGGGCTACCCCGACTACGTGCTGCACACCATGGTGCGCGTCATGAAGGGCGGCGAAGAGGTCAAGATCAGCAAGCGCGCCGGCAGCTACGTCACGCTGCGCGACCTGATCGAGTGGACCAGCACCGATGCCGTGCGCTTCTTCCTGCTCAGCCGCAAGCCCGACACCGAGTACACCTTCGACGTCGACCTGGCGGTCACCAAGAACAACGACAACCCCGTGTACTACGTGCAGTACGCCCACGCGCGCATCTGCTCGGTGCTCGCGGCCTGGGGCGGCGACGTGGCCGCGCTCAAGGCGGTCGACCTGTCGCCGCTGGACAGCCCGGCGGCCCAGGCGCTGATGCTGCTGCTGGCCAAGTACCCGGCCATGCTGACGGCGGCGGCGAAGGATTTCGCGCCGCACGACGTGACTTTCTACCTGCGCGAACTCGCGGCCAGCTACCACAGCTACTACGATGCCGAGCGCATCCTGGTGGACGACGAGCCGGTCAAGCTGGCGCGTCTCGCACTCGTCGCAGCGGCCGCGCAGGTGCTGCACAATGGCCTCGCGATCCTCGGCGTCAGTGCGCCGAGCAAGATGTGAATCACCCTCTGAACATGAAGAAGACAAGCAGACAACGCGGCAACATCGTCATCGGGCTGATCATCGGCCTGGTGCTCGGTCTGGGCGTCGCCCTGGGCATCGCGGTCTACGTCACCAAGGTGCCGATCCCGTTCGTCAACAAGACGCAACGCGGCGGTGCCGAGCAGGACGAAGCCGAAGCCCGCAAGAACCGCGACTGGGACCCGAACGCGCCGCTGGCCGGCAAGGCCGGCGCGCCCAAGCCCGCCGCCACGCCGCCGGCCGCCACGGCCACCGGCCCGGTGAACCCGATCACCGGCGCGCCAGCCACCGTAGCCCCCGGCACGCCGCCCGTCGCCACCGCGCCGGTCACCGCCCCGGCCCCCGTCGTGGTGGCGCCCAAGCCGGCGCGCCCCGCGCCGGTGCCGGCCGAAGCCAACGCCCTGCCGCCGTCGAACGATCCGCTGGGCGACCTCGCCCGCGCCCGCGCGGGCGGCAGCACGACCACCGCGTCCGCCGCGCCGAGCCACACGGCCGCCGCGCCGTCGCCGTCGGGTGCCGACCCCTTCATGTACTTCGTGCAGGCCGGCGCCTTCCGCACCACCGACGACGCCGAGGCGCAACGCGCCAAGCTGTCGCTGATGGGCGTCGAGGCCAAGGTCACCGAGCGCGAGCAGGCCGGTCGCACGGTCTACCGCGTGCGCGCGGGCCCGTTCAACAAGAAGGACGACGCCGACCGGCTCAAGGAGCGGCTCGATGGCGGCGGTCTCGAATCGGCGCTGGTGCGCGTGCAGCGCTGACCCGTCAGCGCCTTTCTTGAACAGCCTTTAAGCTCTCGCCCGCGCGGCATCTGCCGCACTCGTTTGTCAATTCCAGCGCCTCGGTCGCGCCGTCCACGGGGAACTCCCGGCGGCGCGCCGGCTCTGTACTGCGGTACCCACAGGAGAACCTTTTCCATGAAACGTCGTGACTTTTCGCTGGCCGCCACTTCGATCGGGCTGCTTTCGCTGGCTGCCGTTCCGGCACACGCCCAGCGCGCCCCCAAGGCCGGCACCGATTTCCTCGTGCTCGACAAGCGCGTGCCCGTCGATGCACCCGCCGGCAAGGTCGAGGTGGTCGAGTTCTTCTCGTACAACTGCCCGCATTGCAACGACTTCGAGCCGTCGCTCGAAGCCTGGGTCAAGGCGGCCCCGAAGGAAGTGGCCTTCCGCCGCATCCCGGTGCCCTTCGTGGGCAACGACGTCGAAGCCAAGCAGCGCCTGTACTTCACGCTCGAAGCGATGGGCAAGCTGGACGAGTACCACTCGAAGGTGTTCGCCGCCATCCACGCGCAGCGCCAGAACCTGAACGGCGACGCCAACATCCAGGCCTGGGCCGAGCGTGCCGGCCTCGACGGCGCCAAGTTCAAGGAAACCTTTGCGTCCTTCGGCGTGGCCAGCAAGGCCCGCCGCGCGGCGCAGCAGACCGAGGCCTACAAGGTCGCCGGCGTGCCGGCCCTGGCCGTGGCGGGCCGCTGGTATGTGGACGGCGAAACCGCCGGCAGCATGTCCAAGGTGCTGCAGGTCGCGACCTTCCTCATCGGCGAAGCCAAGAAGGGCTGACCGACCCGGCGACCTGCTTTTTGGTCGAATGCAAGGCCCGCTTCGGCGGGCTTTTTCATTGGCGGCGGTGGGCAATTGCCATCCCACGCATACAATGTTTCAGAGCAAGTTTCGTGCCTTTATGACATTGCCCTCCATCCCCACATTCCCCACCCTTCGTCGCCTCGGCCGCCTGGCTTTCGGTGCGCTGTTGCTGGCCGGTGCCGCCTCGGGCGCCCTGGCCGAGACCGCCGACCGCACCAAGCCGATGAACATCGAGTCCGACTCGATGCGCTACGACGACCTGAAACAGACCAGCGTGTTCACCGGCAACGTGCTGGTCACGAAGGGCACGATCATCATCCGCGGCGCGCGGCTGGACGTGCGCCAGGACGCCGAGGGCTACCAGTACGGCGTGGTCACGGCGGCGCCCGGCAAGCTGGCCTATTACAAGCAGAAGCGCAACGCCGGCGACGAGTGGATCGAGGGTGAGTCGGAAGTCATCGAATACGACAGCCGCGCCGACAACGTCAAGTTCATCCGCCGCGCCGTCATGCGCCGGCTGATCGGCGCCACGGCCAACGACGAGAGCAGCGGCGCGCTGATCGTCTACGACCAGAGCAACGACACCTACACCGTCAACGGTTCCCTCGTGCCGCCGAACGCCGGCGTCTCGGCGGGCGGTGGCGGCCGCGTGAAGGCCATCCTCACGCCGAAGGCTGCTGCGGCCCCGGCGGCGGGCGGTTCCGCACCGGCAGCCGGCGGCAAGAAGCCCGCGGCCCCGGCACCCACCCCCGCGCCCGGCGCCGGGCTGCGCCCGACCACCACGCTGGGCGGCACCGAAGGGGAAGGGCGCAAGTGATCGAAACCGCAGGAACCCAGGCCGCCGACGGCATTCCGGGCAGCCGCCTCGTGGCGCGCGGCCTCAAGAAGAGCTACGGCAGCCGCACGGTCGTGAAAGACGTCTCGCTCGATGTGCAAAAGGGCGAGGTCGTCGGACTGCTCGGCCCCAACGGCGCGGGCAAGACCACCTCGTTCTACATGATCGTCGGGCTGGTGCGCGCCGACGCCGGCGAGATCACCATCGACGGCGAGCCCATCGCCCACATGCCCATTCACCGCCGCGCGCGCATGGGCCTGAGCTACCTGCCGCAGGAAGCCTCGATCTTCCGCAAGCTCACGGTCGAGGAAAACGTGCGTGCCGTGCTCGAGCTGCAGCGCGAGCCCGACGCCAACGGCCGCATGATGCCGCTGACCAAGCAGCACACCGAAGAGCGCCTGGCCGACCTGCTGGCCGACCTGCGCGTGGACCACCTGCGCGATTCGCCCGCGCTCGCGCTGTCGGGCGGCGAGCGTCGCCGCGTTGAAATTGCACGCGCGCTGGCCACCCAGCCGCGCTTCATCCTGCTGGACGAGCCCTTCGCCGGCATCGACCCGATCGCGGTGATCGAGATCCAGCGGATCATCAGCTTCCTGAAAGAGCGCGGCATCGGCGTGCTCATCACCGACCACAACGTGCGTGAGACGCTGGGCATCTGCGATCACGCGTTCATCATCAGCGACGGGCACGTGCTGGCACAAGGCACACCCTCGGAGATCGTCGACAACGCCGAGGTACGCAGGGTGTACCTGGGCGAGCACTTCCGCATGTAAGGGAGGGTCGGGTCTCCATGAAGCAAGGGCTGTCCCTTCGCGTCTCGCAGCATCTGGCGCTGACGCCACAGCTGCAGCAGTCCATTCGCCTGCTCCAACTCTCCACGCTCGAACTGAGCCAGGAAGTGGAGCAGATGCTGGACGAGAACCCGTTCCTCGAACGCACCGCGGAAGAAGCGGCGCGCGAGGAATTCGGGCTGGACACGGCCGATGCGCCGGTGCCGCGCGACGACGCGGGCGAGGGCGAGGCCGAGTTCACGCCGTCCGCCGCCAGCACTTCCTCCACGTCCAGCGACACCAGCACCTCGACCCCCGACACCGACGGCCCCGCCGCCGAGATCGCCGAGCGCGAGCCCGACTGGGAAGGCGACGGCACCGTCGACATGGCGCCCGACGACAGCGAGTGGGGCAGCGATGCGCCCGCGCGCCAGAACAACCTGGGCGACGACGAGCGTGCCGACGCCACCGAACTCGCGCGCAGCCAGGAGTCGCTGCAGTCCTTCCTGCACCGCCAGGCGCTGAGCCTGCGGCTCAATGAAAACGACTGCGCCGCGCTGCGCTTCCTGATCGAGTCGCTCAACGACGACGGCTACCTCGAAGACTCGCTGCCCGCGCTGGCTTCGGGCCTGGCGGGCGACGACAACGACCAGTTCGACGACCTCGTGCACCACTTCCAGGTGGCGCTGGGCCTGCTGCAGAGCCTGGAGCCGGTGGGCGTCGGCGCGCGCGACCTCGGCGAATGCCTGAGCATCCAGCTGAAGGCGCTCGCCAGCGAAGACGAGACCGAGGCCGAAGCGCTCGTGCGCAAGACCGCCATCGCGATCTGCAAGCAGCCGATGGAGCTGCTCGCGCGGCGCGACTTCAAGCGCCTGGCCACGCTCACGCGCACCAACGAAGACCTGGTGCGCTCGGCGCTGCAGGTCATTGCGCGGCTCGAACCCAAGCCGGGGCGCCGCTTTGTCGACGTCGAGCGCAACATCGTCATCCCCGACGTGATCGTCACCAAGACCGGGCGCGGCACCAACGTGAAGTTCCGCGTCATGCTCAACCCCGAGGTCATGCCGCGCCTGCGCGTGCACGACATCTACGCCGGCGCGCTCAAGTCGCACAAGGGCGAGGGCAGCCAGGCGCTGTCGCAGCGGCTGCAGGAGGCGCGCTGGTTCATCAAGAACATCCAGCAGCGCTTCGACACCATCCTGCGCGTGAGCAACGCCATCGTCGAGCGCCAGAAGAGCTACTTCGTGCACGGCGAGCTGGCCATGCGCCCGCTGGTGCTGCGCGAGATCGCCGACGAGCTGGGCCTGCACGAGTCGACCATCTCGCGCGTGACCACCGCCAAGTACATGGCCACGCCCTTCGGCACGGTCGAGCTGAAGTACTTCTTCGGTTCGGCGCTGGGCACCGAGACCGGCGGCAACGCGTCGAGCACCGCGGTGCGCGCGCTGATCAAGCAGTTCGTGAGTTCCGAGAGCATCAAGAAGCCGCTGTCCGACAGCCAGATTTCCGAGATGCTGAAAGAGCAGGGCATCGAGTGCGCGCGCCGCACCGTCGCCAAGTACCGCGAAGCGCTGCGCATCGCGCCCGCCAATCTGCGCAAGGCCCTGTAGAAGACCGACGATGACGAGCCGCCTGCTGTCGCGCTGTGGGCACTGGGTGGTCGTCATCGCGGCGGCGCTGCTGTTTGCCGGCTGTGCCACGCTGCCCGACGAGGCACCGCGCCCGCCCACCAAGGCCATCGCCGTCTCGGCCGACACCGCGCTCGGCAAGATCGCGCTGGCCTCGCAGCCCGACCCCGACCTCAGCGGCTTTCGCCTGATGCCCGGCGGCGACTTCGCCTTCGACACGCGGCTGCAGCTGGCGCGCCGCGCGCAGCGCACGCTCGACGTGCAGTACTACCAGATCGAGAACGACGAGACCGGCCGCTACCTGCTGCGCACCCTGCGCGATGCGGCCCAGCGCGGCGTGCGCGTGCGCCTGTTGATGGACGACCTCTACACGTCCGGCGAAGACGAGTTGCTGCTCGGCCTGGCCGCCACGCCGAACGTGGAGCTGCGCCTGTTCAATCCGTTCCCGGCCGGGCGCGGCAGCCTGCTCAAGCGCTTCACCGCCTCGCTCTTCGACTTCAGCCGCGTCAACCGCCGCATGCACAACAAGCTCTTCATCGCCGACGGTGCGATGGCGGTGGCGGGCGGGCGCAACATCGGCAACCAGTACTTCCGCCGCACCACCGGCCCGAACTTCATCGACCTCGACACCTTCGTGACGGGCGCGCTGATCCCGCGCCTGGGCGTGCTGTTCGACCAGTACTGGAACAGTCCGCACGTGCGCCCGATCGGCGCGGTCGTGCACACCGACCTGCCGCGCGAAGAACTGCAGCGCCGCTTCGACGCCGCCACCGGCCCCGACACCACGCCGCCGCCGCCCAAACCTGCGCCCAACGACCTGCTCGGCTACAGCCCGGTGGCCGACGACCTCGACGCCGGCAAGCTCGGCCTGATCTGGACCACCGCCGAGGCGTATGCCGATTCGCCCGACCGCGTGATCGGCAAGACCGCGTCGTACGGCGGCGTGCCGCTGCTCGACGTCGATAGCGTGCGCTACAACGTGGTCGAGCAGATGCGCCGCGCACGCAGCGAGGTGACGCTGGTCTCGCCCTACCTGATCCCGGGCGCGTCGGGGCTGGAGGTGATGCGCGAGATCCGCGGGCGCAACGTGAAGATCAGCGTGGTCACCAACTCGCTCGCCGCCACCGACGAGCCGCTGGTGCACACCGCCTACCGCCGCTACCGCGCCGACATGCTGGCGCTGGGCGCCGAGCTGCACGAGCTGAGTTCCGCGCGCACGCGGCGCAGCGTGCGGCTGGGTTTGTTCGGCACGTCGGTGGGCCGGCTGCATGCCAAGTCGGCGGTGATCGACCAGCGCATCCTGTTCGTCGGCTCGATGAATTTCGATCCGCGCTCCGAGGTCCACAACACCGAGATCGGCCTGTTCATCCGCAGCCCCGAGATGGCGCAGCAGACCCTGAAGCTGCTCGATGTGCTCAAGCAGCAGGGCGCCTACCGGCTGCGCTTTGCCGAAGGCGCCGATGCGGGCGCAGTCGGCTCGCGGCGCATCGAATGGGTCAGCGAGGAAGGCGGCAAGACCACCGTGCTGCACGAAGAACCCGACTCGGGCTTCTGGGACCGCACCATGCTCGAGCTGCTGGCGCCGCTCACGCCCGAGAGCTTGCTGTAGCGCAGCGGTGCTTCGCGAAAGGCTTTGCAAGCATGGCGCTGCCGCAGATGGTCGCTGGCGGCGAGCCTCAACGCGGGAGCGGTGGCTTTTCGGGAGTCGCGCAGGTCATTTGAGACTTCGGGACACGAAATCTCGTCTCGACCGTATCGAACCAGGCCATGTAAGAGCGCACGGAGTGTTCGTCGATCTCAAGAATCTCATCGCAGAATGAAAAGCCGGGCCCAATGATCGGGTTGCTGCTCGCAGTGATCACGGCGCAGATGCGATTGCCCTGAATCTTGTAGTGCATTGCCGCGGTGTAGGGCTCCTTGCTTTCAGGAAAAGCCCCACAAAAGGAGCTTGTGCCGTCGACGTATTCGTCATACCCATGGCACGTTTTTCCACCGTCATCGGAGTTGCACCACACGCCCTGCAGGGCCCTGTTCAGATCTTCGTCCTGTAGCGTCGCGGAAGAGGACTGTGTTGCAACAACCGTGAGAGCGGCGGCGATCAGGAGTTGGTGGACGAATGGCATGCGATTGGCTTGATGACGAAGCTGGACCTGGAAGCGGGACCATAGCCGTTGCCGATTGAAAACAACCCGGCTGCCGCGCACATCCCCTCAAGAAATCCAGACCGCGTGAAGAAAGACGCGGCTTCCCCCGGGCGCATTGCCCGGAGCCGGCATCGCCGGTCGAACCTGATCGATCAGGTGCCGCGCACGGCCGACCACACCAGCCGCAGGCCCAGCAGGCCCATCACGCCGCCGGCCGCACGGTCGATCCAGGTCTTGTAGCGCAGGTAGGCGGCGCGCGGCGCGGCCGAGGACAGCGCCAGCGCGACGATCGCGTACCAGCCCGTCTCGATGCAGAAGATCACGGCCGGCACCGCGAGCGCCAGCACCAGCGGCACCTCGCGCGGCAGGAAGGCCGCGAAGATGCTGGCGTACACCACCGCCGTCTTCGGGTTGCTGACCTGCGTGGCCAGGCCGAGCAGGAAGGTGCGTCCGCTGCGGCCTTGCTGGCGCGGCGAGGCGTCCGTGTCGGGCGTGATCGCGAGTGGCTGCCGCGCGCCGCGCCAGATGCGAAAGCCCAGGTAGATCAGGTAGGCGCCGCCGAAGGCCTTGATCGCGAGGTACAGCGCCGGCACCGCGAGGAACGCTGCCTGCAGCCCGGCCAGCGCTGCGATGGAGAACGCCAGCCCGCCAGCGCCCATGCCCAGGGCCGCCGCGAGCCCGTCGCTGCGCGAGGCCACGGCCGTGCGCGCCACCATGACGAAGCTCGGGCCGGGGCTCATCGCGCCCACGGCCATGGCGCCGGCGATGCCGAGCAGGGAAAGGGTGGTGTCCATCATCGCGTGGCTCCTGGTGTCGTCGTCATTACTGCACGTTCACGGCTTCGACCTGCACCAGCAGCTTTACCTTGTTCTCGAAGCCGAAGTTCAGGCCCCAGGTGATGCCCCAGTCGCTGCGCTGCACGGTGGCCTCGAAGTCGCCGCCGCAGACCTGGCGGTTGATCAGCGGATTCAGGTAGCAGTTGAAGCGCACGGCCTTCAGCGTCACCGGCTTGGTCTGGCCCATGAGCGTGAGCGTGCCGGGCACGTCGGTTACCTTGTCGCCGCTGAAGTCGATGCGCTCGGCCACGAAGCGGCCGGTGGGAAATTCGGCCACGTTGAAGAAGTCCTTGCTCTGCACGTGGCGGTTGAGCAGGTCGACGCCGGTGTTGATGGAGCTGATGTCCATCGTGATGTCGACCTTGCCGCTGGCGCCGGTGCCGTCGATCTGCACCGAACCGTCCTTGGTGCTGAAGCGGCCGCGGTTGGTGGTGGTGCCGTAGTGGCCCATCTCGTACATGACGAAGGTGTGGGTCGGGTCGATCACGTAGCTGGCGTTCTTGACCGGCCCGCCCGCGGGCTTGGCGGCCAGCGGCGGCGCCGTGTATTCCTGGGCCGTCGCGGCCAGCGGCAGGGCCGCGCCCGCGCACAGGGCCGCGGCGAAGAAGAGCTTGTTCATGGCAAGGGAAGAAGGATGCATGGGAAATGAAATCGTCGTCACAGCGGCCCGAGGCCCGCGAGCGTCAGCTTGAAGCGCACCTGCACCTCGTTGCCGACCACCGAGGTGTCGGTCCATTCGCCGTCGCCCACCTTGTAGTCGAGCCGCTGGATCGTGAGCGTGCCCGTGGCGACCGAATACGCGCCGCCCGACGA
Source organism: Variovorax sp. V118 (assembly GCF_041154445.1). GTDB lineage: Bacteria > Pseudomonadota > Gammaproteobacteria > Burkholderiales > Burkholderiaceae_C > Variovorax > Variovorax boronicumulans. The sequence continues at coordinate 5,559,053 of NZ_AP028663.1, read as the reverse complement.
CACGATGCTCACGGGCACCGTCACGTACTTGCTGACGCCCTTGATGGTGAGCTTGCCGGCCATCTCGAAGCGGCCCTCGCCCAGCGCCTTGATGGCGCTCGAGCGGAAGCTGGCCTGCGGGAAATGCGCGGTGTCGAACCAGGTCGGCTTGGGCAGCTCGGCATCGCTCATGGGCACGCCGAAGCCGGCGCTGGCGGTGTCGATCTGCAGTACGACCGAGCCGCCCTCGGGCTTCTTCGGGTCGAAGGCGACCTGCGCGTCGAAGCGCTTGAAGCTGCCTTCCACCGGCACGCCCATCTGCTTGCTGACGAAGGCGATCTGGCTCTTCTCGGGCACCAGCTTCGCGGTGGTGGCCGGCAGGGGCTCGGCCGCGGCGTGCAGCGCGAGGCCGAGGAGGGCGGCGGTGCCCCACAAAAGACGGGTCGTCATCCGGCGGATTCCTTGCGTGGCGCGGGCCACATGCGTTGCAACAGACCGTCGTGGTCGATCCAGTGGTGCTTGAGCGCCGCCGCCACGTGCAGCAGCGTGACGCCGGCGAGCAGGAAGGCGCTGCGCTGGTGCAGCGGCTTGAGCACGGCCTCGGCGAAGTCCTTGTCGACCGTCACCAGGTCGGGCAGCGGCAGCAGGCCGAACCACACGACCGGCACGCCCATGCCCGAGCTGTAGGCCCAGCCGAACAGCGGGACCGCGAAGAACAGCAGGTACATCAGCGCATGGCTGATGCGGTGCGCGGCCCGCTGCCAGGCCGGCATGGCCGCCCGCACCCGCGCCGACAGCGGCGGCGGGCGGTGCGTGAGGCGCCACAGCAGCCGCAGCGCCGACAGCAGGAGGATGGTGATGCCGGCCCATTTGTGCCAGCTGTAGAGCTTCAGGCGCTGCGGCGAGAAGGGCAGGCCCGTCATATAGAGCCCGACGCCGAGCGAGCCGACGATCATCGCCGCGAGCAGCCAGTGCAGGGCCATCGCGACCCGCCCGTAGCGGGGCTCGCGCAGGGCGGCGGCGCCAACGGCAGGAGCGGGAAGGGGTTCGACGGGCATCGGGGCAGGGGCGGCGGCGGCCTGTGCGCGGAGCATAGCTCGGAAGCGATGACACCGCAGCGGGGCCGGCCCGCGCCGGAAGGCACCGCGCGCTACGGCGACGACGGCGGTTGCTGTTGCTGCTGCTGGGCCCGCAGCAGCACGCGCCGCAGCGCGTCCGGCTGCACCGGCTTGCGCAGCGCGTGCCAGCCGCGCGTGGCGGCCAGCTGCTGCGTGGCTTCGGTGATGTCGGCCGAGATCAGTGCGATCGTCAGCGTGGGCTTGCGCTGCGCCAGCCGCTCGGCCAACGCGATGCCGTTGAACGCGCCGGGCAGGCGGATGTCGCACAGCGCCACGTCGAGCGCGTCCAGGTCGGCCAGCGCGAGCGCCTCGGCGGCGCTGGCGTAGATGCGCGGCGCCACGTGCCAGTGCCGCAGCAGCGCCGAGAGGCTGTCGGCCACCACGATGTTGTCCTCGACCACCAGCACGGCGAGGCCGGGGCGCAGCACGGCATCGGTGTCGGGCTCGTCCAGCGCCATGGAGGGCGCGGGCGCCGGCACGGCCGCCGCACCGGGGCGGGCCGCCGGCAGCTCGAAGCTGAAGACCGAGCCCTTGCCCGGCGCCGAGCGCAGCGCGACCTCGATGCCCAGCTGCCCCGCCAGCCGCCGCACGATCGCCAGCCCCAGGCCGTGGCCGTGCTGCAGGTTGCGCTCCACGTTGCCGACCTGCTCGAAGTCGTCGAACACGCGCGTCTGCGATTCGGCCGCGATGCCGATGCCGCTGTCGCGCACCTCGACGCGCCACGCGCGCCCGGTGTCCGTGCCGGGCCGGCGGCGCGCCCGCACGGCCAGCAGCACGCGCCCGCGCGGCGTGAACTTGAGGGCGTTGTCCAGCAGGTTGGAGAGCACGCGGCGCAGCGCCACGGCGTCGGTCCAGGCCACCGCCTCGGCCGGGCAGCGCACCGCGACACGGCCTTCGCCGGCCTGGCGCGCCAGCTCGTTCAGCAGCGGCGCCAGCGCCACCGCCGCAGGGCGAAGCGGATCGACCGCGGCCTCGATGCGGCCGATCTCGAGCAGCTGGTTGGTCAGGCCCTCGAGCGCCTGCTGCGCGCGCGAGAGCGAGGCCACCGTGTGCTGCACGGCCGCGCTGTCGGTGCCGTGCTGCAGCTGCTGGCGCAGCACCTCGGCCTGCAGCCCGATGGCCATCACCGGCTGGCGCAGGTCGTGGTTGGCCGCCGAGAAGAAGCGCAGGCGCTCGGCCTGGGCCTGCTCGGAGGCGCGCAGGCCGGCCAGTGCCTGTTCGCGCAGCGTGCGTTCGTTCAGGCGCAGGCCGATGTTCTCCTCGAGCTGGCGCGAATGGTCGGCCACCAGCTTCCACATCATCGCGGTCAGGCCGATGCCGATCACCGCGACCGCCATCATCACCGGCGCCCCGAGCCACAGGCCCGTGACGATCACCGGCGCCAGCAGCAGCGTGATGGCCAGCTGCGTGGCCGGCGTGTAGAACGACACCGAGAACGCCGACGACAGCGTCATGCCCATGAGGATCAGGCCCAGCAGCAGCTGCAGGTCGGGCCGCTCGGGGTTGAACAGCAGCACGCCCGCCAGGCCGTGCGCCAGCTCCCAGATGGCCGTGCGCAGCGTGTGCTGGCGTTGGGCCTCGCGCAGATTCGTGGGCGTGAACGGCTCGGGCAGGCGCTGAGGAAAGAAGCCGCGCATCACCGTGACGCCGGTGACCAGCGCCAGCCACACCAGCGCGCGCACCGGCGAGAACTGCCAGGCGAAGAGCGCCGCCACGCCGCAGTTGAGCAGGTACTGCACCAGCAGCACCGGCCCGAGCGGGCGGATCGACAAGCGCAGCACTTCGCACTGGATCGCGAAGCGGTGGTCGCCGTCGCGGGCGTCTGCCGGGGGGGCCGCGGAGGCGGGGGTGGGCGTCATGGGCAAATCGACTATATAGAGAAGGCCCCAGCCCCGGCGACAATGGGGGCCCTTAGCGGGCTTCCCGATGGCCGACTTTCCGTGAACGATCTCTCATTTTTCCTGCCTTGCGCCGCCGGCGTCGAGGAATTCCTTGCCCAGGAGGTGCATGCCCTGACCGGCCGTGCCGGGCAGGACCTGCTCACCCTGCGCGGTGGCGTGCGCGTGCGCGCCGACTGGCGCGACGGCCTCAAGCTCAACCTGCACAGCCGGCTCGCGCAGCGCGTGCTGGTCGAACTGGCCCATGGGCCGTACCGCAACGAGAACGACCTGTACGCCATCGCCAACGGCGTGGCCTGGGAGATCTGGTTCACGCCCAAGCAGACCTTCAAGATCGAGACCACGGCCCAGCACAGCCCGCTGCAGAGCCTGAACTTCGCCACCTTGCGCATCAAGGACGCCGTGGCCGACCGCTTCCGCGCCAAGGCCAACGGCGTGCGCCCGAGCATCGAGACCCAGTGGCCCGACTGCCGCATCTTTGCGCACCTGACCACCGACAGCTGCACGCTGTACATCGACACCTCGGGCGAGCCGCTGTTCAAGCGCGGCTGGCGCCAGGACAAGGGCGACGCCCCGCTGAAGGAAACCCTGGCCGCCGCCATGCTGGCCGCCAGCGGCTGGTGGAACCCCGAGACCGGCGAGGTCGCCAAGGCCCCGCTGTACGACCCCTGCTGCGGCAGCGGCACCATCGCCATCGAGGCCGCGCAGATCGCCAGCGGCATCGCGGCGGGCTCGCTGCGGCGCTTCGGCTTCGAGAAGCTGCTGCCGTTCCAGGCGCACGTCTGGGCCGCCATCAAGAATGAAGCCGCCAACGCGCAGCATGCGAGCGCCATCGCCGTCTTCGGCTCCGACGTGTCGCACCGCATGGTCGACTTTGCCGAGCGCAACGCCGAACGCGCGGGCGTGGCCGGCGCCATCGAGTTCCGCGGCGGCGACGCCCTGCAGCGCATGCCGCCGGCCGAGGGCGGCGTGATCATGCTCAACCCGCCGTACGGCGAGCGCATCGAGGTCGGCGGCGTCGCCCGCTTCGGTGCCCGCGAGGCCGCCCAGACCCCGGGCGATGGCGAAGGCGGCGACGGCGGCGACTTCTTTCCGCAGCTCGCCACCCACTGGAAGAAAAACTACGCGGGCTGGACCGCCTGGGTGCTCACGCCCGACCTGAAGCTGCCCAAGCAGATGCGCCTGAAAGAGTCGCGCCGCGTGCCGATGTGGAACGGCCCCATCGAATGCCGGCTGTTCCGCTTCGACATGGTCCGGGGCTCGAACCGGGCCGCGCCGCCAGACGCCTAGGACTGCAGCTTCAGGCCTGCAATGCCCAGGAAGATCAGCGCGATGCACACCAGCCGCAGCGGCGCCGCGCTCTCCTGGAAAAAGAAGATGCCGATCAGCGTGACGCCGATGGCGCCGATGCCGGTCCAGATCGCGTAGGCCGTCCCGACCGGCAGCGTCTTCATTGCGGCGGTGAGCAGCACGATGCTCGCCAGCGCGGCGCCCAGGCCCAGCGCGCCGGCGCCGGGGCGCTCCCAGCCCGCCGCGGCCTTCAGCGCGAGGGCCATCACGATCTCCACCAGTCCGGCGGCAAGCAGAAGGAACCAGGCCATGGTGTTTGATCCTTTCACAGCAGCTTGATGATGGCCACGCCGAGCAGCAGCACGGCCACGCCCGCCATGCGCAGGCCTGACACCGGGCGCTGCGGCAGCCGGAACCAGCCGTAGCGGTCGACGAACACCGACGCCACCTGCTGCCCCGCCACCGTCAGCCCGACCGCGGCCGCGGCGCCGATGGCCGGGATCGCCGTGAACACCGTCGTCACATAGGCCGCACCCGCAAAACCGCCGAGCCAGCCCCACCACGGCATGCCGCGCAGCGCGGTGCCTTGCGGTGCCGTGGCCGCGGGCGCACGCCGGAACAGCGTGACGAGCAGCAGCGCCAGGGCCATCGCCAGCGTCGCCACGAAGAAGCTCACCGCGCCCACCGCGAAGGGCGCGCCCAGGTCCTGCCGCAGCAGGCCGTTGACCACGCCCTGCACCGGCAGCACCGCGCCGGCCAGCAGCGCCAGCACGATCCAGCCGGCCTTGCCCGTCAGCGCCTGGCGCAGGCTGCCGGCCTGCCCGGCGACGATGGCTCCGGCCCCCAGCAGCACCGCCAGCGTGCCGCCGGCCATGGCCGGTGTCAGCGCCTTGGGGGCCACGCCGAGCAGGCCGAAGGTGTCGAGCGCGAACGAGGCCAGCATCTGCCCCGCGATGAACAGGCCGACCGCCACCACCGCACCCAGGCGCGGGAACAGCAGGATGGTCGAGACCACGTAGAAGGCGCTGGCCGTGCCGCCGATCACGTGCCACCACGGCACGCCCGGCAGGCCGGCCAGCGCCGTCAGCGTGCCGGTGGCGAGCGCCACCGCCAGCAGGGCCAGCGTGCCGACCGACAGCTGCAAGGTCGTGGCGGTGAACGGGCTGCCCGTGGCCTTGGAGAGCTGGGCGTTGGCGCCGGCCTGCACCGCGAGCAGGCCTCCGGCGACGAGCGAGGCGGGAATGAAAAACGCGTCCATGGTGGTTCGACCTCCGTGTGGTGTGAATGCGGGGCGGGCGAATCGCGGCCCCTTGGGACGACTGTAGGATCGGCACGTTTGCAAAGCCATTCGAAAAAATCGCATCCGGGGTATGCATAAATGCAGGACACAGACTGGGACGACTTTCGCGTGTTCCTGGCCGTCGGCCAGGCCGGCTCGCTCTCCGGCGCCGCGCGCCAGCTGGGCGTGAACCACTCCACCGTGCTGCGGCGCCTGGGCGCGCTCGAGGCGCGCATGGCGGTGCGCCTGTTCGACCGCCTGCCCGCCGGCTACGCGATGACGCTGGCCGGCGAGGCGCTGCGCGAGCGCTTGCAGGGCGTGGGCGAGCAGATCGACGCCGCGCAGCGCCACCTCATGGGGCTCGACCTGCGGCTGACCGGCGTCATCCGCATCACCAGCACCGACACCTTCATGGCCGGGCTGCTCGGGCCGATCCTGGCGGACTTCCGGGCGCTGCACCCGGGCATCGAGCTGCAGGTGGTGATGAACAACCTCTTCCTGAGCCTGACCAAGCGCGAGGCCGACGTGGCGATCCGCCCGACCAACGCCCCGCCGGACCACCTGGTCGGGCGCCGGGCGGGGCGCCTGCAGACGGCGGTGTACGCGTCGAAGGCCTACCTCGCGAAGCACCCGGCGACGACCCCGCTGGCTGCGCACGACTGGGTCGCGCCCGACGAAGGCCTGTCGCACCTGCTGCAGGCCAGGTGGCTGCGCGAGCAGGTGCCACCGGCGCGGATCGCGGCGCGCGTCGACAGCCTCGTCGGCATGACGCAGCTGGTGAAGCGCGGCCTGGGCCTGGGCATGCTCCTGTGCATGCTGGCCGACGCGGAAGACGAGCTGGTGCAGGTCGAGCCGCCGCGGGAGGCGCTGGACACGCAGGTCTGGGTGCTGACGCACCCCGACCTGAAGGAGGTGGCGCGGATCAAGGCCTTCACCGACTTCGCCTACGCGCGGCTCGTCGCCGACGCGAAGGTGCTGGCCATGCCTGCGGGGCGGCCGGCGGCGCGCTAGCTGGCGGCCGTGGCGCCCGCATGGTGCAACATCGGCGCTCGACCGTTTTCACGCCCCCCATGACCCTGCCTGCCTCCGACCTCGTCGTCATCGACACCAACATTGCGCTGGACCTGCTGGTCTTCGAAGACCCGGCCTGGGCGCCGCTGGTCGACGACCTTGCACGCGGCGCGCTGCGCTGGCTGGCCACGCCCGCGATGCGCAGCGAACTGGAACGCGTGCTGGGCTACCCGCTGATCGCCCGGCGCATGGCGCAGCGCGAGCTGACGATTCCCGTGGTGCTCGCGGATTTCGATGCGCGCGTGCAGTTGGTGACCGAGGTGCCGGCGCGCGCGCCCTGCGTGTGCAGCGATCCGGACGACCAGGTGTTCATCGACCTGTCCGTGGCGCACGGGGCGCAGCTGTTCAGCAAGGACAAGGCGGTGCTGTCGATGAAGAAGCGGCTGGCGCTGCGCGGGGTGACGGTGCGCTCGGCGCTGGCGTAGGCCACGCCGGTCCGCCTCAGGCCTTGTTCAGCTCGTACCACTGCCCCAGCAAGCGCGCGACGGCCCGCACGCGCTGCGTGTCCCGCCCCCAGCGCCGGCTGGCCGGCAGCTTCTGCGCCCACTTCATGCGCCGCGCCGCATTCGCGATGCGCTCGCGCACTTCCTCGTCCACCTCCGCCAGTGCCGCGTGCCAGTGCTGCCCCGCCGCCTGCGGTGCGGCGGCCTCGAGCATCATGGCCGTGGAGTGCAGATAGCTCAGCCAGTCGCGGGCCTGGCATTCGGCCAGGGTCATGACCTCGGAGGGGTCGTCCTCGAAATCGATGTAGCCGATCACGCCGTCGGGGCACTGCACGAGGTTGCGGTCGAAGGCCTGGCTCAGGTGCTGGCCGCACAGGTGCACGGCGGCGATGGCGGCCAGGCCCTCGCGCCACACGGCGAGCAGGGCGGCGGGGCCGGCGGCGGCGGCCTGGTCGATGCGCTCCTGCAGCACCACGGTGGCACGGCCGCTTTCGCCAAGGTCGGAAATCAGCAGCCCGTCGGCCTGCTGCGCCAGCACGATCGGCACGCGCAGACCCGCGGCGGCCAGTTGCTTCAGGCGCCGGGCCTCGGTGGCGATGGCGGCCTCGCCGCCCGGGTTGGGCACGGGCTTGATCACGTCGAGGCCGGCCAGCCGTGCGGCCAGCGCCATCACGCGGTAGCCCCACTTGCCGTGGCGCGGGCCGGCCTTCTTGAGCCAGACGCGTTCGCTGCCGAAGCGGTGGCTGGCCACGTTCTTGGCCTGCCTGGGCAGCGTGACACGCAGGAACTCGGCGTAGTCGCCGGGCGCCGAGCCCGGGGCGTCGTCGAGCGGCGCGGGCGCCGATGCGGCGCCCCGTTGGCTGTACAGGCGCGTCGCGGCGCCTCCTCGTCTCAGTGGATTCATGCGGCCATGGCGAAGCCCGGCGCCAGCAGCCCGTGCGGGCCCTGCGTCACGGGCTGAAAACTCTGTGCACTGGCCAGCGGCCAGTAGGTGCGGAAAACGGTGTGCTGGTTGTCCAGCGGCCCGAGCAGCGCGCCGGGCTGCACCTGCATCACCAGGTTGCTCAACAGGCGCACCTCGGTGTCGGAAATGCGGCGCACGATGTGGTGCGCGGTGATCTGCTGCGGGTGGTCCAGGCCCGCGGCCTGCACCAGCTCCTGCAGCGCATGCAGCGTGCTGCGGTGGAAGTTGCGCACCCGGTCGGCCTTGGTCGGCACCACCAGCGCCTGCTGGCGCACCGGGTCCTGCGTGGTCACGCCCGTGGGGCAGTGGCCGGTGTGGCAGCTCTGCGCCTGGATGCAGCCCAGCGCCATCATGAAGCCGCGCGCCGCGTTGCACCAGTCGGCGCCCAGCGCCATCATGCGCGCCACGTCGAAGGCGGTGATCACCTTGGCGGCGCAGCCGATCTTGATGCGGTGGCGCAGGTTCACGCCGATCAGCGTGTTGTGCACCAGCAGCAGGCCTTCCTGCAGCGGCGCGCCCACGTGGTCGCTGAACTCGACCGGCGCCGCGCCCGTGCCGCCCTCGGCGCCGTCGACCACGATGAAGTCGGGCGTGATGCCGGTGGCCTGCATCGCCTTGACGATGCCGAACCATTCCCACGGATGGCCCAGGCAGAACTTGAAGCCGGTCGGCTTGCCGCCCGACAGCTCGCGCAGCCTGGCGACGAAATGCATCATCTCGGTCGGCGTGGAGAACGCGCTGTGCGACGAGGGCGAGACGCAGTCCACGCCCACCGGCACGCCGCGCGCCGCCGCGATCTCGGGCGTGACCTTGGCCGCCGGCAGCACGCCGCCGTGGCCGGGCTTGGCGCCCTGGCTCAGCTTGATCTCGATCATCTTCACCTGCGGGTCGCGCGCGTTGGCGGTGAAGCGCTCGGCGTTGAAGGTGCCGTCGTCGTTGCGGCAGCCGAAGTAGCCCGAACCGATTTCCCAGATCAGGTCGCCGCCGTGCACGCGGTGGTGCTGCGAGATCGAGCCCTCGCCGGTGTCGTGCGCAAAGCCGCCCATCTGCGCGCCCTGGTTGAGCGCGAGGATGGCGTTGGCCGACAGCGCGCCGAAGCTCATCGCCGAGATGTTGAACACGCTCGCGCTGTAAGGCTGCGTGCAGACCTGCGCCAGGTTCGCATCGGCCGGCTGCGGCGTGCCGCCGATCACGATGCGGAAATCGTGCCCGGCCAGCTTCGTGGGCTGCATCGAGTGGTTGATCCACTCGTAGCCCGCGGCCGACACGTTCAGCTGCGTGCCGAAGGGCCGGTTGTCGGGCTCGCCCTTGGCGCGCTGGTACACCAGCGAGCGCTGGGCGCGCGAGAAGGGCGCGGCCTCGGCGTCGCTCTCGATGAAGTACTGGCGGATCTCGGGGCGGATGAACTCGAGCAGAAAGCGCAGGTGCCCGATGACCGGGTAGTTGCGCAGGATGGCGTGGCGCGCCTGGCGCAGGTCGTGCACGCCGGTGCCGGTGAGCACCGCGAAAGCGGCCACGCCGATCCACGCGAGCCACAGGTGCGGCGAGGCCAGAACCAGCGCCAGGCAGGCGACCAGACCCAGCACACACAGGGCGAACGCGCTGTAGCGTGCGGGAAACGGAATAATCGTGGGCATAGTCATCAGATGTCGGCTGGAGCCTGCTGCATCATAGAGGGCTGCCCCCAACCTGCCATGACTGCTGCCATGACGACCACACCCGACACCCCCGACACCCCCGATACCCCCGATACCCCTGACACCGCCCTGGCCGCCTCCTCGCAAGCCCTGGGGCCCGACGATTTCGACGCCCTCGACAGCGCGCTCGACGCCATGCGCGAGCACGACGAGGAAATTCCCCAGTGGGAGTTCTGCGAAGGCTTCATGGCCGCGCTGATCTGCACGCGCCGCCCCATCGACCCCACCGAATACTGGCCCGTGCTGCTGGGCGACCACTTCGTGCCGGCCCAGCACATGGAGTTCGTCTGGAACTGGAAGCGCCGCTGGCGCGAGATCGAGGAAGGCCTCGACGCGCCCGTCGAATCGCTCGAGGACGAGCGCAGCTGGCAGCCCGAAGTGCTCGACACCCGCGGCGCCATCGCCTCGCTGCCCGAGGAAGAACGTGCCGACATGGCCGCCGAAGAGATTCCCTCCTTCGCCCAGGTCTGGGCGCTGGGCTTCATGTACGCGGTCGAGAACTGGCCCGAAGACTGGGCCGCGCCGCGCGACAAGGAAGCCGCCCAGATGCTCGACGACGCGCTCGACAACATCGTCGCGCTGACCGAGGACGACACCGCCAAGCCCACGCTGTCGATGTACGACGAGAACGGCCCGCCCAGCGTGAGCCAGCAGCGCCTGGACGACTTCGGCGCCGCGATCTGGGCGGTGTACGACCTGCGCCAGCTCTGGAAGAGCCTGGGCCCGAAGGTCGAGACGATCCGCAAGGAAGCCACGCCCGGGCGCAACGATCCCTGCCCTTGCGGCAGCGGCAAGAAGTACAAGAAGTGCCACGGTGAGTGACTGGGTTGAGTCCCAGGCGTCCCGGACGGCTTGCCGTTCAGGGCGCGCTCCCGCCGACGGGGTACCTTGCTCCGCGAATGTCCCCCGGCCTTCGGCCTCCTCCTTGATTTCGCTGCGCAAGGTACCCCATCGGCGTGAGCGTTGGGCAGTGCGGTCGTTGATCGGCCGCGAACCAGCGGCGTGCCCTCGTGCGCAGGGCATTGGGTGCTCCCCGCAGCGAAATCAAGGAGGAGCCGAAGGCGGGGGACATTCGCGGAGGGGAGTACCCGATGTCCTGTGCACGCGCCCTGAATCACAGCAAGAACACTGACGCCTCATGAGCCCCACGCCTGCAGCACAGCCCCTGACACCCCGAGCCGCCTGGGTCATGGTCCTCGCCCTCTGCGCAGGGGTTGCGCTCAGCCAGGCCTTCCGTACCGTCGGCGCCATCATGGCAAGCCCGCTGCAGTCGGACTTTCATCTCTCCGCCCAGGCCCTCGGCATCTTCTCGGGTGCCTTCCACTTCGCGTTCGGCGCGATGCAGCTCTTCATGGGCATCGGCATCGACCTGCACGGCGTGCGCCGCACCGTGCTCGTGGCCTTCCCGGTCGCGATCGCGGGCGCGCTGCTGTCGGCCGCGTCGCCGAACTACCTCGTGCTGGTGGCCGGGCAGGCGCTGATCGGCGTCGGCTGCGCGCCGGCCTTCCTGGTGTGCACGGTGTTCATCGCGCGGCACTTTCCGGCGGCGCGTTTCGCGACCGTGTCGGGCCTGGTGCTGGCCATCGGCGGCCTGGGCATGCTGGCCACCGGCACGCCGCTCGCGTGGCTGGTGCAGGCCTACTCGTGGCGCGCGGGCTTCCTGGTGCTTGCACTGGCGTCTGCGCTGGCCTGGCTCGCGATCTGGCGCTGGGTGCACGAGCCCGCGTCGGCCGTGCCGCAGGTGAAAGAATCGATTCCCGAAGCCGTGCGCCAGTTCGGCGCGCTGTTCGCCATGCCGCACACGCTGGGCATCATGGTGCTGGGTGCGGTGACGTATGCGGCCTTCATCTCGCTGCGCGGGCTGTGGCTGGGTCCGCTGATGATGGAGCGCCACGGCTACTCGCTGGTGCAAAGCGGCAACGTCGCGCTCGTGGTGTCGGTGATCGCGCTGTTCGGCTCGCCGCTGTTCGGTCGCTTCGACCGCGACGGCGCCGCTCGCCGCCGCTGGATCGTGGCCTGCGGCCTCTTCTACGCCGGCCTGTTCGCGCTCATCGCCGTGGTGCATTCCGCCTGGCTGGACATCGCGGGCATGGTGCTCATCGGCGTGCTCTCGGGCTTCATCGTCTGGCAGTACGCCGACGTGCGCGTGGCCTACCCGGCCGCGCTCACGGGTCGCGCGATGGCCGTCTTCACCATGGCGATGTTCCTGGGCGTCGCGTTCATGCAGTGGGGCACGGGCGTGGCGGCCTCGGTGGCCGCGGCGCACGGCGGCGATCCGCTGACCGCCGTGCTGGCCGTCATTGCGGCGCTGCTGGTGATCGGCATCGCGGCCTTCGCGTGGCTGCCCGCGCCGAAGGCGAACGCCGTCAGATCTTGAAGGCGCGCTGGATGTCCGGCCGCACGAGGTCGGCGTACTCGCGGTGCTTGCGGATGTAGCCCGCGATGAACTGGCACACCGGAATCACATGCCGCCCGGCGGCGCGCGCCTCGTCGAGCACGTGCCTCGCAATGCCCGAGCCCACGCCCTTGCCCTCATGCTCGGGCAGCACCTCGGTGTGCGTGAACATGATTGCGTCGGTCAGCAGGTTGTACTCGGCATAGGCCGCGAGCTTGCCGTCGAGCGAGGCTTCGTAGCGGTGCTGCGCTTCGTTGTTCGTGAAGGTGAGGGCGGTCGAAGAAGAAGTGGTCATGAGGGTTGGCGTGCAAGAAAAGTGGCAAGGTTGGCGGCGGCGGTGGCGCGCACCTTGTTGCGCAGCATCGGCGTCCAGCCCAGCAGCAGGCCCGGCGTGCCCAGCGCCTGCCGCGACCAGGTCCAGAACGGGAAGCTGTCGCGGTGTGTGGCGATCAGGCCGTCGGGCGTGAAGGTGAAGCGCGCGTCGATGCTGTTGTCGACCAGGCGGCCGGTGGCGCTGAAGCGGTAGTGGGCGTCCCAGTGCGCGCGGCCCGTGCGGGCGTCGGCCTGCACGTCGCGCCAGCTCAGGCGCCACACGTCGGCACCCTTGGCCTTCGTGGCGTCGCAGAGCATGCGCCACATGCCGCCGATCTCGCGCCGGCCGCGCAGCGAAAAGGCCTCGTCGTCGAACACCGCGTCGGGCGCGTAGCAGGCGGCCATGGTGGCGGCGTCGAGTTGCGAGAACGCGCTGTAGAAGCGCTCGATGGTCGGGGCGTGGGTGGCTGCGGTCATGGGGCCTCGGGATGGGTGGTGCTGGATCATCGCCCGGATGCGCCGTGCAAGGAAGTGCACGGGTGATTCCGGGTGTCCCGCATTAACATGCGCCCCGATGCCGGTCCTTGCAGGGCCGGCGCCCTGGCGGTGGCGCAGAAAAACCAGAACCACAGTCGCTGCGCCCGCCGCACACAACCCGAGGGGACGCATCCATGGCCGAGGTGATCAACGACTGGCAGTTCGTCGAGGCCGTCATGGCCGCCCGCACGCTCGAGGAGGTCGCGCAAGTCAACCGCCGCGCGATGCGGGCGATGGGCTTCAACCACGGCGCCTACGTGCTCAAGCGCCCGGTGCCCGCGCCCCGTGCCGACACCCCCGCGCAGGACGCGCTGGTGTTCTTCCACGAGCTGCCCCCTGATTGGGCCCGCAGCCGCTACGAGTCGCTGCGCAGCAGCGCCGGCGAGCAGGCCGACGCCCGCGTGCAACATGTGCGTGCCGGCATGCCGGCCACCGCGTGGAGCTGGCTCGGGCAGGTCAGCCACACGCGCGCCGACATCGGGCAGCGCGCCCGCGGCCTGCTGCGCAGCGCCGGCGAGCACGGGCTGAAGGCGGGGCTGACCGTGCCGCTGTGGACGCCCGGCATCGACTGGGCCTTCATGACCCTGACCACCGACGCCACCGCCGACCTGCGCGAACTGCGTGCAACGTTGGCGCCGATGAACTACTTCGCCTCCTGCCTGCATTCGACCGTGCGCCGGCTGCAGGGCGACGCCAAGGTGCCGGTGCTGAGTGCACGCCAGCGCGAGGTGCTGCACTGGGTGGCCGTGGGCAAGTCGACCTGGGAAATCTCCGAGATCCTGCACATCAGCGAGCGCACCGTGTACTTCCACCTCGTGGGCGCCGCCCGCAAGCTCGACACGCAGGGCCGCACCGCCACCTGCGCGCGGGCCCTGGCGCTGGGCCTGCTCACGCCCTGAGCCGGCCCACCGACCCCTGTCGGAAACGACAGGGGGCCGCATGGCGCCGCGCGGGGCGGTGCTGCAATCGGCCACGGGCAGGCCGTGTGTCACGCGCCCGATGCTTCAACCGATCGAGCCCATGAGAGAACGCAGAAATTTCGTGCGCCTGCTGGGCGGCGGCCTCGCGGTGGCGGCGGGCGCGACGGCCCTGGCCACCTGGTGGCTCCACGCCGACGTGCCGGCCGCCGCCTTCGAGATCTGGAACGGCCCGGGCGACGAGCCCGATGTGCGCAAGCGCGCCGTCGCCTATGCCGTCACCGCGCCCACGGCCTACAACGGCCAGCCGTGGCGGGTCGACCTGCGCGAGCCCGACGCCATCGTGCTGCATACCGACCGCGCCCGCGTGCAGCCCGCCACCGACCCCTTCGGCCGCCAGCTGATGATCGGCCACGGCGCGTTCATCGAGCTGCTGGTGATGGCGCTGGCCCAGCAGGGCGTGCAGGCGCGCGTGCAGCTGTGGCCGCAGGGCGAGCTGGTGGGCGATGCGCCGCAGCAGTGGCCCGACCTGCCGGTGGCGCGCCTCACGCTGTCGCGCGGCGGCACGCCCGATCCGCTGTTCGCGCAGGTGCTGCGGCGGCGCACGCCCAAGCAGCGCTTCGACACCGGGCGCAGGGTGTCGGCCGACATGCTGCAGGGGCTCACCGCGGCCGTGGCCTCGGGGGCGGGCGGGGGCGTGCAATCGGCCGGCACGGTCGACATGGCCCGTGTGCTGCCGCTGCGCAAGCTGTGCGCGGCGGCGGCGCGCGTGGAGCTGGTCACGCCCCACACCGCGCGCGAGAACCTGCGCCTGCTGCGCATCGGGCCGCAGGAAATCCTGGCACACCGCGACGGCTTCTCGCTCAACGACCCGGCCCTGCGCATGGCGGTCGCGCTGGGGCGCTTCGACCGTGAGGTGCCGGCCGCCGAAGACAGCCTCTCCTTCCGGCAGACGCTGCAGATGTTCGAGGACCAGGCCCACACCGCGATGGGCTTCGTCTGGATCAGCACCGGCGGCAACAGCCGCAGCGAGCAGATCGCCGCGGGCCGCGCCTACGTGCGCCAGCAGCTGCGCGCCACCGACCTGGGCCTGGGCATGCAGCCGATGAGCCAGCCGCTCGAGGAATTTCCGGAGATGGCGCCGCACCACGCGGCGGTGCACGACATGCTGATCGGCGCCGCGCCGTCGCGCCATGCGCGCAGCCCGACCGTGCAGATGATGTGCCGTCTGGGCTTTCCGACGGCGCCGGTGCCGCCCGCGCCGCGCCGGCCGGTCGGCGATTTCATGCAGGCCTGAACAGCCCGCGTGCGATCAGCGCGGCAGCAGCTGGACCAGCGTCTGCAGCGCGTAGTGCACCGTCGCCGCGCGCACCGTGGCGCGGTCGCCATCGAAGCGGCGGCGCTCGGTGCGCACCTGCCCGTCGACCGACCAGCCGAACCACACGGTGCCCACCGGCTTGTCGGGCGAGCCGCCCGCCGGGCCGGCCACGCCGGTCACGGCCACCGCCGCGCGCGCCGGTGCGCCGCGGGCAATGGCGCCTTCGGCCATCGCGCGTGCCACGGGCTCGCTCACGGCGCCGTGGGCCTCGATCAGCGCGGCGTCCACGCCCAGCATCTCGGTCTTGGCGGCGTTCGAGTAGGTGACGAAGCCGCGCTCGAACCACACGCTGGAGCCCGCCAGGTCGGTGCAGGCGCCGGCGATCAGGCCGCCGGTGCAGCTTTCGGCGGTGGCCATCATCCAGCCCCGGGCCTGCAGCCGTTCGGCCAGCGTGGCGACGAGCGCGGGCACGTCCTGTTCGGCCAAGGCCGGGGAAGCGGAAGGTTGCATCGGGTTCACCATGCGCGCCACAGCGCAATCACCAGCAGCGTGCAGAAGGCCGCCACCAGGTCGTCCAGAAGAATGCCGAAGCCGGCGCGCCACCACTGCACCCGCGCGGGGTCGCGCGGCTTGAAGGCGGCGTCGGCCCAGCCCACCGGGCCGGGCTTGGCGGCGTCGAAGTAACGGAACAGCGCAAAGGCCACGACCTGTGCCCACAGGCCGGCCGGCGTCACCAGCCAGAGCACGAGCCAGAAGGCGACGACCTCGTCCCACACGATGGCGCCGGGGTCAGACACGTTCATGTTGCGCGCAGCGACCGTGCAGGCCCACCAGCCGATCGGCAGGCCGGCCAGGATGATCCAGCCGATGGTCGCGGGCGTGAACCACAGCTGCATCACCACGAACGCGGCCCAGGCCCACAGCGTGCCCACGGTGCCCGGCGCGAAGGGCGACAACCCCGAGCCGAAGCCCAGCGCGATGAAGTGCGCGGGGTGCGAGAGCAGGAAACGCAGGGTGGGGCGACGCATCGGGGGACGGGGCAGGGCGCCGGTGGTGGCGGAAGAGGAATCCATCGAGGAAGAAGGGGAAGAAGAAACGGCGTGCATCGGTTTCGAAGTGTCGCGCATCCTGTGCGACGGCTGCGCGCCGAAGTTTCTATTTATCAAAGCAATAGCTTGTTTAATTGAGGGGCGCCGCCTAGTATCCAGGCTCCTTTGGCGTTCCCCTTCGTTCTCATGTCGTCCTCCTCCTCTTCCCTCGATGCCGCCGCCGTTGGCGCGCCGCCGCCCACCGCCGCCTGGCGCGAGCTGTTCAGCGGGCGCAACGGCTGGCGCGCGCTGGCGCTGACCGGCGGCGTCGCGCTGCACGCGGTCAACGTCCACATCGTGACCACCGTGCTGCCCTCGGTGGTGCGCGAGATCGGCGGGCTCGACTGGTACGCCTGGAGCACGACCCTGTTCGTGGTCGGCTCGATCCTCGGCGCCACGCTCTCGGTGCGGCTGCTGGCCGCGCGCGGGCCGCGCGGCGCCTGCCTCACGGCGCTGGCCGTGTTCACGGCCGGCTCGGTGGGCTGCGCGCTGGCGCCGGCTATGCCGTGGCTGCTCACGGGGCGCACGGTGCAGGGCCTGGGCGGCGGGTTGCTGGCGGCGCTGAGCTACGGGCTGATCCAGCGTGTGTTCGAACCGCGGCTGTGGCCGCGCGCGGTGGCGCTGGTGTCGGGCATGTGGGGCGTCGCTACGCTGTGCGGGCCGGCCGTGGGCGGGCTGTTCGCGCAGGCCGGCCACTGGCGCTGGGCCTTCTGGGCACTGCTGCCGGTGGCGGCGGCGCAGGCCCTGCTGGTGGCGGTGCAGCTGCGGCCCGCGGCCGGCATCCGGCACGACCGCCCGGCGCAGATGCCGCGCGTGCCGGCGCCGCAGATCGCGCTGCTGGCGCTGTCGGTGCTGGTGATTGCCGCCAGCGGCTTCTGGCCCGGCCTCGCGGGGCAGGCCGTGGGCGTGGCGCTGGGCCTGGCCATCGGCTTCGCCGCCACCCGCATCGACCGCCGCGCCGGCGCCGTGCGCCTGTTGCCGACCGGCGCCTATGCCCTCGGCACGCCGCTGGGCGCGATCTACGCGAGCGTCGCGCTGCTGCTGATCGGCACCACCACCGAGATTTTCGTGCCCTACTTCCTGCAGCTGCTGCACGGCCACACGCCGCTCGCGGCGGGCTACCTCACGGCGGCGATGGCGGGCGGCTGGAGCATCGGCTCGCTGACCTCGTCGGGCCGCAATGGCGCGGGCGCCGACCGCATGCTGCGCGCTGGGCCGGTGGTCTGCACGGCAGGTCTGCTGGCGCTCGCGTGGCTGCTGCCGACGCCGGGTGCGCTTGACGCCAATGTCGAGACCGCGTTCGTGGCTGTGGCGCTGGCCGCGGTCGGCTTCGGCGTGGGCATCGGCTGGCCGCACCTGCTGACGCGCGTGATGGCGCTGGCGCCGCGCGGTGAAGAAGGATTGGCGTCTGCGTCGATCACGACCGTCCAGCTCTATGGCATGGCCGTCGGCGCGGCCGTGGCCGGGCTGGTGGCGAATGCGGCGGGGCTCACGGTGCCCGGCGGCGTGGACGGTGCGCGTTCGGCCGCGATCTGGTTGTTCACGGTCTTCGCGCTGGCGCCTGCCATCGCCGCCTGGCTGGCGTGGCGCGCGGTGGCGCGGCGCTAGGCCAGAACGCCTTCCCAGGCGAGGGCGCGCCGGCGTCCACGTTCGCGCCGCGTTTCGCCGCGCAAGGTGGCGACGAGGTCATACACATCCGCCGGCAGGTGTGCGCCGCGCCACGCGATGTGCTGGTCGGCGCGGCACATCACGAGGCGGTGCGCATAGGCCTTGGGCAGGCTCGCGGTCTCGATGTCGAGCACCGTGAGCGGCATGCGGTAGGCGGCGGCCGCGCGTTCCAGCGGCCGCACGTCCACGCTGCGGTCGAAGCGCAGCAGCGTGTAGCCCGGGCCGAAGGCGTCGTACAGCGAGCGCCCGTCGGCCAGCCAGAAGTGCGGCGCGCGGCAGCCGGGCACGGTGGAGGGCGTGAACTCGCCCATCGAATACGGCGGTGCGCGGTGCTCGCCGTCGGGCACGATGATCGGCGAGCCTGTGTAGAAGTAGCCGAAGTTGAGCCCGCCGCAGCAGAACTGCTGCACGTTGAGCGCGTAGGCCTCGCGGCCGATCTCGGCGCGCTGCGCGTCGCCCGCCGGGCCGGGCGCCTCGATGTCGGGCGGCACGGCGCGGCGCGCGCGGATCATCTTCTGCGCATGGTCCATCGCGAACTGCGACACCTGCTCGGTGATCGGCAGCCGCTCGGCCTCGTAGGCGTCGAGGATGGCCTCGTCGCCCCAGCCCTGCACGCAGGCGCCCAGCAGCCACGAGAGGTTGAGCGCGTCGGCGATGCCGGCGTTCATGCCGTAGCCCGCGTAGGGCACCCACAGGTGCGCGGCGTCGCCCGCGAGGAACACGCGGCCGTCACGGAAGCGCGTGGCCACGAGGCGCCGGCCGATCCAGTCTTCCTTGCTGATGATGTCGTAGTGGAAGTCGGGCCCCACGCCCAGGATCTCGCGGATCGAGGTGTCGCGATCGACCGAGTCGAACTCGGGCTCTTCGGCGTTCAGGTGGTTGTGCACCAGCCAGGTCTCGTGGCCGTCGATGGCGAACATCGTGCCGCAGCGGCGCGGGTTCATCGCGTAGTACGACCACGCGGGCTTGCCCGGAATCATGTCGCGCAGCTGCGGCGCGCGGATGAAGGTCGACTGCACGCGCTGGATGACGGCCGTGCCTTCGAGCTTCGCGCCGATCTGCTTGCGCACCGGCGAGCTGCCGCCGTCGCAGCCGACCATGTAGCGGCAGCGGATGCTGCGCGTGGCGCCGCTGTCCATGTCGGTGGCGATGGCGCTCACGCCCTCGGCATCCTGCGTGAAGCGCTCGAAGCGCGTGCGGTTGAGCAGCGTCACGCCCGGCAGCGCGGCCGTGTGCTTCAGCAGAATCGGCTCGAGGTAGATCTGGTTGATGCGGTGCGGCGGCTCCGGCGTGGGCCACCACGCGTCGGGGCCCTCGGTCTCGGTGTAGCGGTCACGCCGGCACGGAATGGGAATGCGCGTGAGCTCGGTGCCCGTCACCGTGGTGCGAAACACGACGTCGTTCGGGTGGTCGGCCGGCAGCCCGGCATCGCGCAGCTGCTGCGCCACGCCCAGGCGGCGGAACTGCTCCATGGTGCGCGAGGCCACGTGGTTGCACTTCACGTTCGGCGGCTCGGCGAAGCGGCGCGTCTCGCACAGGATCACCGAGACGCCGCGCGAGGCCAGGTCCATCGCCAGCGTGAGGCCCACGGGGCCGGCGCCGACGATCAGCACGTCGGCTTGCATCGAGGTGTCGGCGGTCTTCGTCATGTCTCTCTGTTGGCTGTCGTTCAGTCGAGCTTGATGTGGGCGTCCTGGATCACCTGGGCCCACTTCTTCGTCTCGGCGCGGATGTAGCTGTCGAAGGATTCGACCGAGCCCGGCGCCGGCTCCACGCCGAGCGCGCGCATCGCGGTCTTCACCTGCTCGTCGCCGAGCGCGGCGTTGAGTTCGGCATTGAGCCGCGCCACCACCGGCGCCGGCGTGCCGGCCGGCGCGACCACGCCGAACCAGCCGGTCGAGTCGTAGCCCGGCAGGCCGGCCTCGGCCACCGTCGGCACCTCGGGCAGCATCGGCAGGCGCTGCGGGCTGGTCACGGCAAAGGCGATCAGCTTGCCGGCGCGGATCTGCTGCAGCGACGAGGGCAGGTCGACCACCGCCAGCGGAATCTGCCCGCCCAGCACGTCGAGCGCCGCCGGGCCCGAGCCGCGGTAGGGCACCTCGACCAGCCGCGTGCCCGCCATCTGGTTGAACAGCGCCGCCGACAGGTGCATGGCCGTGCCGTTGCCGCCGTGGCCGATCGACAGCGTGCCCGGCTTCGCCTTGGCCAGCGCAATGAGTTCGCGCTGTGTCTTCGCGGCCACCGAGGGATGGCCGACCAGCACGAAGGGAATGGCCGCCAGCATGCCCACGGGCTTGAGGTCTTTCTGCGGATCGAAGGGCATCTGCGAGTACAGGCTCACGTTGGCCGCCAGCGCGCCCGCCGCGCCCACGCCCAGCGTGTAGCCGTCGCCCGGCGCCTTGGCCACCAGCGTCAGCCCCACGTTGCCGCCCGCGCCGGGGCGGTTGTCGACCACCACCTGCTGGCCCAGCTTCTCGTTCAGGCGCGGCACCAGCATGCGCACCACGCCGTCGGCGCTGCCGCCGGGCGGGAAGGTCACGACCATGCGGATCGGTTTGGTGGGGAAATCGCCCGCCGGGGCCTGTGCCAGGGCGGTGCCGGCCACCAGCGCACCGGCCACGGCCCACAGCAGTTGCCTGCGTCGCCCACGAAATGCGTGCATGCCGCGGGCGATGGGTGCTGTCATTCGGGCCTCTCCTTGAATTCGGTGCTTTGATCGGAGATTGAACGATGGCAGCATTCATTCGTAAATCAAGAAATTCCGAATGATTTTTCAAATTTTCTGATGAATACGAACTTCAGTCCTACGATCCGCCAGCTGCGTGCGTTCCTCGCGGTCTACCAGCTGCGCAAGCTGGGCGCCGCGGCCACGCGGCTGTTCGTCACGCAGTCGGCCGTGAGCATGCTGATCCGCCAGCTCGAGGAGGGCCTGGGCACGCGCCTGTTCGACCGCACCACGCGCGCGCTCAAGCCCACGGCCGCAGCCGAACAGATGATTTCCACCGTCGAGCGCGTGCTGCGCGACGTCGATTCGCTGTCGGCCGATTTCCGCGAACTCGCCACGCTGGAACGCGGTCGCGTGACGCTGGCGATCACGCCCACGCTGGCCGGGTTTTTATTGCCCGATGCGCTGCGCGCCTTCGGCGAGCAGCACCCGAAAGTTCGCGTGCTGGTGAACGACTGCGCGCCCGACCAGTTCCTGTCGCGCATCCTCGGCGAGCACGTCGACTTCGGCATCGGCACGCCCGAGCGGCCCGGCCCCGAGGTCGAGGTGCAGCGCCTCATGCGCGACCACCTCGCCGTGGTGTGCCGCACCGACCACCCGCTGGCCAAGGCGCGCGTGGTGCGCTGGTCGGACCTGGGGCGCCACCCCGTCATCACCGTGCGCCCCGGCTACGGCGTGCGCCCGCTGATCGACGGCACGGCGGCGGAGGCGGGCGTGACGCTCGACGTGGTGAACGAGGTGTCCTTCCTGTCCACCGCGCTGTGGATGACGGCGGCGGGCATGGGCGCGTCGATCATGCCGTCGGCCTTCGCGCGCGCCGAGAAGAACCCGGTGCTGGTGGTGAAGGTGCTCAGCGCCCCGCGCGTGGTGCGCGACATCTCGATCGTCACCAAGCGCGGCCATTCGCTGTCGGCGGCGGCGCGGGCGTTCATCGAGGCGTTGAAGCAGAGCCTGCAGTAGCCGAGGGGGCGGGCCGGTCGTATGCTGGCCGGTCTTTTTCTTTGCGCGAAAGCAGGTGCCCCATGACAACAACCACACGGTCCCGTTTCTCTTCCGCATGGCTGGTCCTGGCCTTCGGCCTGATGCTGTCGATGCTGCTCGTGGCCTGCGGCAACAAGGAGGCCGAGCAGCGCAGCGCCTTCATCGCCTACCTGCAGACCCGCGTGCTCGACAAGCCCGGTTTGCGCGTGCCCACGCCCACCGCCGAAGAAAAAGCCTCGTTCGGCGACTACGCGCAGCACTACGCGGTGATCACCGATTTCAACGAAGGCATGAACAAGTCGGTGAGCCAGCCGATGACGCAGGTCATGAACAAGGGCGCGCTGCGCTCGTTCGTCGATCTGCCGGCACGCCGTGACGATCTCAAGGCCGCCAAGGAGGGCCTGGGAGGCCTTCGCACCGCGCTCGATCAGCAGTTGGCCAAGGCCGATGCGGCACGCGCGCAACTCAAGCAGCCCGACGACCTGAAGCAGGTCTATGCCAAGGCCTACGAGAAGACCGTGACCACGCCCGCCACCACGTTCAAGGAGGTGTTCCCTCCGGTCGACGCCGTGATCGACAGTGCGTTGGCCATCGCCGATTTCATGGAGAAGAACAAGTCGAAGCTTCGGGTTTCCGGCGGCACGCTCACCGTGACCGACCCGGCCGTGGGGGACGAACTCAACAAGATGGCGCAGCAAATGGGCAAGCAGTCGGCGGCGATCAACACCGCGCAGGACAAGATGCGCGCGGTGATGCGCGGCTCCTAGGGCCTGCTCACCCTATTTCTGGCGCCGCGAAGGCCTGCCCCAGCGGGCCACTCGGCGTTGCGCTCCTTGCATGGGCATATGCACATGCGGCGTCGCGCGCCTTGATTGGCCCGCTGGGGCAGGCCTTCGCGGCGCCAGAAATAGGGTGAGCAGGCCCTAGACGAAGTGGTCGAACGAGCCGAAGCGCTGTGACACCGGCGCGCCGCTCGCATCGACGATGCGCAGCCCCGCGTCCGCTTCGATGCGGCCGATGCGCGTCACGCGCGTGGCGCTGTTCACGCCGGCCTGCAGGACTGCATCGCGGGCCGAGGCCGGCGCGGTGAACACCAGCTCGTAGTCGTCGCCGCCCGAGAGCGCGCAGGTGCGCAGCGCCTCGGTGGGCAGGCCGGCCGTGTCGACCGCGATCAGCGCGGTGGTGGCGTCGGCATCGAGCGTGGCGCCCACGCGGCTGGCCGCGAGGATGTGGCCCAGGTCGCCGATCAGGCCGTCGCTCACGTCCACCGCCGAGGTGGCGATGCCGCGCAGCGCCTGGCCCAGCGCCACGCGTGGCGTGGGTTGTTCCATGCGTGCGCGCGCCTGCGCGAAGGCCTCGGCGGGCAGGCTCAGCGTGCCGCGGAACACCTCGAGCGCCAGCCGCGCATCGCCCAGCGAGCCGCTCACCCACAGGTCGTCGCCCGCGCGCGCGCCCGAGCGCAGCAGCGCGGCGCCGGCCGGCACCTCGCCGAACACGGTGATGCAGATATTGAGCGGGCCGCGCGTGGTGTCGCCGCCCACCAGCTCACAGCCGTGGGCGTCGGCCAGCGCGAACAGACCGCGCGAAAAACCTTCGAGCCAGGGCTCGTCCACGCCGGGCAATGCCAGCGCCAGCGTGAAGGCCAGCGGCTTCGCGCCGCAGGCGGCCAGGTCGCTGAGGTTCACGGCCAGCGCCTTGTGGCCCAGCCGGGCCGGCTCCACGGTCGAGAGAAAGTGCCGCCCCTCCACCAGCATGTCGGAGGACACGGCGAGCTGCATGCCCGCGGCCGGCGCGAGCAAGGCGCAATCGTCGCCCACGCCCAGCGGCGAGCGCGTGGCGGGACGTTTGAAATAGCGTGTGATCAGGTCGAATTCACCCATGGGTGCGAGAGCATAACGACCTGGCGCGGGGCCGCCCGCCGCGGCGCCCACGGGAAATGGGGGCTGACACTGGAAGCATTTTGTAATACCGTTATGCAAGCGGATACACCGAAAGTCCGAACAGGAGGAGGCCGCCATGACAGCCATCGTGCAGGGAGGCGTGTCCGCAGAGGCAGACACCGACCGGATCGTTGCCTTGCTGTACGACGGGATCACCTGTCCCGGCGACTGGTACGACGCGCTCGATGCCATGCGCGAGGTGCTCGGCGCCGCCTGCTTTCACACGCTCACGGTGCGCCGCACCGACTGCTCGGTGGTGGGCGCGGGGCTCGCCAACCTGGAGAGCCCGCCCGACAAGGTGCGCGAGTACGAGCAGCACCTGGCGCGCGACGACATCCGCATGCAGATGCCGGTGAACGCCCCGCTGGGTACGCCGGTGACCGACCACGCCTACTTCGGCGCGCGCACGCTCTCGCGCAGCCCGATCTATGTCGACTGGCTCGCGCCGCTCGGCCTGCGCCACACGCTCGCCATGGGGCTGCGCGCCGACGACGACACGCGCGAAGTGCTCGGCTTCATCCGTCCCCGGGCCGAGGCGCCCTACGGTCCCGAGAGCGAGGCCTTCTGCCGGCGCCTGTCGCCGCACCTGGTGCGCGCCAGCGAACTGCGCGCCCGCATGATGCAACTGGGCGAGCATGCAGCCACCGGGCTGTCGGCGCTCGATGCGCTGCCCCAGGGCATCGCCGTGGTCGACGAGGCCTGCCGCATCGACCACCTGAACACCCGCGCGGCGGCCTGCGCGGGCCGCGGCGGCCTGTTCGACAGCGCGCAGGGGCGATTGCGGCTCGCGTCGTCCGCGCTGCAGTCGGCCTTCGAGCAGCGGGTGCGCGAGGCCTGCGCCCCGGCCGGCGGCGCGCGGGCCGGCGTGCTGCACCTGCCCGTGGCCGGCAGCGTGGTCCGCATCACGGTGCTGCCGCTCAAACCTTCGCACCCGCTGGCCGTGCTGCGCCAGCGCCATCGGGCGCTCGTGGTCTTCGCCCATCCGGCCGAGGCGGCGCCCGTGGAGCCGCGGCAGCTGGAAAGCCTGCTCGGCCTGAGCCCGACCGAGGCGCGGCTCGCGCTGCTGCTGGCAAGCGGCAAGACCGTGAAGGACTTCGCCGCCGCGCAGCACTGCTCCGAACACACGGCACGCAGCCACCTGCGCAACGTGATGCGCAAGACCGACTGCCACCGGCAGGCGGAGCTGGTGCTGCTGGTGCAATCGCTGCGGGACTGAGCAGCAGGTTCTACTGCGAACGGGGGATGGCGCCGCGCGGCGGTTGCGAGAACCATGGCGCCCTCTACACGAGGAGTTCGCCATGGCTGTCTACTGGGACGAGACCAAGATGCAGATGGGTCCGCACGGCACCGCGACCATCCTCGCCTTCGGCGATTCGTGGTTCTGGTACCCGCTGCCGGGCGGCAGCCTGCTGAACTTCCTGGGCGACGTGGTCGGCGCGCGCGGCCACGTGATCCTGGCCAAGGGCATGAACGGCGCGGAAGCCCAGGACTATGTGGAGGGCAAGTACCGCAACGCCGTGCGCGAGTCGCTGCGCCTGTACGGGTCGACGCTGTCGGCGGTGTTCATCAGCGGCGGCGGCAACGACTTCGCGGGCTTCAACGACCTGCGCCCGCTGCTCAAGTCCGATTGCACGGGCGAGACGCAGGCCGCGCAGTGCTTTCGCAACGGCAAGGGCGGCTTCGACCAGTTCCTTGTCGACATGGACGAGCAGTACCGCGCGCTCATCGGCCTCATCTACACCCGCACCAGCGTCGACTGCCACATCGTCATGCACAGCTACGACTACGCGCCGCCCACGGGCAAGGCGCTGTTCGGGCGCGAAGGCTGGCTGCGCCCGGCGCTGGTCGACGCGGGCGTGGCGCCCGAGCTGTTCAAGCCCTGCGTCGACCACCTGATCGACGGCTTCCACGGCATGCTGCAGAACATCGCCGCGGGCGACCCGCAGCACCTGCACGTGGTGGACAGCCGGGGCACGCTGGGCCCGACCGACTGGGCCAACGAGCTGCACCCCAACGGCCGCGGCTTCAAGAAGATCGCGGTGGAGCGCTGGAAGCCCGTGCTGCAGCCGTTGAGTCTGGCTTGAACTCTTGTGAAGTTCAGACGCCGCGCGCGCGGCGGTTGGACATGACCACGTTGTCCTTTTCGATCGCTGTACCGCTCTTCAGTGCAGCGACCCACACGTCGGTCGTCGCCACGGCCGCGAAGTTGCTGTGGAACACGACGCTGAACACGCGGTGGATTTCTTCGGCGCTCACGCGGCCTGCCGCGTTCTCGTAAGGCAGCGCGCCGGTGGCGTCCGACAGGAACTCCACGTTCAGCCCGCGGTGCATGGCTTCGAACACGGTGGAGGCGTCGCAGTTCTGCGTCATGTAGCCGGTCACGCTCAGCGTGTCGATCTCGTGGCGCGCGAGCCAGTCGGCGAAGTCGGTACCGGTGAAGACACTCGGGAAGGCCTTGGTGACCAGGTGGTCACGCGGGCGCTGGGCGATCTCGGGGTGCAGTTGGCCGTGGAAGTTGTCGGCCTGGAAGACCGGCGCGCCCTTCGGCGCGTGGTGCTGCACCACCACCACCGGCACGCCGGCCGCGCGGGCGGCGTCCATGGCCTGCGCGATCTTCGGCAGCGAGCTCTCGACCGGCGGGTATTCGATGGGCAGGCCGCCGCCTTCGAAGTATTCGTTCTGCACGTCGATGACGACGAGGGCGCGGCGCGGTGCGGACTGGCTCATGGGGTATCTCCTTCGGTGGTTGTGTGTGTCTGGAATGGCTCGATTCTTCGCGCACCACGGGTTTTGCGACAGTGGCCCGAAAGCCATTCATCGATAAGATCGGGCCATGCGCTCCTCTGCCGTTGAAACCATCGCTGTCGTGGCCTTCGACGGCATCAGCCCCTTCCACCTCTCCGTGCCCTGCATGGTGTTCGGCGAAGACCGCACCGACACCGGCGCGCCGCGCTTTCGCGTGCAGGTCTGCGCGCCCGAGCCCGGGCCGCTGGCCACCAACGCGGGCTTCACGCTCGTGGT
This sequence comes from Variovorax sp. V118, assembly GCF_041154445.1. Lineage (GTDB taxonomy): Bacteria > Pseudomonadota > Gammaproteobacteria > Burkholderiales > Burkholderiaceae_C > Variovorax > Variovorax boronicumulans. The sequence continues at coordinate 5,532,412 of NZ_AP028663.1, read as the reverse complement.
GCCGCACGGCCTGGAGGCGATCCGCCGCGCGCAGATCGTGGTGGTGCCGTCCTGGCGCGACGACGGCCGGCCCGCGCCGCCCGCGCTCATCCGCGCGCTGCAGGCGGCGCACCGGCGCGGCGCCACCGTGGTCGGGCTGTGCCTGGGCGCCTTCGTGCTGGCCGAGGCCGGCCTGCTCGACGGCCGGCCCGCCACCACGCACTGGCACCTGGCCGCGGCGTTTGCCAAACAGTACCCGCAGGTCGTGCTGCAGCCCGAGGTGCTGTACGTGGACGACGGCAACGTGCTCACCTCGGCGGGCACGGCCGCGGGCATCGACTGCTGCCTGCACCTGCTGCGCGTGCGCTACGGCGCCGACACCGCCAACCGGGCCGCGCGGCGCATGGTCGTCGCGCCGCACCGGCAGGGCGGTCAGGCGCAGTACATCCAGCAGCCCGTGCCGGCAGCGGCCGAGCGCGACCGGCTCACGCCGCTGCTCGAATGGCTGGGGCGGCATCTGCAGGTGCCGCACGAACTCGATGACCTGGCCAAGCGCGCGCTCATGAGCCGGCGCACCTTCACGCGGCGCTTTCGCGAATCGACGGGCACGACGGTCGGCCAGTGGCTGCAGAACCAGCGGCTGGCGCTGGCGCAGCGGCTGCTCGAAACGACCGACCGCTCGGTGGAGCGCGTGGCGGCCGATGCGGGCTTCGGCTCGGCGGTGCTGCTGCGCAAGCACTTCGCCACGGCGTTCAAGGTGTCGCCGACGGTGTACCGCCGGCAGTTCTCGCAGGAGGCCGTGGCGGCCTGACCCGCGAACTCAGGCCGCGCCGCGAAAACGCAGCGAGGCCTGGCGCACCACTTCCGCCAGCAGCCGTTCCTTGCCCTGCTTCTCGCGCAGCCAGCGCGCGTCGTTGCGGTTGGCCTCGACGCTGGTGCGCAGCTCGCCCAGCGCCTGCGTGGCGTTGAGCGCCTCGCTGTGCCATTCGAGCTGGGTCATGGTCATCAGGATGTGGTCGCGCAGCGGCATGTGCTGGCCGCTGGCCGGGTCGACGTACACCGCGTCCAGGCCGAAGCGGCAGGCCTGGAAGCGGTTGTAGGTGTAGACGAGGTAGTCGTCCTCGCTCGGCTCGAAGGGCTGCTCCTGCAGGAACCACGCGGCCAGCGACTGCACATAACCCGCGAGCGCGGCGGCGCGCTCGATGGTGAGCGGCGTGTCGAACACGCGGATCTCGATGGTGCCGAACTCGGGCTTGGGACGGATGTCCCAATAAAAGTCTTTCATGCTGCGCACGACGCCGGTGCGGGTCATGCGCTCGAAATAGGCCTCGAATTCCTTCCAGCTCGTGGTGAAGGGCGCGCGGCCCGAGAGCGGGAACGCGAACACGGAATTGAGCCGCGCCGAGTCGAACTGCGTGTCCTGCCCCTGCACGAAGGGCGACGAGGCGGACAGCGCGATGAAGTGCGGGATGTAGCGCGACATGCGGTGCAGCATCAGCAGCGCCGAATCGGCGTCGGGGCAGCCGATGTGCACGTGCTGGCCGAAGATGGTGAACTGCTTGCTCAGGTAGCCGTACAGCTCCGACAGCTCGCGAAAGCGCGGCTTGTCGTAGATGCGCCGCTCGTGCCACTGCTGGAAGGCGTGCGTGCCGCCGCCGACCACCGCGATGTTGAGCTTGTCGGCGTTCTTGATCAGCGCCTCGCGGATCGGCGACAGCTGCGTGATCACGTCCTGCGCCGAGTGGCAGATGTCGGTCGAGATCTCGATCATGCTCGAGGTCATCTCGGGCACCACGCTGCCGGGCAGCGGGGTCTGGGCCATCAGGCGCAGCATGTCCTCGGCATACGGCGCGAGATCGTAGTCGTGCGTGTTCACGAGCTGCAGCTCGAGCTCCACGCCCAGCGACAGCGCTTCGGACTTGTTGAAGGGCTCGAGCTTGACGGCGCGGCTGGCCGGATCGGCGGGCAGCGGCGCAGAGCGGACGTCGTCGCTGTCCGGGTCGATCGGGAGGACGGAGGTGGGGTTGCTGTTGCTGCTGCTCATCGCTGCGTGTCTTCCGTGGTGCTGAAGGCCTGTGGCGTCCAGGGGACCGAACTCTCGCCCACGGCGTGGATCGCCACGGTGGCGAGCACGGCGCCCATCACTTCCATCAGCAGGATCGAGGGCAGGGCGACCTGCGTGATCATGGTGCCAAGGAGCGGCGAGGCCGAGGCGAAATTGGAGGCGATCAGCAGGGCGATCGACGACAACGGCGTCATCGCGCAGCCGACCCAGAAGGCCTGCTTCCAGCTGGCGCCGCTGCCCGGGTTGGCAATGGCCACGCCCGAGATCTTGGTGACCAGGCGCACGCCGATCACGGCCAGCACCACGCTGGCCACGGGCAGGGTCCAGTCGGCCTGCGCCGCCACCATCGACACCAGCACGAACATCAGCATGGTCAGCAGCGACGAGGCGGTGCCGAGCTGGCGCTGCCAGGCCCAGGGCTTGGGGTTGAGCGTCTTGAGCAGCACGCCGCCGATGAGCGCCGCCAGCGGCGCCGAGCCGCCGATGTGGGCCGTGAGCGCCGCGCCCGCCGCGATGATCGCCAGCAGCAGGATCGAGGTGTTCTCGCTGTTCGGGCTCATCACGCGCAGCGCCGAGCGCAGCGCCAGCGCCATGATCGCGCCGACCACGAACGACATGCCCAGCACCACCGCGACCGGGTAGAGCTTGAGCATCAGCGACTGCGGTGCGCGCTCGATCAGGCCGGCCTGCGCGTAGCCCAGCGTGAGGGCGTAGAAGGTGTTGAGCGTGGCCAGCGTCATGGCGCGCTCGGTCACCGGGCCGGCGGCGCGGGTGTCCATGATCACGCGGCTGAGCACGGCCGGCGAGGCGACGATCGCCATCAGCGCGATGGGGTTGGCCACCGGCTCGGGCAGGCCCAGAAGAATCAATATCCAGTACACGCCGAAGTAGGTCAGCCCCGCCTCCAGCAGGCTCTGCACCAGCACCATCGGGTTGTGGCGGAACCAGCGCAGCGGCAGCCGTCCGCCCGCCTCGAACAGCACCACGGCCGCGCCCAGCTCCAGCAGGAACAGGCTGATGCCGCGCAGCGGCCAGATCGCGCCCTCGAAGCCGGCAAAGCCCACCACCGCGCCCACCACCGAATAGCCGATGACCTTCGGCATCCCCAGGTAGCGCTGCACCAGGTGGCCGGAGGCCGCGGCGGCGGCCACCAGCAGGGCCCAGAGCACGGTGGGCAGGCCGGCCGAGGGGCGCGCCCATTCGGCCCAGAAGCCCTGGAGTTCGGCGAGGAGTGCGGTCAGGTTCATGTAGGCAGGAAGAAGCTCACCGGCCGGCTGCGCCAGCGGGCCCAGATCGCGCTGCGGATGCGGGCGCGGTCACCGAGGCTCACGCTGTGCGCGCGCAGCGCCAGCCGGAAAGCGAAATAGAAACTCACGCTCACATTGAGCGCGCCGATCACCGGGATCGCCGCAACCGCCCACCACAGGGCCGGCTGGTGCAGTGCCGGCAGCCCGATGGATGCCGCCGCGGCCGCGATCTGGCCGGCCGACAGCGTGACATGGCGCACATCCAGCCCGAGCCCGAAGAAGCCCGCGAACGCGGGCAGCAGTCCGAGCATGAGTCCCAGCGAGATGTTGGAGGCGAAGCCTGAGATGTGTGTGCGCATGAAGGCGGCCCAGCGACGGGCCCGGGCGGCACCGAGAAAGGCGCCGATGCGAGGGTTGTAACGCATGGCGGAGTCCAGGCGATGCAGGACAAAGGCGTTTTCTGTCCATCCGGCGATGATGCTGGACGAAAACAGCAGGATGCCGGTGATTGCCGCGAAAAGCACGGTCGGTCCGAGCAGCGACAGCGAATGCAGCGTGGAGGCCGCATGCGCCGCGTCCAGCAGCGGCCGGCCCAGCGCGGCCTGCCAGCCCAGCACCAGCAGGCCCACCGCCGGCACCACCAGCAGCACGTTGCCCAGCACGGCCGCCACCTGCGAGCGCACGAGGTTGGCCACTTCGTCGACGAACTGGTCCACGGCGTCGTCCGACTTGATGTCGCGCAGCCGCGCCGCCATGGCGGGCGCGGTCATGGCCGGCTGCTTGGTGGCCAGCGTCAGGTGCAGCAGCTGGATCGCCACGAAGCTGGCCGCGTACATGAGGCCCGCGGCCAGCCCGCTCCAGAAGGCCGACAGGGCCAGCGCGTAGATGCCGAACTTGGCCAGCACCGTCAGCGCCGTGAAGGCGCCGCCGCCGGCGGCCTTCTTCACCATCTGCAGGTAGCTGCGGCGGTCGCGGGTGATGTAGTGCTCGCCCGTCTCGGCGCTGCGCTCGGTCACCTTGGCCGCGAGCATCGACGAGTTGGAGGCGATCAGCGCGCGGATGCTGTTGCGCTCGCCGCCCGCCAGCACCAGCTTGCCGACCAGCCGCGCCATGCTGGGCCCCGGCACGGGCGACATCAGGCAGTCGAGCAGCTCGCGGATGCGCAGCACGCGCTCGCGCAGCTGGCGCAGCCGGAACACCAGGCCGACCGAGATGCCGTTGTCTTCCAGGTGCGTGTAGACCGACGAGGCGCTGGAGCGGCAGGCGTCGAGCCGGTCGCGGAAGGCCACGAAGGCGGCCTGCAGGGACTCTTCGTCGCGCGGCAGGGCGAACATCTGCTCGCGCAGCGCGTCCAGGTCGGCCATGAGGGCGTGGAAAGGGCGCGCCTCGCCGGCTTCGGGGCTGATGCGCAGTCGCAGCTCGGGCGAAAAACCCGTCGCCACCACCTGGCTGCAGCAGTAGGTGACGGCGTCCATCACCGTGTGGCGCCAGCGCGCCGAGCCGTCGGGCATGGGCGCGGCGTCGGCCAGCAGCGCGCCGATTCGCGCGAGCCGGGTGTCGTCGAGCAGCGCGATCCAGCCGGCGTCGAACACGCCGGGCAGCACCAGCCGGAACAGGTCCGAGGCGTCGGTGGTCTCGGGCGTGCCGGGCAATATCTTGCGGCGCATGCGCTCGCCGAATTCGCTCAGGAAGGCGGTGCGCGGCGCAAAGCCGTAGTCGGCCAGCAGCGCCGTGAGGTCGACCGACTGCGTGAAGGCGCGCCACCAGGCGCGCAGCCGTTCGCACAGCTCGGGCCGTGCCTCGACGGCGTCGAGCAGCAACTGCACGCGGCCGATGGCGGCCTGCGGCGAGGCGCGGTCGCCGCGCAGCCAGTCGAAGAGGTTGATGAGCCAGATGTGGCGCTGCGCCACATCGGCCGTGGGGTCGAGGCCGGCAAGCAGCCCCTGCAAGTCGCGAGATGCAGCAGCCATGATGAATTCGTAACGGATCAGTGCGGGGAACACCGCGGAACCGGCTCAGCCGGGCCGCTGGTGTTGCCCCCGGCGAGGGGGAAGGAGAAGCGACACGAAGTGCGCGAAGCCTGGGGGAGTACCTAGTGAAGCACGCGCGAGACGGGGGCACCGCCAATGTCGGCCTCGAGCACGAACATGGGCACCGGCACGTCGAAACGCTCGCCTTCTTCGGTCACCACGAAGAAGCTGCCGTGCATGGTACCGCTGGCCGCCTGCAGGCGGCAGCCGCTGGTGTAGCGGAACGATTCGCCGGGCGCCAGCAGCGGCTGCTGGCCGATCACGCCGAGGCCCTTGACCTCCTGCGCATGGCCCGAGGCGTCGTTGATGAGCCAGTGGCGCGCGATCAATTGCGCGCCCACCGTGCCCACGTTGGTGACGGTGATCGTGTAGGAGAAGGTGTAGACGTTGTCCTTGGGCGAGGACTGGTCGGCCAGGTAACGCGGTTCGACCTGTACGCTGAAGGGGCTGTGTGACATGGGGCGCATGGTAACGGAGGCCTTTCCTCGGACTTCCGGCGGCTGCGAGAATCCGGGGTTATGAGCAGCACCCCGTTCCGCATTGCGCCCTCCATTCTTTCCGCCGACTTCGCGCACCTCGGCCAGGAACTGACCGACGTGATCGCGGCCGGCGCCGACTGGATCCACTTCGACGTGATGGACAACCATTACGTGCCGAACCTGACCTTCGGCCCCATGATCTGCCAGGCCCTCAAGCCCTACGCCAAGACCGCCGACGGCACGCCCGTGCCCATCGACGTGCACCTGATGATCCAGCCAGTCGACGCGCTGGCCGCGTCTTTTGCGCAAGCGGGCGCTGACTACATCAGCTTCCACCCCGACGCCTCGACCCATGTGCACCGCAGCATCCAGGCCATCAAGGCCGCCGGCTGCAAGCCCGGCCTGGTGTTCAGCCCCGGCGCCGGCCTCGAGGCACTGGACTGGGCCATCGACGACATCGACCTCATCCTCATCATGAGCGTCAACCCCGGCTTCGGCGGCCAGAGCTTCATCGACTCGGCGCTGCGCAAGATCGAGCAGGCGCGCAAGCGCATCGAGCAGAGCGGGCGCGACATCCGCCTGGAAGTGGACGGCGGCATCAAGGCCGACAACATCGCCCGCGTGGCCTCGGCCGGCGCCGACACCTTCGTGGCGGGCAGCGCCATCTTCAACGCCAAGGACTACGGCGCGGTGATCGGCGACATGCGCCAGCAGCTGGCCACCGTCAAGGCCTGACCTTGCCGTCGGCGGTGCGCTCGGGCGTGAGCCCGCGGTCGGTGTCGACCACGCCGCGTTCCACATCCTCGTAGCCGCGCCGGCCCTTCTCGGGCGGCTGGCCGTCCTGCATCACCTGGCTGTCCGACGACTGGTCGCGCTCGTGCGGCAGGCGCGGCGCCGATTCGCCGTCCTGTGCGACGCGGGTGGTGTCCTTCTTGTCCTTGCGCGGTTGCTGGGCCATCGTGTGCTCCTTCAAAGTTCGGGTCTGGCGCCAGCTTGCGCGGCGCCCCGCCACGGGGCGGTAGGACAGGCCAGGGCGCGGCTGTAGGTTCGCGCTGCGCGCCCGCCGCATCCCGGGGTTTTGTCTTTTGCGCGGCCGGAGTCGCCTCCGCATAATCGCCCGCATGCCCACCCCGCTTTTCGACGACGCCGCAACCGCCACCGACAGCCTGCGCCTGCATGCCTTCGCGTCGCTGAACCCCGGCCCGCGCCTGCTCGTGATCGGTGGGGTGCATGGCGACGAGACCTGCGGCACCGAAGGCATCCAGCGCGTGCTGGCCGAGTTCGATGCCGGCGACTTGCGCCTGCTGCGCGGCGAACTCACGCTCGTGCCCGTGGCCAACCCGCTCGCGCGGCGGCGCCTGCAGCGCGAGGGCCAGCGCAACCTCAACCGCCTGTTCCGGCCGAGCGAGACACCGGCCGACTACGAGGCCCGCATCACCAACCGGCTGGCGCCCGTGATCGCGCGCCACGACGTGCTGCTCGACCTGCATTCCTTCCAGAGCGAGGGCGAGGCCTTCGCGATGATTGGCCCGCGCGACAACAGCGGCAGCCTCGAACCCTTTGCGCGCGCGCAGGAAGAAGGCCGGCTCGCGCTGCACATCGGCACGCCTATCGTCGTCGAGGGCTGGCTCGACATCTACGCCGCCGGCCTCGCGCAGCGCGGCGCGGCGGTCGACGAGGCCGCCATCGACTTCGGCCGCGGCACCAACGAGTACATCCGCAGCTGCGGCGGCTATGGCGTCACGCTCGAATGCGGCCAGCACCAGGACCCGCAGGCGCCGCAGGTGGCGTGGGCGGCCATCCGCCGCACGCTCGCGCTGCTGGGCATGGCGGCGCTGCCGCCGGGCCTGTCGGCCGCGCCCCCGCAGCCGCCCCAGCTGCTGCGCCTGGCCAGCGTGACCGACCGCCTGCACGAGGACGACAGCTTCGTGCGCGACTGGGCCACCTTCGACCCCGTGCAGCGTGGCGAGCCCGTGGGCATGCGGCACGACGGCACGCTGGTCAGCGCGCCCGACGACGGCTTCATCGTGTTCCCCAACGCCATGGCGCTGCCGGGCGCCGAGTGGTTCTACTTCGCGCGGCCCAGCGAGCGCGTGCTCGACCCGACCGCCTGAGGCTCGCGCCTGTCGGCGCCCTCCTACCGGTGACGCCCACCTTCTCCCACAGACGGGGAGGGGCGGCCACTACGGCCCGCGCACCGGGCCCCACCTAAGCTTCCTCTTTGCGGATTTGCCGGCTTGCGGCCCCGCTTCTCTCGGAGGGAAAAACATCATGGAAATCTCGGCACTGTTCGATTCGCTCATGGGCACCTGGGGCGACGACATCCTGATCTGGGCGGTGGCTGCCGTGACCGCCTGCATTGGCCTGATCGCCGTGGTGAACGTGCTCGACATCTTCATCGGCAGCGGCAACAGCAACGAGGCCGGCTGAGCCGACCCGCATCGATGCCCAGAACCCCGATGTCCCCCCAAAACAAGGCCGCCGCAGGCCGCCGCGCCAGCACCGCCAAGACCGGTGACGGCGCCAACGCCAAGCAGCTGCAGCTCGAAGGCTTCACCACCGAGCACCCCACGCACCTGACGACCAACCAGGGCCTGCAGGTTCCCGACAACCACAACTCGCTCAAGGCGGGCGTGCGCGGGCCGACGCTGCTCGAAGACTTCATCCTGCGCGAGAAGATCACGCACTTCGACCACGAGCGCATTCCCGAGCGCGCCGTGCATGCGCGCGGCTCGGCGGCGCACGGCTACTTCCAGGTCTACCAGTCGATGTCGCAGTACACCTGCGCCGACTTCCTGCAGGACCCGGACGCCAAGACGCCCGTGTTCGTGCGCTTTTCCACCGTGGCCGGCTCGCGCGGCTCGGCCGACACCGTGCGCGACGTGCGCGGCTTCGCCGTCAAGTTCTACACGCGCGAGGGCAACTACGACCTCGTGGGCAACAACATCCCCGTGTTCTTCATCCAGGACGCGATGAAGTTCCCCGACCTCATCCACGCCGTCAAGCCCGAGCCGCACCACGAGATGCCGCAGGCCGCGAGCGCGCACGACACCTTCTGGGACTTCGCCTCGCTCATGCCCGAGAGCACCCACATGCTGATGTGGGCCATGAGCGACCGCGCCATTCCGCGCAGCCTGCGCATGATGGAAGGCTTCGGCGTCCACACCTTCCGCTTCGTCAACGCGCGCGGCGAGAGCCACTTCGTGAAGTTCCACTGGAAGCCCAAGCTCGGCGTGCACGGCCTCGTGTGGGACGAGGCCCAGAAGATCGCCGGCAAGGACCCCGACTTTCACCGCCGCGACCTCTGGGAGGCCATCGAGCAGGGCCACTTCCCCGAGTGGGAGCTCGGCGTGCAGCTCATCGCGCCCGACAAGGCCGAATCGCTGGGCTTCGACCTGCTCGACCCGACCAAGCTGATCCCCGAAGAGATGGTGCCCGTGCAGCGCATCGGCAAGCTGGTGCTCAACCGCAACCCCGACAACTTCTTCGCCGAGACCGAGCAGGTGGCCTTCCACCCGGGCCACGTCGTGCCGGGCATCGACTTCAGCAACGACCCGCTGCTGCAGGGGCGCCTGTTCAGCTACACCGACACGCAGATTTCGCGCCTGGGCGGCGCCAACTTCCACGAGCTGCCGATCAACAAGGCCGTGTGCCCGTTCCACAACATGCAGCGCGACGGCATGCACCGCCAGACCATCGCGCGCGGCCAGGTCGCCTACGAGCCCAACACGCTGGGCAGCGGCACCGAGTTCCGCGTGGACGGCGGCAGCCACGGCTTCCAGTCGTTCCCCGAAGAGATCGAGTCGCCGAAGGTGCGGCGCCGCAGCCCGTCGTTCGACGACCACTTCACGCAGGCGCGCCTGTTCTTCAACAGCCAGAGCATGGCCGAGAAGGAGCACATCGTCGCGGCCTTCCGCTTCGAGCTGTCGAAGCTCGAAGTGCCCGCCATCCGCCAGCGCATGGTCGACAACCTCGCGCACGTGGACGAGAAACTCGCACGCCGCGTGGCCGAGCCGCTGGGCATCGGCGAGCCCGACGCGAAAGCGGCCGCAGGGTACTCGGGCTTTCGCGAACATCGCATCGAGTTGCCCATCGACGAATCGCCAGCGCTGCGCATGAGCGACGGCAGCGCCGACGGCGTGGTGCGCACGCGCAAGGTCGCGATCCTCGTGGCCGACGGCGTCGACTCGGCCTCGCTCAAGCCCATTCGCGACGCGCTCGAGCAGGTGGGCGTGCTGTGCAAGGTGGTGGGTCCGAAGCTCGGCACCGTGGCCAGCGCGTCGAAGCGCCAGATCGATGTCGACATGACCTTCACCAACACCGCCTCGGTGTTGTTCGACGCCGTGCTCGTGCCCGCCGGTGTCGAGGGCGCCGCCGCGCTCGCGGCGCAGGGCGATGCCGTGCACTTCGTGCTCGAGGCCTACAAGCACTGCAAGGCGATCTGCGCGGTGGGCGAGGGCGTGCAGCTGCTGGCCACGCTGGGCGTCACGCCCGAGGGTGAGGCGCCGGCCGGTGTGGTGGTGGCCGAGACGCCGGTCACGAACCTGGGCGACGCCACGGCGGCGACGCAGATCGCGCACGACTTCATTGCGGCGATTGCGAAGCACCGGCATTGGGACCGACTCAACATCGACAGCGTGCCCGCCTAGCGTGAACCGGCTCTACGCCATTTGCGCTAGACCGTATTGCGAATAGGCGAGGTGAACACCCGCTCCTAGACTTTCCCACGAGGCCTGAACGGCGCGCACTCCCGCGGCGTCGAGCGTTCGCGGCAGCGAGTGCATGGGTCGAGGGGGTTCAATGGCGTGGTTTTCGAGATGGGGATGTGCGCATCCGGCGCGTCGCCGTGCCGGTCTTGCCGGTGCGGTCGGCCTGGTGGGTGTGCTGCTTCTGGGCCCCGGCGGTCCTTCGGCGCTGGCACAACGTCCCGCGCCACCACCTGCAACTCCCGCCACTGTGGCGGGCGGCCCGAATGCCGAGGCCGCGGCCGACCGGATGGCGCAGGCGCGGCTGGCCGACACCGACACGCTGCTGGCCCTGACCAGCGAAGGCGCGGTGCTCTACGGGCAGGACGCGGTCAAGCTCTCGGGCTATCAATACTGCAGCCAGGCGGTCGCATTGGCCGAGGCGGGCGAGTTCCGCCAGAGCGTGCGCGCCGCAAGCAAGGCGCTGCACCTGGCCAATGCCACCAGCGACCCGAACCTGCGCGCTGTGGCCAACCGCGACCTGGCGATCGTCTACAGCTACTCGGGTCAGCTCGAGAAGGCCGAGGAGTTCGCGCGCGAAGCGCTGCGCCACACCGCGCGCGACCCCAAGCTGGTGGTCGGCCCGGTGCAGAAGGTGATCGGCGACGTGCGCACGCGGCGCGGCGATTTCGCCGGCGCGGTGCTCAGCTACGACGAGGCACTGGCCAACAGCTCGCCGCGTTACGCACCGTTGGTGCAGGCCTCGCTGGTCAACGCGCTCATCGAATCGGGTGACGCGGCACGCGCGCGCCAGGTGCTCGGCGACATGGCCGAGCCGCGCGAGGCGCCGCTGGCCGCGCAGCTCGAACGCACGCGCGCCCGCCTGCTGCTGGCCGAGAACAAGCCGGCCGAGGCACGCGACAAGTACCGCGCGCTCACCACGCGCCAGGTCGGCACCGACACCGCCTACTACCGGCTCTGGGCCTGGGACGGCGTGGCGCGCAGCGAACTCGCGCTGGGCCAGAAGCAGGCTGCGGCCGAGGCCGCGGGCCGCGCGCTGGCCGATGTCGACCAGGTGCGCGCGCGCTTTCGCAGCGAAGAAGTGAAGATGGGCCTGTTCTCCGACCTGCAGTCGGTGTTCGAACGTGGCGTGGCGGTGTACAGCGAAGCGGGCGATCCGCAACGCGCCTTCGAGGTCAGCGAGCACAGCCGCTCGCGCGCGCTGCTCGATGCGGTGCGCGGGCGCGCCAAGCTCAGCGAATCGTCGGCCGGCACGGTCGGCGTGGCCGCGCTGCAGCGCACGCTGGCGGCCGACGAGCGCGTGGTGCAGTACCACGCGCTGCCCGACCGCCTGATGGTCTGGGTCGTGGGGCCGGACAGCATTGTCGAAAAGCGCATCGCGGTGAAGCGCGAGGAGCTCACCGAACTGGTCGAGACCTTCCGCAATTCGATCGTGCGTGGCCGCCGCGCGGCCATCACCAACGCCGACAAGCTGGGCGCCGCGCTGCTCGGCCCGTTGGGCCTGGTGCCGGGCCAGCGCGTGGTGGTGGTGCCGCACGGGCCGCTGCACTACCTGCCGTTCCAGGCGCTGCGCCTGGACGGGCGCTACCTCATCGAGACGCACCCGGTGTCGGTGGCGCCGTCGATCAGCATCGCGGTGCAGCTGGCGCAGCGCACGCCGCGCGTGAACGCGTCGCTCACGGCCTTCGGCAATCCGCGCATCGAGGACAAGTACGACCTGCCCGGCGCCGAGACCGAGGTGAAGCAACTCGCGCAGCTCTTCCCGCGCAACACGGTGTACATGGGCGCGGCCGCCACCAAGACGCAGTTTCGCGACGTGGCCTCGCGCTCGCCGCTGATGCACGTGGCGGCGCACGCCGAGGCCGACGAGGTCGATCCGCTGTACTCGCGCATCCTGCTGGCCAACGAAGGCGGCAAGCAGAACTTTCTCGAGGCGCACGAGATCCTGGCGCTGCCGATGGACGGCACGGCGCTGGTCACGCTCTCGGCCTGCGAGTCGGGCCTGGGGCGCATCGCGCAGGGCGACGAGGTGCTGGGCTTCACGCGCTCGTTCCTCTCGGCCGGCAGCTCCAGCCTCATCGCCTCGCTGTGGCCGGTGTCGGACGACGCCACCGCCGTGCTCATGGGCACGCTGTATGGCGAGCTCGCCAAGGGCCGCGACATCCAAAAGGCCATGCAGGCCGGACAACTGGCCGTGCTGAAGGACCCCAAGATGTCCCACCCCTTCTTCTGGGCGCCGTTCAACCTGATCGGCAACTGGCGCCTCACGGTGGGGAGCTGACCATGTCTTCGCCACGCTCCCTCCTGCAAAGAAGCACTGCCATGGCCCCTGCGATCCGCCTTCGTCCACGGCCGACGCCGATCGCCATCGCGGCAACGGCGCTCGTCGGCGCCACGCTGTGGGTCGCCATGCCCCGCGCCCATGCGCAGGAAGCCACCACGTTGCTGCCCACCAAGGACCCGTGCGGCAGCTGCGACCGCCCCGTGGCGCAGGCCACCGGCGCCGTCGCGCCGCAAACCCTGCCCGCGCCGCCCCGGCCCGCGGCGGGTGCGGGCAGCTTCAAGCTCACCGACCTGCGCCTGAACGGCGTGAAGGCGCTGAGCAACGAAGAGCTGCAGACCATCACCGCGCCGTACATCGGCCGCGACGTCACGCTCGGCGACCTCGAAGGGCTCGCGCAGGCCATCACCACGCGCTACAAGGAGCGCGGCTACTTCCTCGCGCAGGCGGTGGTGCCGGTGCAGACCGTGCGTGACGGCATCGTCGAGATCAGCATCATCGAAGGCCGGCTCGGCAAGGTCGACGTGCTGGTCGCGCCCGAGGCGCCGATCAGCGAGGCGCGCGTGCGCGGCTTCCTGGCGGCGCTGCAGCCGGGCGAGGCGGTCAACGCGCCGGCCTACGAGCGCGCGATGCTGCTGCTGTCGGACCAACCGGGCCTCAAGGTGTCGTCCAGCCTGCAGGAAGGCGCGCAGGCCGGCACCACCGACCTGTCGGTGGAGGTCGAGGCCGGCGCGCGCTGGGCCTTCTCGGCCGAGGCCGACAACCACGGCACCAAGGAGGCGGGGCGCTACCGCGTGGGCGGCACGGCGCGCTGGCTCAGCCCCTTCGGCATCGGCGACAACCTCGATGCGCGCCTGCTGCTGTCCAACAGCAACGCGCTGCAGTACGGCCGCGTGGCCTACGAGGCGCCGCTGGGCACCAGCGGCCTGCGCGCGGGCATCGGCATCTCGCGCGTGAGCTACGACCTGGGCGGCAAGTTCGTCGACCTCGACGCGCGCGGCCGCGCCGACGTGCTCGACGTGTCGCTCAACTACCCGCTGATCCGCCAGCGCCAGCAGAACCTGTTCCTGCGCCTCACGGCCGACGTGAAGGACCTCACCGACGAGCTGCGCGGCGTCGACTTCACGGCCAAGAAGCGCGTGCAGGGCTTCGGCATCGGCTGGGCCTGGGAGCGGCGCGACGAGGTGCTGGGCGGCGGCTACTGGGCCAGCTCGGGCACGCTGTACCACGGCGACCTGTCGATCCGCGACGCGCAGAGCTTCCAGTCCGACCAGCAGTTCGGCGGACGCCACACCGAAGGCGGCTTCACCAAGCTGAGCTTCCAGGTGTCGCGGCTGCAGGCCATCGTGCCGCGCCATTCGCTGTACTTCTCGGTCGGCGGGCAGTGGGCCAGCAAGAACCTCGACGCCTCCGAAAAGCTCGCGCTCGGCGGCGCGCGCGCGGTGCGCGCCTACCCCTCGGGCGAACTGCTGGTGGACCAGGGCCTGATCGGCACCTTCGAATACCGCTGGGCCGCCACCGACGAGATCACGCCCTACCTGTTCTACGACGCGGCACGCGGAAAGATCGCGCGCCATCCCTCGCCCTTCGACGGCGAGAACTCCCACAGCCTGCGCGGCTACGGCATCGGCCTGAGCTGGTCGCGCCCGGGCAACTTCTCGATCAACGCCACGCTCGCCTGGCGCGCCGGCACACCGCCCGCGCAGACCGACGGCGGCGGGCGCAACCCGCGGCTGTACGTGCAGCTGCAGAAGGCGTTCTGACCATGAAGCCCCGTACCCCCTTCCAACCCCGGCATCCGCTGCGTCCGCTGCGTCCGCTGGCGCTTTCGATCGCCTGCATGGGCCTGGCCCCGGCGCTGGCGCAAACCATCCTGCCGAGCTTCGGTCTGAACGGCTACACCACGCAGGGCGGCGTGACCGTGGGCAGCACCACGTCGGCCTCCAGCGCGGGCGGACAGGCACTGGGCATCTCGCAGTCGTCGCTGCGCGCGATCATCAACTGGAACAGCTTCTCCATCGGTGCCAAGGACGCGGTCAACATCAGTCAGTCGATGGGCGCGTCCAGCATCCTGCTCAACCGCGTGACGGGCGGCGAGCTCTCGACCATCGCCGGCCAGCTCACGGCCAACGGGCGCGTGATCCTCATCAACCCGAGCGGCGTGGTGTTCAGCCAGGGCGCGACGGTCAACGTGGGCGGTCTCGTGGCCTCCACGCTGGCACTGAACACCACCGACAACGACTTCCTCACTGCTGCCAGCACCAAGCTCGATTTCCTGCGCGACGACGCCAACGCCAAGGTGGTGAGCAACGCCGGCGTGCTCACCGCCACCGGTGGCCCCGTGGTGCTGATGGGCGCTGAGGTGACCAACACCGGCAGCATCACCGCCAACCGCGGCACCGTCGCACTGGCCTCGGGCCGCAGGATCAGCTTCGACCTGGGCAACGACGGGCTCACCAACCTCGTGGTCGCAGCCGACGCCATGGCCACCAGCGCCAAGGTGGTCAACGCCGCAGGCGCCACCTTGCAGGCCGACGGCGGGCGAGTGATGCTCATCGGCAGTTCCACCACGGCGGGCGAGCTGGTGGTGAACCAGTCGGGCACGGTCCGCGCGCGCACGCTGGAGAACGTCAACGGCGAGATCGTGCTCGGTGCCGGCAGCAACAACCGCATCGAGATGAACGGCGGCACGCTCGACGCCACCGGCATGGGCGCGGGGCAGCACGGCGGCACCATCCGCATCGCGGCGGGGCAGGTGCGTATCGAAGGCACTGGCGGCGGCGACCAGCGCGCGGTGATCGACGCCAGCGGCCAGGCCGGCGGCGGCAGCGTGTCGGTGCACGGCTACGACGTGGCGCTGTCGTCCACCTCGGTGCTGCGCGCCGACGCCACCACGGGCGGCGCGGGCGGCACGATCACGACGGCCAGTGCCCAGGGCCAGGCCCTGGTGGGCGAGGCCGACCCGGCACCCGAGCGCGAGTCGCGGCTGCAGGCCTACGGCGAGATGACCGCGCGCGGCGCGGGCGACGGCAAGGGCGGTGCGATCTCGAACGAGGCCGATGCGGTGCGCGTGCAGGCCGTGCGTGTGGACGCAGGCGGTGGCGCGCAGGGCGGCACCAACGGCAGCTGGACGGTGAACGCGAAGCAGTCGGACCTGGGCATCGTCGAGGCCGGCAACGTGCCGGCCTACGACGGCGCGCTGCCGGCTTTCACCGGCGGTTCCGTGAGCGCCGGCAGTGTCGGCGACACGCTGGGCCGCGGCACCGATGTGACGCTGGCGAGCGGGCGCACCGGCCTCGGCGCGGGCGTGACCTTTGCGCCCGGTGTGCAGGTCGTCAAGAGCGAGGGCGGCACGGCGCGGCTGCGCGTCGATTCGGCCGGCAGCATCGTGATGAACGAGGGCTCGGCCATCACATCGCAGCAAGGCGCGCTGCACGTCGACTTCAACGCCGACGCGACCGGCCGCGTCGCCACCAACGCGAAGAACATCAACAACAGCAGCGGCAACCCTTCTGCGGAGACCGACTATGCCGGCGCCATCGTGCTGACCGGCGCGACCATCGCGGCCAACGGCGGCGACGTGCGCTTCTTCGGCCAGGGCGACGCGCAGAACGGCCGCGCCATCGGCGGCATCGTCCCGCTCGGCGGCGACACCGGCGACTTCGTGTGGCGCGATGGCGTGACGCTCGCCGGCAGCCAGGTCACGACCGGCGGGGACGGCCGCGTGACGATGCGCGGCCAGGGCCGCACCTGGATCGACGACCAGAACAACAGCGACTTCATCTTCCGCGGCAGCAACGGCGTGTCGATCACGGGCGGCACGGTCGAAGCGGGTGCGGGCGGCCTGCAGCTCGACGGCCTCGCGGGCTACGGGCGCAGCGGCGTCGCCATCAGCAGCGGCGCGGTGCTGAAGTCGGTGGGCGATATCGGCATCAAGGGCCAGGGCCCGACCTGGACCTCCAACATCGGCGGCGCCGCGGTGGGCGCCAGCACGGCGGTCGTCATCGACGACGCCACCGTCGCCGGCGAGCGCGACGTGCGCATCGAAGGCCAGGGCGCCAACCTCGACGGCCTGCGCACCGACACGGGCTTCGCGGCGGGGAACATGTCGGCCGGCGGCGGCAACGGCGTGGCCATCCGCGGCGAGGTCTCGGCCGGCGCGGGCCGGCGCATCGACGTCATCGGCCACGCGGGCAGCGAAGGCTTCAGCGCCACGCTCGGCAGCCCCGACATCATCATCACGCCGTCCACCACGCCCACCTACGGCGTGGCCGTCACGGCCGACGCCGACCATCCGACGGCGCTGCGCACCAGCGGCGGCACCATCGCCATCGACGCCCAGGGCACCGACATCTCGATGCGCATGGCCACCTTCATCTCCGGGGTGGGCACCAGCGTCGGCACGCTGGCCTCGGTGGCCAGCGACAGCGGCAAGGGCGGCAGCATCTCGGTGCAAGGGCGCAACGTGCTGATCGACGGCGCCACGAACTCCGACGGCTCGCCCGCGGTGGCGCGCCTGGACGCCAGCGGCGCGACCGGCGGCGGCAGCATCGACATCGCGGCCACCAACGCCATCGCCGTCGGCGGTAACACGCGCCTGGAAGCCAACGCGGGCACGGGCGCGGGCAACGGCGGCAGCATCAAGGTGGTGGCGACCGAGTCGCTGCGCGCGCACGGCCAGCTCTCGGCGCGCGGCGGCGCGGCCGGCGGCGACGGCGGGCGCATCGAGACCTCGGCCGGGCGCTTCGACCTGCGCGGCGCGCGCGTCGACGCGTCGGCACCGGTGGGCGCGGCGGGGCAGTGGTTCATCGACCCCTTCGACCTCACCATCGCCCACGGCACGGCCGCGGGCACGCTGCCGACCAACCCCTACGACGCGGTTGCCAACTCGACCATCCAGGACGGCGACATCAACACCGCGCTCAACGGCGGCACCAGCGTGAAGATCACGACGGGCACCGGCACGGGCGGTGGCGGCGTCATCACGCTCGATGCCGACGTCGACATCAACTACACCGGCTCCAAGGGCCCGCTCACGCTGCAGCTGGACGCCGCCAGCGGCATCCAGACGCGCACGCCGGGCACCACCATCCGCGCGACCGGCGGCGACGACCTGAACGTGGTGATGAACGCGGGCGTCAACCCCGACGGCACGCCCTCGGGCAACAGCGGCTTCATCGACTTCGGGGGCAACATCCTCACGCAGGGCGGCAGCGTGACGATGAACGCGGTGGGCACGGGCACGCCCGGCAGCGGCTTCATCCGCCTGAACGGCGGGCAGGTCATCACCGACGGCGGCAACGTGTCGCTGCTCAGCGGCCAGCCCGGTGCGCCCACCGGCACCGTGATCCTCACGCAGGACGTGCAGGTCGACACGCGCGTCGGCCAGAGCAACGCGGGCGCGGGCGGCAACGTGCGCATCGAAGGCGGCGACGTGCTGCTGCAGGGCGCGCGCATCGCCAGCGCCACCGGCAACGTGGACATCCGCGGCACCTCGACCACCTGGGACAGCGGCGTGGTCATCACCAGCGGCCAGATCGGGCCGAGCACCATCAGCACCACCAGCGGCAACGTCACGGTGCAGGGCGTGGCGCGGCGCCAGGCCTCGTCGACCTTCGCGGCGGCGCACGGCGTGCTGATCAACGGCGGCAGTTCCATCACCACCGGCAGCGGCAACATTGCGGTGCGCGGCTACAACTTCAACAACGACCCGTCGGCGCCGGGCGCCACGGAAGACAGCGGCGTGCGGCTGGAGAACGGCGCGCAGCTCGTCACCACGGGCGGCGGCAACATCGAGGTCACGGGCCGTTCGCAGAACGGCGGGCGCGGCGTCGTGCTGCAGGCCGGCGGTGCGCCGACCGCGCCGGGCGCGCTGCCCGGCATCCGCAGCAGCGGCAACGTGCTGCTGCGTGCCAGCAACGACGGCAGCGGCGATTCGATCGTGATCGAGGCGCCGGTGGTCGCGGCCGGCACCATCGACCTGCGCCCGGGCGGGGTCGATGTCAACATGGTCGCGTCGGACGACACGGCCACGCCCATCGTGCTGGGCGGCCCGACGGTCAACGGCTTCTCGGTGTCGGGCGCGGAGTTCGCGCAGCTGTCGGCGCCGACCATCGTCGCGGGAAGCACCACGCACGCGGGCGCCATCACGGTGGCGGGCGCGCTCACGACCTCGGGCGCGCTCACCCTGCAGAACGAAGGCGGTGGCGGCGGCATCGCGCTCAACGCGCCGGTCTCGGCCGCGACGCTGGGGCTGCTGTCGGGCGGCAACGTGAGCCAGTCGGGCGCGGGCACGATCACGGCGGGCACGCTGCTCGCACGCTCGCGCAACGGCAGCGTCGATCTGCGCAATCCGGGCAACGACGTGGCCACGGTCGGCGGCGGCGCGGCCGGCGGCTTTGCTTACGTGGACGCGAACGCGGTCACCATCGGGCCGGTGTCGGTCACGGGCTTCGACGCGGCGGGCAACCTGCCGCAGGTCACGTCGGCCGACTCGATGGCCGCCAACACCGTGTTCGTGCGCACGCTGAGCGGCGACCTCACGCTGGGCGCGCCGGTCAGCAGCAGCAGCGGCACCGACCTCGTGGCGGCGGCGCGCTTCCAGAACCCGGGCGGCCACGGCATCTCGGGCGCGCTGTGGCGCGTGTGGGCCGACACCTGGGTCGGCGAAACGCGCGGCGGCCTGGCCGGCTCGGGCCCGTTGCCGAACTTCTATCACTGCGCCTACCTGGGCCTGTGCATCGTGACCGTGACGCCGGGCGACAACCACTTCATCTACGCGCAGCAGCCGACCGCGACCATCGTGATCGCCGACGCGTCGCGCACCGTGGGCGCGCCCAACCCGTTCTTCATCTACAGCCTCACCGGCCTGATCCTGGGCGACACCGGCGCGGGCTTCAGCGGCTCGATGTTCTCGCCGGCGCTGCCGGGCAGCCCGCCGGGCCTGTACCCGATCAATGGCAGCTTCACCTCGGCCGAGGGCTACGCGGTGCGCGTGGTGCCGGGCCAGCTGCGCGTGAGCGGCCTGCCGTTGCTGCCTTCGGTGGACGTAGTGCGCGAGCCGCTGACCTCGTACCTGTACGACCGGAACATCGGCCAGGCGCCGATCTGCCTGGCCACCGGGCCGCTGGACGGCGACCGCGCGCAGCAGGGCGCCGACGTGCTGGCACGCGAATGGTCGCGCGTGCGCTCGCGGCCCAACCTGCTGAGCTGCGTGAACACCGAGCGGCGCAACGGCTGTTCGGACTTTTGAGAAGGACGTGTCAGCGCGGCGTGGGATCGCGGGCCGTGAGCACGAAGAGCTGCGCCATCAGGTCCGCGAGCAGCCGCAGCTGCGGGTCGTCGGTGAGCGGCGCGTGACGCCACGGCGCGACATGGGCCTCGAGGCCGTCGAGCGGGCCGGCGAAGAACAGGCGCCGCAACGCACCGCCGAGCACGTCGTGCGCGGCCGATTCCGCGGGGCTGCCGAGGGTGCTGTCGGCATGGCTGCCGGATGCGGGCGTGGCGAGGAAGGGCGAGAGCACCACGCCTTGCAGGCGGCCGTCGCGCAGGAAGCTGCCCAGCGTCAGGTCGTAGGGTTGCGATGGTCCGTGCGCGAGCGCTTCCTGCAGCAGCGCGGGCAGCACGCGCAGGCCCTTCGGCGTGACGAGGTAGGCGACCGCGCCCCAGTTGTAGAGCGTGCGTGCGTCGAGAAAGTCGATGCCCGTCAGCGCATGGCGCGGCGCGCCACTGCCTTGCGGCGGCAGGCGCCGTTGCAGGCTGTGCCAGAGCGCGAGCAGGTGCTGCGTCGAAGTCACGGGCTGGCATTCGAGGAACGCGATGTCGCAGCCCTCGGCTTCGAGCTGCGCGAGCGCGCCGCTGTGCAGCACGGCCGGCAGGGCCTCGCTGAGTTGCGCGTCGTCTTCGAGCACCAGCAGCGCTTCGCCGGGGTTAGCGCGGGCAATGGCTTCGGTGTGCGAGAGAAAGCAGGCGCGCTCGCCGGGCGTGATCGGTGCGCTGCCGGGCGCGAGTGCCTGCGCATCGATGGCGGCCAGGCGGTGCACCTGCGTCAGCCCGAGCCGCTGCAGCTGCGCGTCCATCGCGGCGCGACGCTCGGTGCTTCGCTCGAGGTTGATGTAGCAGCCTTGCATGGGCATCTCCGGTGCGTCATCGCTGAAGGAGCGATGCAGTGAACATCATGACGGCGGAAGGTCGAGAGGCTGGCATGGGCCGTCCGTGGCTCAGCGTCGTGCTGCCTTTCTACCGCAAGCTTGCCGAGTTCGAACGCGTGCTGCCGATGAATGCGGGGTATTGGGCGCGGTCCGGCATCGAGGTGGTGATCGCGCTCGACGAGCCCGGCGAGGAAGCCGGCGTGCTGGCGCTGGTCGAACGCTTTCCGCAGATCCGCTGGAAGGTGCTCGTCAACGACGTCGCACATGCATGGCGCCCGCCCTGCAAGGCCATCAACGCCGGCGTGCGCGGCAGCGCGGGGCGCTTCGTGCTGGTCCATTCACCCGAGTCCGCCTACGTGGGCGATGCGCCGGCCCTGTTGCTGCACGCCGCGATGGGGCACGCGCGCGGCGTGGCGGTCGGCCGCGTCGGCTTCGCGCGCTTCGACGAACTCACGGACACGCTCGACGCCGCCTTCGCACGCCAGGTGCCGCCCGAGCTGCTGCTGCAGACCTTCTACGGCTCGCTGTGCTGCGCGCGCGAGGCCTTCGATGCGGTGCACGGCTACGACGAATCGTTCGAAGAGTGGGGCGGCGACGACGACAACCTGCGCGTGCGCCTGGAGATGGCGGGCTGGCAGCTGCTGGCCTGCCCGGACGCGCACCTGCTGCACCTGTCGGACGAGACGCGCACGGGCGGCGAACAGTTCGACCGCGACGTCGACTGGATCAAGTGCACGCCGCACGAGGCGCGTGCAGGCGATGCCGGATGGGGCCGCGATTTCGACCGCATCGCACGCGACGACAGCGCCCGCGCATGGCCCGCTGAAGCGCCGGCCTGGCTGGCCACCGCACCGGTGGTGCCGATGGGCTCGCGCCGCCAGTGCGAGGTCTGCGCGCGCCTGCTGCACCACGAGCCCAGCGCCTTTCATTGCCCGCGGTGCACGCCCCCGCCGATCGCGCCGCGTCTCACATCGCGGCTGCGCATCGTCTGCGTGCTGCAAGTTCGCAACGAGGCGCGCTGTCTGCCGGGCTGCCTCGACCACCTGCGCGGCCACGTGGACGGCATCGTCGCACTCGACGACGGCTCGATCGACGGCACCGCCGAGATCCTGCGGCGCGAACCGATGCTGCTGGAACTGCTGTCGAACCCGCCGTGCGATGACGGCGCGCATGTGTGGTGCGAGAACGAGAACAAGCGCCGCCTGCTCGAGGCCGCGCGCCGCCACGGCGCGGGCTGGGTGCTGGTGTGCGATGCCGACGAGCGCTACGAAGCGCTGTTCCTGCGCCATCTGCAGGCCACCGTCGATTCGCTGCCCGACCACCAGCTCGCGAGCCTGTCGCTCGTGTCCTGCGAGCTTTGGAATTCGCCCGATGCCTGGCGCAGCGACGGCCCGTGGGGCCGCAAGTCGCGCGCGCGGCTGTTCCGGTTGCCGCAGCAGATCTCGTTCGAATCGAGTTCGGAACTGCACGGCCCCTGGCTGCCCGACGACGCGCAGCGCCACGGCCTGATGTTCTACAGCCGCTACCGGCTCTACCACCTGAAGAGCATCCGTCACGCCGACCGCGTGGCGCGGCGCGACCTGTACACGCGGCTCGATCCGGCGCGGCAGTTCCAGGCCATCGGCTACGACTACCTCGCGGAGGAAGGGCCGGGGCTGCAGTTGATGCGCATCGAGCCCGACCGCGACTACGACCGCCGCACCTTGCCGTTCGACCTGCAAGCGGCTCAGTCGCCCAACCCCAGCGTCCTCGCGAAGTCGCCGCGGTAGGTGCGCAGGCCCTGGTGCGACAGCCGCGAGCGCGTGTCGACATGCACGCGCCCGCCGATCGATTGCCAGCGCCGGCAGAAGCCGTAGTCCTCGCTGAGGTAGCGCCCGTTGCCCGGTTCGGCGAACACGTCGAAGAAGCGGTAGTGCGGCCGCGCCGCGGCGACCGGATCGTCCATGCGGTCGGGCGTGTAGCGCAGCTCGGGCAGCGCCTGCGCCATCTGCTCGAGCACGTGGCGCGCGATCAGCATGAAGCCGGTGGGCGCGTCCAGCACTTCGAGAAAACCATCGGCATCCACGCGCGCGCGCGCGTCGTTCACGTTGACCGGGAACGCCGCATGCAGGGCCTCGAAGTCGGCGCGCGTGGTGCCGGCCGGCAGCGGCGCGCGCAGGCCACCTTCGGGCCAGCCGTCGCTCTTGTGTGGGTACACGCCGGCCACCACGTCGCGCCCCGCGCCCAGCAGCCGCAGCGCGGCCTCGGGCTCGAAGCCGATGTCGGCGTCGATCCAGAACAGGTGCGTCCAGCGCGTGTCGGCCAGGAACTCGGCGGCCAGCCGGTTGCGCGCGCGCGTGACGAGGCTGTCGCCGTCGAGAAAGCGCGTCTGCATCGCGAAGCCGTGGGTCCACGCGAGGTTCACCAGGCCGAGCAGGCTGCGCGCGCACTCGGTGCCGACCGCGCCTCCGTGGCAGGGCGTGGCGACGAAGGGGCGGACGTCTTTCAGGTCGATGGCGGTGGGCATGCGGGGTCAGGCGCCGGGCGCGTGGCGCCGCGTGGTGAGCAGTGCGCGCAGCTTGGCCGGCGCCACCGGTTTGGTCAACAGCGTCACGCCACCGTGGCGCAGCCGCTGCAGCACCTCGGGCCCGGTGGCGCCCGACACCAGCACGGCGAGCGCGCCGGGCTGCAGGCGGCGCGCGGCATCGATCACTTCCACGCCGTCGGCGTCGCCGGCCAGTTGCAGGTCGCACAGCACGGCGTCGTAGACGATGTCGCCGGTGCCCAGCCGCGCCAGCGCCTCGGCGCCGGTGGTGACGCATTCGACCTCGCAGCCCCACTGCGTGAGCAGCGCGTGCGTGCCGTCGAGGATGGCGGGGTCGTCGTCCACCACGAGGCAGCGCAGGCCGGCCAGCGGCGCGGGTGCGACCGGGGCGGGCTCGGGCGGCGCGACGTCGGCCTTGCGCGCGGGCGGCAGCGTGAAGGCGAAGGTGCTGCCGGCCTGCAGCGCCGAGCGCACGGTGATGCGGGTGCCCAGCAAAGTGGCGATGCGCGCGCAGATCGCCAGTCCCAGGCCGAAGCCGCGGCGCCGGTCGCGCTCGGTGTTGGCCACCTGGTAGAACTCTTCGAAGATGCGGCCCTGGTGGATGGGCGCGATGCCTACGCCGTTGTCGCGCACCTCGATGCGCACGCCGGCCCGGCTGCGCCGCGCGGCCACCAGCACGGTGCCGCCCTCGGGCGCGTGGCGCAGCGCGTTGGCCACCAGGTTGCCGACGATGCGCTGCACCATCGCCGCGTCGCTGCGCACGGCCAGGCCGCGGTCGCGCCAGTGCAGCCGCACCTGCGCCGCGCTGGCGGCGGGCGCGTGCTGCGCGTCGAGCTGGTCGAACAGCGCGGCCAGCGAGACACGCGTGATGGCGGGCGTGAGCACCTGCGCATCGAGGCGCGAAATTTCGAGCAGGTCGTCGAGCAGCACGCCCATGAAGCCGGTGCTCTCCTGCAGCCGCAGCACGGCGGGGCGCTGCGCCTCGGTGGCGCTGGGCAGCAGGCCGTCGATGAACAGGCCCATCGCATGCAGCGGCTGGCGCAGGTCGTGGCTCGCGGCCGCCAGGAAGCGCGCGCGCGACAGCGCGGCCTGCTCGGCCTCGGCCATGCGCTGCAGCGCGACGGCGGTGGCCTCGCGCACGCGCTCCTCGCTCACCTGGCGGTTGTATTGCAGGCGCTCGGCGAGGCGGTCGATGTCGTGCGCGAGCACGGCCAGCTCGTGCGTGCCGCGCGTGCCGCCTTCGACCACGTCGCAGCGCACCTCGAAGTGGCCGGCCTCCAGCGCGGCCACCGTGCGTGACACGCGCCGCAACGGCCGCGCCACCGTGCGCGCCATGTGACGCACCGAGGCCCACGCCGCCAGCAGCGCGACCAGCGCGATGCCGATGCCGGCGATGAGCGAGCGGCTGCGCTCGTGCGTGTAGGCGGTGGTGTCGCGGAAGGTCTGCACCAGCCCGATGGGCGTGTCGCCCGCCGCGGTGGAGCCAGCCGGCGCGAAGGCGCTGGCGCGCGAGGCCTCGCGCAAGGTGACCGGCGCGCTGAACATGCGCAGCTGCGCGAGCGATTCGTTCTTCGGCCCGGCCGTGACGTACACGCCGGCGCTGTTGCTGATCTCCACCCGCGTCACCTGACCGCCGCGCAACGCCGCCGAGGCCACGTTCTGCAGCGCCGGCAGGTCGCCCGCGTACAGGCTCAGGTCGGACATCGCCGCCACCTGCTTGGCGACCGCCTGGCCTTCGGCGTCGAAGGCGGCTTCGAGCGTCTGCAGCCGGTTGTGCGTGAACCAGCCGGTGAGCGCCAGCGCCACCGCCGCGCAGGGCACGACGCCCAGGCGGAACAGGTCGCGCTGCAGGTTGCCGCGCACGACGAGCGACGCGGCGGCCGGCGGGGGAGGGGGCGATGGCGATTCGGTCGCCGTGGCCGCTCCCGCCGCCGTCGGGCGGGACAGCGGGCCTGGGGGGATCGGCGTGGTGCTCATCGCGGGGCTGCGAGTCGTTCGGTGAGCTCCCGTTCCTCCGGCGGACGCAGGCCGAGCCCGCGTGCCACGGTCGCGTTGATCCGCACGGTGGCCGGCGTGGCCGCCTCCACCAGCGGGCTGTTGCCGGTGCTGCCTGCGCTGGCCACCTTCTGTCCAAGCTGGCGCGCCTGTTGCGCGAGCTGGCCGGGCGTGGAGACCGCCGCCGCCAGGCCGCCCGAGCGCACCAGGCCCTCGCTGGCACCGAACACCGGCAGGCCCGCGCCGGCACCGGCATGCAGCACCGAGAGCGTGGCGGCCTGGCTGTCGCCGATGAGGTCGGGCAGCACCATGAGGGCGTCGCTGCGCGGCACCAGGGCGCGCAGCGCGGCAGCGAGCGAGCGCGCGTCGGGCGCGATCTCGACCTGCAGGTCCCAGGCCGGGTTGGCGTTCTGCGCGGCGCGCTGCAGTTCGCGCACCAGTGGCTCGGATTCGGGCGTGGCGATGACGCCCAGGCGGCGCTTCTGCGGCAGCACGGCGTTCACCAGCGCGAGCTGGTCGGCCATCGCCGGGTCGCGCAGCAGCACGCCCACGCGCCGGTCGCCGCGACGCAAGGCGGCGGGGCTGGCGGCCTTGAGGGTCTCGTAGTCGAGGCGGCTCAGCATGGCCAGCACCAGCGGCTCCGCGCCGGGGCGTTCGAGGGCGGCGCGCGCGGCGGCGGTGCCCACCGCCACGGTGAGGCCCGCGTCGCTCGCGGTGCGCAGGCTGCGCGTGCGCACGCCGGTGTTGGCGGCGGGCTCGGTGTCGGCGCTGGCCGGCTCCGCGGCCGGGGCGCCCGGTCCGATGCGCACGAGTTCGAACTTGCCGGAGGCCGACTGGCCGGTGCGCAATTGCTGCACGAACTCGGCCGACGCGGCCTGGTCGTCGCCGACGAGCACCGTCAGCGTGGCCGCCGATGCCACGCGCGGCGCGGCGGCCAGGCACAGCACGAGGCCGAAGGCCAGCAGCGCGTGGACAGCACGGTGCACTCTTCCGAAGAAAAGCGGAATGGGGAGGGTCACAGCGACGGACATGGACTGCTTTGTGCAGCGAGAGGCAATGGTCCAATGTAAGGACGCGCCCTGTTTCCCGCGATAAGGCGGAGGGCTTATGCCCGCATGCGCGAGGGCCTGCGCGTGTGAGGAAGATCACACCGCGGCGGCTGCTTGGTCTATGTCCGACGGACTACCCGGCGCCTACCGGGAAGGTACCGTGTCAGAGGCCCGCCGCAATCACCAGCGCGGCCGCGCGCTGCGCCTGGATCGCCTGGCGCAGCACGCGCGGCGACACCGGCTTGTAGAGCACGGCGATGCCGGCGGCGGCCACCTCGCGCAGCCGGTCGGGCTTGGTCTCGCCGGTGACCAGCAGGCGCGCGGTGCCGGCGCCGATGCCGTTGGGGTGGCGCTCGAGCGCGGCGATCACATCGAGGCCGTTGTCGCCGCCCTGCAGCAGCAGGTCGCTCACCACCACGTCGGGCGGCGTGTCCCAGTGGTCGGCCAGCGCCAGCGCCTCGGCGCGCGTCTGCGCGGCCAGCACGGTGGCGCCCCAGTTGGACAGCACCACGCTCAGGCCTTCGAGGATCGTGCGCTCGTCGTCGATGACGAGGATGCGCAGGTCCGCCAGGCTGTCGCCGTTGCTCTCGTCGTCGGCGCTGGCCGCCGCCGGCGCCGGTGCCACCGGCGCCGGCAGCGCGGCGGGCGCGGCGCGCACCTGCACGCGCACGCAGGTGCCCTTGTTCAGGCGCGAGCTGAGCTCGACGCGCGTGTTCAGCAGCTCGGCCAGCCGCTGCACCGTGGCCAGCCCCAGGCCCATGCCGCGCGCGCCACCGGGCGCGTTGCTGCGGCTGGCCGGCTCGACCTGGTAGAACTCCTCGAACACCCGCGCCTGGTGGTGCGCGGCAATGCCCACGCCGGTGTCGACCACGTCGATGCGCACGCCCTTGCCGCGGGCGCGCGCGCCGATCAGCACGCCGCCCTCGACCGTGTGGCGCAGCGAGTTCGACACCAGGTTGTTCAGGATGCGCGAGAGCATCACGTAGTCGCAGCGCACCCACAACTCGGTCTTGCGCACCACCAGCCGCAGGCCCTGCTGCTCGGCCACGGGGCGGAAGTTGCGGCTGATCTCGTCGAACAGACGGTCCAGCGGAAAGTCGGCCCACTGCGGCTGCAGCACGCCGGCGTCGAGCTGCGAGAGGTTCAGCAGCTCCGAGAACAGCCGGTCGAGCGAATCCACGCACTCGCGGATGTGGCCGATGCGCTGCAGCTTCACCGGGTCGGTCTCGCCGTTGGCCAGCCCGTCGGAGAACAGCGTGAGCGCATGCAGCGGCTGGCGCAGGTCGTGGCTGGCGGCGGCCAGCAGCCGCGTCTTGGCCTGGCTGGCCACTTCGAGCAGCTGGTTCTTGCGCGCCAGCTCGGCCGTGGCCTCGTTGATGCGGCTTTGCAGCAGCCGGTGGCTTTCGGCGAGCGCGCGCGCCGCCTGGTTGAAGCCGTGCTGCAGGTGGCGCACCTCGGAGGTGCCTTCGATCGCCACGCTGGCGGCCTCGCCCGCGCCGAGCCGGTCGACCGCCTCGCCCAGCGCGCGGATCGGCTCGCTGATGCGGCGCGCCGCCCACCAGCCTGCCAACCCCACGCCCAGCAGGCTCATGGCCAGCACCAGCGCCACGTTGAGCCAGACCGAGCGGCGCGCGCTCTGCACCGCGTCCAGCCCGATCTCGACCATCACCTTGCCGTTGTGGCGCCCGTCGTCGCTGACGATCGGCACCACCACCTGCAGGCCATCGCCGCGGCGGCGGTCGACGGTCTCGGAGTTGGCGACGATCTCGCCGTCTTCCGTCCAGATCTGCACCTGCTGCACGTGCGGCTGGTAGGTGCCGGTCTGCGCGGTGCGCGCCAGCGCGCGGCGGTCCATGCGCGCCAGCGGCGCCTGCGCCACCGTGGCCACCTGCAGCGCCACCGTCTGCGCGTTGGCGCGCATCAGCTCGGTGAGGTTGCCCAGGTGCTGGCGCGTGAGCACCGCGATGGCCACCAGCGTGGCCGCCGTCGCCGGCACCAGCGCCAGCAGGATCAGCTGCTGGGCGAAGGTGAGGCGGGCCAGCCCGCGCAGGAGGCGGAAGTTCCAGTTCATGAAGGCCTTGAACGCATGGGGCGCGAGCTTAGGGCCACGGCCCCGAACAGGGAAGACCGGAAAAACATCACGAGAAAGACTCGCATTTGGGATGTAATGGCGTCCGCGTCGCCCATGTTAGACCCCGCCGGCTCGCCGCGGGCCCCGTGTCTTCCGCTCCTTCCATGCACGCCTTCTTGCGTCGTTTCGGCAGTTTTCCCGGCACCGGCCGCCGTGCGGCCCTGGCGCTGGCCGTGGGGCTCCTGCTGCTGCCGTTGCTGGCGGCGGCGCAGGCTCCGGCACCCGCCGCGGATGCGCCGGTGCGCTTCGGCATCCTGCCGTTGGGCGGTGCCTTCGAGTCGCGCAGCGACTGGGACCCGCTGCTGGCCGAACTCAGCCGCGCCATCCAGCGGCCGGTGAGCGTGCTCTCGGTCAATTCGTACGAAGCGCTGGAGCAGGCCATCCAGCGCGGCGAAGTCGACATGGCGTTCCTGTCGGGAAAGATGGCGCTCGACGCCGTGAGCCAGAAGCGCATGAAGGTCGTGGCCCAGGTCGTGCGCCACGACGGCCTGCCCGGCTACCGCGGGCTGCTGCTCACGCGCAAGGCGCCGCCCTTCAACACGCTGAAAAACCTCGTCGACCAGCCCGAGCGCTGGCGACTGGCGCGCGGCGAGCGGCAGTCGGTGTCGGGCTTCATCGTGCCGCAGCTGCAGTTCTTTTTACCGAACCACATCGTCATGGAGACGCGCTTCCTGAGCGAGGTCGTCGGAACGCACCAGGCCAACGCGCTGGCCGTGGCCAACAACGAGGCCGACGTGGCCACCAACAACTCGGCCGATTTCGAGCGCTTCAAGCTGCGCTTTCCGGCCGAGGCGCAGCGGCTGCAGGTGCTGTGGGAGTCGGAGCTGATCCCGCACGCGCAGATCGTCGTGCGCCGCGAATACCCGCCCGAGCTGCGCCTGCGCGTGCAGGCCTTCCTGGTCGCCTACGGCCGCGGCAAGGGACCGCGCGGCGACGCCGAGCGCGTGGTGCTCAAGTCGCTGCACGACCTGGCCGGCTTCGTGGCCGCCGACAACAGCTCGCTGCTGCCCGCCGCCAAGCTGGCCTACCAGCTCGCCATGCAGAACGCGAAGACCGCGCAGTGGGTCAACGATGCGGCGCGCCAGGCGCGGCTGCAGCGCCTCGAGAGCGGCTACGCCGAGCAGCTCGCCGTGTTGAAGGACGTGAGCCCTTGAACCGCCGGACCCTGCTTGCGCTGGCCCTGTCGTCGTCGCTGATGGCGCCATGGCCGGCGGGCGCGCAGCCTGCGCCAGTGCCCTCCGCGAAGGGCCCGCTGGTGATCAAGGAAGTGCGCTTCGGCGTGCTGCCGCTGGGCGGCACCGTCGAGTCGCGTGCGTTGTGGACGCCGCTCATGGCCGACATGAGCCGCGCGCTGGGCCTGCCCGTCAGCGCGTACTCGGTGCCGTCGTACGAAGAGCTCGACCGCGCCATCGGCCGCGACGAGATCGACATGGCCTTTCTCTCGGCCAAGATGGCGCTCGACGCCGTCATGCAGCGGCGCATGAAGGTGGTGGCGCAGATCGCGCGGCGCGACGGCATGCCCGAGCACCGCGCCGTGCTGCTCGCGCGCAAGACCGGGCCGCTCAACACGCTCGAGGTCCTGCTGGCCCAGCCTGAACGCTGGCGGCTCGCGCGCGGCGACAGCCGCTCGGTCACGGGCTTCATCGTGCCGCAGAGCCAGCTTTTTCTGCCCAACCAGATCGAGATGGAAACGCGCTTTCGCAGCGAGTTCGTCGGCACCCACCAGGCCACCGCGCTGGCCGTGGCCAACGGCGACGCCGACGTGGCCACCAACAACACCACCGACTTCGAGCGCTTTCGCCAGCAGTTCCCGGTCGAGGCCGCGCGGCTGCAGGTGATCTGGGAGTCCGAGCCACCACCCGGTGCGCCGATGGTGGTGCGCCGCGACTACCCGCCCGAGTTCCAGGCGAAGCTGCAGGCCTTCCTCGTCGGCTACGGCAAGGGCAAGGGCCCGCGCGCCGACGCCGAGCGCGAGGTGCTGAAGAACCTGCGCGCGGCGTACGGCTACGTCGCGGCGGACGACAGCGCGCTGCTGCCGGAAGCGAAGCTGGAATACCAGCTGGGGCGTCAGCGCGCGTTGTCGGCGGCGTGGGTCAACGATGCTGCGCGGGAGCAGCGGCTGCAGCGGATCGAGAAGGCGTATGCGGCGCAGGTGGAGGCGCTGAAGGCGTCGACTGCGGCGCGCTGAAGCACCTGCGTGACTTCGGCGATGAAAGATCGCGCGCCTTGCGCGGGTATCTGAACGCAGGTCGCGGCCGACGCACTGTGTGACCCCTTCCCCATCGCGATAGCTGTCGGCGTATGAAGCACTGACGCACAGTCCATGGTGGCACAACGACTGGCCGCTTCGGTTGAGGTCTGTCCTTGGCTTATCCAGCACACCGCATCGCGCAAGTGCGAAACTTCGTTGCTTAGGATAGCGAAGCGAACCGCGTTTTGGATGTTTGCTCCCAATCAAATCTATCGGCGTGTCCGATAATTTTTTGTATGCGATCTAAATGCATATCGGAAATGCCTAAATACCTCTTTTGACTTGACCTGCGATGGAGAAAATTACGTGTGATTCAGCGTACTATCAGTAAGGCACGCGCAAATAAATAATGCTCCACAACCTCTATCTTTCCATTGGAGAGAAGGCCGAGAAAAAAAGAGTGCCTATGAAGTGGAGTACCCCACCACTGCAGAAACGCGGCGCACAAAGAGAGAATTGAGCGAATTGCCTCTGTCCCAGATCGATGTGGCTTGCTCAGAACGGCATACGTTCATTCGCCTAGCATTGACGTGAGTTCTACTGATTCCTGCAGCGAAGAAGATCGGGGCGCACCAGCGGGCTGCAGGAGCCTCGATGCCAGTATGGCGGAGCTGCCTCTTCCACAGTGGAGATTCATGTTGCCGGCTTGGAGCTCTTGTATCGAAAACCACCGTCTGGACCACTGATGTTTTCGATGGGAAAGCGCTCGTCAAACAACCGGGGCGCCTCCATCCCCATCCCGTTTTTCGTCAGGTAGGTGAGGTACTCCCGCATACGCTTGGGATCCATCAGGTAGACCGGCATGGCACTTCTTCCCTCAAGATCATCGATGAACAAGGCGGCTGACACGGGCTCGGCATTGCCGCCTTCACGGTATCGGAAAGTGGTCTTGACCTTGAGGGTGTGGCTCTTGTCGTAGTAGGTGCCGACTTCCTTGGCCACGACTTCGTAGGTCCGCTGAATCTCCTGGGCGTACTTTTCGTTCCACGCCGTCGCGTCGTCGATCTGCTTGAGGGCGGCGTCGATCGCAGCTTGAGCCTTCTGCTTCTCGGCCTCGATCTCCGCCAGCAACTTTTCCTTCTCGCCATTAGCCACAACCAGATGCTCGGAGCGACGCGCTTCCCACGCCGCGGCGTCCGGCGGCGCCTCCCCTCGCCTCAGTGCAGTCCCGTTGATCGAGATGAACTGCGAACGTGGCTCAGTGGCGATGTATTCGATCCGCTTGTCGACTTCGGCCACCCTTCGGGCCCACTGCGTCGAGCGCTCCTGACTGAATCGCACTGCTTCTGCATGGGCACTGCGGGCTTGCGACAAGGCAGTGGTGACGGAGATGTTCGCGAGATCCGCTCTTGTCTTCAAGGCGGCCAACTCCCCTTTCTTGGATGCGTTGAGCAATTCGTCATCCAGCTTCACCGCGCAGGTGTGCGTGACGACGGTGGAGTTGTTGACGATCTCGCTGGACCAGTCGGTGCTCTTGCATTCCTTGACCTTGCTCAGGGTCTCGCCGATGGTGAACTCATCGCCACCCAAGCGCGTGTCCTTGACGGCGGAAATCTTGCTGTCGCCGCAGGCAGCCAGCATGCACAGAGAGAAGCTGAGGCCGATCAACTTGATGTCATTGAGGGGGATCATCTGAAAGATCTTCTGTAAAAAATGGTTGTGGAAGTGATGGATATGGGGAAGGCGGACGCGCTTGGTTGCTGCCTCACCCGCCCTCGCCGCAATTGCTGCTCAGAGCGCGCCTAGCAGCGATGCTTGAGATTGCGCGGCCGGCGCGGATCGGTGCCGAGCACGGCACCTTCCTTGGTCATGCACACGCCATCGGCACAGGCATAGCCGGGCGTCTTCAGCACGACGCGATCGGCATCACCGATCTCACAGCGCAGCTCGTCGAAGTCGAACTCCTTATAGGAGCTCGCGCGTTCGGTGGTCGTGTAGTAAACGCCGCCGGCCCCTGCCTGCACCTGGACCGGATAGACCGGGTACTTGAGGTCACGACTCCAACCCTGGAACTGGATCTCCATGGCCGAGCGGTCGATCTGGTGCCTCACGGCATCGGGGTTGATCAACGGATCGATGCCCTTGGCCAGAACCAAAGGGGTGAAGACGATCGCAGTAAGCACGGCGAAGACAGTGCTGTGCATGGTTCTCATGGGGAGCCTTGAAAAGATGGACTTGAAGCGTGACCGAACGAGCGCAGCCGAACAGACCGCAGGCCGCTCAACCAAGCTTGGTATCGGCAGACTTGGGCGCAATCAGCTGCGGGATGTTCCAGTCGGGTGGAAAAGTGTCGACCGGCACCCAGCCGTTCTTCACATAGGAGCGTGCCGAGAGCCTGTTTCCGAAATGCCCGATCAGGCCACAAGCGATGAGGATCGCCCAGGTCTGTGCTACCCAGTCCTCGGCCGGGTCAAGCACCAGCAAGATGGCCAGCCCCACAACGAAGAAGGCCGCATACAGGAAGACCGCGCACAACAGTGCCAGCGGCCATTGGCCGCGCATCAGGAATGCGATCGGTCCGAAGAAGAAGAGCTGCCACGAGTACCCGTGCTTGACGAAGCGGGTCTGGTTGTTCTTGGTGAAGTGAATGTTCATGATTCGGTTCTAAAAAATGGAGGCTTCCCTCCCGAAGCCGTCAAGGGGTGCCGCTTCGGCTCGAGAACCAGGTCTGCCTGGTTCTTTGACGCGCAGCACTTCTTGTTCGTGTATGTCGTGGCAAGAAACGTGTTGAACCTCCTCAGGATCAAGAGAGACATGCCAATTCACACCTGTGTCCGACCGGCTCATTGCCCTGCGGACGCTGGATGGGTCATGGTGATGATTGGCCTCAACCCGTCTGGGGTTTCAGTCTTGAAAATTCTACGTTAAACGTAGAGACGAGATTGCTCCTTGTTACGAATATCGTAAGGTGCCGTCTCTCAACCCTGCTCGTTCCGTTTTTGGAGCACGCCTTCGCATGGCGAGGCTTGCGGCCGGTTTGCCGCAAGATCGACTAGGTGTGAGAGCGGGGTTGGATGAAGGTACTGCGAGCGCACGCATCTCCCGTTACGAGAGCGGAATTCACGAGCCCAACATTGCATTTGCTCAACGATTGGCTTCTGAACTCAACGTGCCAGTCGCATATTTCTACGCACCGGATGACGACTTGGCCAAGCTCATTCTGTGGTTTGGACAACTGAACCAGAAGCAGCGAAGGTCGCTCGTCGAGTTTGCGAGCAACCTCTCTGAGGTTCAGTAAGCACTTCCGCTCCACTTCGCCCTCCTAGCCTCAGGGGTCGCCGGTGAAGCCGGCTTGTTTGACGAGCCAAGCTGACGTGGAATATCTGCGAACTGACAGATCACGGGCGGTGCCTCGCGATGCGCTTGTGGTTCAGCGTCGCTGCAGAAGAGTCGTCAGCCGCCAAGAAGATCTCGCAGACCTGACGCCAAGCCGACGATGAGTCCGGCCAAAAAGACCAGCGCGTAGACAACCAAGTATTCCAGCGGACCTGCAGCCGTATTCATGCCGACATCCTTGCAGCACTACCCCACGGCAACGACGCGAATCGTTTGACTCCGTTGGCGGCGAGCCCGGCCTTCTGCATCGCCACAGACTTCGAATTCGCAACAGCTGTGCTGCGTCGCTGCTCAATGCGGGCTTCGACTGCTCGGCCAACTCGGCGTTGGTGACTAGTTTTTCGAAGGGTCATGAAGAGGTTCCTTGGTTGATATTGGAAGTAGTGGTTGATGCGCTTCTGTGAGGTCGACCGTCTCTGAGTGCCGTATCGATCGCTGCCAGGTGAGCTTCTTGCTCAAGAGCGCGATGGACCTGATCCAGACGGTATGGGTCGCGCTGCTTGGACAGTAGGACCGCCCGATCCACACGCTCCAGAAAGGCCTCGTCGAATTCAGGCTCCTCGGGTTTCGCTGAGTCGTTTGTTCGGGACGTGCTCATCGCGAACTCTTGTCAAAGAACACTGCCTGCACGCGCTCGGCCCCCCTGCCATGGGCCGGGAAGCCCACGATGGCGGCGCGATCGCGTTGCTGACAGATCCCGCAGTTCAGGCAATCGGAGTTGCCGGTGCTGGCAGGGCAGACGATCACCTGGCGCCCGGCAGGCGTTCGCATTGGCTTGGTGCACCCCTGGGGCAGGACGACCACCACGGGCGCGATGCCCAGGTCCGCATACGCGTCAGCCTGGACCAAGGTCTCGGCACTGAGGTTGACCGTGAAGCCAAGCCGGTTCGCATTGAGGATCGCCGCCTGGTTGTCAGGGGTGGGCGGATAGTGCGTGTAGGTGAACCCGCGACGCCCCCGATTTGCCATGGCCAGCCGTGTGAGCTGGCCGGCATCGATGACACCGGGCGCTTCAGGCGCCAGGTCACCGGCCTGGTTGTGGCGCCACAGGGCATGGCGACGCAAGGTGGTGATCTCCTCGAGCAATTCATCGAAGCTGTGGCCTCGTCGCCCCTCGGACACGCTGCGCCAATGAATGGCCAGGGGTCCGCTTTCTGCATAACAGCCATTGCCCTTGAAGCCGCAACTCGGTGGGCACGAGTTCGCACTCGTCGTGGTCACCGGAATCGGGCCGGTCTTTCGGTTGCGGCTGACGCGCACCAGGTGATGGGTGCAGATGTCCTGTTTGATGGAAGCTGCAGGAGAGTGATTCAGCCGTTCCTGGGACGGCCTGGTTGATTGCGGGCGAGCGTGTGCCTCCGCCATGATCGGAATGAACAAAGTAGATCCTCTATGTTGTGAGCGCAGCCGTTGACGGCGACGCCTTGAAGTGCCGGCCCTAAGGGGGCGATAAGGGGCGAGCCAGACCCACGCGCGCACCTCCACCACGCCCCAGGCCAGAGAGGCCGGGGCGTGGTGGGTGCGTGCGTAGGGGATGAAGGCGGACCAGGAGGTCCGATGCGCAGGCAGGGCGCCTGCATGCCGTTGCAGCGAGTCCGCTGCCTCAAGAGTCAGCGTCTTTGCGTGGGCGCAGTGGCAGGAGGAATCGGGTCGTTGCGGCCGAGCCTTCTGGCCAGCTTGTCCCGCACTTCCACAGCGCAGCCATGCCAGGCATGACCACTGACCATGGGCGTGTCCAGCGCCTGGGGATCAGTTTCAGCGACGCGCCTGGCGTACTGCTCCAGCGCCTGCATCACGAACGCCTGGATGAGCGCACCGTGAGCGCTGAACTCCATCAGCTCGGTGACGAATTCAACATTGCTCGAAGGCATGCTGGCTCCCCTCATTCACCTCGCAGACCTCACATATCGACTGCAGGATCTCGAAGCCCGCATCGGCAATGAGGCCCGGATCCAGCAGCATGACCAGGTCATCCGAGATGCCCGAGCGCATCGACGCCCACGCTTCATCGTCCAGGCCATCCTCGCGTGCACGCACCCTGGCAGCACCAGCGAGCGCCTCCTCATCGAAGACGGCAAGCTCGACGCTGAACACCACCACCGTGCGGGGCATGGCCGGGGTGAACGCGGTGCCGCTCATGCGCCCTCCTCGATGTCGATGCGCGAGATCTCCGCGCCGAACGCCAACGCCGCGTTGTCGGGGCTGGGTGGTCCGTTCTGGCGAATCCACCAATCGGGCGGGCTGTACGGCACGGTCATCACGCCCAGGTAGCCGCCCTGCGAGGCGTAGCCCACCACCTTGGCGCGGCCGATGCCGTTGATGCGGATGAGCACGTCGTCGCCGATCGAGGGGACCTCGAAGTCGGCAGACCACTTGAATACATCTTGGGCGAAGGGGTCTCGGGTATGGGGCGGCACTGTGGCGTGCCGCCGGAACTTGGTCTTCATGGGTGTTTCTCTTGTGGATGTTTTTCTTGGGACGGCAACACCGTCGCATTGCCGAGTTGTCGGGCTTTCAGGCGGCAGATCAGGCCGTCGCTCTCTCGCGCGACGTCCCAGCCACGGCGGCCGAGACTTCGGCGCAGCACGTAGGTCGATTCGCCGTAGGAGACGCGCAGGCCCGGGCGGATGGCCGCTCGTTTGGCGGCCCGGTTTGCATGGAACTCCCGCACCTTCTCGCGCCATGGGCCTGCATAGGGCCCAGTCGGAGGACTGGCCCGATCCAGGAAGACCAGCGGACAGTCGAAGTAGTACGGCCCACAGCTCTCGTCCATGCTCTTGACGGCCACTTCACCCTTCCTGCAATCGATGAGGGTCAGGCCGATCCAGATCCGCCCGGCGTGTTCACCCGAACGGTTCTGTGCCAGGAACCACAGCCGGTTGCCGATCGCGCGATGTGCCAGCACCACTGCAAAAGCTGCGACGCTGTGCAGTTCGTCATGGACGGCTTGGTCCTTGGTGGCCCGGTAGACGATGCTGCCCATCTCAGACCTCCGCCCGATCGCCCGCCAGCGGCGCGCAGTCGGTTTCCACGCAGTGCCAGAACTCGCGCTCGGCATCGATGAGCCGGGAGATCTCGACCTCGTCGCGCTCGACCCGGTGGATCCGCAGGTCCTGGCCGCAGATCAGGGCCACGACATCGAGGGCCTGGGCGCCTGTGACAGCCAGCCGATGCAGCATCTGGATCCGCACGTAGCCGGGAAGGCCTGCGCCCCAGAACTCAGCCGCATCCATGCCGACGCATCGGCATTCCAGCAGCTGGACATCGGGAGCGCCGACGACTTCGCGGCCGGGAAGCGCCAGCATCCAGGGGTGCTGCGGGTGCCGCAGCAAGGCGCGAGTGCGTAGTACCTGGCGCCCCGTGCGCAGCGCATAGTGCGCCGCCACGATGGGCTCGAGCAGGCGGTCCCAATAGGCTGCGGTTTCTGCGGACTGAACGAGGGAAGGGTCGACAGGCTGCAGCAGGTCGTGACGCTCGGTCTTCTCCATCCACAGCCGCACGGCAGACTTGAAGGGATCGCGGCCTACGGCTGCGGCGGCGTCGAGACAGCCGATCCCTGCTTCGCGCATGTCCGGCCAGCGCTCGGATATCGGATTCTGTGAACGAGTGGTCGTCACCAGGTGCAATGCAGGGGCGCGCGACCGCGCACGAGCGTTCGGGGAACGCTGTGTGTTCCGAGGAATTGAGTTCATCGATTTCTTTTTGAAGGTTCAAACCGCCCATCCAGCAAAAAGCCCCGCACTCTCGAGAGAGAGGCGGGGCTTTGGTGGAGGAGCTGAGTGGGAGTGGTGGGGAACGTGGGAGGAGGAAGTGGGAGGAGGAAGTGGGAGAGGAAGGTCGAAGATCAAATAGCGTCAAGCGGCATTGGTGCTCGCCTTCGTCGCATCCAAAGATCCAACTCATCGGCCTCGGGTCTACCTATCAAGGCTACTGGACTCTCGTCCAAAGGTGCGACGATGAAGACGGATGCTTGGTTGTCAGCTCTGTCATATGGGGCCGAAATTTTTTGCAATCCAACCGTGGCACCGGGCGTCCCCCTTGGGCGCGCCATCATTCAGTATTCATTCAAATCTCAGCGCAGCTTGACCGGAAAAAATAAGAATCCAACGAGCCTTGTTCCCGCATCTCCTCAGTACTTTTCCTTCGCTTTTAATCAATGAATAACTTTTCAGTTGACCTGCTTCAGAAATTAAACAACAGAGAAGCACATACAGAACATCCGCCAAAAAATAATTATCATCACTTAATTCAAGGCACCATCAACGAGGTCTCAGAAAAGATTCAAAGCCCAATAGCCCTGATAACAAGCTCTATCCTGTCAGTTCTTTCGATTGCGTGCCAAGCAAGGCGAACCGTCATCCATCCTTCAGGGCAAATTTCCCCTTTATCTCTTTACTTCTTTACTCTCGCAGCATCAGGAGAGAGAAAAACCGCAACTGACGCCTTGCTCATGAAGCCTGTCAGAGAGTTTCAAAGAAGATTTGATTTGGAATTTCAGGAAAAGATTCAAAAATACAAAGCAGACCTTCATTTTTGGAATCAACAGAAGCGAGTTCTCGAGAAAAAGATTGATCGATGTCTGCGCGATGAAAAAACAGAAAATCTGGAAGCGCTTCGCTACGATCAAGGAAAAATTCTTGGATCAGAGCCCATAGAGCCAAAAGGATTGAAGCTTCAGATCGACAATACGACCTCTGCAGCATTTCTTCGTTTTTTTGACAAATACCAACCAACAACCAGCATTATTTCTGATGAGGGCGCAAGTGCACTTGCATCATTCGCAACTGCAAATGTGGGCAACCTAAATAATAGTTGGAATGGAAAATCGTTGAGCGTCGAGAGAACTAGCTCGGAGAGTTTTACCATCGAAAATCCTCGCTTGACGGTACACCTGATGCTGCAACCAGAGATTTTCCTTCGCGCCTTAAAAAAGGAAAACAACATCTGGGAAGAAAGTGGTCTTCTTGCACGTTCGTTGTTTTCATTTCCACAGTCAAAAATTGGCACACGGAAACCTCCGTCTGGATACGAGCCAGTCTACGGGGGACTCGACGCCTTCAATGGTGAGATTGGAAAGTTGCTCGACATTTCCTATTCAAAACCTCTTTCCGAACCAATTCCTCCGATGCATTTCAGTGCAGAAGCGGCGAAAATATGGAGCGAGTATTCAACCTTGATTGAAAACTTCATGATCCGAGGTGGTCCGTTGGAAAGTATCAGAGCAATGGCCTCCAAGGTCTCAGAAAACATCGCTCGAATGGCCGCGATCTTTGAATGCTTCAGCCATCCCATCGCCCCTCAAAAAATTACAAGAGAAAGCGTCATGTGCGCCATCGATGTATGCCAATGGTATCTTGTGGAGCATTATTTTTACTTCAGCAGAAAGGAAAATGATCCAATCGAAAAAAATGCCGAACTACTTTTGCATTGGTTAAATAAAAAAGCAATGTGGAACTCCCTTGCATCCATTGTCCCCAAGAAATTGATTGCAAAAAATGCCACTCCTCACTTTCTGCGAAGGAGCAGTGTGTGGCAACCAGCACTGGACTACCTTGAACATGTGGGTAAGGTCAGCCTGGAGTACCCGCTGCCCACAGGAGAGGAGTGGATCGTCCTTACGCCAGCTCACGATCTTCAACAACAATCACTTCTTTGACTTGAGTAGTGGCGATTCTGGCGAAATTCGCCAGAATCGCCACACTAAGTCTATAGCTGAAATGTTTTCAAGAGAAAGGCAAACTCATAGTCCCCGGGGCGTCTTGCTGATTCGCGCGATAGGGGATAGGAGTGAGGCGGCACAACTCCACCGTTCGAAGTGCCAACGGCGTAGACGATCGATCGAAGGATCACTGCAGATTGACGATGCGTGTGCCGGCTTCGCTGTATCGCATGACGATGGCGGTGCCCTCGATGCATTTCCGTGTGCACTGATATGCGCGGAATGATCAGGGTTTGCAATTGAAGGGGATAGAAATATTTCCGCGGAATGTGCCTTTGACGTACTTGATCAGCCAGTTGTCCGACGCATGCTAAAGCGCGCTGGGAGTAGGGCCGGGCTGGAGCTGCAAAATGTGAGGCTTCCATTTCAATCTTCGGTTGGTAATCTTTTTTTTGATTTGACTTATTTGAAACGGGTTGATAATTAAAATCTCATGAAAGAGGATTTAGATCGAATCATCATTGCCACGTCAATCGGTCCGTGCGGCCCTCAAACCCTGATAAAATCCTGGTCAAGCCATGTAATTTTGCGGGACATAGGGATTTTGTTGACCAGCCGAAGGCTGGATCAACCTTAAAAGTAAAGTAGTGAACGGTTCGCTAAATGAAAAATCAATCTACCGCTCACAATTTTTTTGCACTTGAATGCGCACAAGCTACGCGAAAAGCTTAGCTCACGCGTCGCTACGTAAATTTCCCGAGTTTAAGAAGCTCTGCGGAGGTCGGCATGTTGCAAGCGGGAATTTCAGCATGCAATTGCTGATTTGACGCGAATCAATGCGTTGAAGTTCTTTGTGGTCGGTTTTGATGTCACGCAGAATTGATTTTAATTTTGTAGTCAATAAATTTTTTTGACATGCGTGGCATTGTCGCGTGGTAGTAAATCAGATGGAGTTGGCGTCGCGGTCTGTCGAAGCAACTTCAGGTGAGGTGTTCGGAACTTGTTTTTGCTAACTCTTGATTCAAAAAGCAAAGATTTTGTTTTAAAAAATCCTCGATGTGGGATGGGCGGTGACCGGAGCCTTGCATTGATTTTTCAATAGCGAGGATGCTTCATT
The DNA here is from genome assembly GCF_041154445.1 of Variovorax sp. V118. Classification (GTDB taxonomy): domain Bacteria; phylum Pseudomonadota; class Gammaproteobacteria; order Burkholderiales; family Burkholderiaceae_C; genus Variovorax; species Variovorax boronicumulans. The sequence goes on along the minus strand of NZ_AP028663.1, from coordinate 5,491,413 downwards.
TGCCGGGTGTTGTGATCCTCAATTCGCTCTGGGCATCGAAGTTTCGGAAGAAAATTCATCAATTGAACCGATGAGGCCTCTGCCGTGGATGTATTAATGCGGCGTAAACATGAAGCGTATATTCAGAGTCGCTGTCCTCAGCTTCATGGAACGAGGCAAAAAGGGCCTGTTTTCATCGCCGAAAAACCTCCCCCGAGGAAGGGGAGTCATGCGACCTTCAGAACCGACCTGCCGGAAGCCGCAAACTTCGCCTGGTCCCATCTACTCCCTTTGCCGTACCTCGAATCTGCCCTCCTAGGCCATTAGCTAGGCCTTAAGGCGGATTTGCCTCCCGCCCCCCGCGCCGGAAACTTCGTGTTTCTTCTTTCTTCCCGGCACCCTTGCCGTTGACGGAGTGCGGATGAGTTGGCGAACCAAAGTGGTCTGGAGCGAGGGGATGCTGTTGCAGCCTCAGCACCTGCAGCAGAGCGAGCGCCATGCCGATCATGCGCGGCATGTGCTGTTGCGCACTACCACGCCCTACGCCTGGGGTTTCGCCGAAGTCGAGATCGACGCGGCGGCGCTCACGCTGGGCAAGCTGGCGTTGGTGCGGGCGGTGGGCATCTTCGGTGACGGCACGGTGTTCGACATGCCGGCGGTCGATCCGCTGCCCGAGCCCATCGACATTCCGGCGTCCATGCGCGACGAGGCCGTGGTGCTGGCGCTGCCGCTGCGCCGCGCTGGGGCGCGCGAAGCCGACGCTGAGGAATACGAGGAGCTGGTGCGCCACCGCGTATTGGAGTCGGACGTGCCCGACTCCAACACGGCCGGCGAGCGCACCGCGATGCTGCAGCTGGGCCAGCTCCACACGCGCCTGATGCGCGCCAGCGAAGCCACCGACGCCTGGGCGACCCTGGGTGTGGCCCGCGTGGTCGAGCGCCGGGTCGACAACCAGGTGCAGCTCGACCGCGCCATGCTGCCGCCGCTGCTCGATGTGGCTGGCCATGCGGTGATCCGTGCCTGGCTCGACGAGCTGCTGGGCCTGCTGCGCCAACGCGGCGAGGCGCTGGCTGGGCGCATGACGCAAGGCGGCACCGGCGGCGTGGCCGAGATCGCCGACTTCATGCTGCTGCAGGCGGTGAACCGCAACGAAGCCATCTTTGCGCACCTGGCCAAGAGCGCGATGCTGCACCCGCAGCATTTCTTCGAACACGCGCTCGGGCTGGCCGGCGACCTCGCGAGTTTTCGCGACACGCGCCGCGTGACGCGCTTCGGGCCCTACATCCACGACGACCTGGCGCTGAGCTTCCGCCCGGTGATGGACGACCTGCGTCGCAGCCTGTCGATGGTGTTCGAGCAGTCGGCGATCCGCATCGACCTGCACGACCGCAAGCATGGCGTGCGCGTGGCGGTGGTGACCGACGTGGAGCTGCAGCGCAAGGCGACCTTCGTGCTCGCGGTGAGCGCGAACATGCCGAGCGAGGCATTGCGCGCGCGCTTCCCCACGCAGGTGAAGATCGGCCCGGTCGAGCGCATCCGCGACCTCGTGAACCTGGCGCTGCCGGGCGTCACGCTGACGCCGATGCCGGTGGCACCGCGCCAGATTCCTTTCCACACGGGCGCCAACTACTTCGAACTCGAAACGCGCAACAGCGACCTGTGGCGCCAGCTCGAGCAATCGGGCGGCATCGCGATGCACATCGCGGGCGATTTCCCCGGCTTGGACCTCGCGTTCTGGGCCATTCGTTCCTAGCCGCCTGTGGCTGACGGAAACGGAACATCACCATGAGCACCCCTCCCGACCCCTTTGCCGCCTTCGAGTCCGAGCGCACGGTCATCAAGCCCAAGCCGCGCACGCCGGGCGGCACGCCGCCGGCCGCTGCACCCGCGCCGTTCTTCGGCGGCACCGATCCGACGCCCGTGGCCGAGGTGGGCGAGATCGGCCTGCTCAATCCGCTGGTGTCGGCCGCGGGCAAGCTGCTGGTGCTGATCGGCAAGCTGCGCAACCTCGCGCAGCCGCCCAACGTGCCGGCGCTGCGCGCGTCCACCGCCGATGCGGTGAACCAGTTCGATGCCGCGGCGCGGCGCGCGGGCGTGGGCAACGAGTCGGTGCTGGCCGCGCGCTATGTGCTGTGCACCGCGCTCGACGAGGCCGTGGCCAACACGCCCTGGGGCGTGCAGGCCGGCTGGAACAAGCAGAGCCTGCTGGTGCAGTTCCACAACGAGACCTGGGGCGGCGAAAAGGTGTTCCAGCTGCTGGCCAAGCTCGCGCAGGACGTGCCCACGCACCGCCAATTGCTGGAGCTGATCTATAGCGTGCTCGCGCTCGGCTTCGAGGGCCGCTACCGCGTGGTCGACAACGGCCGCGCGCAGCTCGACTCGGTGCGCCAGCGCCTGGCCGACCTGATCGCCAAAGACCGTCCGCCGGTCGAGCCCGAGCTGTCACCGCACTGGCGTGGGCAGGGCGCGGGCACGGTGCGGCTGCGCGAGTCGCTGCCGCTGTGGGTGTTCGCGGCTGGCTTCGCGCTGCTGCTGGCGCTCGCGTGGTTCGGCCTGCGGCTCACGCTCAACCACCGTTCGGACACCACCTACGCGGCCGTGTCGAGCCTGCGCGTGCCCAACATCCAGATCGCACCGCCTGCCGCGCCGGCCAAGTCGCCGCGGCTCGCGCGTTTTCTCGAACCCGAGATCAAGCAGGGCTTGGTCACCGTGACCGACGAGGCCGACCGCAGCGTGGTGCGGCTGCGCGGCGATTCGTTCTTCGGCTCGGGCAGCGCCGAGCCGATGGCGGCCTCGCTGCCGGTGCTGCGCCGCATCGGCCAGGCGCTGGCCGAGGTGAAGGGCGAGGTGCTCATCACCGGCCACTCCGACAACCAGCCGATCCGCTCGCTGCGCTATCCGTCGAACTGGCACCTGTCGGCCGCGCGCGCCGATGCGGTGAAGGGCGCGCTCTCCACGCTGGTCGAGCCCGCGCGCATGCGCTCCGACGGCAAGGCCGACGCCGAGCCCGTGGTGGCCAACGACACGCCGGCCAACCGCGCGCGCAACCGCCGCGTCGACATCGTGCTGCTGACCGAACCCGAGCGCCTTGCTGCTGCACCGGCTGCTCCCGTTCCAGGAGCGACGAAATGATCAAGAAAATCTTCGGCTTCCTGTTCAGCCCGATGCTGCTGACGTTGCTCGCGCTGATCGTCGTCGCGCTGCTGATCTGGTGGATCGGCCCGCTGGTGAAGATCGGTTCGCTCGCGCCGCTCGAAGGCGAGATGACACGCACCATCGTCATCGGCGTGATCGTGCTCATCGTCGTGCTGCGCGCGCTGTACCGCCGCTGGCGCGCGCGCCGTGCGAGCCAGCACCTGACCGACGGCCTCATGAAGGCGCCGGCCGCCAAGACCGGTGCACCGGTCGACGGCGAACAGAAGATCCTCGACACGCGCTTCAGCGAAGCCGTCGCCACGCTCAAGCAGATGCGCCTGCATGCCGCCGGCAAGAAGCCGGGCTGGCGCGACTGGCTGTCGATCTCGGGCGGCAGCTACCTGTACGACCTGCCGTGGTACGTCTTCATCGGCGCACCGGGCGCGGGCAAGACCACGGCGCTCGTCAACTCGGGCCTCTCGTTCCCGCTGGCCGAGAAGTTCGGCCCCGGCGCGATCCGCGGCGTGGGCGGCACGCGCAACTGCGACTGGTGGTTCACCGACGAGGCCGTGCTCATCGACACCGCCGGGCGCTACACCACGCAGGACAGCCACCAGTCGGAAGACAAGAGCGCGTGGGAAGGCTTCCTCGGGCTGCTGAAGAAGGCGCGCCCGCGCCGACCGCTGAATGGCGTGTTCCTCACCGTGAGCGTGGGCGACCTGCTGAGCCAGGGCCCCGAGGCGCGCACGCAGCTCGCGGCGTCGATCCGCGCGCGGCTGCTCGAGCTCGACGGCAAGCTCACCACGCGCCTGCCGGTGTACGTGCTCGTGACGAAGAGCGACCTGCTCTACGGCTTCACCGACTACTTCGACGACCTCGGCAAGGAGCAGCGCGCGCAGGTCTTCGGCTTCACGCTGCCGGCGGACGAGAACGTGCAGCTGGAAGAGAAGGGCCTGTCGGCTGCGTTCCACCGCGAGTTCGGGCTGCTGCACAACCGCATCAACGACGGCCTCATCGCACGCATGCAGCGCGAGACCGACGGCACGCGCCGCGCGGCGATCTTCGGCTTTCCGGCGCAGTTCGGCTCGGTCGGCCCGCTGCTCTCCGACCTGCTCGAACAGGTGTTCACCGGCTCGCGCTTTGCGCAACCGCCGTGGGTGCGCGGCGTGTACTTCACCAGCGGCACGCAGGAGGGCAGCCCCATCGACCGCGTGATGGGCAGCCTGGCGCGCAGCTTCGGCATCGAGCGCGCCATGCTCGCGCCGCAGAAGTCGAGCGGACGCAGTTACTTCCTCACCGCGCTGCTGCGCGAGGTGGTGTTCCCCGAGCAGCGCCTGGCCGGCGCCGATGTGAAGCTGGAGCGCCGCCGCAACACGCTGCGCCTGGCGGGCGTGGCCGCGATGACGCTGGTCACCGTCGGCCTGCTTGCAGCCTGGGGCTACAGCACCTGGCAGAACAACAACTACCTGAAGTCGGTCGAGGCCCGCGTCGAGCCCGCACAGAAGACGCTGGCCGCGCTGCCGACGCGCGTGCAGAACCTGGTCGAGGTCGCGCCCGTGCTGCAGGGCCTGCGCGACATCTGGAAGACGCCCGACAACCGCCAGGGCGACGAGCCGCTGTCGATGACGCTGGGCCTGTACCAGGGCGACAAGCTCGACGCCGCCGCCATGCTCACGCACCAGCGCGCGCTCAACGACGCGTTTCTTCCGCAGATCGCTAAGCGCATCGAGGACCAGCTGCGCACCGCGCAGAAGGACAACCTCGAGTTCACCTACGAGGCCCTCAAGAGTTATCTGATGCTCTACCAGCCCGAGCGCTTCGACCCCGAGGCGCTGAAGGCCTGGATCACGCTCGACTGGGCGCGCAACCTCGACCGCGGCATTCCCGAAGACCAGCGCAAGGCGCTCGAGGACCAGCTCGACGTGCTCATCGCCCAGGGCCCGCCGCGCTCGCCGCTGAAGATGGACGAGAACCTGGTGCGCAGCGTGCGCGCCGTGCTCGCGAGCTACCCGCTGGAGCAGCGCGTGTTCAGCCGCCTCAAGCGCCAGCGCGCCACCAAGGACATCCCGGGCTTCAGCGTGGCGCAGGCCACCGGCCCGTCGGGCCCGCTGGTGTTCGAGCGCATCAGCGGCAAGCCGCTGAGCGAGGGCGTGCCGGGCATGTTCACCTACGACGGGTACCACAAGCGCTTCCAGAACGAGGTCGTGGTGCTCACCGGTTTGCTCGCCGCCGAAGACCCGTGGGTGCTCGGGCAGGACCGCAACGCCAGCGAGCGCCTGCGCGACGCCGCGGCGCTCGGCGCGCTGACCGACCGCGTGCGCCGCCTGTACCTCGAGGAGTACGTCAAGCAGTGGGAGGCGCTGCTGGCCGACGTGCGGTTGATCCGCGTCAGCGGTCTGGAGAAGAACATCGAGACCGCGCGCATCTTGTCGGGCGTCGATTCGCCGCTCGCGAATTTCCTGCGTGCGGTGGTCAAGCAGACCACGCTGATTCCCGCGGCCGATGCCAACAAGGACGTCGTCAGCAAGGCCACCGAGACCGTGCGCAACACGCGCAAGGGCCTGGAAGACCTGTTCGGCAGCGACCCCGGCAAGCAGGTGGCACCGGGCAAGCGCATCGAGAGCATCGTGGACGACCGCTTCGAGTCGCTGCGCCGCCTCGTCACCGCGGGCGGCCCGAACCAGCCGGCGCCGATCGACGATGCGCTCAAGCTCTTCAACGAGGTGTACGTGTACCTCAACGCCGTCGACACGGCCGTGAAGGGCCGCACCTCGCCGCCGCCCGGCGACGTGGCCGGCAAGCTCAAGTCGGACGCGGGCCGTCTGCCCGAGCCGGTGCGCAGCATGATCGAGAACCTGAGCCAGACCGGCGCCGCGCAGGCGCAGGTGGCCGAGCGCGGCAACCTGAGCCAGGACCTGCGCCCCGTGACCGAGTTCTGCAACCGCGCCATCGCGGGCCGCTACCCGTTCGTGCAAAGCAGCAAGCGCGACGTGCTGCCCGAAGACTTCGGCCAGATGTTCGGCGCCGGCGGCCTGATGGACGACTTCTTCCAGAAGCGCCTGGCCGCGCTGGTCGACACCAGCACCCGGCCGTGGCGCTACAAGCCCGTGGCCGAGCGCGGCGCGATCACCACGCAGGCGTTGGCGCAGTTCGAGCGCGCGGCGCGCATCAAGGACATCTTCTTCCGCGGCGGCGGGCGCGGGCCGTCGATGCGGTTGGACTTCAAGCCGGTGGAGATGGACGCGGGCATCACCCAGTTCATCCTCGACGTGGACGGGCAGCTGGTGAAGTACGCGCACGGGCCGGTGGTGCCGATGGCGGTGCAGTGGCCGGGGCCGAAGGGGAGCAACCAGGTGCGCGTTCAGGTGAGTCCGCCGTCGACCACCGGGAGTTCGGGGTCGGCGATGGATGGGCCTTGGGCTTTGTTCCGTACGTTGGACGATGGGCAGCTGGAAGCGGGGGATGCGCCGGAGAAGTTCTTCATCACGTTCCAGGTGGGGGCGCGGAAGACGCGGTTCGAAGTGACGACGAACAGCGTGCAGCATCCGATTCGGTTGAAGGAGTTGCGGGAGTTTTCTTGTCCGGAGGGGTTGTGAGCTTGGCCTCTTCTTCTTCTCTCTTCGTTTCCGGTGAACTTCCTGGCTGGTTCGGGAAGTTGCCGGGGATGGGGGACTTTGCGCATCGGCGGTTGCCGGAGGCGTTTCGCTCGGTCTGGGACCCGTGGTTGCAACGCGGGCTGGCTCGGTTGCGGGATCGGCATGCGGATTGGACTGCTCACTACCTGGAGGCGCCTGTTTGGTGCTTTGCGCTGGGGGCGCAGGTGGTGGGGGAGCGGGGGTGGATGGGGGTGTTGATGCCTTCGGTGGATGGGGTGGGGCGGTACTTTCCGTTCACTCTCGCTGTTGAGTTGGATGAAGGCGTACCTGGTGCGCTGCATGGAGAGGCGCTTGTTGCTGCGCTTCGGTGGTGGGCGTTGGGGACGCAGGCTGTGCTTGAAGGGCTTGAGGGTGATTTGGATGCGCTGCGGTTTGATGCGGTGCTGAGTCAGTTGTTTGTGACTTCTGCTGCCGATGAGGCCGCTGTTGAGGGCCGATCGCTCGAGCTGCCTTTGGCTGGAACCTCGCTTTGGATGGAGACGCCTGGTTTGGAAGGCGGGGTTCGGGTGTTGGCTACTGGGCTTCCTCGGGATTTGCAGTTTGAGGCTTTGTTTCTTGGGGGGGGGGAATGAGGGCCCTGCTTTCTTTTGCTTCCCGAGGCCGGGAGTTCCGCCCGGCGGCGGACTTACTTTCTTTTGCTTCGCCAAAAGAAAGTAAGCAAAGAAAAGGCGACCCCACTGTCTGCGACCCTTCGCTTCGCTGCGGGCAACCTGCGGTGCTCGCGTTTCGCGGGGTCTCGCAGAACTCGCCTTCGGCTCAAACAGCTGCGAGCCCTGATCCGCGAAACGCTGCGCTCCTCGGCGCAGCCAGAGGGGCGTTGACACCGGGCGGGCCGTCGCTGCGCTCGGCCCGGCAGTTGCCAACAGCCGAATCCCGTGCTCGCGTTTGCGAGCACGCGCTGCGCACGCACCACTACCAATCCCAGCCGCAGCAGGCGCAAAGCGCCTGCTGCGGCCCACTGGCCGAGCGAAGCGATGGCCCGAGAGGTTCCCCAACCCCTTCTGTATGCGCCGAGGAGCGCAGCGTTTCGCGGATCAGGGCTCGCCCTTGTTTGAGCGAAGCGAGTTTGGGCGAGACCCCGCGAAACGTGAGCACCGCAGGTTGCCCGCAGCGAAGCGGAGGGACGCAGACAGCAGGGTCGCCTTTCTTTTGCCTACGTTTCTTTGGCGAAGCAAAGAAAAGTAGGTCGGCCGCCGGGCCGAGACCCGGCCCCGGAAAGCAAACCCAAAACGGCGTTCACCTAGCAGGAGCAGGTCAATGACCGACAACGCCCTTCCCCCGGAAGACGACCGCACCCGAGTCGTCTCACGCACGCCCACAACCGAAGCTGACACAGGCGGAGCCACAGTCATCACAGCCGGCGGCTTCACCACAGCCTCAGGCACCCCGGTAACAAGTCCCGCCACAGCCACCCACGACGCCGGCCTCCTCCCCGTAGGCAGCCGCCTCGCCGAATTCGAAGTCACCCGAGTAGTCGGCCAAGGCGGCTTCGGCGTCGTCTACGAAGCCTGGGACCACACCCTCGAACGCGTAGTAGCCATCAAGGAATACCTCCCCACCTCGCTGTCCACAAGACAGCAAGACGGCACCGTAGTCCCCCTCTCAGAACGCCACAGAGAAACCTTCGACCTCGGCATGCGCAGCTTCATCAACGAAGCCCGCCTCCTCGCCCAGTTCGACCACCCCTCGCTACTCAAGGTCTACCGCTTCTGGCAAGAAAAGGGCACCACCTACATGGTCATGCCCTTCTACAAGGGCGACACCTTGCGAGAGGCACTCGTAGCGATCCCGGCAGGCGTCGACGAAGCCTGGCTCACCCGCATCATGGACGGCGTCACCCAAGCACTTGCGGTGATGCACAACGCCCACTGCTACCACCGCGACATCGCCCCCGACAACATCATCCTGCTCGAAGGCTCCGGCCGTCCCGTGGTGCTCGACTTCGGCGCCGCGCGCCGCGTGATCACCGACAAGACGCAGGCGATCACCGTCATCCTCAAGCCCGGCTACGCGCCCATCGAGCAGTACGCCGAGATGCCCGACATGTCGCAGGGCGCGTGGACCGACGTCTACGCGCTCGCCGCCGTGATGCACGTCGCCGTGTGCGGTCGCGCGCCGCCGCCGTCGGTGGCGCGGCTGCTGTCCGACAGCTACGTGCCGCTGGCCGGCAACGACATCCTGCGCCAGCGCTACAGCGACCGGCTGCTCGCGGCGATCGATGCGGGCCTGGGCGTTCGGCCCGAAGCGCGGCCGCAGTCGATGGCGGAGCTGCGCGCGGCATTGGGTCTCGAAGTCGGCCACAGCATCGCGCCCACGCCACGCACCGTGCCGCCGTCGGGCGCACGAAGCAGCAGTCAATCAGGTGCCGATGCACCGACGGTGATCGGCACGGCCCACATGCCGAAGCCCATCGCCGCCAAGGCACCTGTTGCGAACGACCACAAGAGTGGCGGCAGCAACAAGGCCGTCCTCGGCGCAGTCGCCGCCGCCGTGCTGGTCGCCGCAGCAGGTGGCAGCTGGTGGTTCCTCGGCCGCTCGGGCAGCGAAGGCGATGCCGGCAAGACGGCGCAAACCGCCACACCCGCGCCCCCACCCGACACCCCCACCCAGGTCGCCGAGGCCCCACCGCCGCCGCCACCCCCGCCGCCTCCCAAGCCGCGCACCCCCGCCGAATCCCTGCAATCGCTAGCGGCAGGCGCCGCCCCGGGCTTCGAAGTCACGGCCACGCCGAAAAAAGCCGAGGTCGCCATCGGCAAGGACAAGCTGGCCTTCGAGGTGCGCAGCAAGCGCGACGGTTTCGTCTACGTGTTCCTGCTGTCCAGCGGCGGCGAGATGTTCCTGCTGTTCCCGAACCTGCTCGACAAGTACAACAAGATCACCGCCAACACCGCACTCGCGCTGCCGCGTGCCTCCTGGCCGATGGACGCCGGCGGGCCGGCCGGCACCAACCAGTTCGCGGTGCTCGTGAGCGAGCACGAGCGCGACTTCGGCGCCTCGGGCGTGCAGAACGAAGGCGTGTTCCCGCAGTTCCCGCTGCCGGTGCTCGCGGCACTCGAAGCCACGCGCGGCACCGGGCCGTCGCCGCTGTTGGGCAAACCGGTCTGCGCGCCGGGCGCCCCGCCGTGCAACGACGTCTATGGCGTCGCGAACTTCAAAATCGTCGAGAAGTAATCGTCTGTAGAGCGTCGGCCGCTTTCGGCCCCCATTCCACGACCACGACCAGGAGACTTTCATGCACACGTCACCGTCGCCGCACTTCGCGCTTCCCCTTTGCCGAACGGCCGCCGTGGTCGCGCTGGTGCTGCTGGCCGCCTGCGCCAACACGCCGCCGACCGCCACGGGCACGGCCACCACCGCGCCCACCACGGCCGATCCCGCGACCGCACCGGCCCGCCCCACCGGCGGCAGCGTGGCCGGGCAGGCGCGCACCTTCTCGACCCAGCTTGCCACCTACACCTCGGTCGGCTTCGACGCCGTGCCGGGCTGGGCGCGCGACGACTTCTCGGAAAGCTGGCCGGCCTTCCTGGGCAGCTGCAAGGTGCTCAACGGCCGCGGCGCCGAGTGGAAAGAGGTGTGCGAGCGCGCGCTGAAGGTCGACGGCAAGAGCACGCAGGCCATTCGCGGCTTCTTCGAGAGCGAGTTCTCTGCGTATCAGATCCGCGACGACGACCGCAAGCCCGACGGCGTGGTCACCGGCTACTTCGAGCCCGAGATCGCGGGCAGCCGCACCTACGTCGCGCCGTTCATCTACCCGGTCTACGGCCAGCCCGAGGACATGCTGTTCGTCGATGCGCGCAAGCTCCCGGCCGGCAGCGGCACGGTGGCCGCGAAGGTCGAAGGTCGCAACGTGATCGTGCAAAGCGGCCTGAGCACGCGCGACATGGGCGCACCGGGCCTGTACGCGCTCGACCTGTCCGCCATCACCCGCGACACGCTCGACCGCAAGGTGCGCCTGCGCATCGACGGCAAGCGCCTGCTGCCGTACTACACGCGCGAAGAGATCGAGACCAAGGGCGCGCCCAACGCCAAGGTGCTGGCCTTCGTGAGCAGCGCCACGGCGCTGTACGAGATGCAGATCCAGGGCTCGGGCCGCATCAAGCTGCCCAGCGGCGAAGTCGTGCGCGTGGCCTACGCCGAGCAGAACGGCCAGCCCTTCCGCCCGACCATCGCGCAGGCCGCCAACGGCAAGCCGCGCAGCGCCGTGAAGGTGCGCGGCGGCTCGCTCGAGCTGACGCTGGACGACGGCGACGACGAAGACACGGGCGCCATCGACAACAGCGTGATCCGCACGCGCGGCTTCACGCTGGCACGGCCCACGGCCAGCGGCGCGGTGGTGGTGCCGGGCCGTCGCATGGCCGGCGCGGTGACCGGCTCCGGCATCAAGGACCCGAGTTACGTGTTCTTCAAGGAATCGACCTCGCCCGCGGGTGGCCCGGTGGGCGCCTTCGGCGTGCCGCTGTCGGCCGGCCGCTCGATCGCGGTCGATCCGCGCAGCACGCCGCTGGGCTATCCGGTGTTCGTGTCGACGCGCACGCCCGGCAGCGGCGCGCCCATGCAGCGCCTGACCATCGCACAGGACACCGGCGGCGCCATCCGCGGCGCGGTGCGGGCCGACTACTTCTTCGGCAACGGCCAGCAGGCCGCCACCAACGCGCGCCGCATGAAGGAACGCGGCCAGCTGTGGATTCTTCTGCCGCGTGGCCTGGCCGTGGCGCAGGCGGCGGTGTCGGGTGCGATCCGCACGCGCGGCGGCCCGGTCGGCGCCAATCTTCCGCAGTGCCTGGTGCCCACGGAAGGCGTCTGCGTCGACGACTGACCCCTTTTCTTTCGACCCCTTGGCCCTTCATGCAGGAAACCCTCTCGTCCGCGGAAAGCTCTGAACTCGTCCGCCTCTGGCGGCGCCGGCAGACGCTGTCCTCGGACGACATGGGCACCATGTACCGCATCGTGGGCGATGCGCTCGTGGCCTGCAACCCGCCCGAGCTGCAGGTGCTGGGCGAGGGGCGGCAGGAGCTGGTGGCGCAGTTCATCTACGTGAAGGTGCTGCGGCTCGACGCCGACCCCGACGAGTCGGAAGAGCGCGCAGGCCACAGCGCGCCGTCCACCGCCTTCGCGCTGTGCGCGTACTTCCGTCGCTACCTCATCGACTGCACGCGTGCCAGTTCATTCCGCCGCAAGGTCTCCATCGGCGACCAGATCACCGAGGCCCAGCTCGAAGACGAACTCGGCCCGGGCGAAGACCTCGACGGTTGCCTGGCCGAGCACGGCCTCAGCGCGCAGGCCGTGCAGCTGGCGGCGCGCGCCTTCATCGCCGGGCTGCCCGAGCCTGAGCGCATCCTGCTGTGCGAGGGCTTCGGGCAGGAGGCCGAGGGCGGGCTGTCGGGCGTGGCCTCGCGCCACGCCATCGCCTCGTACCACTACCGCGCCGGGCGGCTGGGCCTCGTGCACAAGCGCGAAGGGCTGGGCGCCGGCTATGCGCAGACCCGCATCGGCAGCTGGATCGGCCAGACCCTGGGCATCGCGATCGAGGCCGACAACATGGCGGCGATCCTGCAGGTTTTCAAAATCCTCGGGGCTGAAGCGTCTTATGTCTGAAGACATAGCCATTCAGGAACAGACGCCATGACCACCGACCTCTGGCCCCCGCTCAGCGTGATCCGCCATGCGTTCGAAACCGGCGCGCCGCCCGGCGATGCCGCACCGGACGCCGCACCCGTCGCGATGCCGCACGGCAGCGCGGGCGCGGGCACGCCGGTGGTGTCGGACCTGCTGCTCCCTTTGACCGAATTGGCCCGGCGCCGCGAGGCTGTCGCCCGGCGCGCCTTCACCGCGCGCTGGGCGCCGGGCCGCCTCGTGAGCGTGGTGCACGACGGGCGCCTGCTCGGCGTGCTGCTCGACCGCTGCATCCACGGCGACCTCTGGCAGGGCTGGATGGCCGCGGGCGAGCCCGACTGGGCCGGCCCCTTCGACGTGCTGCTGGAGCCCGACGACGAGCCCTTCGAGCCGATGTTCGGCGTGGTCCAGGCCTGGAACGTGCTCACGCTCGAACCCAGCCCGCAGCTGGCCGCGCGCGTGCTCGGCGAGGTGTCGGCCACGCGGCTCGCCGCGATCCGCGCGGTGCATGACGAATGGGCCGCGCATGCGGCGCCCGACATCGCGCCCGAGCCCGGGCGCATCGCGCTGCGCGGCGTGGCCGGCGCGTTCTCGGTGCTCTCGGGCACGCCGCTGGGCCCGCAGGACCCGCGCACCGACTACCAGGCGCTGTACCGCGATGCCGGCCTGCAACTCGGCCGCGCGCTGGCGCAACCGCAGGAGGAGGCCCCCGCCGCGCCGCCGCCATCGCCCGCCCGGCCGCTTCCGCGGCCCGAGGACGGCTGGTGGGGCAGCATCCGCCGCTGGTTCGGCGCCGAAGGCTGGGCACGCCCGGCTTTTGCGGCGGTGGCGCTGTTCGCGGTGATCCAGAACGTGGGGCTCATCGGCGGGCGTGGCACCACCGAAGACGATGAGGTGCGCTTCCGCTCGGTGCCCACGGCGCCGGTCGCGGCGCAGGCCAACCTGGTCGTGCGCTGGAACGAGGGCGTTCGCATCGACGAGGCCGATCGCCTGCTGCGCACGATGTCGGCCGAAGTGGTCGGCGGGCCGGGGCCGAACGGCGTGTGGCGTCTGCGCGTGGCCGATCCGGTCGGTGCTTTGTCGGTGCTCGCGACGTCGCCGCTGGTCGCGTCGGCCGGACCGGCCTCGGAGCCGCCATGAACCTGCGCGCGTGCAGCCTGCGGTTCCTGCTCGCGCTGGTGGTGTGGGGCGCGGGCGGTGTCGCCGCGCAGGCCGCGCAGCGCGCGCTGCTCGTCGGCGTCTCCGAGCTCGTCAACCAGCCGCAGGCGCTGTGGCTGCAGGCGCCGCGCAACGACGTGATGCTCATGCGCGATGCCTTGTTGAAGCAGGGCTTCACCGCGCCCGACATCGCCGTGCTCGCCGACGGCGTGCCCGGCGCTGCGCTGCCCGAATCGCAGGCCATCCACGAGGCCCTGGCGCGGCTGCTCGCGCAGTCGGCCAGCGGCGACTTCGTGCTGCTGTATTTCTCCGGCCACGGCACGCGCCTGCGCGACGTGGCCAAGCGCTACCAGGAGCCCGACGGCCTGTCCGAGAACTTTCTCGCGCGCGACGTGCGCGGCACGCTCGGCGCCGATGCCGCGCTCAGCGGCGACCTGCGCGACGTCGACTTCGATGCCTGGATCCAGGCCTTCCTGGCGAAGAACGTGTTCGTCGCCTCGGTGTTCGACACCTGCTCCGCCAACTCCATGACGCGCGGCACGGGCGATGCGCCCGCGACCGCCGAGGGGCCGGCCGACGACGAGGTGCGCTGGCGCGGCCTGCGCGCGACGCAGCTCGCGGGCGGTGCGTCGACGGCACGGTCCTTGTCTCCACCAGCGACCGGCGACGCCGTGCCGCGCGCCCGCTACGTGGCGCTGTTCGCGTCCGAGAGCCACCAGATCACGCCCGAGCTGCGCCTGCCGCGCAAGGCGCGCAGCGCCCGGCCGCAGGGCCTCCTGACCTGGGCCGTGGTCGAGTCGCTGGCGCGCAAGCCCGCCACCTGGCGCGACCTGTTCGACGGCGTACTCGCGCTGTACCCGCCGGTCATCGACGAGCTCGCGCAGCGCTTTCCCACGCGCGAGCTGCCGTCGCCCGTGGCCGAGGGCAACCTCGATGCGCCCCTGTTCGCCAACAGCGGCGCGCCCGCGTCCACGCGCCCGGTGTGGGGCGCGCAGCGCAGCGGCGACAGCCTGGCCGTCAAGGCCGGCCTGCTCGACGGCCTGGCGCCGCAGCAGGAGGTGCGCGTGCTCGCCACGCTCGACGACGGCACCGTGCGCCGCGCGCCGGCCGCCATCGCGCAGATCAAGCTCGGCGGCGCGTGGCTCGCCGTGCCCGCGGCGTTGAAAGACCTGCCGGGCAGCGCGTTCTGGAGCGTCACGCCGGTCACCGAGCCGGCCGCGATGGCCCTGCGCGTGCGCGCCGACAAGCCGCTGCCCGCAGGCCTGAGCCTCGACTACCCGGCCGCGATCCGCCTGGCCGACGACCCCGCGAACGCCGACGTGCGCTGGACCGACCTCGGCCCCGCCGGCCATCGCCTCGAAGCGCTTGCGCCCGTGTTCGGCACCGCCGCCTCCACCGTCGTGGTGCCCGACGTGGCCGCGCTGCGCCGCCGCCTGCAGGCGCTGGCGCAGCTGAAATGGCTGGCCCAGCTGCAGGCCCATGCCAGGGGCGGCCAGCTCGACGGTTTCGATGCGGCGCTCGAAGTCTGGAGCGCCGACCGGCTGCTGCGCAGCGTGCCCGTCGCCGAGGCCGCGAGCGTGCTGCCTGCACTGCGTGCAGGGGAGCGCGTGCGCCTGAACGTGCGCAACACCAGCGGCCGTTCGCTCGACCTCGTCATCACCGGCATCGACGCGCGCGGCGCGCTGCAGGCGGTGTACCCCGACGGGGCCGGCGAAACCAACCGCTTCAAGCGCGGCACGCCCGAGCAGCCGGCGGTCAAGCGTTTCGACCTGCCCTGGCTCGATGCGGCCGGCGAGGCGCGCCTGCTCGTCATGGCGGTGCCGGCCGCGCCCCACAGCGCGCCGCGCCTGTTCGGCGTGGCCACCGCGGCGCAGGCCGACGTGTCGGAGGTGCGCGTGCGCGGCGGCCAGCCACCGGCCGCCGGCGGCGAGCGCCAGGTGTTCGCGGCCTTGCTGCGCAGGAGCGCTGGCACGGCAGACGGTGGTGCGCGGCCATGAGGAAGGTGCGCGTGGTCCCGGTCCAGTTTTCTTTGTCCGAATCCGGAGGTTGACATGGCATTTCTCGAAGACGGCTCCTGGAGCCCCGAAGACGCACGGCAGTTCTACGAACTGATCGGCACCGGCTCGGCCGAGACCGACCTGGTCATGATGATCGAGAGCAAGGGCTCGCCCGTCGAGGGCGAACTCGAACGCGTCTTCGACGACGGCAAGGCGCGCCTGAACATCGGCGGCTACTACTGGTCGGTGCAGGTGCCCGAATCGTCCGCGCAGAACCAGGTCGTGCCCCACAACCTGGTCGTCGCGCGCCGCAGCGACGCGGCCACGGCCACGCTCGCCAGCCTGCTGCGCGCGCAGGAAAAAGACCTGAAGGTCGTCATCAGCGCCTACAAGGCCGGCGGCGATCCGCAGTCGCCCGAGGCGCAGGCGACCTTCGAGATCTCGCTGGAGAACGCGCGCATCTGCCGGCTGGTGCTCAACTCCGGCGGCCACTGGGGCGTGCCCTCGGAGCTGGTCTCCATCAGCTACCGCACGGTGAAGATCAAGTCGGCGCCGCAGAAGACCAGCGGCGCACGCGGCGCGGTGCGCGAATGCCAGTTCACCCGGACCTGAATCCGAACGCCCCCAGGAGCACACCGCCATGACGACGACCGCCGCAGACTTCCTCAAGGCCGCCGACCCGGTGGCCGCCCTCAAAGCCCTGAGCGACGACGTGCGCGCCAAGCCCTCCGACCCCAAGCACCGCGTCTTCATGGCGCAGCTCCTGTGCGTGCTCGGGCAGTGGGAGCGCGTGCTCAACCAGCTCACCGTCGCGGCCGAGCTCGACGCGCTCGCCGTGCCCATGAAGCAGGTGTACGGCGAGGCCGTGCGCTGCGAAGGCCTGCGCGCCGACGTGTTCGCCGGCACGCGCACGCCGATGATCTTCGGCCAGCCCGATGAATGGCTGGCACTGCTCATCGAATCGCTGCTGCGGCAAGGCCGCGGCGAGAGCGGGCTGGCCGAAGACCTGCGCCAGCGCGCCTTCGACGGCGCGCCCGCCATCGCCGGCACCATCGACGGCGTGCCTTTCGAATGGCTGGCCGACGCCGACATGCGCCTGGGCCCGGTGCTCGAGGCCTTCGTCAACGGCAAGTACTACTGGATTCCCTACGCGCGCCTGGCGCACATCAAGATCGAGCCGCCCGAAGACCTGCGCGACTGCGTCTGGATGCCCGCGCACCTGAAGTTCGAGAACGGCGGCGAAACGCTGGCGCTCATTCCCACGCGCTACGAAGGCACCGAGGCGCAGGACGACGGCGAGCTGCGCCTGGCGCGCAAGACCGAGTGGCGCGAGCTGCGCCCCGAGGTCTGGGCCGGCTACGGCCAGCGCGTGCTCGGCAGCGACGCCGGCGAGTACGCGCTGATGGACGTGCGCGAGATTCTCTTCACGCCTGCTGCCGTTGATGCGGCCGAGGGCGGCGAAAGCAGCGGCGGTGGCTGAGCTCACCGCGCAGGAGCGGCTGCAGCCCTCGCTGCTGGACCGCCTCGTCGACCACGCGCCCGACGAGAAGCGCGAGGGCGACGACAAGCGCACGCTCACCAAGCAGGCGCTGCGCCAGGCCGTGCTGCGCGACCTCGGCTGGCTCTTCAATGCCACGGGGCACGGCCTGTCGATGGACGACAAGCAGCACCCGAATGCCGCACGCTCCGTCATCAACTACGGATTGCCTATGCTGTCTGGCCAGTTCACCTCGTCGGTGCAGCGTGTCAGCATGGAACAGGCTTTGAAGAACGCAATCCTGCAGTTCGAGCCGCGCATTTTGTCCCGCACACTCGAAGTCGAACTCGTCATGGAAGGCCCGGCCCTGGAGTCCCACAACAGCATCGGCCTGCAGATCCGCGGCATGCTGTGGGCGCAGCCCGTGCCGCTCGAGTTCCTCATGCGAAGCCGCGTCGATCTGGAAGAGGGCCGCATAGAGATCGTGGACATGGCGCAAAACCCAAGGTAAGTCCACATGGACCCTCGGCTGCTGAGCCTGTACGAGCAGGAGCTGCGCTACTTCCGCGAAAGCGCCTCGGAGTTCGCCCGTGCGTTCCCGAAGATCGCGCACCGGCTGGGCATCGAGGGCCAGGAAGTCGCCGACCCGTACGTGGAGCGGCTGATCGAGGCCACGGCCTTTCTCTCGGCGCGCGTGAGCCTGAAGCTCGACGCCGAATACCCGCGCTTCACGGGCCACCTGCTGGACATCGTCTACCCGCACTTCCTGGCGCCCACGCCGGCCATGACCGTGGTGTCGTTCGTGCCCGACCCGGAAGACGCCAACCTCGCGGCCGGCCCGACGTTGCCGCGCGGCGCCGGCCTGCGCGCGCGCCAGGCCGTGGGGCAGAACACGCACTGCGAGTTCCGCACCGCCGCCGCGCTGCGCATCTGGCCGATCGAGGTGCAGCGCGCCCAGTACTTCACCTACGCGCCCGACCTGCCGCTGAACACCCACCCGCAGTCGCGCGCCATCCGCGGCGGCCTGCGCATCGCACTGCGCGCCACGGCGGGGCTGGACTTCAGCCAGATCGCGCTCGACGACCTGGTGTTGCACTTCGGCGGCGCGGAAGACGTGGCCTGGCAGCTGCACGAATGCGCGCTGGGCCAGCCCGTGGGTGTGTGGGTGCGACCGCTCACGGCCAGTGGTGCCTTGCAAGGCGCCATGCGCAGCCTGCCGGGCAGCGCCATCGGCGCGGTCGGCTTCGGGGACGACGAGGCGCTGCTGCCGGTCACGGCCACGGGCTTCTCGGGCTTCCGGCTGCTGCAGGAGTACTTCGCGTTCCCGCAGCGCTTCCAGTTCGTGCGCATCGGCGGGCTGCAGGCGCTGCTCGCGACGATGCCGGTGACCGAGCTGGAGATCGTGCTGCTGTTTTCGCGCGGCGATGCGGCGCTCGAGAAGCTGGTGAGCGCCGACAACGTGCAGCTGCACTGCGTGCCCGCCGTCAACCTGTTCACCAAGCGGCTCGACCGCGTGCCCGTGACCGAGGGCGTGAGCCAGTTCCACCTGGTGCCCGACCGCACGCGCCCGCAGGACTTCGAGGTGCACACCGTCACCGAGGTCATCGGCCACGGCGCGCCCGGGGCCGACGCCGCGGTGGCCGAGCAGCCGTTCCGGCCGTTCTACTCGGCCTTCCACGGCAGCCGCAACAGCCACCCGGCCTACTTCACGACCACGCGCGAGCCGCGCATGCTCTCGGTGCGCCAGCGCACCGAAGGCCACCGCAGCAGCCACATCGGCTCCGAGGTCTACATGCAGATCGTCGACCCGCAGCAGGCGCCGTACGCCGCCACGCTGCGCCAGCTCGCCGTGACCGCGCTGTGCACCAACCGCGACCTGCCGCTGCTGATGCCGCTGGGGCGCGACAACGACTTCGACTGCGTCGACTCCTTTCCCGTGCAGCGCGTGCGCATGGTGCGCGGGCCGTCGCGGCCGGTGTCGCCGGTCGTGAGCCAGGGGCTGGGCTGGCGCGTCATCGATCACCTGGCGCTCAATTACCTGTCGCTGTCCGACAGCACGCCGGAGCAGGGCGCCGCCGCGCTGCGCGAGACGCTCATGCTCTACGCCGTGCATGCCGACGAGATGCGCCAGGGCCAGGTGCGCGGGCTGCTGTCGGTCAAGAGCAAGCCCGTGGCGCGGCGCCTGCCGCTCGCGGGCCCGATCGCCTTCGGGCGCGGGCTCGAGGTGACGCTGGAGGTCGACAAGGACGCCTTCCACGGCCACAGCGCCTTCCTGTTCGGTGCCGTGCTGGCGCAGTTTCTCGCGCGCCATGTCGAGGTGAACCACTTCGTCGAAACCGTGCTGCGCGTCGCGGGCAAGGGCGAAGCCATGCGCTGGAGGCCGCTGTGCGGGACACGCCAGATTCTGTGAGCACGCGGGTGGACCAGGCGCTGCGCGGGTGGTCGGCGCAGCCGTGGGACTTCGACTACTTCGCCGTGATGCGGCGCATCGAGTCCGTCGCGAAGACCACGCCGCGCTGGGGCCGCGCCCTGCTGCCCAGCGCCGAGCCGGTGCGCGTGGGGCAGGAGCCCTCGCTGTCGTTCGCGCCCGCCAGCTTCAGCCGCTTCGAGCCGGCCACCGCGCATTCGCCGCCGCGCCTGCGCCAGCACTTCTTCGGCTACATCGGCCCCAACGGCCCGCTGCCGGTGCACCTGAGCGACTTCATCCGCGAGCGCAGCCTGAACCACGGCGACCCGACCTGGCTGGCCTTTCTCGACACCTTCTCGCACCGCTTCTCGCTGCACTTCTATCGCGCGTGGGCGCAGTCGCGCCCGGCCGTGGCGCTCGACCGGCCGGGCGAAGACCGCTTCCGCCTGCAGGTCGGCGCGCTGGTCGGCACCGGCACGCCGGGGCGCATCGACCGCGACGAGATCCATGACGACGCGCGCCTGCATTTCTCGGGCTGGCTCGCGCGCCGCGTGCACAACGCGGAAAGCGTGGAGTCGGTGCTGTGCAGTTATTTCGGCGTGCCGGTGAAGCTGGAGCGCTGGGTCGGCCACTGGATGCGCGTGCCCACGGACGAGGTCACGCGGCTGGGGCAGGGCGAGAGTTCGCGCTCGATGGGCATGGGCGCGATGCTCGGCACGCGCGCGTGGGACCGCCAGCACCGCGTGCGCCTGCACCTGGGGCCGCTCACGATCGACCAGTACCGCATGTTCCTTCCCACCGGCGACGCGCAGCCCGTGCTGCAGCGCTGGATGCAGCAGCTGCTCGGCGACACCCTCGAATGGGACGCCGAACTGGTGCTCGAGAAAGTACAGGTGCCGCCCACGCGCCTGGGCCAGGCCCGGGGCAACGGCCCGCGCCTGGGCTGGGTCTCGTGGCTCGGCGAACGCCCACGCACGCGCGATGCGGCCGACGTGCGCATTGCCAGCCAGCCGTCGAGGGCGCGCCTGCCGCAGCAGTCCGCCTCTTTTCAATAAACCCATCTTCATTCGTTCAGAAGAGATACGGAGTCCTCCATGAGTGAAATCAGCCGCACCGCCCTCTTCGGCAAACTCAACTCGCTGGCCTACAAGGCCATCGAGGGCGCCACCGTCTTCTGCAAGATGCGCGGCAACCCATACGTGGAACTGGAGCACTGGTTCGCCCAGCTGCTGCAGGCGCAGGATTCCGACCTGCACCGCGTGATCCAGCACTACGGCCTCGATGTGTCGGTGATCGCGAAGGACATGACGGCCGCGCTCGACCGCCTGCCGCGCGGCGCCACCGCCATCAGCGATTTCTCGCCGCACATCGAGAACGCCATCGAGCGCGCCTGGACCTACGCCACCCTGCAGTTCGGCGAGGCGCAGGTGCGCACCGGCTACATCCTCGTGGGCATGCTCAAGACGCAGAGCCTGCGCAACCCGCTGTTCGGCCTGTCGAAGCAGTTCGAGAAGATCAAGGTCGAAGACCTGGCCGACAACTTTCCGAAGATTTGCGACGCCTCGCCCGAAGCGCAGATGCGCGCCCAGGACGGCACCGGCATGGGCAGCGGTGCACCCGGCGAAGACTCGGGCGCCATAGCGCCGGCCGCCATGGGCAAGGGCGATGCCCTCAAGAAATTTGCTGTCGACCTCACGGAGAAAGCCAAGAAGGGAGAGATGGATCCGGTGACCGGGCGGGACGAGGAAATCCGCCAGATCGTCGACATCCTCATGCGCCGCCGCCAGAACAACCCGCTGCTGACGGGTGAGGCGGGTGTGGGCAAGACCGCGGTGGTGGAAGGCTTCGCGCAGCGCCTGGCGCGCGGCGACGTGCCGCCGCAGCTGAAAGACGTGAAGCTGCTCACGCTAGACATCGGCCTCTTGCAAGCGGGTGCGAGCATGAAGGGCGAGTTCGAGCAGCGCCTGCGCCAGGTGATCGACGAGGTGCAGAGCTCGCCCACGCCGATCATTTTGTTCATCGACGAGATCCACACGCTGGTCGGTGCGGGCGGCGCGGCCGGCACCGGCGATGCGGCCAACCTGCTCAAGCCGGCGCTGGCGCGCGGCAACCTGCGCACCATCGGCGCCACCACCTGGGCCGAGTACAAGAAGTACATCGAGAAAGACCCGGCGCTCACGCGGCGCTTCCAGGTCGTTCAGGTGCCCGAGCCCGACGAGACCAAGGCCATCCTGATGCTGCGCGGCGTGGCCAGCGTGCTCGAGAAGCACCACCGCGTGCAGCTGCTCGACGAGGCCATCGAGGCGGCCGTGAAGTTGAGCCACCGCTACATCCCCGCGCGCCAGTTGCCCGACAAGGCCGTGAGCCTGCTCGACACGGCCTGCGCGCGCGTGGCCGTGAGCCAGCACGCGACGCCGCCCGAAGTCGAAGACTGCATGCGCCGCATCGAAGGCCTCACGGTCGAGCAGGAGATCATCGGCCGCGAAGAAGCCATCGGCATCGACGTGACCAAGCGCGCTGCGCTGGTGGCCACGCTGCTGGCCGAATCGAAGGTGCAGCTCGAAGCGCTGAATGCGCGCTGGCAGGAAGAGAAGGGGCTGGTCGATCGGCTGCTCGAACTGCGCAGCAAGCTGCGCGCGGGCAACAAGCCGGTCGATGAACCGGCGGCCGGGGAAACCGCCGCCGAGGCCGCCCCCGACCGCGCCACGCTGCTGGCCGAGCTGCACGAACTGCAGGCCAAGATCCACGCGGTGCAGGGCGAGTCGCCGCTCATCCTGCCCTCGGTCGACGAGCAGGCCGTGGCCTCGGTCGTCGCCGACTGGACCGGCATTCCCGTCGGCCGCATGGTCAAGAACGAAGTGGAGGCGGTGCTCAAGCTGGCCGACACGCTGAACCAGCGCGTCATCGGCCAGAAGCACGGCCTGGAGATGATCGCGCGCCGCATCCAGACCTCGCGGGCACGGCTGGACAACCCGCAGAAACCCATCGGCGTCTTCATGCTCTGCGGCACCTCGGGCGTGGGCAAGACCGAGACCGCGCTGGCGCTGGCCGAGGCGCTGTACGGCGGCGAGCAGAACATCATCACCATCAACATGAGCGAGTTCCAGGAGGCGCACACCGTCTCCACGCTCAAGGGTGCGCCGCCCGGCTACGTGGGCTACGGCGAGGGCGGCATCCTGACCGAGGCCGTGCGCCGCCGGCCCTACAGCGTGGTGCTGCTCGACGAAGTGGAAAAGGCCCACCCCGACGTGCACGAGATCTTCTTCCAGGTCTTCGACAAGGGCTGGATGGAAGACGGCGAGGGCCGCATGATCGATTTCAAGAACACGATCATCCTGCTGACCACCAACGCCGGCAGCGAGCTCGTGATGAGCATGTGCCGCGACCCCGAGCTGCTGCCCGATTCGAACGCGCTGGCCGATGCGCTCAAGGCGCCGCTCATGAAGGTGTTCCCGCCCGCGCTGCTGGGCCGCATCGTCACCATTCCCTACTACCCGCTGTCGCCCGAGATGATGAAGAAGATCGTGCGGCTGCAGCTGGGCCGCATCAAGAAGCGCGTGGAGACCAACCACGGCGTGCCCTTCGAATACACCGAGGCGGTGATCGAGCAGGTGGTCGCGCGCTGCCAGGACCCGGAGTCGGGCGGGCGCGTGATCGACGCGATCCTCACCAACACCGTGCTGCCCACCATTTCGGTCGAGTACCTGCAACGCCTGGCCTCGGGCGGCGAGATCCGCCGCGTGGCGCTCGACGTGAAGGACGCCGACTTCACCTACGCGTTCGACTGACCACCCCGCAGCGCGACGCCCCACTTCCGAGAGACCCAAGATGGCCGACCACGAGTTCCGCATCGAGAGCGATTCGCCCGCCAAGGACGACCTGATGTTCTGGCGCATCGTCGGGCACGAGGCGCTGGCGCGCCCCGCGGCCTACGAGCTCACCGTGCTGTCCAAGAACAAGGACCTCGCCGCCAAGGACATCCTGGGCCACGCCTTCGACGTGGTCATCGAGTTCAAGGACGCCGACGGCGGCGCGCACGAGCGGCATTGCCAGGGTCACGCGGTGCGCTTCGTGCGCGCGGGCCACATCGGGCGGCACTACGAGTACCGCATCGCGCTGCGCTCGTGGTTCTGGCTGCTCACCAAGCGCGCCAACTCGCGCATCCACCAGGAAAAGAAGGTGCTCGAGGTGCTCGACGCGGTGTTCGAGGACAGCCCGATCAAGCGCTTCAAGAAGACCAAGGCCACCAACGTCATCGGCACGCACAACCCGCGCCGCTACTGCGTGCAGCACCAGGAGAGCGACTACCAGTTCCTCTCGCGCCTGCTGGAGGACGAAGGCATCTACTACTGGTTCGACGCGCACGACGCGCCCGGCACCATGCACCTGTCGGACGCCAGCGACCTGGCGCACGACAAGCTGCCCGCGACCGACACGCTACGCCACATGGCGGTCCATGCGGCCGAGCCGCGCTTCAACGAGATCTCGCGCTGGGTCAGCGCGCGGCAGTTCGACACCGGCAAGCACTCGTCGCGCGACAGCGACTTCAAGGCCATCAAGAAGAAGCTGGGTGCCGACATCGACAGCTCCGACCAGCACGAGCTCGCCGAGTTCGAGATGTTCGAGTTCCCCGGCGGCTACTTCAGCGGCGACGACGCCGAGACGCGCGCCAAGCTGCGCGGCGACGAACTCAATGCGCGCCGCGACCGCCACTGGGCGTTCACGCCCTGGCCCGACGTCGCGGCCGGGCGCAGCTTCAAGTTCGAGGACGACCCCGACGGCACGCGCAACGGCGACTACGTGATCGCCGCCTGCACCTTCATCGCCAGCCACCGCGGCTACGAGGGCGTGAGCGCCAGCGCACCGGCCCAGCCCGTGCAGCGCGCGCTGGCCGAGGTGCTGCGCGACGACGCCGTGAACGCCGACACCCTCCCGGTGCTGGAAGAGCTGATCGCCGCCACGCCCGCGCTGGCCGCCGCGCAGACCGGCAGCAGCCTGTTCCTGCTCACCGTGATGCCGGTCGACCGGCCGTTCCGCGCGCCGCGCCTCACGCCGCGCGTGACCATGCCCGGCCCGCAGACGGCGATCGTGGTCGGCCCCAAGGGCGACGAGCTGCACGTGGACGACCACGGCCGCGTGAAGGTGCACTTTCACTGGGACCGCTACGACGACAGCAACGAGAAGTCGACCTGCTGGGTGCGCGTGTCGCAGCCCTGGGGCGGCAAGGGCTGGGGCGGCTATTTCGCGCCGCGCATCGGCCAGGAGGTGATCGTCGACTTCCTCAACGGCGACCCCGACCGCCCGGTGATCGTGGGCCGCGTCTACAACGACGACCAGCCCATTCCGTACAAGTCCGCCACGCAAAGCGGCTTCAAGACCCGCTCCACGCCCGGCGGCGGTCCTGCGAACTACAACGAGATCATGTTCGAGGACAAGAAGGGCGAGGAGAACATCAACATCCACGCCGAGCTCGACATGAGCCGCAGCGTGGAGCGCGATGACTCCACCACCATCGACCGCGACCAGACCATCACCGTCAAGCGCGACCAGACCAGCCTGGTGGACCGCGACCGCAAGAGCACCGTGACGCGCAACGACACCAACATGGTGGTGGTGGACCAGAAGAACACGGTCAAGGGCAAGCAGAACAACCAGGTGGTGGGCAACCGCGAGACCTTCGTCGACAGCAATGACACGCTGGCCGTCACGGGCACCCACAAGACCGATGTGACCGGCGCGCGCACCGACATCTCGCGCGCGGGCGAAACCCGCAACGTGATCGGCAACCAGACCACCACCGTGAGCGGCAAGGTGACGTTCAAGGCTGCGACGATGAGCTTCGAGGCCGGCCACATCGACTGGCTGGTGACCGGCTCGAGTTCGAAGTACATCACGGTGCCTACCGGTCCGCTGGCCCTGATGGCCAACAAGATCAAGCTGATGAGCAACACCGGCATCGAGATGATGGCGGTGGGCAACATCGACGCCACCTCGGTCGGCGCCAACACGACCATCCTGGGGCCGAACACCAGCGGCTACATCGGCACCAACAGCGAGGCCAACCTGGGCATGGCGCGCTCGACCTTCATGGGCATCAGCATCGAGAACGCACTGGCGCTGGCGATGTCCAACTTCGTCGGAGTGTCGATCGAAAACTCGCTGGGCGTGAAGCTCGTCAACGGCGCGGCGCCCGAAATCAAGTCGTTCGCGATCGACCTGGACCAGGCCGGGCTGCATGTCTTCAAGCCCGGCGTCGGCGCAGGCGGTGCCGACGCCGCGGTGGTCGCAGGGCTCCTGGCGGCCGTGGCCGGCGCCGCCAGTGCGGACGCCGACATTGCCGCCACGCTCAAGCAGTACGCCGACGCAGCCGTGGCGCTGGAGACGGCGGCCAAGGAGGCGCATGCGGCCGGGATGCACGGCCTGGAAGACCGGCTGCGCGCGCTCAAGGGCTCGGCGCTGGAGCGTCACGCGCAGGGCGTGAGGGGCTTTACCAGTTTCAGCGACGCCCTCGATGCGGGCCTGCACGAAACCGGCGAAGCGCTGTTCGGCGACGGCACGTCTGCGGAGAAGCTCGCCGCCGACCAGTCGCGCCTGGCCGACGGCTCGGCGGCGCCGCCGCCCCCGCCGCCCGATGACATCGGCCCGATGGACCCGTGGCAACCCTCCTCGGGGCCCGCCACGGGCGGTGCAGACGGCGGTGGCGCAGGCGGTGGTGCGCCGGCCGGCGGTGGCGCGGGCGGTGCGGGCGGGGGGAGCGGCGCGCAAGGTGGCAGCGGTTCGGACAGCGCGGGCGGCGGTGCCGGCGGGGGCAGCGGAAGCGGCGCCGGTGGGGGTTCGGGCGGCTCGGAAGGCGCAGGCGGTGCAGGAGGCGCCGATGGCGGCAGTGCGGGCGGCAGCGGTTCCGGCGGCGGGGGAGGTGCGGGAGGTGCGGGCGGCAGCGCGGGCGGCGTGGACTCCGATGCCTCCGGCGTGCCGGACAGCGCGGGGGGCGGCAGTGGCGGTGCCGGTGGCGCAGGCGGTGGCACCGGTGGCGGGGAAGGCGCCGACGGCGGCACCATGCAGTCCCAATGGGGCGGCGGTTCGGGCGGCAGCGGTGGTGGGTCCGGTGGCGGCCCCGGCAGCGGCGGCGCGGGCGGGGCCGAAGGCGGCAGTGGCTCGAGCGGTGCCGGAGGTGGCGGTGGCGGTGGCGGTGGCGGCAGCGCAGGTGGCACGGGGGGCGCCGAAGGCGGCGATGGCTCGGGCGGCGCCGGCGGTGGCGGCGGAAGCGGTGGGGGCGCAGGCGGTGGCAGGGGCAGCGGCGCATGACGGACACAGCGCGGTCGCACGGCATGCAGGTCCTCAAACCCCAGGCACTCGGCCTTTCCACGCGGCCGATCGAATTTCGCAAGCGCTTCGGATTGAGCATCAGCGCCTGCCTGCACCTGCCGTTCGCGCAGGGCGAGCGCGGCACGCTGTGGGCCGAGCAATCGATGTGGGCCTTCCTGTCGAAGGAGATGGCGCAGCCGTTCATCGACGAGGGCGTGGCCAAGCTCACGCCCGAGTTCCTCGTGCATGGCCAGGCCTTTGCACCGCCGGAGCGGCCCGACGCCTGCGCGGTGCGCGCGCGCTTCGCCGGCTGCGAAAAAACCCTGCTGGTCTTCGGAGAGCGCTACTGGGATGCGGGGCGCGCGAGCCCGCCGCAGCCCTTCGAGTCGCTGCCGATCAGCTGGTCGCGCGCGTACGGCGGCGCGGACTTTCCCGGCAACCCCGCCGGCCGCGGCCGGCAGCCCGAGGGCGGCGGTGCGACCTGGCTGCCCAATGTCGAGCGGCCGGATGAGCGCCTGCTGCGTCCCGGCCAGGCCGTCACGCCGGCCGGCTTCGGCCCGCTCGACCTGATGCATCCGCAGCGCGCGCAGTACCGCGGCACCTACGACGCCGACTACCTCAAGCAGCACGCGCCCGGGTTCGCCCCCGACACCGACTGGCGCTACTTCAACCTCGCGCCGGCCGACCAGTGGGTGAGCGGTGCGCTGGCCGGCGACGAGCCCTTCGCCTTCGAGAACATGCACCCGACCCGGCGCCTCATCGAAGGGCGGCTGCCCGGCATGCGCCCGCGCGTGTTCGTCGGCTATCGCATGGCACAGGGCGAGCCCAAGATCCGCGAGGTGCCGCTGCGGCTGACCACGGTCTGGTTCTTTCCGCATGCCGAGCGCTGCATCGCCATCTTCCAGGGGCTGGCCGAGGTCGGCACCGACGACGCGTCCGACATCGTGAGCCTCATGGGCGCCGTCGAGCGCAACGGCGAAGCCCGCCCCGACCAGCACTATCTCGACGCCGCAGCCCGGCGCGAAGACCCGCACATGGGCGCGATCTACGGGCTCGTCGAGTCCGACCTGCTGCCGCCGGGCGTGAGCACCGCCGACCCCGACGTCGAGGCCGCCCAGGCGCCGTTCGCGATGGCGGGGCTGCAGGGCGAGGCGCAGTACCGGCGCGCGCAGGTCGATGTGCGCATCGCGCGTCAGAAGGTGCGCGAGATGGGCAAGGACCCCGACGCGCTGGGCATCCGCATGCCGCCGCGCGAAAAGGTGCCCACGGGCGACGCGCTGCCGCCCTACCTCGAACAGAAGATGAAGGAAATGCAGGCCCAGCAGTGGGCGATGGTCGAAGACGCCGTCACCGCCCTGGAGCGTGCCTTCGCCCTCCCGCCCGAGAAGATCGACCGCAGCCAGCTGCAGCACCGCGGCCCGCCTGCCTACCGCGCCAAGACGCACCTGGCCGAGATGCAGCGCATGGCCGCGGCGGGCACGCGCCAGCTCGACTTCGCACCCCTGCTGCCCAAGCTCTATCAGCTGGAAGACGTGCACCGCCGCGACTACCTCCAGGGCGCCCACCTGCAGCCGCCGGCCTACGCGATGCCCGCGGACGCGGCGCGCTCGCTGCGCGGCGAGATGGCGCGCGCGGTGCCCGCGGGCATGCGCTACTTTGCGGGGCTGGACTTCACCGGCGCTGACTTCTCCGGACTCGACCTGCGCGACGTGAATTTCCAGGGCGCCTGGCTGGAGAGTGTCGACCTGCGCCGGGCGAACCTCTCGGGCGCCGACCTGTCGGGTGCGGTGCTGGCACATGCCAACCTCGAGGGCGCGATCGCCATCGGCACGAAGTTCGGCAAGGCCAACCTCGGCAAGGCCCGGCTCGCGGGCGGCGTGTTCGACGACGCGGACTTCGGCAACGCCACGCTCATGGGCTGCCACTTCGCCGGCACGCAGATGCGGCGTGCCGGCTTCATCGGCGCCAACCTGCTGGAGACCACCTGGGGCGAGGCCGACTGGCAGGGCGCTACGCTCGCGGGGCAGACCTTCTACCAGCTCGACCTGCGCGGCATGCGCCTGGCCGAAGCCGACCTGTCGGCCTGCAACTTTCTCAGCGCCGACCTGTCGGGCGTCGAGCTGCACGGTGCCAACCTGGCGCACGCCACTTTCGCCACCTGCAAGCTCGACGGCGCCAACTTCCAGCGCGCGCGCTGCGCCGGCGCCGTGACCGTCAAGGACTGCACCATGGGCGGCGTCGACATGAGCGGCGCCGACCTGCGCCAGTTCAACTTCGGCGCCTGCGACCTGCGTGGCGCCAAGCTGGTGCGTGCGGTGCTCGACGGCGCCAACCTCAGCGAGGTGTGCCTGGAAGACGCCGACCTGCGCCTGGCCAGCGCCAAGGGCGTGCTGATGCGCATGGCGGCCTGCCGCGGCGCGCTGTTGTCCGGCGTGAACTTCAGCGACGCCGTGATGCAGAAGGCCGACCTGCGCGGCGCCGACCTGCGGCGCAGCAACCTCTTTGCGGCCGACCTGAGCCGCGTGCGCCTGGACGGTTCGACGAATCTCGAAGGCGCGCTGCTGACACGCGCGCGCACCTGGCCCCGCCTCACCCCCGAACAGCAGGCCGCCGCATGACCCCGAAACTGCTCATGCTGGCCGTTCACCTCGGCGAAACGATCGAGAAGCGCGACCTGTCCGCCGGCCCCTACGCCGGGCTGTCGCTGGGCGGCGGCGTGTTCACGCTCGTGCGGCTGGCCCAGGCGGATCTGCGCGGCGCCGACCTGCGCGAGAGCGTCTTCGACCGCTGCGACCTGCGTGGCCTCATGGCCTCGGGGGCCAACCTGCGCCGCGCCGTGTTCAACCGCTGCCTGCTCGACCACGCCGACCTGCGCGAGGCCAACCTGCACGGCGCCGTGTTCACCGAGTGCGACATGCAGCACGCGCAGCTCGCGCAGGCCACGATGACCATGGCGACGCTGTCGAAGTGCCGGCTTGACCATGCCAACCTGCGCGGCGCGCCCCTGGGCTCGGCGGTATTCACGCAGTCGGTGCTGCTGGACGTGTGCGCCGACGACACGCAGTGGCCGTACACCACGGTCAACGAGTGCGACCTCTCGCACCTGAGCTGGACGGGCGCGCAGATGCAGCGCAACGTGTTCTTCAAGACCTCGCTCAAGGGCATGTCGTTCGCCGGCCTGTCGCTCGACGGGTGCCAGTTCTCGTCGACCGACCTGAGCGGTGCCGACTTCAGCGGCATCGTGCTGCAGCAGTGCAACTTCCAGGGCTCGACGCTCGACGGCGCGCGCTTCGTCAAGGCCGTGGCGCCGTCGACCATCTTCTGCGCAGCCTCCGGGCAGGGCGTGGATTTCTCAGGGGCGCGACTGCGGCAGGCGCTGTTCACCGGCGCCTCGCTGCCGGGCGCGCGCTTTGCCGGCTGCGACCTGTACCAGACCCACTTCGCGGGCGCCAGCCTGGCCGGCGCCGACTTCCGCGATGCCGAGCTGACCTACGCCGACTTCCGCCACGCCAACCTCGAGGCGGCCGAGATGCGCGGCGCCACGATGAAGCGCACCGTGCTGCACGGTGCGCGCACCGAGAACGCGCAGATGAGCGACCGCGCCAGCGCCATCGAGTCCGACCCCGATCTGGCCGCCGCCGAGCGCTGGCAGCCGCTGGCCGCATGAACGCACCGCAAGCAAAGGAACACCCCATGACCACCGCAACGACCCCCACCCGCGCCCCCAGCCGCCGCAGCCGCACCCTGGGCGCCGGGCCCCTCACCGGCGAATGGTGCGTCGGCGTGCTCGACAGCGGGCCGGCCGGCGAGCCGGTCGTCGCCAGCGGCGGCCTGCGGCTGCGCGCTGCGCGTGCCGCCAGCTGCCTGCTCGAACCCGCTGCAGGCGACAGCGTGGCCTGCCTGCGCATCGCGCCCGATGAGGTCTGGATCATGGCCGTGCTGCAGCGCGAGGAAGGCACCGCCAACGTCGTCAGCTGCCCGGGCGGCCTGCGCATCGCCGCGCCCGACGGCGCGCTCGAACTCGACGCCGCGCGCATCGGCCTGCGCGCGCAGGACTGCGAGGTGTCCGCGCAGCGGCTGCGCGTGGGCGTCGACACGGCGGACGTCGTGGGCCGGCAGCTCGGCGTGGCGGCCACCGGCCTGAAGCTCGTGGGCTCGCTCCTGTCCTCGGTGATGGACCGTGTCCAGCACTACAGCAAGAACTACCTGCGCACCACCGACGGCATCGACCGCGTGGCCGCCACGCACGTCGAGTGCGAGGCCACGCAGCTGCTGCGTCTGGAGGGCGAGCACACGCTGGTGAACGGCCGCGAGCTCATCAAGGCGCGCGGCGCGCAGATCCATTTCGGCTGAAGCCGGCACACGAAGGAGGCACGCGATGTTTGCCAACTGCCAGCTGATGGGCACCGACATGGGCTTTCCCGATGTCTGCATCACGCCCGCCGCGCCGTCGCCGATTCCGGTGCCGTACCCCAACATCGCGATGGGGCCGATGGCCATTCCGAACTGCCCGACGATCCTCGTGATGGGCGCGCCGGCGCACAACCTGGGCACCACCATCCCGATGACCAACGGCGACAACCCCGGCGTGCTGCTGGGCGTGGCCTCGGGTACCGTGATGGGGCCGAGTCGGCATCTCACGGGCGCCTTCACCGTGCTGTGGATGGGCATGCCGGCCACGCGGCTCACCAGCACCTCGCTGCAGAACAGCACCAACTGCCCCGGCGTGCGCACCGTGCCGAGCCAGCCACTGGTGCTGCTGCTGGCGCCGTGAGGCCGCGAAGGCGCGCATGCGGCATACCTCTTAAGGCGAGATTGCCAACCGGCCCCACGGAATGAATACTCCTTGCGAGATTGCACGGGCGCAGCCGCCATCGGGGGCCGATTCATGATCCATATCGCTGTCATCACCCGGCAAGGCATGCC
This sequence comes from Variovorax sp. V118, assembly GCF_041154445.1. Lineage (GTDB taxonomy): Bacteria > Pseudomonadota > Gammaproteobacteria > Burkholderiales > Burkholderiaceae_C > Variovorax > Variovorax boronicumulans. The sequence goes on along the minus strand of NZ_AP028663.1, from coordinate 5,459,760 downwards.
GGCCGGACCGTCCATCGCCGCGGACTTCGGACCCGGCGGCGGCACCATCGGCCGCGCCGACACCAACGCGCTGGTGCTTGACGACCCCGACCGCACCGTCTCGCGCGTGCATGCGCAGGTGCTGTGCCGCGACGGGCAGTACTTCATCGTCGATCGCGGCAGCAACGCGATGCAATGCAATGGCGTGTCGCTGGGCGCGGGCAAGGAAGCGGCGCTGACGGACGGCGCACGCCTCGTCATCGGCAGCTTCGAACTCTCGGTGCGCGTGATGGCGGCTGCGGCGGCACCACGCGCACCGGTCATCCCCAACACCGTGATGTCGGCGCCGGCCGCTGCGCCTGCCGCCAGCAGTGACGATCCGTTCGCCGACCTGCTCGCGGGACTCGGGTCGCCGGCCGCTCCCGCGCCGGCGCCTGCTGCGGCCCGCGCCGCCGCCGCGCCCGCCGAGTCGCTGCTCTTTCCCGACCCCATGGCCAGCGGCTCGCGCAATGCGCAGGCCGACCAGGTCGACCCGTTCGCGAACCTGCTGGGCCCCACGCCGTCGGCCGCGCCCTCTGCCGGGCTCGGCGCGCTCGACGATTTTTCGGACCTGGGCGCGCCGCCCGCGCACGGCAAGGCCGCGAGCATCGACGACCTGTTCGGCGGGTCGCCGGGCGCCGGCGGCATCGGCGGCGATCCGCTCGCGCTGTCGCCGCTGGCCGATCCGCTGCTGCAGCCCAACACCGCGTCGGACGCCGACCCGCTGGCCGCACTGCAGCGCGCGGCGCCCGCCACGCCGGTGCCGCGCTCCGATCATCTGCCGATCGACCAGTTCGGCTTCGAGCCGCCGAAGGCCATCACGCCGCCACCGCCGCCGCCGCCCCCTGCGCCCGCGCCAGCACCCGTGGCCCCGCTCGCGAAGTTCGACGACGTGACCGGCCAGCCGATCCGCATCAGCGGGCCCGAGAACGCCGGCCGCGTGGCCGAGCCGCCGCCCCCTCCGCCACCGCCGCCGCCCGTGCATGTCGCGCCGCCGGCAACGCCAGCAGCCACACCATCCGCACGCACCGCCTCCGACGACGAACTGCTCGCCGCCTTCCTGCGCGGCCTCGCCAGCACGCACCAGCCGCCCGAGATGCTCACGCCCGGCCTCATGGAGCGCATCGGCGCGATGCTGCGTACGTCCACCGAAGGCACGCTGCAGCTGCTGCTCACGCGCCAGGAGTTCAAGCGCGAGGTGCGCGCCGAGGTCACGATGATCGCGTCGCAAGCCAACAACCCGCTCAAGTTCTCGCCCACGGTCGAGGTCGCGCTGGCGCACCTGCTGGGCCCCGGCGTGCGCGGCTTCATGCCGCCCGAGGCCGCGATGCGCGACGCCTTCGACGACCTGCGCGCGCACCAGTTCGGCGTGATGGTGGGCATGCGCGCGGCGCTGGCCCATGTCATCGGGCGCTTCGAGCCGGCCGAGCTCGAGAAGAAGATCAGCGCGAAGACCGCGCTCGACGCGCTCTTTGCCGCCAACCGCAAGGCCAAGCTCTGGGACCAGTTCGTGGCGCTGTACGGCGGCATCGCGAGCGAGGCCGAGGACGACTTCCACAGCCTCTTCGGCAAGGCCTTCCTCGCGGCCTACGAAGAGCAGATGGCGCGCCTGAAGTCGGACACCTGAAGACCACCAGAACAACCCCAGCACTCGCGAGGCACCCCGCTTGGAAATCGAAATCGTCACGCTCTCCCGGCAGGGCGGGCGCACCTACAACGAGGACGTGCACGGCCACTGGCACGACGAGCGCTACGTCGCCTGCCTGGTGGCCGACGGCGCGGGCGGCCACGGCGGCGGCGACGTGGCGGCGGCCACGGTGCGCGCCAGCGTGCTCGGCGGCTTCTCGGGCGCGCCCTCGCTGGACGAGGCCGCGCTGCGCGCGCTGATCGAGCGCGCCAACCTGGACGTGGTGGCGCGCCAGGCCGAAGGCGGCAAGCTCGCCGGCATGCGCTCCACGGTGGTGTTCGCGGTGATCGACCTGGAGCGCGAGGTGCTGGCCTGGGTGCACAGCGGCGACAGCCGCGCCTACCTGTTCCGCGGCGGCGCCATCGTGGCGCGCACCACCGACCACAGCCTGGTGCAGCAGATGGTGGCGGGCGGCATGCTCGACGAGGAGGGCGCGCGCCTGCATCCGCAGCGCAACATGCTGCTGTCGGCGCTCGGTTCGATCGAGGAGGCGCCCGACATCGCGGTGTCCGACCGCATGCGCCTCTTGCCCGGCGACGTGCTGCTCTTGTGCAGCGACGGCGTGTGGGAGCCGCTGGGCGACGAGTGCCTGGTCGACACGCTGCACGCGTCGCGCACGCCCAGCCAGTGGACCGAGCTGCTCGACGCGCAGATCAAGGCCAACGCCAAGCCGGGCCACGACAACTACACGGCGCTCACGCTGTGGGTGATCGAGGACGCCGACGACGACCTGACGCGGCTGCTGCCCGAGAACGTCGCGTCGACAACGGACCCCTGAGCGCAGCCTGCCTCGCGACGAGGCGGTGCCATCCCTCAAGCAAAACGCCCATCCGATGGATGGGCGTTTTGCTTGGGGCCGCTGAGACTGTTCAGCTGTACTTGCTGGCCTTCTTCTTGACTTTCTTCAGCGCGCTGCGCAGCAACGCGGGCATGTCTTCCCGGTTCGGCAGGTTGCTGTAGTTGTCGATGTTCTGCTCTTCGCAGCTGTTGGCACAGCCGTTGTTCAGCAGGTCGAGCGCGTAGCGCGTCTTGCTGATCGTGCTGGACGCACCGGGCTCGCGGAAGGGATCGAAGATGCCGTCCGGCAGGACCTTGCGCCCGCGCGCGATCGCCTGTTCCTGGAAGTGCGTGATGTGCTTCTGCGTGACCGGCCCGTAGTAGCCGTCCACCACGATCACCTCGGTCGCGCCGGGGGGCGGGTCGAAGTCGTGGTTGAAGCCCAGCAGCTCGTAGTAGAAGATCTTGAACAGGGCCTGCACCAGCATCACGTCTTCACGCGTGTTGGAGCCGATCCGTCCGACCGACCAATCGGCGTTGTAGGTCGTGTGCAGCTTGCCGCTGGTACCGATGAGTGTGGTGCTGAATGCCATGGCATTGCTCCGGTGAGGACACGGGCAGGGACCGGCCCCGGCACCGTGCGGTGCCTGGGGCGGACGGGGCTGGCGGGTCCGTCGCCCGTCAGCGGGTTTCGGTGGTGGCCACGTTCCAGCCGAACTTCACCTCGCCGCCGCCGGCGCCCTTGTCGTCCTGGCCCTTGTAGGCGAACTCGATGTCCTTGAAGCTGCAGGACACCTGCTCGTGCACGTCGCCGCCCTGTGCGCCGCCGGGGCCCACGCTGGAGATGAAGACTTCCTTGAGCGTGACCTTCAGGTACTCCTGCTGGCCTTCGCCCGACTTGCGGCAGGTCATGACCATGTCCTTGAAGTGCTTGCCGCTCACGCAGTTCTTGGCGAGCACGGGCGATGCCTTGTCGTAGACGTGCGTGAAGTTGAATTCACCCGGCGTGGCCTTGCCCTTGCCCGAACCGCCGCCCGATCCCGCGCCCGATGCGTTGCTCACGTTCCAGGACCACGACGAAATCTCGATCTCGTCCTTGTGGTCCTTGTGAGAAGACTCGCCCTTGACGCCGTCGAGCTTGATGTGAAAGTCAGATGACATGTTCCTACTCCTTGGAACCCGATTGCATTCGGGCGGTTGATGATCGAAACGAAAAAAATGGCTGCCGGCGGTGGGAGAAAAGTTCCGATGCCCGGCAGCTACTCATAGAACGAAACGGAACCCGGAATTCAAGAAGAATCCGCAGATTTTTTTCAACCGGCCCCCTTGGCCGTCGGCAGCTTGGACACCAGCCGCAGCGAGACCGTGAGGCCTTCGAGCTGGTAGTGCGGGCGCAGGAAGAACTTGGACGTGTAGTAGCCCGGGTTGCCCTCGACTTCCTCCACGATCACCTCGGCGGCGGCCAGCGGCTTCTGGGCCTTGGTGGTTTCCGACGAGTTGGCGGGGTCGCCGTCCACGTAGTTCATGATCCATTTGTTGAGCCAGCGCTGCATGTCCTCGCGCTCCTTGAAGCTGCCGACCTTGTCGCGCACGATGCACTTCAGGTAGTGCGCAAAGCGGTTGCAGGCAAAGAGGTAAGGCAGGCGCGCCGCCAGGTTGGCGTTGGCCGTGGCGTCGGGGTCGTCGTACTCGGCCGGCTTGTTCAGCGACTGGGCGCCGATGAAGGCCGCGAAGTCGGAGTTCTTGCGGTGGATCATCGACAGCAGGCCGGCCTTCGAGAGCTCGGCCTCGCGCCGGTCGCTGATGGCGATCTCGGTGGGGCACTTCTGGTCCACGCCGCCGTCGTCGCTGGGGAAGGTGTGCAGCGGCAGGTTTTCCACCGCGCCGCCCGACTCGATGCCGCGGATGCGCGAACCCCAGCCGTACAGCTTGTACGAGCGGTTGATGTTGGTCGCCATCGCATAGGCGGCATTGGCCCAGGCGTACTTGCTGTGGTCGGCGCCGGCGGTGTCTTCCTCGAAGTCGAACTCTTCCACCGGGTTGGTGTTGGCGCCGTAGGGCGTGCGCGCCAGAAAGCGCGGCATGCACATGCCCAGGTACTTGGAGTCGTCCGACTCGCGCAGCGAGCGCCAGCCGGCGTACTCGGGCGTGGAGAAGATCTTGGTCAGGTCGCGCGGGTTGGCCAGCTCCTGCCACGACTCCATCTGCATGAGGTTGGGGCTCGCGCCGGTGATGAAGGGCGCATGGGCCGAGGCGGCGATCTTGGCCATCTCGCCGAGCATCTCGACGTCGGGCGGGCTCTGGTCGAAGTGGTAGTCGCCCACCAGCGCGCCGAAGGGCTCGCCGCCGAACTGGCCGTACTCCTCCTCGTAGATCTTCTTGAACATCGGGCTCTGGTCCCAGGCCGCGCCCTTGAACTTCTTGAGGTTCTTGGCCAGCTCCTGCTTGGAGATGTCCATCACCCGGATCTTCAGGTTCTCGTCGGTCTCGGTGTTGTTCACCATGTAGTGCAGGCCGCGCCACGCACTCTCGAGCTTCTGGTAGTCGGGGTGGTGGATGATCTTGTTCACCTGGTCGGTGAGCTTGGCGTCGATCGCGGCGATCATGGCCTGGATCGACTTGGTCACGTCCTTGCCGATGACGGTGCTGTTGCTCAGCGCCTGCTGCGCCAGCGTGAGCACGGCGGCTTCGACGGCGCTCTTGGCTTCGTCGCTGCGCGGCTTGAATTCTTTCTGCAGCAGCGACGAAAAGTCGCTTCCCGCGTACGCAACGTCTTTCAGTGCGCTCTGCTCGAGTGCGTCGGCCATGATGGTTTCTCCTCGTGTACCGGTGTGTGTCTGTCAGGAATCGGGGGCGGGCTCAGGCGGCGGCTTCGCCGTCCCCGGGCTTCTTGCTGGCGGCCAGCGTCTGCAGCAGGGCGGGGTCTTCGAGCACCTTGGCCAGCAGGTCTTCGGCGCCGCCCTTGCCGTCCATGTAGGTCACGAGGTTCGACAGCTGCGTGCGTGCTTCGAGCAGCTTGTTGAGCGCGCCCACCTTGCGGGCCACGGCGGCGGGCGAGAAGTCGTCCATGCTGTCGAAGGTGAGCTCGACCTTGAGGTCGCCCTCGCCGGTGAGCGAGTTCTCGACCGCGAAGGCGGCGCGCGGCTTCATGGCCTTCATGCGGGCGTCGAAGTTGTCGACGTCGAACTCGAGGAACTTGCGATCGACCACGGGCGCGAGCGGGTCGGCGGGCTTGCCCGACAGGTCCGCCAGCACGCCCATCACGAAGGGCAACTGGATCTTTTTCTCGGCGCCGTAGAGCTCCACGTCGTATTCGATCTGGACCCGGGGCGCGCGGTTGCGTGCGATGAATTTCTGACTGCTCTTGGCCATGGCGATGCTCCTTGCGGGAATGAAAGGGGACGGGTGGAAACGGCGGCGGTCATTCGGACTGGCGTTTGCCCGTCACGGTCTCGATGGTGTCCATCGCGTTGGGCGCGAGGTTGGCCATGATGTCCAGGAAGCTCACGCCGATGAGCTTCTTGGCGCGTTCGATCAGGAGCGGCGCGGGGTTGCCGGGCTCGGCCTGTTCGAGGTAGCGGATGACGCGGTCGAGCATCTGCACCGCGTCCTGGCGGTTCTGGATCTCGCCGCGTGGCGCGGCCGGTCGGGCTGCGTTGCCGGCCGGGGCGTCGCCGCCTTCGGCTGCACCCTCGTCGGCCGATGCTTCCGGTGCGCCGGCCGCCGCCGTGCAGGCCTTGGCGACCGCGCGCGACACGGTGCGCAGCGTGCCCAGGTCCACCGCATCGGTGCGGCCGGTGCGCTCGCCCAGCAGCTTCTGCAGGCGATCGAGCAGCGCGGGAAGGCCGATGGCGGCCTGCAGTTGTTCGGGGTGTGCGGCGTGCAGGGCCTCGAGCCCGCCATGCACCTGCGCGGGCGAATACGAGGCCTCGCCGCCGACGGCGTTGAGCACGCCGTGCGCAATGGCGATGTCGCGCACGCGGATCGGACCCACGCCGGGCGCGTTGCCCACCGAGGCGTCGTACAGGTCGCGCGGCACCATGCTGTCGTCGCTCAGCGGCGCGAGCGCGTTCAGGCGCATGGTGGGGTCGTTGTCGTCGTCCGCATCCAGCTTTGGATGTATGCCGTCCCAGAAGGTGTCGAGCAGCGAGGTGAGCAATTGCAGGCCCGCCGTGAAACCGGCCACGCCCTGCAGGCGCGTTGCGGCGCGCAGCAGCAGCACGGCGGCGCGCACGTCCTTGCTGCGGCGCAGCTGCGCATCGGCGCGTTCGGCCACGTCGCGCCAGTCGGGTTCGACGGCGGGGATCACGGTGTCGCCGAACTGCTGCTCGGCCTTGCCTTGCGCCGCAGTCGTGAGGGCCATGAAGTCCGCGTCGTACTCCAGGTCGTCCCCGCAAGGCGAGGCCTCGCCGATGGGCGTGAGCAGTGCGTCGACGAGTTGGGGAGTCAGCATGTTGCCTGTTCGAGTTCGCTGGTGATAATCAAAGATGCGTCAGGACCGGTCAATGCAACGAAGGGAATAGCATGCGCACGCTGGGTACACACCATTCGTCCTATGAGGGCCTCCTTGCTGTCGCATCGCGACGCCGTATCGCAGCCCTTGGCCTTGCTGCAGCGGGTCTTCTGATGGCGGGCTGCGCGAGCAAACCGGTGGTCACGCCGGTGTCGATCACGCTCACGGCCGGCGCCGATGCCAACCCCGATGCGCGCGGGCGCGCCTCGCCGCTCACGGTGCGCGTCTACGCGCTCAAGACGCCGGGGCCCTTCGAAGGCGCCGACTTCTTCTCGCTGTTCGAGAAAGACCAGGCCACGCTCGGCGCCGAACTGGTGCAGCGCGAAGAAATGCTGCTGCGCCCCGGCGAGAGCAAAAAGCTCGACCTCACCCTGCCGGCCGATGCCAAGGCGATCGGCGTGATGGCCGCGTTCCGCGACCTCGACCGCGCGCGCTGGCGCGAGGTGCGCGCGGTCACCCCGGGCCAGGCGCAGGTGCTCAACGTGACCTTCGGCGCGCGCCAGATCCGCGTGGACGCTGCGGCCAAGTAGCGCCAGCTGCACGGCGGCCTCAGCGCAGTTCCGCCGGTACCGTGGGCGCAAAGCGCCCGGGCCGCACCAGCGGCTGGTCCGCCGGCAGGAAGCGGCCGAACAGGTCGCTCACGAACGCGGCGCCCGTGCCGTTCTCCGACGCCGTCGCCGTGAGGTACAGCCCGCGCCAGCGCGGCGCGCGCACCCCTTTGCCGTGCCCCTCGAACAGCCCCTGCGCCACCTGCCGCAAGGCCGGCTGCAAGGTGCGCACGCTCTCCACGAAGCCATGCAGCGCGAGCCGCCCCGCGGGACCCGGCTGCTCGCGCAGCAGGGCCATGCGCAGGCCGTGCAGCTGCGCCACGAGCGGATCGAACAGCGCATCGAGCCGGTCGGCGGCGCGCGCTGCGTGCGCCGCGAACGGGTGCTCCACGCGGTGGCCGAGCGCCTGCGCGAGCACCTCGGGCGGCAGCGCGGCGCGCAGCGTGGCGTAGCCCTTCAGGCCTTCGAGGCCTGTCACGACGAGGTAGACCGGCAGCTGCAGGCGCAGCGTGTCGCTGGCCTCGTCGAGCAGGCGGCGCATGTTCGCGGTGGCGCGCTTGCGCAGGGCCGGGTCGCCGTACAGCAGGTCGCCGGCCGCCACGCACACCACCACGCCATGCAGCGGCAGGCGTTCGCGCCGCTCGGCAAGCGCCAGCAGCGACTGCAGCCAGAGCCCGCGCGCGGGCGCCGTGCCGGCCTGGTCGCCGATGGCGTCGGGATGCAGCTCGATGGCCGTCAGCGCGCCGGTGGTCCACCAGCGCCACCAGGGCGTGCCGGGTGCCTCGTTCGCGGGCGGCGCCACGCATTCGGCGCGGGCGGCCGAGAGCAGCCCCGGCAGCCCGGTGGCCGGGCCGCCGATGAAGAGGAACCACGGCGCCGTCGCGCGCGTGCGCGGCGCCTGCCGCAGCGAGGTGCGCGCCTGCGCCATGGCCTCCTTCAGCGCATCGACGGCGGCGTGGTCGGCGGGCGCGCCGAGGGCGTCGACGCGCCGCAGCAGGCCTCGTCGCCGCGCGCCGCGGCCGGCGTCGCGCACGGCGGCGTACAGCAGCGCCAGGCCGGCGAGGCAGACCGCGAGCAGCGGCCAGAACAGGTGCACGGGTGACAGCGTGTCGAACATGGTGGGGAAGGGCGAGGTCAGCGCGCCACGGTTTCGAGGGAGATGAAGTCGGCGATCAGCCGTTCGCTGTTCCTGCTGGCCGCCAGCGCCTCGCGCAGGCGCAGCAGGTAGGCCGAGGCCATCTCGTACGGCGGGCGGTCGGAGGTTTCGCTGAACGGCATCGGCGCCGACAGCACGGTGATCAGCACGTTGCCGAAGGGCGGGCTCACGAGCCAGCTCGAGGGGATGTCGGACCCGAGTTCCAGCGACTCGCCCGCGCGCAGCCGCGTCGGGGCCGGCCCGGTGTTCAGGTGCATCACGGAACCATCGGCGGTGTAGTAGTCGACCCAGATGTAGCTCTCGTGGCGCGGCGCCACCACCTGCACGCGCACCGCGTCGCCCTCGCGCAGCCGGCCGTCGCGCGCGGACGGCGCACTCACGCTCAGCCCGTGGCTCTTCTGGCGGTTGCGCGCCTGCGAGGGCTTGAGGATGGCGAACACCTCGCAGTGCGGCCACACGCGCAGCCCGATGTCGAACTGTGGCGCGCGCACGCCGGGAATGGCCGCGACGTCCTCCGCCACCTTGAGCAGGTCGTCGCGCTGCGAGACGAAGCCGGTCACGCGCGGGCGGCCGTCGGGGTCGATCGAGGCCTCGAGGTCGGCGCAGGCGTAGCTGGCGAGTTGCCGGTCGATGCGCTGCGTGAGCGCCGTGCCGGCGGCCGGCGGCCCCGCCAGCCAGTGCCACAGCAGGAAAAGCGCGGGCACGAGCACGGCCAGCGCGGTGCCGGCGCGCAGCACGGTGCGGTCGCGCCGCCGCATGTCGGCCGGGCCGCGCGGGTCGGGCACGCCGTAGGGCTGGGGCGTGATGTGGTCCTGCGCGAGGCTGCCGAGTTCGAGCGGCGGCGGCTGCAGCTGCCGGCCGTGCAGGTCCTTCAGCTTGCCGAGCTCGCCCTCGTCGCCCGACTCGAAGTAGTACTGGCCCTTGAAGCCGTGCGCCAGCGCGTGCCAGTAGACCTCGCGCACCGCGTGATCCTGCGCGCCGAGGGCCGAGAGGTGGTGGAAGAACTCGCTGTGCGCGTTGTTGGAGTTGAACAGCTGCACCTGCAGCGGCGCCGCGCCGTCCACCGCGTCGGGGTGGCGGGCCAGGATCTCGTCGAGCCACGCGACCATGGCAAAGGCGGCCGATTCGATCTGTGTGGCGGTGGCGCCCGCCACGTCGGCGTCGGCGCGTGCGATGTCCAGCAGGCGCAGGGCCTCGCGCTGGGCGTCGCCGTGGGTGAGGGTGGGGTGGCCGGCCGCGATCGATGCGTCCAGGCCGAGACCGAAGGCAATGAAGGGCGAGAAGCAGTCGAGCAGGCGGGCCATGAGGGATGCCCGCTTCTCAAGCGTGCATTGCGAAGCATGCCTTGCACCGGCGTCTGCAGCGATCGCACATGCCCATGTCCCCGGTCGTTGGAGTGGGCGTTCATTTTTTCAACGGGCCCACGGGGCCGCCATACCGCTTGGGGTCTATGCCGTTGGTGGGGCGCGGCGGCCTTGCTGGACGGGGCAATCGCCGTTATCTTCGCAGTCGCAGAAGAATCCAATGCACATTGACGTTGGGACACTGGGGTATGCCATGAAAATTCTGATCGCCGACGACCACCGGCTCGTCATCGAGGCGGTCAAAGCCAAGTTGTCGGAGCTGGGAGCTGGCATCGAGTTCGTCCTGGCGCTGAGCGTCGACGAACTGCTTGCCGGCGCGACCGACGATCTCGACCTGGCCCTGATCGACCTCAACATGCCCGGTGCGGACGGGCAGGCCCACATCGACGAGATCCGGCGACGACACCCGGCCGTGCCCGTGATCGTGCTGTCGGGCTACGAAGACCCGTCCATCATGCGCAGCGCGCTCGAACGCGGCGTGCTCGGCTTCATTCCCAAGGCCTACTCGCCCGACGTCATGCTGTCGGCGGTGCGCCTGGTGCTGGCGGGCGGCGTGTACGTGCCGCCGATGATGCTCACGGCGCTGCCGCCGGGCATCGTGGCCGGCGTGTCGCCGTCGTCTGCCGCGGCGGGCGAACCTTTTGCGCGCGGTGGCGGCAACGGCGGTGGCGGCACCCAGACCCTCGAACACCTGCGCAGCGTGCTCACCGAGCGGCAGGTCGAGGTGCTGCAGCTGCTGTCGCAAGGCAAGCCGAACAAGCTGATCGGGCGCAGCCTGGGCATCAGCGAAGGCACGGTGAAGATCCACCTGGCCGCCATCTTCCGCGCGCTCAACGTGCGCAACCGCACCGAGGCGGTGGTGGCGGCGCAGGCGCTGACGGAAGCGCAGCAGGCCTGAAGACGCGCCTCAGTCGGCGAGCGCCGACGCCGGGCGGCGCATGAAGCCGCGCGCGGGCACGATCCATTCGACGATCTGATCCGTTTCGGGCGCGGGCGTCGTTGCGTCCTCCGTGAACAGCATGCGCTCCTCGGCCAGCAGGAAACGCTGCGCGCCCAGCACCTGGAGCGTGGCGCCGCCGAGGTCCAGGGCCTGCGGCGCAGCGTCCGCCGACAACACCCATCGCACCGGTCCGGGCGCCGCCGCCCGCAGCGCGGCTTCGTGCGCCGCATCGCCGGGCACGCGGCTGATCAGCGCCCAGCCTTCGGTGCCGCCGATTACGAAACTGTTGAGGCCGCTGTCGTGCACGACGCGCACCACGCGCGCGGACAGCGGTGTGACCAGGCCCGCTTCGAGCGCATAGCGGCCGCCGCCCTGGCCGTCGGGATCGAGGTGCCCGATCTCGTCGTAGGCGGGCTCTTCCATGTTCACCGGGCGTCGGCCCTTGGGACCGTCGGCCAGGCGCGGCATGGTCAGCGGAATGCGGCGCAGTGCGCGCGCATGGGCCATGAAGTCGTCGACGCGGGCGAAGGTGGCCAGGTGCTCGAGCACGCGCCGCGTCACGTTCAGCAGCTTGAGGCCGCGTTCGGGGCTGACCGCGTCGGCGGGCTTCAGCCACAGGTGTTCGACAGTCTCGCGGCCGTCGGGGCGCACGTCCTGGCCGGCGGGCATCGCGGCGGCGAAGAAGCGCGTGTCGAAGCGGCGCGGCATGCCGGGCGGCGTCAGCCAGTGGCTGAAGTACGCGATGCGGTCGACGGCAAGGCACCAGCCGCGCTCGGCGCACAGCGCGAGCAGGGCGTCGGTGCTGCGTTCGGCGGCGGCGCGCATCGCGTCGAGTTCGCCCGAGGTGAGCGAGAGCAGCTCGACCGGCCGGCCCTGCGCATCGTTCGCGAGCAGCAGTCCGGCTTCTTCGAAGCATTCGCGGATCGCGGCTGCGTGGAAGTCGAGCCCGCCTTCGGGCAGGCCCAGCCGCGCACTCGCGGCGGCGTCGTCCAGGCCTGTGCACAGCGGGTGCAGCAGGCGGTCGTGCGCATCGACCATGCCGCCCGGAAAGACGCTGGCGCCGCTGTTCTGGTCGTTGGCTTTTTCGGCCCGCCGCAGCATCAGCACTTCGAGGCCTTCGGGACCGTCGCGCAGCACGACGAGCGTGGCGGCGGTGCGGATGGGGCGAGGGGCGGAGGGCGAGGGCGTCGTGGGGGTCATGGGCGCCTATTTTGCGGCCGGGGGAGAATGCGTGCCTCGCGCATCCTCCACTTACTTTGCTCTCCGGGAGCCGCCTGTTTTGGACACTCTTCGCACCGATCTCTCCCGCTTCGACGCTGCCATCGTCGACCTCGATGGCACCATGGTCGACACGCTCGGCGACTTTGCCGAGGCCCTGAACCGCATGCTGCGCGACCTCGACCTGCCGCCGGTGCTGCCTGCCGCCATCGAGCGCATGGTGGGCAAGGGCTCGGAGCACCTGATCCTGTCGGCGCTGGCGCACGTGGGCGCGCCGGCCCCGGCGGCGCTGTTCGATCGAGCGTGGGAGCGCTACCAGCACCACTACCTCGAGATCAACGGCCGCCATTCGGCCGCGTACCCCGGCGTGGTCGAAGGTCTGAAGGCGCTGCGTGCGCGCGGGCTGCGGCTGGCCTGCCTCACGAACAAGCCGACGGCGTTCGCCAAGCCGCTGCTGGCCGCGAAGGGGCTCGACGGCTTCTTCGAGCAGGTGTTCGGTGGCGATGCTTTCGAGCGCAAGAAGCCCGACCCGCTGCCGCTGCTGAAGACCTGCGAGGCGCTGGGCACGGTGCCGTCGCGCACGCTGATGGTCGGCGACTCGAGCAACGACGCACGTGCCGCGCGCGCCGCCGGCTGCCCCGTGGTGCTCGTCACCTACGGCTACAACCACGGCGAGCCGGTGCGCGGCGTGGATGCGGACGGGTTCGTGGATTCGCTGGCCGACCTCGCGACGGCCTGAAGGGCTGTCTGGCTCTTACTGTTTTCCGAGCAGCGCGTCCTTCAGCTTCCAGTCGGCCGGGTTCGGGCCGAGCCAGATGCGCATCAGCGCATTGAAGAACGCGACCTCCTTCACCGGATCGGGCTGCGGCACGCCGCGCACCGTGATCAGCGTGCCCGTGCCGGGCACCCAGTCGATGGTGAAGGTGTCGCCGGCCTTGAGCTGTTTCTGGTCCGCGAACATCTGGCCCATGCGCAGCAGCCCGGGGATCAGGTTGACCATCTCGCTCTTGGGCGAGTTGTCTTCCACGCCCTTCACGAAGAGCTTGCCGAGTTCGTTGGCATCGATGTCGCGCAGCATCGTGATCGCCACGCGCTTGGGGCCCGGCACGGCCAGCGCCTCTTCGGTGGTCGAGGCCTTCTTGCCCAGGTACAGGCCGGCCGTGTAGACCTTGATGATGGTCTTGTAGCGGATGCCTGCGCCGTTCAGCACCAACGGGGCGCCGCGCAGATCCATCTGGTCTTCGAGCTTGACGCCGGCCACGTCGACCTGCGCCGCCGAGGCGCCGGTACAGAGCACACAGGAGAGAACAGCGAGCGCCGCGAGGCGGGAGAACACGGCCGGAAGCGAGGGTGCGAGCAAGTGAGTCTCCTTGAATTTGCGAACGGTCGTGCGAATGTATCTTTTTGTTTTATGTCGCAGGCTCCGGGGGAACCCTGAAGCCAGCGGTTGCACAAGGCCTCGTTTTCGTGGGCTAAACTCAGCGCTCCATGTTCGTTCATCACATCATTCAAACAGGTGAAGGCAGCCGGGGAGCCTGGCCCTGGCGTCGCCATACATCGCTGACTGTTTGATTGCGCGGCGCACGCCGTGCGCCCGCGGTTCCGAGCCGGCACGCATGCCGGCACCGGGCCACTCTCGTGAATGACCTTGCCACCGGCCAAAGGAGCGTCGGCAGGCAACTGGAGAACGATCCGTGATCACCGAACTTGAATTCAAGAGCCTCAGCGCCCAGGGCTACAACCGCATCCCGCTGATGGCCGAGGCCTTTGCCGACCTCGAAACCCCGCTTTCCCTCTACCTGAAACTCGCCCATTCGCAGGGCGGCGGCAAGCACAGCTTCCTGCTCGAATCGGTGGTGGGGGGCGAGCGCTTCGGGCGCTACAGCTTCATCGGCCTGCCGGCGCGCACCTTGCTGCGCGCCAGCGGCTTCGGCGACGAGGCCGTCACCGAAGTCGTGACCGACGGCCAGGTCGTCGAGACCGCCAAGGGCAACCCGCTGGACTTCGTGGCCGACTACCAGAAGCGCTTCAAGGTCGCGCTGCGGCCCGGCCTGCCGCGCTTCTGTGGCGGCCTGGCCGGCTACTTCGGCTACGACACCGTGCGCCACATCGAGCGCAAGCTCGAAAAAAGCTGCCCGCCCGACACGCTGGGCTGCCCCGACATCCTGCTGCTGCAGTGCGAAGAACTCGCGGTCATCGACAACCTGTCGGGCAAGCTCTACCTCATCGTCTACGCCGATCCGAAGCAGCCCGAGGCCTATGCCGTGGGCAAGCGCCGCCTGCGCGAGCTCAAGGACAAGCTCAAGTACTCGGTGAGCGCGCCCGTCGTGAAGCCCACGCAGGCGCATCCGCCCGAGCGCAGCTTCGCCAAGGCCGACTACCTTGCGGCCGTGGAGCGCGCCAAGGAGATGATCGCCGCCGGCGACTTCATGCAGGTGCAGGTGGGCCAGCGCATCAGCAAGCGCTACACCGAATCGCCGCTGTCGCTGTACCGCGCGCTGCGTTCGCTGAACCCGTCGCCCTACATGTACTACTACAACCTGGGCGACTTCCACGTGGTGGGCGCCTCGCCCGAGATCCTGGTGCGCCAGGAGAACACGGGCGACGGCGAGCAGAAGATCACCATCCGCCCGCTGGCTGGCACGCGCCCGCGCGGCGCCTCGATCGAACTCGACAAGGCGGCCGAGGTGGAACTCATCAACGACCCGAAGGAGCGCGCCGAGCACGTGATGCTGATCGACCTGGCGCGCAACGACATCGGCCGCATCGCCAAGACCGGCACCGTGAAGGTGACCGAGGCCTTCGCGGTGGAGCGCTACAGCCACGTGATGCACATCGTGAGCAACGTCGAAGGCACGCTGAAGGACGGCATGACCGCCATCGACGTGCTCAAGGCCACGTTCCCCGCCGGCACGCTGACCGGCGCGCCCAAGGTGCATGCGATGGAACTCATTGACCAGCTGGAGCCCACCAAGCGCGGCCTCTACGGCGGCGCCTGCGGCTACATCAGCTACGCGGGCGACATGGACGTGGCCATCGCGATCCGCACCGGCATCGTGAAGGACCAGATGCTGCACGTGCAGGCCGCGGCCGGCGTGGTGGCCGACTCGGTGCCCGAGCTGGAGTGGAAGGAAACAGAAGCCAAGGCGCGCGCACTGCTGCGTGCCGCCGAACTGGTCGAGGAAGGCCTGGAATGAGCAACGCACCGGACATCCAGAACGACTTCTCGCACGAGATCATCGGCGCCGCCGTCGAGGTGCAACGCGTGCTCGGCACGGGGCTCGATGAGGGCGCCTACGTTGCAGCGCTGGCCATCGAACTCGCCGAACGCGAGATCGGCTTTGCGCGCGACGTGGCGCTGTCGGCCAGCTACAAGGGCCGGTCGCTAGGCGAGGTGTACCGCGCGGGCTTCGTGATCGAGCAGTCGGTCATCGTCGAGCTGCGCGCCGTCGACGTGCTGACCGACCTGCACCGCGCGCAGGTGCTCGCCGCACTGCGCCTGTCGGGCCTCAAGCTGGGCCTGCTGATCAACTTCAACGTGTTCCCCGTCGTCAAGGGCGTGCACCGGATTGTGAGCAAGCCATGAAACTGCTGATGATCGACAACTACGATTCGTTCACCTACAACATCGTCCAGTACTTCGGCGAGCTGGGGGCGGACGTGCAGGTGCACCGCAACGACGAGATCACCGTCGAGCAGATTGGCGCGCTGATTGCTTCGGGCGTGACGCGGCTGGTGGTGTCGCCGGGTCCGTGTTCGCCGGCCGAGGCGGGCGTGTCGGTGGCGGCCATCGAGGCCTTCGCGGGCAAGCTGCCGATCCTGGGCGTGTGCCTGGGCCACCAGGCGATCGGTGCGGCCTTCGGCGGCAAGATCGTGCGCGCGCAGCAGCTCATGCATGGCAAGACCAGCGAGATCACGACCACGCAAGAGGGCGTGTTCGCGGGGCTGCCGCAGAAATTCATCGTCAACCGGTACCACTCGCTTTCGATCGAACGCGAGAGCTGCCCGAAAGAACTGGCTGTCACCGCCTGGACCGACGACGGCGAGATCATGGGCGTGCGGCACACCGGCTTTGCGCACGACGTGCGCATCGAAGGCGTGCAGTTCCATCCCGAATCCATCCTGACGGAGCACGGCCACGCCATGCTCAAGAACTTCCTGGACTGACCCACCATGACCGAACGCACTCCCATCGTCGACCTGCGCAGCGACACCGTCACGCGGCCCACGCCCGCGATGCGCGAGGCCATGGCGGCAGCGCCGCTGGGCGACGACGTCTTCGGCACCGACCCGAGCGTCAATGCGCTGCAGGAGAAGATCGCCGCGCTGCTGGGCTTCGAGGCGGCGCTGTTCGTGCCCACCGGCACGCAGAGCAACCTGTGCGCGATCCTGTCGCACTGCGGCCGCGGCGACGAGTACATCGTCGGCCAGCAGGCGCACGCCTACCGCTGGGAAGGCGGCGGCGCCGCGGTGTTCGGCAGCGTGCAGCCGCAGCCGCTGGACCACGCGCCCGACGGCACGCTGCCGCTCGCGCAGATCGAGGCGGCCATCAAGCCCGATGACGCGCACTTTGCGCGCACGAAGCTGCTGGCGCTGGAGAACACGCTGGGCGGCAAGTTGCTGCCCTTCGAGTACGTGCAGGCCGCGACCGACCTGGCGAAAAGCAAGGGGCTGCAGCGGCACCTGGATGGCGCGCGGCTTTTCAATGCCGCCACCGCGCAGGCCGCGCTGAACAAGCGCAGCGACATCCGCACCGAAGCCCGCCGCATCGCGCAGTGCTTTGACAGCGTGTCGGTGTGCTTCAGCAAGGGCCTGGGCGCACCCATCGGCTCGACGCTGGTCGGTTCGCGCGAGTTCATCGCGCGCGCCCACCGCATCCGCAAGATGGCGGGCGGCGGCATGCGGCAGGCCGGCCTGCTGGCGGCCGCGGCCTCGCACGCGCTCGACCACCACATCGACCGCCTGGCCGACGACCATGCGCTGGCGCAGCGCCTCGCACAGGGGCTCGAGGGCATCGAAGGCCTGAAGGTCGAGGCACCGGACACGAACATCGTGTTCGTCGATCTCATGGGGGCGGCGCAGGCGCGTTCTGCGGCGCTGCTTGCCAGCCTCAATGAGCAGGGCATCCTCGCGACCGGGCTGTACCGCCTGCGCTTCGTGACGCACCTGGATGTCGATGCCGCGGGCGTCGACCGCGCCGTCGCGGCGATCCGCGGCTTCTTCAAGGCTTGAGGCCTGTCGATACGCACACACCGAGGAGACCCTTCATGATCACCCCCCAGGAAGCGCTGCAGCGCACCATCGAACACCGCGAAGTCTTCCACGACGAGATGCTGCACATCGTGCGGCTCATCATGAGCGGCGAGTGCTCGCCCGTGATGATGGCCGCGCTGATCACCGGCCTGCGCGTGAAGAAGGAAACCATCGGCGAGATCACCGCCGCCGCGCAGGTGATGCGCGAGGTGTCGACCAAGGTGCCCGTGGCCGACACCACGAACCTCGTGGACATCGTCGGCACCGGCGGCGACGGCTCGCACACCTTCAACATCTCGACCTGCTCGATGTTCGTCGCGGCCGCGGCCGGCGCCAAGGTGAGCAAGCATGGCGGGCGCAGCGTGTCGAGCAAGTCGGGCAGTGCCGACGTGCTGGAGTCGCTGGGCGTCAACATCAACCTCAAGCCCGAGCAGATCGCGCAGTGCATCGCGCAGGTCGGCATCGGCTTCATGTTCGCGCCGAACCACCATCCCGCGATGAAGAACGTCGCGCCGGTGCGCAAGGAACTCGGCATCAAGACGATCTTCAACATCCTCGGCCCGCTGACCAATCCGGCCGGCGCGCCGAACATCCTGATGGGCGTGTTCCACCCCGACCTCGTGGGCATCCAGGTGCGCGCGCTGCAGCGCCTCGGTGCCGAGCATGCGCTGGTGGTCTACGGGCGCGACGGCATGGACGAGATCTCGCTGGGCGCGGCCACCATGATCGGTGAGCTCAAGGACGGCGAGATCCGCGAGTACGAACTGCACCCGGAAGACTTCGGCTTCCAGATGGCGAGCAACCGTTCGCTGCGCGTCGAGACGCCCGAGCAGTCGAAGGCCATGCTGATCGGCGTGCTGGACAACCAGGCCGGCCCGGCGCTGGACATCGTGCTCCTCAACGCGGGCGCGGCGCTGTACGCGGCCAACGTGGTCGACTCGGTGCCGGCGGGCGTGGAGCGCTCGCGCCAGGCGATTGCGTCCGGTGCGGCCAAGGCCAAGCTCGCCGAGCTGGTCGCGGCCTCCACCTCCTTCTGAGAATCAGGCCGTCGTGCCACCGAAAGCAGAGCAAGCCATGTCAGACATTCTCGACAAGATCGTCGCCGTCAAACGCCAGGAAGTTGCCGCCGCGCTGAAGCGCGCCCCGCTCGAGGCCGTGCGCTTCGACGCCGAAAGCCGCGTGCTCACGCGCGACTTCGAGGCCGCGTTGCGCGCCAAGATCGCGGCCGGCCAGGCGGCGGTGATCGCCGAGGTCAAGAAGGCCAGCCCGAGCAAGGGCGTGCTGCGCGAAGACTTCATTCCGGCCGACATCGCGCAAAGCTATGCCGAGGGCGACGGCGTGGTCAGCGCGGCCTGCCTCTCGGTGCTGACCGACAAGCAGTTCTTCCAGGGCGGCGTCGACTACCTCAAGCAGGCGCGCGCCTCGTGCGACCTGCCCGTGCTGCGCAAGGATTTCATCGTCGACGCCTACCAGGTGTACGAGTCGCGCGCGATGGGTGCCGACGCGATCCTGCTGATCGCCGCCTGCCTCGACGACGCGCAGATGAAGGACTACGAAGCCATCGCGCGCGGGCTGGGCATGGCGGTGCTGGTCGAGGTGCACGACGCGGCCGAACTCGATCGCGCGCTGAAGCTCAAGACGCCGCTCATCGGCGTCAACAACCGCAACCTGCGCAACTTCGAGGTGTCGATCCAGGCCACCATCGATTTGCTGCCGAAGCTGCCGGCCGATCGCCTGCCGGTGACCGAATCGGGCATCGCCACGCGCGAGGACGTCGCCACGCTGCGCGGCGCGGGCGTCAACGCCTTCCTCGTCGGCGAAGCCTTCATGCGCGCCAAGGAACCCGGCGAGGCACTCGCCGCATTGTTCAAATGACGCGGCCGGACCAGCTGTCGAGCAGCGATCCTGCCGACTGGCCGGTGGCGCCGGGCTGGCAGCCGCTGGTCGACGATTTCTTCGCCAGCGCGGTCGGCCAGAAGCTGCAGGGTTTCCTGCGCGAGCGCCTCGACGCCGGGGCGGTGATCTTTCCGCCGCAGCCGCTGCGGGCGCTGGAACTCACGCCGCCGGAAGACGTGCGGGTGGTGATCCTGGGCCAGGACCCGTACCACGGGCGCGGGCAGGCCGAGGGGCTGGCCTTCTCGGTAGCGTCGGGCGTGGCCCTGCCGCCATCGCTGCGCAACATCTTCAAGGAGCTCCAGCGCGACCTGGGCACGCCGCCGCCGGCGTTTCCGAGCCCGGGCGGCAGTCTCGTGAAGTGGGCGACGCACGGCGTGCTGCTGCTCAACACCTGTCTGACGGTCGAGGAAGCCCAGCCGGCCAGCCATGCAGGCCGCGGCTGGGAGGTGCTGACCGACGCCGTGATTCGCCATGTGGCGCAGGGCGAGCGACCTGTTGTTTTTATGCTATGGGGCTCGCACGCGCAAAGTAAGCGTGCGTTGATCGACGTTGGGCGCCATAAGGTGCTGATGTCGAACCATCCCTCGCCGCTTTCTGCGCTCCGGCCGCCGGTTCCGTTCATCGGCTGCGGTCATTTTGGCCAAGCCCGTGCATGGCGTGAGGCGCAGCAGTCGGGAGGCTCCGAACTTCGCTCATAATCAGAGGCTTCACACCTCGAGCAGGTTTCCACGCTTCATCTTTTGCTGGGAATCCTGTGTAGTCACAAAATCGTGCTATATTTCGAGGTTCGCCGGAGAGGTGGCCGAGTGGTTAATGGCAGCAGACTGTAAATCTGCCCTCTTACGAGTACGCTGGTTCGAATCCAGCCCTCTCCACCAGCGATGAATTTGGTTTCTAAGAGCGATTGGATCTAGCGCTTTGGGTGCCTTGAAGTGCCCCCGATGCGGGAGTAGTTCAATGGTAGAACCCCAGCCTTCCAAGCTGATGACGCGGGTTCGATTCCCGTCTCCCGCTCCAGAGACCCGGTTCGGCGCCGGAAGCGATTTGGTTAGAACAAAAGCCCTTTTGGCTCAGTGGTAGAGCACTCCCTTGGTAAGGGAGAGGTCGCGGGTCCGATTCCCGCAAAGGGCACCAGTTTTCTGGGGTTGCAACGACAGGCTTGCGACCCATCTGCATGCGTTGAAATCGTTTTTTTCGGAGTCGAAAAATGGCAAAAGGTAAATTCACCCGCACCAAGCCGCACGTGAACGTGGGCACGATCGGTCACGTTGACCACGGCAAGACCACGCTGACGGCTGCGATCGCCACCGTGCTGTCGGCCAAGTTTGGCGGCGAAGCCAAGGCTTACGACCAGATCGACGCAGCGCCTGAAGAAAAGGCCCGCGGCATCACGATCAACACCGCGCACGTCGAGTACGAAACGGCCAACCGCCACTACGCACACGTCGACTGCCCCGGTCACGCCGACTACGTGAAGAACATGATCACCGGCGCTGCCCAGATGGACGGCGCCATCCTGGTGTGCTCGGCCGCTGACGGCCCGATGCCCCAGACCCGTGAACACATCCTGCTGGCTCGCCAGGTGGGCGTGGGCTACATCATCGTGTTCCTGAACAAGTGCGACATGGTCGACGACAAGGAACTGCTCGAGCTGGTCGAAATGGAAGTTCGCGAGCTCCTCGACAAGTACGAATTCCCCGGCGACGACACCCCCATCATCCACGGCTCGGCCAAGCTCGCCCTGGAAGGCGACAAGGGCGATCTGGGCGAAGGCGCCATCATGAAGCTGGCAGAAGCGCTGGACACGTACATCCCCACGCCCGAGCGCGCTGTGGACGGCACGTTCCTGATGCCCGTGGAAGACGTGTTCTCGATCTCGGGTCGCGGCACCGTGGTGACCGGCGCTGTCGAGCGCGGCGTGATCAAGGTCGGCGAAGAAATCGAAATCGTCGGTATCCGCCCCACCGTCAAGACCACCTGCACCGGCGTGGAAATGTTCCGCAAGCTGCTGGACCAAGGTCAAGCTGGCGACAACGTCGGCGTGCTGCTGCGCGGCACGAAGCGCGAAGAAGTCGAGCGCGGCCAAGTGCTGTGCAAGCCCGGCTCGATCAAGCCGCACGTGCACTTCACCGCCGAGGTGTATGTCCTGTCCAAGGACGAAGGCGGCCGTCACACGCCGTTCTTCAACAACTACCGTCCGCAGTTCTACTTCCGCACGACGGACGTGACCGGCGCGATCGAGCTGCCCGCGGACAAGGAAATGGTCATGCCCGGCGACAACGTCAGCATCACCGTGAAGCTGATCAACCCGATCGCGATGGAAGAAGGCCTGCGCTTCGCCATCCGTGAAGGCGGCCGTACCGTGGGTTCGGGCGTCGTGGCCAAGATCCTCGACATCTAAGTCGAGCGTAAAGAGTACCGGAGGGGTATAGCTCAATTGGCAGAGCGTCGGTCTCCAAAACCGAAGGTTGTAGGTTCGATTCCTACTGCCCCTGCCACCTAGGTGGCACCCCGACAAGCCCATCGCGATCCGATGGGCTTCGGCGTCTCAAGAGACGCATTGAATTGAAGGCCGCGAGGCCACAGGAAATCAGCCGACATGGCCACTTCTCAAATCGAAACCGTGAGCACGGGTGCCGACAAAGCCAAGCTGGCTGCGGCGGTGGTGCTGGCAGTGGGCGCCATCGTGGCGTTCTATCTGCTGTCGCGCCAAGGCTCGCTGGTGCAATGGGCTGCACTGTTGGTCGGCCTGGCTGCGGCTGTGGGCGCCTTCGGCAGCTCCGAGAATGGCCGTCAGCTGTGGGCTTTCGGTCGTGACTCGTGGCGCGAGGTCAAGAAGGTCGTGTGGCCGACCCGCAAGGAATCGATGCAGATGACGGCCTATGTGTTCGCCTTCGTGGCGATCATGTCCGTCTTCCTCTGGCTCACCGACAAGACGCTCGAATGGGTGTTCTTTGACCTCATTCTGGGCTGGAGAAAATAATGACCGACGACGCAGTTGAAACCACGCAGAGCACGCCGGAAGAGGAGCAGAACCCTCTCCTGACCCCCGCTGCCAACCCTGATCTGCGTTGGTACGTGGTGCATGCCTACTCGGGCATGGAAAAGGCTGTGGAGCGCAACATCACCGAGCGCATCACCCGCGCCGGCATGCAGGACAAGTTTGGCCGCATCCTGGTTCCGACCGAAGAAGTGGTCGAGATCAAGAACGGCCAGAAGCGCACCACCGAGCGCCGTTTCTTCCCGGGCTACGTGCTGGTCGAAATGATCATGGACGACGAGAGCTGGCACCTGGTGAAGCACACCAACAAGGTGACGGGTTTCGTGGGCGGCGCCAAGAACCGTCCGGCCCCGATCTCGCAGAAAGAGGTCGAGGACATCGTCAACCAGATGCAGCAGGGCACCGAGAAGCCGCGCCACAAGGTCGAGTTCACCGTGGGTGAGTTCGTGCGCGTCAAGGAAGGCCCGTTCACCGACTTCAATGGCACGGTGGAAGACGTCAACTACGAGAAGAGCAAGGTCAGCGTGTCGGTCATGATTTTCGGCCGCGCCACCCCTGTGGAGCTCGAATTCGGTCAGGTCGAGAAGACCTGACCCCATGGCCTGCCTTCGGGCGGGCCTGCCAGTTTCCGGCTGCGCGTTGTCCGACTCGGCGCGCGGCCTTGATCGAAGAGTCGTTTAACCCCGGGGAGCCGCGGCGAGAGCCAAGGCGATATCACCCGCAAGGAGCAAAGCATGGCGAAAAAAATCGTCGGCTTCATCAAGCTGCAAGTGCCAGCTGGTAAGGCCAACCCGTCCCCGCCGATCGGTCCCGCACTGGGTCAGCGCGGTCTGAACATCATGGAGTTCTGCAAGGCGTTCAACGCGCAAACCCAAGGCGTCGAGCCGGGTCTGCCGCTGCCGGTGGTCATCACCGCGTTCGCTGACAAGAGCTTCACCTTCATCATCAAGACGCCCCCGGCGATCACCTTGATCAAGAAGGCCATCAAGCTGGACAAGGGCTCGGCCCGTCCGCACACCGACAAGGTCGGCAAGATCACGCGCGCTCAGCTCGAAGAAATCGCCAAGGCCAAGATGAAGGACCTGACTGCCGCCGACCTCGACGCAGCAGTTCGCACCATCGCCGGCTCGGCCCGCTCGATGGGCGTGAATGTGGAGGGCGTGTAAATGTCCAAGATCACCAAGAAGCAAAAGTCGCTGCAAGGCAAGGTCGACAGCAACAAGCTGTACCCCCTGGCTGACGCCATCGTCATCGTCAAGGATGCCGCCACCGCCAAGTTCGACGAATCGATCGACGTGGCCGTGCAGCTGGGCATCGACGCGAAGAAGTCGGACCAGGTGGTTCGCGGTGCTGTCGTGCTGCCGAACGGCACCGGCAAGACCAAGCGCGTCGCCGTGTTCGCCCAAGGCGCCAAGGCTGAAGAAGCCAAGGCCGCCGGCGCCGATATCGTCGGCATGGACGACCTGGCTGCGATGGTCAAGGCTGGCGACATGCCTTTCGACGTCGTGATTGCTGCCCCCGATGCCATGCGCGTCGTCGGTACGCTCGGCCAGATCCTCGGCCCGCGTGGCCTGATGCCCAACCCCAAGGTTGGCACCGTGACGCCTGACGTCGCCACCGCTGTCAAGAACGCCAAGGCTGGCCAGGTCCAGTTCCGCGTCGACAAGGCCGGCATCATCCACGGCACGATCGGCCGTCGCTCGTTCGACAACGACAAGCTGCAAGGCAACCTCGCTGCGCTGATCGACGCTCTGGTCAAGGCCAAGCCGGCGACCAGCAAGGGCGTGTACCTGCGCAAGGTGGCTGTGTCGTCGACGATGGGTCTGGGTGTCCGCGTGGACACGCAAACCATCTCGGCGAGCTAAAGAGATTTGCCCGATCCCGCAAGGAGAGGGCAGATGTGGTGGGTCGCGGCAGCTTCGGTTGCCGCGAGCCATCCAAGACCGCTGGTGTGCAGGGCGCTGCACTTAATGGCCGGATCGATCCTTCCGGTATCCAGCGCAGATGGCGACCCCACTGCAAGGAATTTGATTTTTGTTCCGAAACAGTTGGTCGCTGCATGAAGCGCGATCCGAGGCCCCGGCCGAAGGTCGCATTAAAAGGAGTAGACCTTGAGTCTGAATCGCAGTGAGAAAGAAGCGGTCATCAGTGATGTGACCAGCCTCGCCGCAAAAGCTCAAACGCTCGTGATGGCGGAATACCGTGGCATCACGGTGGCCGATATGACCAAACTGCGCAGCGAAGCGCGCAGCAACGGTGTGACCCTGAGTGTTCTGAAGAACACGCTGGCTCGCCGTGCTGTCGCTGGCAGCCCGTTTGAGATTGTCGGCGACCAGATGACCGGTCCGCTGATCTATGGCTTCTCCGAAGACGCTGTGGCTGCCGCAAAGGTGGTGGCCAATTTCGCGAAGACCAACGACAAGTTGGTGATTCGCGGTGGCGCATTCGGTGGCAAGGCCCTGGACGTCGAAGGCGTGAAGCAACTGGCCAACATCCCTTCCAAGGAAGTGCTGCTGGCGCAACTGCTGGGCTTGATGCAATCCCCGATCTCTCGTACCGCCCGCGTGCTCGCGGCGCTGGCCGAGAAGCGTGGTGGTGGCGAAGCTGCACCCGTCGCCGATGCACCGGCAGAAGAAGCGCAGGCCGCCTGAGCGCGCCCTCGTTTTTGAATATTCAACCCAATTGTTAGGAAACAAAAATGGCATTCGATAAAGACGCATTTCTGACCGCGCTCGACGCAATGACGGTCCTGGAGCTCAACGACCTGGTCAAGGCCATCGAAGAGAAGTTTGGCGTGAGCGCCGCAGCCATGTCGGCACCCGCTGCGGCGGTGGCGCTGCTGCTGCAGTCGCTGAAGAGCAAACCGAATTCAACGTCATGCTGATGGATGCTGGCGCGAACAAGGTGTCGGCGATCAAGGCCGTGCGCGAAATCACCGGCCTGGGCCTCAAGGAAGCCAAGGACCTGGTGGAAGCCGCTCCCAAGGCTGTCAAGGAAGGCCTGTCGAAGGCTGACGCTGAAGCCGCCAAGAAGAAGCTGGAAGATGCCGGCGCCAAGGTGGAACTGAAGTAATTCAGACCCCCTAGAGGGCTGGAGGTGCCTGAAAAGGCCCTCCAGCCTTTGCCGCTTTCAGAGCGCACCCAAAAGCCGGCTTGGCGCCGGTTCTTTCAGAGGCCGAAAGGTCGATGGAATAGCAAAAGCCAAGACGATTTTTGAGTGTCTTCTGAACCCGACTGCAGAAGACCCCTTGGTTCGGGCGATGTGCAATGCATCGCCGTCCGCCAACGGCTGGTAGTGGCCAGCCGCCAAGCAGTGGTGCCGTTCGCCCGGCACTGCTGACAAGTCGCTGAAGATCTCAAGCACCGGAGCTCTCATGGCCCAATCGTCCGCGTACAGTTACACCGAACGCAAGCGCATCCGAAAAAGTTTCGGTAACCGCGACAGCGTCGTCGAAATCCCCTACCTGCTGCAGATGCAGAAAGACGCGTACACCGCGTTCCTGCAAGCCGGCATCGCCCCCAAGCACCGCACCGTCGAAGGCCTGCAGGCCGCGTTCGACGCTGCCTTCCCGATCGTCTCGCACAACGGTTTTGTCGAGATGAAGTTCCTCGAGTACAACCTGGCGAAGCCGGCGTTCGATGTGCGTGAGTGCCAGACCCGTGGTCTGACCTTCGCCTCGGCCGTGCGCGCCAAGGTGCAGCTCATCATCTATGACCGCGAGTCGTCGACCTCGCAGTCGAAGGTGGTCAAGGAAGTGAAGGAACAAGAGGTCTACATGGGCGAAGTGCCGCTCATGACCGACAAGGGTTCGTTCATCATCAACGGCACCGAGCGCGTGATCGTCTCGCAGCTGCACCGTTCGCCCGGCGTGTTCTTCGAACACGACAAGGGCAAGACGCACAGCTCGGGCAAGCTGCTGTTCTCGGCCCGCGTGATTCCTTACCGCGGCTCGTGGCTCGACTTCGAATTCGACCCGAAGGACATGCTGTACTTCCGCGTGGACCGTCGCCGCAAGATGCCGGTCACGATCCTGCTGAAGGCCATCGGCCTGAACCCGGAATCGATCCTCGCGAACTTCTTCGTGAACGACAACTTCCGCCTGATGGACAGCGGCGCGCAGATGGAGTTCGTCTCTGAGCGCCTGCGCGGCGAAGTCGCGCGCTTCGACATCACCGACAAGTCGGGCAAGGTCGTGGTCGCTAAGGACAAGCGCGTCACGGCGCGTCACACGCGTGAGCTCGAGCAGGGCGGCACCACGCACATCAGCGTGCCGGAAGACTTCCTGGTCGGCCGCGTCATCGCCCGCAACATCGTCGACGCCGACTCCGGCGAAATCCTGGCCAAGGCCAACGACGAGCTGACCGAAGCGCTGCTCAAGAAGCTGCGCACGGCCGGCGTGCAGGACATCCAGGTCATCTACACGAACGAACTGGACCAGGGCGCGTACATCTCGCAGACGCTGCGCATCGACGAAACGGTGGACGAGTTCGCCGCGCGCGTGGCCATCTACCGCATGATGCGCCCCGGCGAGCCGCCGACGGAAGACGCGGTGCAGGCCTTGTTCCAGCGCCTGTTCTACAACCCGGACACGTACGACCTGTCGCGCGTGGGCCGCATGAAGTTCAACGCCAAGGTCGGCCGCGACGAATCGACCGGCCCGATGGTGCTGACCAACGAAGACATCCTGGCCGTGGTCAAGATCCTCGTTGACCTGCGCAACGGCAACGGCGAAGTCGACGACATCGACCACCTGGGCAACCGCCGCGTGCGTTGCGTCGGCGAACTGGCCGAAAACCAGTACCGCACCGGCCTGGCACGTATCGAGAAGGCTGTGAAGGAACGTCTGGGTCAGGCCGAGCAAGAGCCGCTGATGCCGCACGACCTGATCAACAGCAAGCCGATCTCGGCCGCGCTGAAGGAATTCTTCGGTGCGTCGCAGCTGTCGCAGTTCATGGACCAGACGAACCCGCTGTCCGAAATCACCCACAAGCGCCGCGTGTCGGCCCTTGGCCCGGGTGGTCTGACGCGTGAACGTGCAGGCTTCGAAGTGCGCGACGTGCACGTGACCCACTACGGTCGCGTGTGCCCGATCGAAACGCCTGAAGGCCCGAACATCGGTCTGATCAACTCGCTGGCCCTGTACGCCCGCCTGAATGAATACGGCTTCATCGAGACGCCGTACCGCCGCGTGGTCGACAGCAAGGTCACGATGGACATCGACTACCTGTCGGCCATCGAAGAGGGCAAGTACGTCATCGCCCAGGCCAACGCGGTCCTGGACAAGGACGGCAAGCTGACCGGCGACCTGGTCTCGGCGCGTGAAGCCGGCGAATCGATCCTGGTGGGTGCCGAGCGCATCCAGTACATGGACGTGTCGCCCGCGCAGATCGTGTCGGTGGCCGCCTCGCTCGTGCCGTTCCTCGAGCACGACGACGCGAACCGCGCGTTGATGGGCGCCAACATGCAGCGTCAGGCCGTGCCTGTGCTGCGCCCCGAAAAGCCGATGGTCGGTACCGGCATCGAGCGCGTTTCCGCGGTCGACTCGGGCACCGTGGTCACGGCCACTCGCGGCGGTATCGTCGATTACGTCGATGCGACCCGTGTCGTGGTGCGCGTGAACGACGCCGAAGCGGCAGCCGGTGAAGTCGGTGTGGACATCTACAACCTGATCAAGTATCAGCGTTCGAACCAGAACACCAACATCCACCAGCGTCCGATCGTCAAGCGCGGCGACAAGATCGCCAAGGGCGACGTGGTGGCCGACGGCGCATCGACCGACCTCGGCGAACTGGCCCTCGGCCAGAACATGCTGATCGCGTTCATGCCCTGGAACGGCTACAACTTCGAAGACTCGATCCTGATCTCCGAACGCGTCGTCGCCGAAGACCGCTACACCTCGATCCACATCGAGGAACTGGTGGTCATGGCTCGCGACACGAAGCTGGGTGCCGAAGAAATCACGCGCGACATCCCGAACCTGGCCGAGCAGCAGCTCAACCGCCTCGACGAATCCGGCATCATCTATGTCGGCGCCGAAGTGCAGCCGGGCGACACGCTGGTGGGCAAGGTCACGCCGAAGGGCGAGACCACGCTGACGCCGGAAGAGAAGCTGCTTCGCGCCATCTTCGGCGAGAAGGCTTCCGACGTGAAGGACACCTCGCTGCGCGTGGATCAGGGCTCGCAAGGCACCGTGATCGACGTGCAGGTGTTCACCCGCGAAGGCATCCAACGCGACAAGCGCGCCCAGCAGATCATCGACGATGAACTCAAGCGCTTCCGCCTCGACCTGAACGACCAGCTGCGCATCGTCGAAGCCGACGCGTTCGACCGTATCGAGAAGCTCTTGACCGGCAAGGTCGCCAACGGCGGCCCGAACAAGCTGGCCAAGGGCACCAAGCTCGACAAGGCCTACCTGTCGTCGGTCGAGAAGTTCCACTGGTTCGACATCCGCCCGGCGGAAGACGACGTGGCCTCGCAGCTCGAGTCGATCAAGAACTCGCTGGAGCAGACGCGCCACAGCTTCGACCTCGCGTTCGAAGAAAAGCGCAAGAAGCTCACGCAGGGCGACGAGCTGCCCGCGGGCGTGCTCAAGATGGTCAAGGTCTACCTGGCCGTCAAGCGCCGCCTGCAACCCGGCGACAAGATGGCCGGCCGTCACGGCAACAAGGGTGTGGTGTCCAAGATCGTTCCGGTCGAAGACATGCCCCACATGGCCGACGGCACGCCGTGCGACATCTGCCTGAACCCGCTGGGCGTGCCTTCGCGGATGAACGTGGGCCAGGTGCTCGAAGTGCATCTGGGCTGGGCCGGCAAGGGCATCGGCCAGCGCATCGGTGACCTGCTGCAGCAAGAGGCCAAGGTGGCCGAGCTGCGCAAGTTCATGGAGCAGCTGTACAACGGCTCGGGCCGCAAGGAAGAGCTCGACCAGCTGAGCGACACCGAGCTGCTCGCCATGGCGGCCAACCTGCAAAGCGGCGCGACCTTCGCGACGCCGGTGTTCGACGGTGCCTCGGAAGAAGAAATCCGCGGCATGCTCAAGCTCGCCTACCCGGACGACATCGCCAAGCTCAAGGGCCTGACCGAGACGCGCACGCAGGCTTACCTGTACGACGGCCGCACTGGCGACCAGTTCGAGCGTCCCGTCACCGTCGGCTACATGCACTTCTTGAAGCTGCACCACCTGGTGGACGACAAGATGCACGCCCGTTCGACCGGCCCGTACTCGCTCGTCACGCAGCAACCGCTGGGCGGCAAGGCGCAGTTCGGCGGCCAGCGTTTCGGTGAAATGGAAGTGTGGGCGCTGGAAGCTTACGGCGCCGCCTACGTCCTGCAGGAAATGCTGACCGTGAAGTCCGACGACGTGCAAGGCCGTACCAAGGTGTACGAAAGCATCGTCAAGGGCGAGCACTCGATCGAAGCCGGCATGCCGGAATCGTTCAACGTGCTGGTCAAGGAAATTCGTTCGCTGGGTCTCGACATCGAGCTCGAGCGTTCCTAAGTTGAAAAGGGAAAGAGTCTTATGAAATCGCTACTCGACCTGTTCAAGCAATTCACGCCCGATGAGCATTTCGATGCCATCAAGATCGGCATGGCTTCGCCCGAGAAGATCCGTTCGTGGTCTTTCGGCGAGGTGAAGAAGCCTGAGACGATCAACTACCGCACGTTCAAGCCCGAGCGCGACGGTCTGTTCTGCGCCAAGATCTTCGGCCCCATCAAGGACTACGAGTGCCTGTGCGGCAAGTACAAGCGCCTGAAGCACCGCGGCGTGATCTGCGAGAAGTGCGGCGTTGAAGTCACGCAGACCAAGGTGCGTCGCGAGCGCATGGGTCACATCGACCTGGCCGCGCCCTGCGCCCACATCTGGTTCCTGAAGTCGCTGCCGTCGCGTCTGGGCCTCGTGCTCGACATGACGCTGCGCGACATCGAACGCGTGCTGTACTTCGAAGCGTACGTGATCACCGACCCCGGCATGACCCCGCTGAAGAAGTTCGGCATCATGTCCGAGGACGACTACGACGCCAAGCGCAAGGAATACGGTGACGAGTTCATCGCCAAGATGGGCGCCGAAGGCATCAAGGACCTGCTCGAAGGCATCGAACTCGACAGCGAGATCGAACGCCTGCGCGGCGACCTGACCGGCTCCGAAGTCAAGGTCAAGAAGAACTCCAAGCGCCTGAAGGTGCTCGAGGCCTTCCGCAAGTCGGGCATCAAGCCCCAGTGGATGGTGCTCGAAGTGCTGCCCGTGCTGCCGCCGGACCTGCGTCCGCTGGTGCCGCTGGACGGCGGCCGCTTCGCGACCTCCGACCTGAACGACCTGTACCGCCGCGTCATCAACCGCAACTCGCGTCTGCGCCGCCTGCTGGAGCTGAAGGCTCCGGAAATCATCGCGCGCAACGAAAAGCGGATGCTGCAGGAAGCTGTCGACTCGCTGCTGGACAACGGCCGCCGTGGCAAGGCCATGACGGGCGCCAACAAGCGCGCGCTGAAGTCGCTGGCCGACATGATCAAGGGCAAGAGCGGTCGTTTCCGCCAGAACCTGCTGGGCAAGCGCGTGGACTACTCGGGCCGTTCGGTCATCGTGGTGGGCCCGACGCTCAAGCTGCACCAGTGCGGCCTGCCCAAGCTGATGGCGCTCGAACTCTTCAAGCCCTTCATCTTCTCGCGCCTCGAAGCCATGGGCATCGCGACCACGATCAAGGCTGCCAAGAAGGAAGTCGAATCGGGCACGCCGGTGGTCTGGGACATCCTGGAAGAAGTGATCAAGGAACACCCGGTCATGCTGAACCGTGCGCCTACGCTGCACCGTTTGGGCATCCAGGCGTTCGAGCCGATCCTGATCGAAGGCAAGGCCATCCAGCTGCACCCGCTCGTTTGCGCGGCCTTCAACGCCGACTTCGACGGCGACCAGATGGCTGTCCACGTGCCGCTGTCGGTGGAAGCGCAGATGGAAGCCCGCACGCTGATGCTGGCCTCCAACAACGTGCTGTTCCCGGCTTCGGGCGAACCGTCGATCGTTCCTTCGCAGGACGTGGTGCTGGGTCTGTACTACACGACCCGCGACCGCATCAACGGCAAGGGCGAGGGCCTGATTTTCTCCGACATCGGTGAAGTGCAGCGCGCGCTGGACGCCAACGAAGTCGAGCTGACCGCCAAGGTCGCGGTGCGTATCACGGAGTACACCAAGGACAAGGAAACCGGCGTGTTCACGCCGTCGACCTCGCTCGTGGACACCACCGTGGGCCGTGCCCTGCTGTCCGAGATCCTGCCCAAGGGCTTGCCGTTCTCGAACATCAACAAGGCGCTGAAGAAGAAGGAAATCTCCAAGCTCATCAACGTCTCGTTCCGCAAGTGCGGCCTGAAAGAGACCGTCGTGTTCGCCGACAAGCTGCTGCAAAACGGCTTCCGCCTGGCGACCAAGGCCGGCATCTCGATCGCGATCGACGACATGCTGGTGCCCGCTGAAAAGCACGGCATCATCGAGCGCTCGGCCAAGGAAGTGAAGGAGATCGAACAGCAGTACGTCTCCGGTCTCGTGACCTCCGGCGAGCGCTACAACAAGGTGGTGGACATCTGGGGCAAGGCCGGCGACGAAGTGTCGAAGGTCATGATGGCCAAGCTGTCCAAGCAGAAGGTCATCGACCGCCACGGCAAGGAAGTCGAGCAGGAGTCGTTCAACTCCATCTACATGATGGCCGACTCCGGCGCCCGCGGTTCCGCAGCGCAGATTCGCCAGGTGGCCGGTATGCGGGGCCTGATGGCCAAGCCGGACGGCTCGATCATCGAGACGCCCATTACCGCGAACTTCCGCGAAGGCCTGAACGTGTTGGAGTACTTCATCTCCACCCACGGTGCCCGTAAGGGTCTGGCCGACACGGCGCTGAAGACGGCGAACTCGGGTTACCTGACCCGTCGTCTGGTCGACGTGACGCAAGACTTGGTCGTGACCGAGCAGGACTGCGGCACGCACGGCGGCTACCTGATGCGCGCCATCGTCGAAGGTGGTGAAGTGATCGAGTCGCTGCGCGACCGAATCCTGGGCCGCTCGGCTGCGGACGATGTGCTGCACCCGGAAAACCGTTCGGTGCTGCTCAAGGCCGGCGAGATGTTCGACGAAGACAACATCGAAGCACTGGAAGCCCAGGGCGTCGACGAAGTCAAGGTCCGCACCGCGCTGACCTGCGAAACGCGTTTCGGCATCTGCGCGACCTGCTACGGCCGCGACCTGGGCCGCGGCGGCCTGATCAACATCGGCGAAGCCGTCGGTGTGATCGCTGCCCAGTCCATCGGCGAACCCGGCACGCAGCTGACGATGCGTACCTTCCACATCGGTGGTGCCGCTTCGCGCGCTGCCATCGCCTCGAGCGTGGAAGCCAAGTCGAACGGCTCGATCGGCTTCAACGCCACGATGCGCTACGTGACCAACAGCAAGGGCGAGCTGGTTGTGATTTCGCGTTCGGGCGAGATCGTCATCCATGACGAGCACGGCCGTGAGCGCGAGCGTCACAAGGTGCCGTACGGCGCCACGCTGACGGTCAAGGCCGACCAGCAGATCAAGGCCGGCCACGTGCTCGCCAACTGGGACCCGCTGACCCGCCCGATCATTACCGAGTTCGCCGGCAAGGCGCAGTTCGAGAACGTCGAGGAAGGCCTGACGGTCGCCAAGCAGGTGGACGAAGTGACCGGTCTGTCGACCCTGGTCGTGATCGACCCGAAGCGCCGCGGCGCTGCCAAGGTCGTGCGTCCGCAGGTCAAGCTGATCGACGCCCAAGGCCTCGAAGTGAAGATCCCCGGCACCGACCACTCGGTGACGATCGGCTTCCCGATCGGCGCCCTGGTGCAGATCCGCGACGGCCAGGACGTGGGCCCCGGCGAAGTGCTGGCACGCATCCCGGTCGAAGGTCAGAAGACCCGAGACATCACCGGCGGTCTGCCGCGCGTGGCCGAGCTGTTCGAAGCCCGTTCGCCGAAGGACAAGGGCATGCTGGCCGAAATGACCGGTACCGTGTCGTTCGGTAAAGAGACCAAGGGCAAGATCCGCCTGCAGATCACCGATCCCGAAGGCGGCGTCTACGAAGACCTCGTGCCGAAGGAAAAGAACATCCTGGTGCACGAAGGCCAGGTGGTGAACAAGGGCGAAAGCGTGGTCGACGGTCCGGCGGATCCGCAGGACATCCTGCGCCTGCTGGGTTCGGAAGAACTCGCGCGCTACATCGTGGACGAAGTGCAGGACGTGTACCGTTTGCAGGGTGTGAAGATCAACGACAAGCACATCGAGGTGATCGTTCGCCAGATGCTGCGCCGCGTCGTGGTCGACAACATCGGCGACACGAGCTACATCTCCGGCGAACAGGTCGAACGCAGCGAAATGCTCAACACCAACGACGCCCTGCGCGCCGAAGGCAAGATCCCCGCGACGTTCACCAACCTGCTGCTGGGTATCACGAAGGCGTCGCTGTCGACCGACTCGTTCATCTCGGCCGCTTCGTTCCAGGAAACGACGCGCGTGCTGACCGAAGCCGCGATCATGGGCAAGCGCGACGAGCTGCGCGGTCTGAAGGAAAACGTCATCGTCGGCCGCCTGATTCCCGCAGGCACCGGCATGGCGTACCACCAGGCCCGCAAGGTCAAGGACGCCATGGACGAGGCCGAGCGCCGCGCCATCGCCGAGTCGGAAGCCGCCGAACTGGCCGGCTCCGGCGACAGCGATGCAGCGACCAGCACGGTCGACGCCAACGAAGGCGCCGCGACCGAATAACTGGTTAGCATCACCGGCATGACCGGTTGCCCACGCCCTCCGACCGCTCCGGTCGGGGGGCGTTTTTCTTTGTGTTCGCAGGGTTCCGACCGATGACCAAGAGGTTCTGTTTCCGATGAGCGTCCTGCCCGATTCGCTGGCCGGATGGCTCGTTGTCGCGCTGCTGCTGTTCTGGTTTGTGGGCGCGTACAACCGGCTGGTGCGGCTGCGCGCGGCCGTGCTCCAGGCCTACGCGGTGCTCGACGTGGCGCTGCGCAAGCAGCTGGATTTCGTCCAGGCCAGCATCACCGCCGCGCCCCGGCCCGAGTCGCCGCCCGAAGGCGCGCCCACCGTGGCCCCGCTGCAGGCCGCCACGACGCAGCTCGCGACCCTGCTCGGTGCGACGCGGGTGCGCCCGCTCGACCCGGGCAGCATGGCGGCATTGGCCACTGCGCTGCAGGTGCTCATCGCGGCATGGCGGCGCCAGTACCCGGGCGCGGTCACGGTGTTCGATGCGGACGGCACGCTGTCGCGGCCCGCGCCGCTGATGCCCGGCCTGGGTGGCGCGTCCGATCCGGCCGCGCCCATCGCCTGGCCCGAGCCCTCGGCGGCGGCGGAAATCGCACGCGGCCAGTTCAACCAGGCCGTGGCGCAGTACAACGCGGGCATCGCCCAGTTCCCGGCGCTGCTGGTGGCCTGGATCGTGCGACTGCGGCCTGCGGCGCCCTTGCTCTGACCTGCCTCGACCCGACGACAGGCGGGTAACGCCTTCGTTTCCATTCCCACCGCGCGGCGTGCTGTCTTTCTCGCCCGTTACCATCGGCTCCAACTTGCCAGCAGATCTTTCCTCCGACCCTTCTTCGGGCAGCGCTTCCTCGGCGCCGCAACAACCGCCGCTCTGGCGCCAACTGCAACTGACCGCAGGGGCGCTGGCGTCGATTCGCGCCGGCACCTCGGGCACCGTTGCGTTCGAGGCCGTCGAGCCCGCGCTGCGCCCCGGCGTGCAGGCCCTGGGCTTCCAGGTGCTGCGCTGGCTCGGCCGCGCCGAAGCGCTGCGCCGCCACCTGGCCAAGCGCACGCCGCCGCCGCTGCCCGACGCCTTGCTGTGCACCGCGCTCGCGCTGGCCTGGCACAGCGACCACGCCCCCTACGAACCCTTCACGCTGGTCGACCAGGCCGTGGAAGCCGCCAAGCGCAACCCGGCCACGCGGGCGCAAGCCAGCTTCATCAACGCCTGCCTGCGCCGCTTCCTGCGCGAGCGCGACGAGCTCGTGGCCGCCACCGACACCGAACCGGTCGCGCAGTGGAACCACCCGCGCTGGTGGATCGAACGCCTCAAGCGCGACCACCCGCGCGACTGGCAGCGCGTGCTGTCGGCCGACAACGCCCAGGCGCCGATGACCTTGCGCGTCAACGCGCTGCAATCGACGCCGGCCGCGTACCTGCTGGAACTGGAAGCGGTGGGCCTCGCGGCCACGCGCGTCGGCGCCGACGGCCTGCAGCTGGCCCGGGCCCGCCCGGTGCCGCAGCTGCCCGGTTTCGCCGACGGCGCCTGCTCGGTGCAGGACGCCGCCGCACAGCTCGCGGCCCCCTTGCTGCTCGACGGCCTGCTGCCGGCCAAGCCCGGCGCCGCGCCGCTGCGCGTGCTGGACGCCTGCGCCGCCCCCGGCGGCAAGACCGCGCACCTGATCGAACGGGCCGGCCCCGGCGCCGTCGAGGTGACCGCGCTGGAGGTCGACGCCGTGCGCAGCCGCCGCATCGACGAGACGCTCGCGCGCCTCGGCCTGAAGGCCAAGGTGGTGGTGGCCGACGCCGGCCGCACCGCCGACTGGTGGGACGGCGCCCTGTTCGACGCCATCCTGCTGGACGCCCCTTGCACCGCTTCGGGCATCGTGCGGCGCCATCCCGACGTGCGCTGGCTGCGCCGCGAGAGCGACACCGCCCAGCTGGCGACCCAGCAGGCGACGCTGCTGGCCGCGCTCTGGCCGCTCGTGCGGCCCGGCGGCCGGCTGCTTTACTGCACCTGTTCCGTGTTCCGCGAAGAAGGCTCGCAACAAATTGATGCGTTTCTTGTACGCAACACCGACGCCCGTTTGCTGCCGTCCCCGGGACACTTGCTACCCCAAAGTGGGGCGAATGCCCGTGGCGTCCCGGACAATCCCTCTGGTGACCACGACGGCTTCTTCTACGCCCTGCTTGAAAAACCCGCGCCGTACTGACGGCCGCCGGTCGATCCTGCTGGCCGGCCTGTGGCTGGCCTGGGCCCTGTGGATGGCCCTGTTCCCGGCCGCCGCCACCGCCCAGGGCAAGCCCGGCGGCGCCACCATCACCCAGATGCGCCTGGAGCAGGCCGACGACGGCGTCTACCTGAGCGCGGCCGTGCAGTTCGAGCTGCCCACGCTGGTGGAAGACGTGCTCGACAAAGGCATCGCCATCTATTTCGTGGCCGAGGCCGAGGTCTTCCAGGAGCGCTGGTACTGGACCGACCGCAAGGTCGCCCAGGTGGCGCGCCACATGCGGCTGGCCTACCAGCCCCTCACGCGCCGCTGGCGGCTGAATGTGTCGCCGGTGCCGATCACCGGCGCCGCCGGCTTCGGCATCTCGCTGAACCAGAACTTCGACAGCCTCGGCGACGCGCTCGAGGCCATCAAGCGCATCGGCCGGCTGCGGCTGGGCGACGCCGCCGAAATCGGCGACGAGCCGCTGCACCAGGTCACCTTCCGTTTCCGGCTCGACACCTCGCAGCTGCCGCGTCCTTTCCAGATCGGCATGGTCGGGCAGGCCGAGTGGAACATCGCCGCCGAGCGCACCGCCCGGCTGCCGCTGGAGAAGCAGCGGTGAGCAGCAAGCCGCGCAGCGGCGCCGCGGCCACGCCTGCCGCCCGCCGCTCGCGCGCGCTGCGCTGGGCCGTGGGCGTCGGCGCCGCGATGGTCACGGCCATCGGCCTGGTGCTGATGTTCCTGCTCGCGCAGGCCACCAACAACCGCGCGCTGTACGAGCGCTACTACGTGCGCCTGTTCGGCATCAACGTGGTGGTGGCCGTGCTGCTGGTGCTGGTGATCGGCTGGGTCGCGTTCCGGCTGCTGCGGCGGCTGCGGCAGGGCAAGTTCGGCAGCCGGCTACTGATCAAGCTCGCGGCCATCTTCGCGCTCGTGGGGGTGGTGCCGGGGGCGCTGGTCTACGTGGTGTCCTACCAGTTCGTCGCGCGCTCGATCGAGAGCTGGTTCGACGTCAAGGTCGAGGGCGCGCTCGATGCCGGCCTGAACCTGGGCCGGGCCACGCTCGATTCGCTGTCCGACGACCTCGCCGCCAAGACCCGCACCGCCAGCGCCCAGCTGTCGCAGGTGCCCGACGCGAGCGCGGGGCTGCTGCTGGAGCGCATCCGCGACCAGCTCGAAGCCAGCGACGTGATCCTCTGGACCGGTTCGGGCCAGCTCGTGGCCAGCGCGGGCGCGTCGCGCTTCCAGCTCAACCCCGAGCGGCCGACGGCGCAGCAGTTCCGCCAGGTGCGGCCCGACCGCGCCGTCGCGCACGTCGAGGGCCTGGAAGAAACCGCCTTGCCCAGCGCCACGCCGTCGAGTGCCAGCGTGCGCGCGCTGGCCATGGTGCAGCGCCCGGGCTTCGACTTCGACACCGCGCCGCGCTACCTGCAGGTCACGCGGCCGCTGCCGCCGGCCGTGGTCGCCAACGCCCTGGCCGTGCAGGAAGCCAACCGCGAATACCAGGAGCGCGCGCTGGCGCGCGAGGGGCTGCGGCGCATGTACATCGGCACGCTCACGCTGAGCCTGTTCCTCGCCGTGTTCGGCGCGGTGCTGCTGGCCGTGCTGTTCGGCAACCAGCTCGCACGGCCGCTGCTCGTGCTGGCCGACGGCGTGCGCCAGGTGGCCGCCGGCGACCTGCGGCCCACCGCCGTGCTGCAGGGCAAGGACGAGCTGGGTGGCCTCACGCGCTCGTTCGCCGTCATGACCCAGCAGCTGGCCGACGCCCGCGGCGCGGTCGAGAAGACGATGGACCAGCTGGACGCCGCCCGCGGCAACCTGCAGACCATCCTGGACAACCTGACCTCGGGCGTGATCGTGCTCGACGCCAAGGGCACCGTCCTGTCCACCAACCCGGGCGCCACCCGCGTGCTGCGCGCGCCGCTCGCCGCCTATGAAGGCAAGGCGCTGGTCGATGTGCCGGGGCTGGCCGATTTCGGCGCCAAGGTGCAGCAGCAGTTCGACGAGTTCCTGGTCGAGCGCATGCAGCACGGCCTCGATCACTGGCAGCACGCCTTCGAGCTGCACGCCACCGGCAACGACCTGCCGCAGCAGGACGACGCCATCAACATCGTCGCGCGCGGCGCCGAGCTGCCGGGCGATGCGCGGCTGCTGGTGTTCGACGACATCTCCGAAATCGTCTCGGCCCAGCGTGCGCAGGCCTGGGGCGAGGTGGCGCGCCGCCTCGCGCACGAGATCAAGAACCCGCTCACGCCGATCCAGTTGTCGGCCGAGCGGCTCGAGATGAAGCTCTCGGGCAAGGTCGAGCCGCCCGAGCAGGCCATCCTGGTGAAGTCGGTCAAGACCATCGTCGACCAGGTCGATGCGATGAAGCGGCTGGTGAACGAATTCCGCGACTACGCCCGGCTGCCCGCGGCCGACCTCAAGCCGGTCGACCTCAATGCCCTGCTGGCCGATGTGCTGCAGCTGTATCACGCCGAGAACCTGCCGATCACGCTGCGCTCGGAGCTCGACGAGCGCTGCCCGCCCGTGCGCGGCGATGAACAGCAGATCCGCCAGGTCGTGCACAACCTGTTGCAGAACGCACAGGACGCCGCCGAGGCCGCCGCCAGCGGCACGGGCCGGGTGGGCGAGGTCGTCATCCGCACCCGGCTGGGCGATTCGGGTCAGCGCGTGCGCCTCACCGTGCAGGACAGCGGGCCTGGCTTTGCCGAAAACATTCTCAAGCGCGCCTTCGAACCCTACGTCACGACGAAAACAAAAGGTACCGGTTTGGGCCTGGCCGTCGTCAAGAAGATCGCCGACGAACACGGCGCGCGCATCGAGCTTTCCAACCGTGTCGTCGACGGGGCTGTGGCGGGGGCGCAAGTCTCGCTATCATTCGCGCTGGCAGGCGAACCGCGGGCAGCGGTCGCTCACACCGAAGATTCGAAATCTTCGTCCGCCTGAGTACCGGCGAATCCAGCGCATAGGGGCTGGATCGGGAGCGGATCAATACACACCAGCGCATACAACAAGCAGCACTCATGGCAAACATTCTCGTGGTCGATGACGAGCTGGGCATCAGGGACCTGCTCTTCGAAATTCTCAATGACGAAGGCCACAACGTGGAGCTCGCGGAAAACGCCGCCGAAGCCCGCGCGGCCCGACAACGCGCCCGGCCCGATCTCGTGCTGCTCGACATCTGGATGCCGGACACCGACGGCGTCACCTTGCTCAAGGAGTGGTCCACCGCGGGCCTGCTGAGCATGCCGGTCATCATGATGAGCGGCCACGCCACCATCGACACCGCGGTCGATGCCACGCGTATCGGCGCCTTCGCGTTCCTCGAAAAACCCATCACGCTGCAGAAGCTGCTCAAGGCGGTGGAGCAGGGGCTGGCGCGCGAGAGCGCTCGCCGCACCGCCGCCGGCGTGGTGCCGCCGCCCACGGGCGCCCACCAGGCCGCCGCCATCACGACCACGGGCGACAGCCTGCTGATGGCGTCGCTGGCGGCCGTGCCGGTGGCCGACGCGGGTCCGCAGTCGACCCAGAGCTTCGACCTCGACCGCCCGCTGCGCGATGCGCGCGACGGTTTCGAGAAGGCCTACTTCGAGTTCCACCTGGCGATGGAGAACGGTTCGATGACCCGCGTGGCCGAGAAAACCGGCCTCGAGCGCACCCACCTGTACAGAAAACTCAAACAATTGGGTGTGGATCTTTCCCGAGGCCGCAGAAGCGCTGTATAATTTAAGGCTGCACACAATGGCCCGGTAGCTCAGTTGGTAGAGCAGCGGATTGAAAATCCGCGTGTCGGTGGTTCGATTCCGCCCCAGGCCACCAAATTCAGTCAAAAAGCCCGACCTTCCCAGGTTGGGCTTTTTGCATTTTGGCGCCGTGTTTGGGGAATCTCGCTCCCGCTATCCGGCCCGATCCCCGTTGATGTCGTCATGCCCGCGGCGCCTGCGTTCGGCCCGCGTCTTCGCCAGCGTCGCCTGGCTCTGCTTCGCCGCCGCCTCGCAGCGCGCGTGCAGCGCGATCAACTCCTTGTCCGTGAGTCGCTCGATGCCGATGAAGTCGTCCTCCGCGTCGGAGGTGCGGATCAGTTCGTCGAGCTTGGTCTGCAGGGCGACGCTGTCGCGGTTCTGCGTGTTCTGGATCAGGAACACCATGAGGAAGGTGACGATGGTGGTGCCCGTGTTGATCACCAGCTGCCACGTTTCCGAAAAGCCGAAGAACGGCCCCGCGACCGCCCAGGCCACGACGACGACCACGCAGACCAGGAAGGCCGCCGGGCTGCCCGTCCAGCGTGCGACGGTGTTGGCGAAGGAATCAAAGAGTCGCTCCATGCGCGTGTCCTCCAGTCGGGGCGATGCTGCCGCGACGGTGCGCGCGAGCGCGTCAGCCGACGCCCGCCTCGCATGGCATCGCAATTCCCCTGAGGCTGTCGGCGCATAGCGGCGTGTGGCCGTGGCCTCGGACACGGCTTACACGCGTCGTCGGGTCGAGACGACAGGGCGCTTCCCGCACCGTGTCGACCATGAAGGCTCATTGCAGTCTTTCTTTCTCAACCCGGCCCTCGCTTTGGCGACCGGCCTTCAAGGAGCAACCACCCATGGTCAACGATACCCAGGCAACCACCGCGGACGCGGTGTCCAACGATCAGGTGATCGACGTTCTGAACGACCTTCTGGAGAACGCGCGCGACGGCGAGTACGGCTTTCGCGCCTGCGCGAAGGAAGTTGACTCGGCGCAACTGAAGCCGGTGTTCGAAGGCCGCGCTTCACAATGCGCCAGCGCGGCGTCCGAACTCGTCGCACTCATCCGCCAGCTCGGCGGCAAACCCGACGATGGCGGCACGATCAGCGGTGCCGTGCATCGCGGCTGGGTGCATGTGAAGGGCGCGGTCGGCGCGAACAGCGCGCTGTCGATGCTCGAGGAATGCGAGCGCGGCGAAGACGCGGCACTCGCGCGTTACCGCAAGGCCCTCAAGGCCGACCTGCCGGCCGAGGTGCACATGCTGGTGCAGCGCCAGGCCGACGGCGCGCAAGCCAACCATGACCAGATCAAGGGCCTGCGCGATCAATTCCGCAGCGCCAAGGGCTGACCGGCCGGCACCTCGGGATGCCTTTCACCATGACCGGTGACAGCCACGCGCTAGTCATGCCCACTGCGCCGTCCGCGACGGAAGTTGCGGACGGCGTCGGAGAGCGCCTTCTCACTTTCA
This sequence comes from Variovorax sp. V118, assembly GCF_041154445.1. Taxonomy (GTDB): domain Bacteria; phylum Pseudomonadota; class Gammaproteobacteria; order Burkholderiales; family Burkholderiaceae_C; genus Variovorax; species Variovorax boronicumulans. Next base: position 5,418,230 of record NZ_AP028663.1, on the reverse strand, counting down.
GCTACCTCGGCTGGTGGTTTTCGTGCGCCGCGCAGCGAGCGGCGACGTCGAAGGCGCGGAGCAGCGCTTGCCGCCCGACACGGACAACGTCGCGTACGGCAGCGAAGCCGAGGCGCTGCGCCACGCCGAGCAGCAAGCCGTTCGCTGGGCGCATGACCGCACGGGCGACGGCCAGGGCCGGTTCTGATCACGCAGCTCGGATGAGCGCGATCGTCGCGTCGTCCCGCGCGCCGTTGAAGTACTGCGCCAGCACATCGCCGAACACGAGGGCTTCAGGCGCCACGATCTCGAACAGCGTCATGCAGGAGCGCAGCTTGAGGTCGTCCGGCGAGCCGAAGACCTGGTGCGCATCGGTGCCGGGCAGGGCGCGCACCAGTTCCGCGCAGCGGCGCAGTCGCTCACCGAGCACGGCGTGCTGCCAGTACGCCGTCGTCTCGGCGGCACCGTAGAGGCCGAAGAACTGTGCGGTCGCACTGCGGCCCAGCGCCTTCAGTTGAGGAAACACGAACCACATCCAGTGCGTGCGCTTGCGTCCCGCCGCGAGTTCCGCGCAGACCTGGGCGTAGACGGGCTCTTGCGCCGCCACGAAGCGTTCGAGGTGCCAGTCGATGGTCATGTGTGTCATGCGCCCGGTGTGGTTGCGGTCGCCCGATCATGCTGCAGCCGCGGCGGCAACCGAGGATCGAGCCAGTCCATGCGCCACGCCAGCAGCAACACCGCGCCGACCACGCAGGTGACGGCCAGCGCGCCCGCGAGGCCGTGCCGCTGGCGGTACGGATCGGGCGCGATGCGCTGGGCGCCCGGTGGCACGCGTGCCGTCTGAGACAGCATGCCGCCCAGGCGCACATTGACCTTCATGCGGCCATTGATGGCCCATCCGCTCGCATCGAGGATCGGACCCAGGCTGCGCTGGCGCAGCTTGAGCCACGCGATCAGCATGCTCGGTCCCGAGATCGCGATCACGATGCCGACGAGCGCCACCGGTATCCATTGTCCCAGGTCGACGAACTTGCCGAAGATGCCGACCAGCACCGCACTGATGCTGCCCAGCGCCACGCCGATGGCGGCCACGGTGCCAACGTCGATGCGGCTGGCGGTGGGCAGGATCGGTCCCGGCTTGGCCGGCGTCTTCGTCGACGAGGCCGCCGCGTCGGTCGGTTGGTCGGCGGTGGCGACGCGTCCGGCCAGCGTCTGCAACGCGCTCTGCGAGCCGGCTTCGCTGGCCGCCGCGCGCTTCGCGACCTGCTCCTCGATCAGCCGCACGAACTTCTTGTAGGGCGCGAAGAAGGCCTGCGCGACGCTCGTGGGGTTCTCGATTAGCTTGGTGACGGTGGCGTCCCAGTCGCGGCCCTGGCGGTCGTAGAACACGCCGTTGCGTCCGGCGAAAAGGAAGTCGACGTCGCCGGCCGTGAAGGCGGCGACGATGCTCATCTTCTCTCCCTGGCGCGTGCAGTCGCAGTACGCGAGGCAGGTCTTCGCCAGGCCGGCCAGCGCGGCGTGGCGCGCGGTGTCCTGCACCTGCACCGTGAGCTCGCAGCTGCGCCCGTCGAGGTAGAGCGTGCCCGCCTGGAAGATCGCGCCCTCGCGCCGGTAGAACGCCTTGAACGACACGAAGTTGTGCAGCAGCACGCGCAGGTCCCGCTGCAGCCGCAGCAGTTTCTCGAGATCGGTCAGCAGCCGGTTGTGGTGCTCGGCGGCCTCGTCTTCGGCAATGAGCGCGAACAACGCATCGCGTGTCGCGAGCAAGGCGTCGAGGCGTTCGCGCGGCAGGCCCGCGAGCGCGTTGTCAGGGCGCGCGGCGATCCACGCGTCGCAAGGTGCGAGCCGCTCGCGCAGCGCTTGCCACTGGGCTTCTTCGAGTGTGTCGCGTTCGCCGAGCAACGGCGCCACCGCATCGCGCGCGAACGCGGCCATGGCCTCGGCCCAGGCGGGATTGAGGCTCGCACCGCCCAGCGGCAACGAGCGATGGGGCGTCACCGGCGCCAGCGGCAACTCGGCCACCGGCTGCACGCTCGCATCGAAGGTGCGCCCCGCGAGCGCGTCGTAGGCCTCGGGCGAGGGGTTGAGCGCCGCCACCGCCTGCACGTCGTAGGCGGCCACGCGGCAGCGCGCGAAGAAGTCGTCGACCTTCGCCGTGACCGCGCGCAAGGCCTCGGCCGCAGCCAGCGTGCGCGCGCCCAGCGGCAGCAGGGCCTCTGCGTCGCCCTGCGCATGCCAGTCGCGGACCGCCTGTGCCTCGGCCATGAAGGCCTCGGCGCGTGCGCGATCCAGGCCGGGCGTCTGTTCGTGCCGGTCGGGCGTGCTGCCGTGGGTGCGCATCGCGTCCTCGATGGTGGCGCGCAGCGCGTCGTCGGTGCCGGCCGTGGCCGGCGTGACCACGCCGTCGCCGTTGAAGCGCATCGCGGCCAGCCATTCGCCGCGATCGGCGATGTCGGCGAGGGTCAGCGTGTGCGTGTCCTGCTTGCCGAGCAGGTCGAGGATGCGTCGGCCTTCCTTCGCGAGGTCGGCGCCCGGTGCGCGCGTGTCGTCGAGGTCGTCCAGCGACAGCGTGCCGCCGCCCGCGAGCAGCACGTCGGCGCTGCGCAGCCGCTCGCAGGCCCACTGGCAGGCCGCGATGACCTCGGGCGGTCGCACGCGGCCGTCGCCGTCGGTGTCGATGAGGTCGAGCGTGCGCGCATCGAAGTCGATGCCGCGCGTGGGGCAGGCGAGTGCGACCCACAGTTTCTGGTCGAGCTCGGCGATGCGTGCGATGTCCTCGCCGTTGCGGAACACCATCTGGTCTACGCCGCCCGCACGGATGAACTGCCAGCGGTGCGGCGTCGGGCCTGGCGTGTGGGTGCCGGGAAGGCCGGCGGGAACGGGGGCGGTGGCGGTCGTCAACGGGCTGATGTCCTTGGGGTGGTTGTGTGGGGTCGGGAGTGGAAACGGCATGGGCTGCATGCGTCGTGCACGGCGCGGCGCCTTCTATTCGTGGGCATCAGCGTAGATCGCGCGACGTGGCGGTCATGAGGACAGACGGCGCGCGGCGATGTCGGTCGACGCCGACATTGCGCCCGGCGACCGCGGCATCCCACCCACGGCGAGGAGGGTCAATGTTGGGGGATTGAGCGGTTGCGCCGCACCGACTTATCCTCCGGTCGCCATGGCCGCCACACGCATTGATCTCGATCTGCCCGACGGGTGGAGTTGCTGGCTCGAACTGCAGCAATCCGCCGAAGGCGCCTGTTCGGGCAAGGCGGAACTTCGCGAGGGCAACGAGCCTCGATGCGTGCTGGTGATTGCACAGCAGCCGACCCGCGAGGCCGTGATCGCACGGTTGAAGTTTCGCGCCGACTACTTCGTCGGGGAGTGGCGCATGCGGCAGCGCGAGGGGCGGACGCCGCGGCCCTGAGCTTGGTGGTCTTGCGAACTTCTGCGCAGCCCTCGGACCCGCAAGAAGCCACACCCCCAAAAAAGAAAAGCGACCGTCCGAAGCGATCGCTTTTTTCTCTTGATGCGCGAGGGTGCCGTCGCACCCCGGATCTCACATGCGATACGACGGCGCCGGCGAGGAGACAGGCACCAGCTGGTAGTCCTGCCCGTAGACCGCGCGCAGCACGTACCCGTTTTCGCGCTGCAGCGACAGCTTTTCTGGAGAGTTTTTTTGCCGTCGCTAGTTCACATGCACACTAGTTCAGTGCATTTTCGCCGTTGGCGCGACATGTCAGTGTGATGCGGTGGGCGCCAACGGTTCGACGGGCAGCGCCCGCTTGTGGGCGCTCTTGCGATGCGTCGAAAGAATCACCGCGCGCGCTGCAGCCGACACCGGCTTGCCTTCGAGGAAATCGTCGATCTGCTCGTAGCTCACGCCGAAGGCGTCTTCGTCGGGCTTGCCCGGCACCAGCGACTCGAGGTCGGCGGTGGGCACCTTGTAGACCAGCGCATCGGGCGCGCCCAGCAGCTGCGCCACGGCGCGCACGCGGCGCTTGTTGAGGCCGGTGAGTGGCGTGATGTCGGCCGCGCCGTCGCCGAACTTGGTGAAGAAACCCATGAGGGCTTCGGCCGCGTGGTCGGTGCCGATCACGAGGCCGTCGTGCGCGCCGGCCACCGCGAACTGCGCAATCATGCGCTGGCGCGCCTTGATGTTGCCGAGCACGAAGTCCTCGTGCGCCGCGTCGCGAAAAGCCTGCCCGCCGGCGCGCAGCGCGGCCAGCATCGCATCGGCGGCGGGGCGGATGTCCACCGTCAGCAGGCGGTCGGGGCGGATCACCGCCAGCCCGGCCTGCGCCTCGGCCTCGTCGCGCTGCACGCCGTAGGGCAGGCGCATCGCGATGAAGGTGGCGTCGCGGCCTTCGGCGCGCAGCTTCTCGACCGCGCGCTGCGCGAGGCAGCCGGCGGTCAGCGAATCGACGCCGCCGCTGATGCCCAGCACCAGCGTCTTCAGGCCGGTGCTGCGCAGGTAGTCGGCGAGGAAGTCGGTGCGCCGCGCGAGTTCGGCGGCGGCATCGAAGACGGGCGCCACGTGCAGGGCCGCGATGATCTCGCGCTGCGTGGCATCGACGGGGGTGAGGTCTGCACTCATCTGTGGGGCCTGGATGTGAGGATGAAGATCAGAAATCGACGAGGCTGAGGCCGATGCTCAGCACCGTGCGCTTGCGGTTGTAGTCCACCAGCGTGTCGCCATAGCCATGGAACAGCTGCGTGTGGAAGCGCAGGTTGCTCTTGGTCGGGTCGCCGATGGCCTTCAGCCATTCGAGGCGCACCGAACCGCGGCCGCTGTCGCGCAGGTTGTTGCGCACCGTGATGCCCAGCTGGTTGTCGCGGTTGAGGTTCCAGCGGCCCGTGACTTCGGCGCGACCGATGTAGTCGGCGATGTCGGGGTTGTCGTCCTTCGCGGCGCTTTCGGACATGCGCTGCCAGACGCGGCCCGTGACGGTGAAGCGGTCGTCGAGCTCGGCGCCGCCCATCAGGTACACGCGGTTCCAGCTGCGCGACAGCGGCAGGCTCTGGCCGTTCGACTGGTGCACGATGCCCACGCCCGCATAGCGCCAGCGCCAGCCGCCGGGCAGGTGGACGTCGGTCGGGTAGACATACATCAGCTCGGGTTCGTGGTCGGTGGTGCGGAAGGGCCGCGAGATCGAGCCGTTGAACAGCTGCCAGGTCGACTGCTGCGAGTACGCGAACCACAGCGAGTCCTTCTTGATCGGGTCGTTCTGCGTGAGCATGCCCTGCGCGAGCTTGGTGCGCACCGACAGGCCGATGCGCATCTCGTTGGCCTGGTAGGCCACGGGCTCGGCCGTGTGGCCGGCCGACGGCGAGGTGGGCGGCTGGGGCTTGTCGGTGGCGGCCGAGGCCGACACCGTGAGCGGGCGGTAGCCGCGGAAGCCGAAGGTGCCGCAGTCGGTGGCGTTCTCGAGTTCCCAGAAGCGCGACAGTGTCGAGTACTGGCGGTCGCGGCAGCCTTCGGTGGTGGCGACCGAGACCACGCGCGTGGCCGGAATCGTGCCGTCCACCGGCGGCTGCGTGCTCGCGAGCACCGGGGGCGCCACGGGCACCGACACCGAGGGCAGCGTCTGTTGTTGCGACCAGCGGTCGTAGCAGGCCAGGCGTGCCTCGTTGTTCGCGCCGAGCGCGGCGCACTGCTGCCAGGTGAGTTGTGCATCGGCCAGCGGACTGGCGGGCTTGTCGACGGCTTGTGCTTGTGCGACAGATGCGGCGCCGAGGCATGCGGCCACGGCAGCCACGGTGCGCAGCGTGAACAGAGAAGCAGGGTGTCGTCGTGTCGTCTTCATGGCTTTCCTTCCTGTGCGACGGTCTTGCGCAGCACGAACGGGTGCGTGCGCTCGGTCGCGGCATCGCGCCACGTGCCGCGGAACTCGCGGCCGCAGGCGCCGGGCTGCAAGGTGCCCGACCAGACGCCGCTGATGGCGCGGCCGTCCAGCGATTCGTCGATGGACAGCGCGCCCTCGTCGTCGACATCGCCCGCGAGCTGCGCGACGGTGGTCTTCGTCGAGGCATCGGCGCGGCGCGTGATGGTGCCGCGCACGCCGGCGTATTCGGGGTGCTTGCCCAGCTGCACGACGGCCGTGCCGGGCAGGTCGTCGAAGCGGGCGTCCCACTGGCCGTACAGCGCCTGCAGCGGCAGCTCGCGCGCGTCGGCGGGGCAGTTGGGGTCGCGGGGCGTGGCGCAACCGGCCGCGAGGGCGGCGGCAAGCAGCGCGACTGCGACCGTCGCCGTCGTCCTCATGGCGTGGCGGCGGCCTTGGCCGCGCTGTCCAGCGCCTTGCGTGCGAACTCGGCGCGCAGCGCCTTCAGTTTCTCGCGCGGGTCTTCCTTGGTCGTGGCCTTGTCCAGGCCCATCTCGGCGATGAAGCGGCTGGGCATGCAGGGCACCATGTCGCGGCCCTGCTTGCGCTTCTTGGTCCAGCTCACGGCCAGGCTGCGCTGCGCGCGCGTGATGCCCACGTACATGAGGCGGCGCTCTTCCTGCAGGCGCTGCGTGGTCTCGTCGCTCACCACCTTCTGGCGGCCGTTGTCGTCGTCGAGCTTGAAGGGCAGCAGGCCCTCGGTCACGCCGATGAGCATCACGTGCGGCCACTCCAGGCCCTTGGACGCATGCAGCGTCGAGAGCGTGACCACGTTCTGGTCCTGCTCGCGCTCGCTGATGGTCGACAGCAGCGAGATGGTCTGCGCCACCTCGAGCAGGCTCTTGTGTTCGTTCGGGTTCGTGTCGTCGGCACCCGAGGCGTCGTCGAGCGAACCGCCGGCGCGTTGCGACATCCAGTCGACGAACTCCAGCACGTTGGTCCAGCGCGTGGCGGCTGCGGCCTCGCTGTCCTCGCCTTCGTACAGATGGCGCTCGTAGTCGATCTCCTTGAGCCACTCGAGCATGAAGGCGCGCGAGGCTTCGGCGCCCATGGTGCGGCGTGCGCGGTATTCCAGGTCGTTGATGTAGCGGCCGAACTCGTGCACGCCATCAAGCGTGCGCTTGGGGATCACGCTCGGCAGCGAGGGGCTGAACAGCGCCGCGAACAGGCTCAGCTTGTACTGGCTCGCGAAGCTGCCCAGGCTGGCCAGCGTGGTGTGGCCGATGCCGCGCTTGGGCGTGGTGATGGCGCGCAGGAACGCCGGGTCGTCATCGTTGTTGACCCACAGGCGGAACCAGCCGCACAGGTCCTTGATCTCGGCGCGGTCGAAGAAGCTCTGGCCGCCCGACACCTTGTAGGGAATCTGTGCCTTGCGCAGGGCCTGCTCGAAGATGCGCGCCTGGTGGTTGGCGCGGTACAGGATCGCGAAGTCGCGGAACTCCTTGTACTGCTTGCCCTGCGACACCGTGTCGCCCGCGCGCAGGCTGATGATGCGCGCCACCGTGCGCTCGGCCTCGTGCAGCTCGGTGTCGGCATCGACGATGCGCACCGGCTCGCCTTCGCCGAGCTCGGAGAACAGCGTCTTCGGAAACAGCTTGGGGTTGGGGCCGATCACGTTGTTGGCCGCGCGAAGAATGGCGCTGGTGGAGCGGTAGTTCTGCTCCAGCTTGATGACCTTGAGCGTCGGGTAGTCGACCGGCAGCTTCTTCAGGTTGTCCAGCGTGGCGCCGCGCCAGCCGTAGATCGACTGGTCGTCGTCGCCCACTGCCGTGAACTGGCCGCGCTCGCCGGCCAGCGCCTTGAGCACTTCGTACTGCGTGGCGTTGGTGTCCTGGTATTCGTCGACCAGGATGTGGCCCAGCATGGCCTGCCACTTCGCGCGCACCTCGGGGAACTCGTACAGCAGCTTCAGCGGCATGCCGATGAGGTCGTCGAAGTCCACGCTCTGGTAGGCCTGCAGCCGCTCTTCGTACTGGACCATGATCTCGGCCGTGATGCGCTCGTTGTCGTCCACCGCGGCGGCCGCGGCCTGCGCAGCGTTCAGGCCCATGTTCTTCCACTTGCTGATCGTCCACTGCCAGATGCGGGCGGTGGCGATGTCGACGGTGCCGCCGCAGTCTTTCAATATCTTGGTGACGTCGTCGGCGTCCAGGATGCTGAAGGCCTTCTTCAGGCCCAGCACGTGGCCGTCTTCTCGCATCATGCGCACGCCCAGTGCGTGGAAGGTGCACACCACCACCTTGCGCGCGTCGCGCCCGATCAGGTCCTTGGCGCGCTCGCGCATTTCGGCGGCGGCCTTGTTCGTGAAGGTGATGGCCGCGATGCGCTCGGGCTTCAGGCCCGACTGGATCAGCCGGCCGATCTTGTGCGTGATCACGCGCGTCTTGCCCGAGCCCGCACCCGCGAGCACCAGACAGGGACCGTGCATGTAGTTGACCGCTTCTTGCTGGGCGAGATTGAGACCGTGGGACATGGGGGAGGGGGAACCGGGAAAGCGGGAACGCGAAAAAGGCAGGAGGGGCCGCAGGGCGCGGCCGTCGCAAAGCGGGCAATGATACGGGCCCGGCTGCGGCCGTCCGTGTCAGCGGGCATCGCGCGACGAAGGAGGACGACAATGCCGGCGTGCTGCCTGTTTTCCTTGTTACTTTTCCTTTCTTCGCCCTGATCGCGGCCGGTTACGCCGCCGCCCGCACCCGCATCCTGCCGCTGGATGCGATCCCGGGGCTCAACACCTTCGTGCTGTATTTCGCGCTGCCCTGCATGCTGCTGCGCTTCGGCGCCGGCACGCCCATCGCGCAGCTGCTGGACGGCAGCGTTGCACTGATTTGGGGCATCTGCGCGCTGGCCGTGGTGGCGGGCGTGGTGCTGTTCACGCGCAATGTGCGTATCGGCTGGAACGACGCGGCCTTCGGCGCGCTGGTGGCGGCCTTTCCGAACACCGGTTTCATGGGCGTTCCGCTGCTGGTGGCGCTGCTGGGCGCGCAGGCCGCCGGGCCGATCATCATCACCATCGCGTTCGACCTGGTCGTGACCTCGTCGCTGTGCATCGCGCTGTCACGGCTCGACGGGGCCGGCAGCGCGGGCCGGCACGGCGCCACGCTGGCCGCGCGCAAGGCGCTGCGCGGCATCCTCGTGAACCCGATGCCGTGGTCGATCCTGCTGGGCGTGCTGCTGTCGGCGGTGCGCTGGCAACTGCCCGGGCCGGTCGAACGCACCATCGCCATGCTGGCCGACGCGGCCTCGCCCGTGGCGCTCTTCACCATCGGCGCGGTGCTGGCACGCTCGGCGCTGCTGGCGCGCGAGCACGGCGCCAGCGCCATGGTGGCGGCGGCGATGGGCACCGGCGCCGGGCCCGCGCCGAAAGCGCCGCTGGCCGACGTGCTGCCCGTGGTGCTGGTGAAGCTGGTGCTGCACCCGCTGGCGGTCTGGGCGCTGGGGCGTGGCGCCATCGCGCTGGGGCTGCCGCTGGCACCGTCGGCGCTGGCCGTGATCGTGCTGGTCGCGGCGCTGCCGAGCGCGAGCAACGTGTCGATGCTGGCCGAGCGCTTCGGCGCCGACAACGGCCGCATCGCACGCATCATCCTGTGGACGACGGTGGCGGCGTTCTTCACCTTCCCGGTGGCGGTCGGCGCGCTGCGCTGACCGGGGGCGTCACTCGGTCAGCACGCCGAGCTTGTACGGGTCGGCGTCGGAGAGCCGCTCGCACTTCGAGAAGTCGCGGCCCTGCGTGCCGTCGCAGTAGTAGGTGTTGTAGATGCGGCCGAACAGCGTCGGGCTGGCCGTGAAGAGCACGCCGTGGTCGGGCTGCCAGTTGTCCTTGGGCGCGGGCGCGGTGGCTTCCATCGGGCGGGCCGCGTCGGTGGCGCCGGGGGCGGGCGTGAAATCGGCCAGCGTCTTGCGGGCTTCCTCGCCGCGCCAGCGCACCGCCAGCTCGGCCGCCGTGGGGCGGGTCGCCACCGGCACCAGGATGCCGTTGACCTGCAGGCCGTGCCCGAAGCGGTGCGTCTTGCCGGCCAGGAAGGCGTAGGCGCAGGCCGCCATGCAATGGCCGCGCACCTCGGTCTGTACGCCGCTCTCGCGGATCGCGTCGGCGTACGCGCCGGCCGCTTCGGCGGTGCCGCCGAACGAGTCTTCGAAGACCACGGTGCGCACCGTGCCGCTGCTCAGGAGTTCGGTGAAGGCCTTGACCTTGCTGCCGTCGAGCGTGCCCGACACCACCAGCCGCCGACCCTGCAGTTCGAGCTCCGCCGCGCCCGCGGACCCTGCAGCGGCAAGGTACGAAAGCGACACGGCGACAGCCACAGCAACCCCAGCCAGAAGAGACGACGATTTCACGGCGACCTTTGCATCAAGCGAGCGGGCACGAAACACCGCGGACCCAGCGATGGAACCGCACAGGCACAGCTTGTGCAAGGGCGGGGGTACCGTCAACTCTTTTTGCAGATTATTTCGGGGTAATCCCAGGGCATGTCTTAAGGCATACCGTGCGTTATCTCTTCAGATGAATGCTTGCGTATGCAGTTGCACTGCTACAGTGGTTCCGGGTCCAAGGTGTGAAGGGTCCAAGTGGGGCGCGCGATGGCAATACTGGTTCGCATCCTGATGTGGTTGGCCTGGCTCGCTGCGGTGGGCTGGTTCTGGCATGCCGGCACGATCGGCACGGGCGCCGCGCTCGCGCTGGCCGCGCTGAGCCTCGTCGTGTTCGCCTGGCCGAACAGCATTGCGCGGCGACGGCACAACGAGCTGCGCTACGTCGACATGGGCAAGGAGCCCACCGGCTACCACTGACGACCGGCGCGGCGCGTTCGTGCAGCGCCTAGGACTTTGGTCCAATGCGCAACGACGCAGAGCTTCCTAGGATGGCGGCGCCTTACCGCCCTCCAGGAATCTCGCCGTGCCTCTTTTCCCTCTGCGTTTTCGTCTCGCCCGTCTTCTGCTGCTGGCCGTCCCGATGGCCGTGCTCGTCGCCTGCGGCGGCGGGGGAGACGGGGGCTCGGCCGTCAGCTTCTGGCCGAACAGCGGCACGGCCACCCCGCCGCCTGCCACCACCCCGCCCGCGACGCCGCCCGACGTGCCCGACGACGGCGATGCCTTGCGCAACGCGCCCTGGGTCGAGGGCGTGTTCCGGACCGCGAGCCTCTACAAGGACCGCTGCGCGGCGCCGCGCACCGGCACCGACCCCGACGGCAAGCCCTTCGCCGACAAGACCGGCCGCACGCTCGACGAGAACAACTGGCTGCGGTCGTGGACCAACGACACCTACCTCTGGTACGACGAGGTGCCGGACCTGGACCCGGCGCTGTACGCCACGGCCGACTATTTCGACCTGCTCAAGACCCACGCCGTGACGCCTTCGGGCAGGGACAAGGACCAGTTCCATTTCACCTACACCACCGAGGAGTGGAATGCGCTCTCGGGCGCCGGCTCGTCCGTCGGATACGGCGCGCAGTGGGCTTTCTTTGCCCTCTCCCCGCCGCGCGATCTGCGCGTGGCGTACGTGGAGCCCGGCTCTCCCGCGGCCACGACGGGCGCCGGCTTGTCGCGCGGCGCCCGGGTGCTCGGGGTCAACGGCGTCGATTTCGTGAACGACCCCACGCAGGAAGGCGTCGATGTCATCAACGCGGCGCTCTTTGGCGCTGCACCGGGGACGTCCACGCGGTTCACCGTCGTCGACGCGGGCAGCAACACCCCGCGCGACATCACGCTGACGGCGGCGCCGGTGATCTCGACCCCCGTCCAGAACGTCAAGACGCTCCCGAACGCGGGCCGCACGGTTGGCTACCTGCAATTCAACGACCACATCGGCACGGCGGAACTGCAACTGAAGGCCGCCATGGAGTGGCTGCGCGCGCAGCGGGCCACCGAGCTGGTCGTCGACCTGCGCTACAACGGCGGCGGCTATCTGGACCTGGCCAGTCAACTGGGCTTCATGGTCGCCGGCGAGACGCAGACGCGCGGCAAGACCTTCGAGACCGTGCGGTTCAACAACAAGCACACCGAGCGCGATCCGGTGACTGGCAACACGCTCGCGCCCACGCCGTTCTGGGCCACCACCCTGGGCTTTCTTTCTCCCATCGACCCGCCCCTTCCGCTGCCCAGCCTCGACCTGCGGCGCGTCTACGTGCTCACGGGCCCCGACACCTGCTCGGCCAGCGAGGCGTTCATCAACGGCCTGCGCGGCATCGACATCGACGTGGTCCAGATCGGCGACACCACCTGCGGCAAGCCCTACGGCTTCTATCCTGAGGACAACTGCGGCACCACCTACTTCAGCGTGCAGTTCCAGGGCGTGAACGCCAAGGGCTTCGGCGACTACCCCGATGGCATTGCGCCCACCTGCTTCGTGCCCGACGATTTCGGCCGTGCGCTCGGCGATCCGCAGGAGGCGCGCCTGGCCGCCGCACTGGCGCACCAGGTCTCGGGGGCCTGCCCCGTCGCACCGGCCGGGCGCCTCGCCAAGCGTGCCGTCGCCGGCCCCGCCGCGCCCTTGCTGCACAAGCCCGAAGGCCTGCGCAACCGCATCCTGCGCCCGCGCTGAGGCAGGCGCAGGCACGCGCGCCTCGCTCAGATGCTGTGCGGGTCCACGTCCACCAGCCAGCGGATCACGCCCTTGCCCTCGGGCGTGCGCCGCAGTTCGTGCAGCAGCGGCTGCCAGGCGGCCAGCAGGCGTTGCAGCGCGGCGCGTGACGGGCTTTCGATGAGCATCTGCGCGCGCTCCACGTTCGCCACGCGCTGGATCGCCAGCGGCACCGCCGGGTAGCGCGTGACCAGGTCCGCACCGGGCAGCGCCTCGGCCTGGTCGGCCGCGAGGTTCAGGAAGCCCTGCGCCACCGCCTGCTCGCGCGCGTCGGCGCGCACCAGCGCCTGGAACGCGAAGGGCGGCATGGCGGCGGCCTGGCGTTCTTCGAGCTGCTGCTTGGCGAAGGCCTCGTAGTCGTGCCGGCGCAGCGCCGCGAACAGCGGGTGCGGCGCGTGGTGCGTCTGGATCCACATCTCGGCCTTGGCGCCTTGCGCCGCGAGGTAGGCGGCGTCGCGGCCCGCGCGGCCGGCCGACTGCATCAAGAGGCTGAACAGGCGCTCGGGCGCGCGGAAGTCGCTGGAGAACAGCGCGCCGTCGGGGTTCACGGCGGCCACCAGCGTGATGCGGCGGAAGTCGTGGCCCTTGGCGATCATCTGCGTGCCGACGAGCACGTCGACCTCGCCCGCATGCACGGCGGCCAGTTGCGATTCGAGCGCGCCTTGCTTCTTGGTGCTGTCGGCGTCGATGCGCGCGATGCGCACCGCGCTGCCGTCCGCATGCTTCACGCCCGCGAACAGCTCGGCCAGGTGCTCCTCGAGCCGCTCGGTGCCGCGGCCCACGGGCGCGATGTCGGGGTTGCCGCAGGCCGGGCAGGCGCGCGGCACGCGCTCGGTGAAGCCGCAGTGGTGGCAGCGCAGCGTGCGGTCGATCTTGTGGAACACGCGGTAGGCGCTGCAGTGCGGGCATTCGCTCTTCCAGCCGCAGTCGCCGCAGGCCAGCACCGGCGCATAGCCGCGCCGGTTCAGGAAGATCATGCTCTGCTCGCCGCGCGCGATGCGCTGGCCGATGGCGTCGAGCAGCGCGCCCGAGATCACCGTCTTCGGCGGCTGCAGGTTCATGTCCACGAGCCGCACCGCCGGCAGCGCGCCCGCGCCGATGCGCGAAGGCATGGCCAGCCGCACGTAGCGCCCGCCCGGGTCGTCGCCCTCGGGCGGCCGGCTCTGGTGCCAGCTCTCGAGCGAGGGCGTGGCCGAGCCCAGGATCACCTTGGCCTTTTCGCGCTGGCCGCGCCACACGGCGAGGTCGCGCGCCGAGTAGCGCGCACCTTCCTGCTGCTTGTAGCTCGGGTCGTGCTCCTCGTCGACCACGATGAGCTTCAGCCCCGGGATCGACGCGAACACCGCCATGCGCGTGCCCAGCACGATGCGCGCCGCGCCGCTGTGCGCCGCCAGCCAGCTCGCCAGCCGCTGCGGGTTGGTCATGCCGCTGTGCAGCGACACCACGGCCTCGTCGCCGAAGCGGGCCTTGAAGCGGGCCTCGAGCTGCGGCGTGAGGTTGATCTCGGGCACCATCACCAGCGCCTGCGCCTCGGGGTCGCGCGCCAGCAGGTCGGCCACGCAGCGCAGGTAGACCTCGGTCTTGCCGCTGCCGGTGCTGCCCACCAGCAGGAAGGTGCCGGTGCCGGCCTCGATGCGGGCCAGCGCGGCCGACTGTTCGTCGGAGAGGGCGATCAGGTTCGCGGATTCGGCCGTCTCGGCCACCGGGCCGGCCGTGGTCTTGCGCTTGAGCCGGCGCGCCAGTTGGGTCGTGCTCAGGTCGCGCAACTGCGGCGGCAGGGCGGCCAGCGCGATCTCGCCGATCGAGCGCTGGTAGTAGCGCCCGGCAAACGCCACCAGGTCGCGCCAGGCCTCGCCCAGCGGCGCCAGCGCGTCGAGCGCCGCGCCCACGGGCTTGAGCGCCATGTCGGGCTCGGCACCCTCCAGCGAGGTCGGCTCGTTCCAGACCACCCCCAGCACCTCGCGCTTGCCCAGCGGCACCCGCACCAGCGTGCCCGGCACCAGCGGCTCGGCGCCGGCGTAGCTCAGCAGGTCACTCAGCGCCGCATGCGCGGGCGTCTGCACCGCGATGTCGAGTCGCCAGGGGCAGGAGACGTTTGTGGCGGATGTGACCGGTGGTGCGCCGGCTTCGGACGGCGATTCGGTGGAGGGGCTGGGCGTCCTTTTTGGCAAGGTTTGTTAATGCGTTTTGGAGCAAGACCGCTTAAGTTGTTGATTTCACAGCGCTTTGGCGGTCATCCAGAGTTTCTGTGGATAACTTTGTTGACAAGACGGCTGGATAGTCGCCGAAGCCTTGATTTTCAAGGCTTCCGCTGGAATGCCTGTAAAAAAAGCAAAAATCAAAACCTATATAAATCAACCACTTAGCGTCGCTATTGGTTTAGGAGCAGAACCAATGCCCCCTCAGATAATCTTGCGCAGTGCAACACGCGTTTTGTGCATAAGTCGGGCGTCCGGGGCCGTTTTAGGGCTTGACAAACGCCGGGCGACTGGCTTTCAGGGGGCGCTGAGTCTGCCAACCGGGCGGTCGGCAGTTCACATTTGTTAGCTCAAGTGCGCAGCGCGCGCGACTGGTCGTGCACCGCCTGGACCAGCGCCGCGACGTGGTCGGGCGGCGTGAACTGGCTGATGCCGTGGCCCAGGTTGAAGATGTGCGTCGGGCCCGCGGTGGTGCGGTCGGTGTGGGGCTTGCCGAAGGCCTGCAGCACCTTGCCGACCTCGGCCTCGATGGCCGCGGGCGGGGCGAACAGCACGTTCGGATCGATGTTGCCCTGGATCGCCTTGGCCTTGTCCTCGGTGCCTTCGGCCACGAGGCGGCGCGCGGCGGCCAGGTTCACGGTCCAGTCGACACCGAGCACTTCGCAGTCGAGCGCGCGCATGGCGCCCAGCCACAGGCCGCCGCCCTTGGTGAAGACGATGCGCGGCACCGGCTGGCCGTCGGGGCCGTGGCGCTTCAGGCCGGCGAGCACGCGCGCGGTGTAGGCCAGGCTGAATTCGTGGAACGCGCCGTCGGCCAGCACGCCGCCCCAGCTGTCGAAGATCATCACGGCCTGCGCGCCGGCGTCGATCTGGGCGTTGAGGTACGCGGCCACGGAATCGGCATTGACCGCGAGCACGCGGTGCATCAGGTCGGGGCGGCCGTACAGCATGCTCTTCACGAGGCGGTAGTCGCTCGAGCCCGCGCCCTCGACCATGTAGCAGGCCAGCGTCCACGGGCTGCCCGAGAAGCCGATCAGCGGCACGCGGCCGTTGAGTGCCTTGCGGATCGAGCCCACGGCGTCGAACACGTAGCGCAGCTTGTTCAGGTCGGGCACTTCGAGCGCGGCCACGGCCGCTTCGTCGCGCACCGGGCGCGCAAAGCGCGGGCCTTCGCCGGCCTCGAACGACAGGCCCAGGCCCATCGCGTCGGGCACGGTGAGGATGTCCGAAAAGAGGATGGCCGCGTCCAGCGGGTAGCGCGCCAGCGGCTGCAGCGTGACCTCGGTGGCGTAGTCGGTGTTGGTGGCCAGCCCCATGAAGCTGCCGGCCTTGGCGCGCGTGGCAACGTATTCAGGCAGGTAGCGGCCGGCCTGGCGCATGAGCCAGACGGGCGTGTGGTCGGTGGCCTGGCGCCAGCAGGCCCGCAGGAAGGTGTCGTTTTGCAAAGGGGCGAAAGGCATGGCCCGATTGTCGCAGGGCCCCCCGCGTTCGCCGCCAGTTGACCGACAGCGCACTTTGCGTTGCATCAACCCGCCCCGATGCGCCACGGCGCGCGCCAGCCGCGAGCATCCGTTCCCGACAACAACTTCAGTCTGGAACGGACATGGCGCAGCAGGTTTTCGATGTGGTGGTGGTGGGCGCCGGCTCGGCCGGCTGCGTGCTGGCGCACCGGCTGGTGCGCGCCGGGCGCCGCGTGCTGCTGCTGGAGGCGGGCCCGCCCGACGACGACCGCTTCATCCACATGCCCGCCACCTTCGTGCGCGTGATCGGCACCGAGCGCACCTGGGCCTACGAGAGCGAGCCGCAGCCCGCCGCCGCCGGCCGCCGGATGTTCGTGCCGCAGGGCCGCACGCTGGGCGGCGGCAGCTCGGTCAACGCCATGGTCTACGTGCGCGGCACGCCGGCCGACTACGACGGTTGGGAGGCGCAGGGCTGCGAAGGCTGGGGCTGGCGCGATGTGCTGCCGTGGTTCCGCAAGGCCGAGGGCAACGCGCGCTTCGCCTGCGAGCTGCACGGCACCAACGGGCCGCTGAAAGTGAGCGACACGCGCTTTCGCCATCCGCTGAGCCTGGCCTTCCTGCGCGCCGCGCAGCAAAGCGGCCTGGCCTACAACGACGACTTCAACGGCGCCGCGCAGGCCGGCGTGGGCTTCTACCAGACCACCACCTTCGAAGGCCGGCGCGCCAGCACTGCCGCCACCTACCTCGCGGCCGTGCGCGACGACCCGAAGCTCACCGTGGTGACGGGCGCGCACGTGCTGCGCGTGCTCACGCAGGACGGCGCGGCCACCGGCGTGGTCTACCGCACGGGCCGCAACGGCAGCGGCGAAGAGGTGGTCGCCACCGCGCGCGATGAAGTGATCCTCTCGGCCGGCGCGCTCGCCTCGCCCAAGCTGCTGCTGCTGTCGGGCATCGGCCCCGGCGCGCAGCTGCAGGCGCTGGGCCTGCCGGTGGTGAAAGACCTGCCCGGCGTGGGCGAGAACTTCCAGGACCACCTGGAGGTGTCGGTCTACGGCCGCACGCGCGAGCCCGTGAGCCTGCTGGGCAACGACCGCGGCCTGGCGGCGCTGAAGCACGGGCTGCAATGGATGATGTTCGGCTCGGGCCTGCTCACGTCGAACGTGGTCGAGAGCGGCGGTTTCGTCGACACCACCGGCGAAGGCCGGCCCGACCTGCAGTTCCATGTGCTGCCCGTGCTCGTGGGCGACGTCGACCGCGAACCGCTGGCCGGCCACGGCCTGTCGATCAACCCCTGCTTCTTGCGCCCGCAGTCGCGCGGGCGCGTGGCGCTGCGCAGCGCCGACCCGATGGCGCCGATCCTGTTCGACGGCGGCTACCTGCAGGCGCAGGCCGACGTCGACACGCTGGTGCGGGGCGTGAAGCTGGCGCGCCGCATCCTGCGCGCGCCGGCGCTGCGCGAGGTGGTGTCCGAAGAGCTGGCGCCGTCGGCCGCCGACGACATGTCCGACGAGGCCCTCGAGGCCTACGTGCGCGAGCGCGCCAAGACCGTCTACCACCCGAGCGGCACCTGCCGCATGGGCCGCGACGCCATGGCCGTGGTCGATGCGCGCATGCGCGTGCACGGCGTGGCGAAGCTGCGCGTGTGCGACGCCTCGGTGATGCCTTCGATCGTCAGCGGCAACACCAACGCGCCGACCGTGATGCTGGCCGAACGCTGCGCGGACTTCGCGCTGTCGGGCAACTGAAGTTGCGCGCTCGGTCAATCGCCGAAGCCCATTGAAACCTAGAGTCCTTCCCAACCAGGAGACACAGCGAATGAGTTCCCCGAATTCCATGGCCGGCAAGGTCGCCTTCATCACCGGCGGCGGCACCGGCATCGGTGCGGCGGTGGCCGCGCAGTTCGTCGCGGCGGGCGGCCGCGTGGTGCTGATGGGGCGCCGCCTCGCGCAGCTCGACGCGGTGGCGTCGAAGCTCGGCGGGCTCGCGGTGGCGGGCGATGCAGCGAACACCGCCGACGTGCAGCGCGCGTTGGCCGCCGCGCGCGAACGCTTCGGCGGTGTCGACGTGCTGGTCGCCAACGCGGGCGGCCACGGCGTGGGCGACGCGCTTGCGACCGACGACGCCTCGTGGGCGCTGTCCACGCGCCTGAACCTCGACACCGCTTTCGTCTGCGCGCGCGAGCTGCTGCCCGAGCTCATCGCGCGGCGCGGCAACATCGTCGTGCTCTCGTCGCTTGCGGGCCACTTCGCGGGGCCGGGCGTGGTCGGCTACGTGACCATGAAGCACGCACTCATCGGCCTCGTGCGTTCGCTGGCGCGCGACTACGGCCAACAGGGCGTGCGCGTGAACGCCGTGTGCCCCGGCTGGGTGCGCACCGAGATGGCCGACGAACAGATGCAGGTGCTCGTCGACAAGCACCGCTTGCCGAACACCGACGCGGCCTACGACCTCGTCACGCGCGACGTGCCCATGGGCCGCGCCGCCAGCCCCGACGACGTGGCGAACGCCGTGCTGTTCCTCGCCTCGCCGCTGGCCGCGATGGTCAGCGGCAGTTCGCTGATGGTCGATGGCGGCGCGTCCGCGGTCGACCTGCCCACCATCGCCTTCGCGCACGACGCCTGAAGAAGGAAAGACGCCATGAGCACCGACACCACGAAACCCGCCGACTGGAAGACCTACGACCAGTTCGCCCTCGGCATCGCAACCAACCGCCTGCCCGCCACCGACGCACTCGCCGGCCAGACGCTGCGGCTCGCGCTGCCCGGCTTCCAGCTCACGCTGCAGCCGCGCGCGCAGCACACGCTCGACTGGCACGAAGACGGCGCACGCGGCGGGCAAGGCCAGGGCGACTGGTACGAGGCCATCGAGGTCGCGCCCGACACCTTCTTCCTCGACATCACGCAGGCCAGCCGACCCAGCGAGGCGCTGACCGTGGTCCTCAACACGCGCACGCGCCGCGTGCTCGCGATCCGCTGCCGCATCGTCGGCGCCGACGAGGCCGCGGGCCAGCCGCGCGTGCCGCAGGACTTCTGGCCCGGCACGCTCGAAGGCGGCACTGCCACTGGCAGCGCACCGCACGCCACGCGCGACCTCATCGGCCTGCGCACCTGGCAGACCTACAGCCCCAACCACACCTACGAGCACACCTACCTGAGCGCCGAGCGCTACGCCTGGCAGTGCCTCGTGGGCGTGCAGCGCGGCCATGGCGACGTCGACCTCGCGAGCTACTGGAAGTTCGACGACGACCAGTACGTCTTCACCTTCCGCGAGTTCCTGATCCCGGTCGCGTCGGTGTTCTTCTTCGACTTCGCGAACGGCCGCTCGACCGGCAAGTTCCTCGGGCTCACCGGCACCGGCGCGATCGCCAACAACCCTGCCGGCGCCTTCATGCGCAAGGCCTCGCAGACCTTCTACCCGCCCGAGTTCGGGCCCGTCTGACCTCATCGTTGTCCAGGAGCTTTTTCATGCGCACCCCTTACCAGATCGTGGCCGACCACTACGCCGCCTCCGACCGCCACGACCTCGCCGCGATGTTCGCCGACGTGGCCAACGACGTGCAGTGGACCGAGATGGCCGGCTTTCCCTGCGCCGGCACGCACGTCGGCCCCGCGCAGGTGGTCGAGAAGGTCTTCCAGGTGCTCGGCGCCGAGTGGGAGGGCTACCGCTTCGTGCTCGAGCGGCTGGTCGACGGCGGCGACACCGTGGTCGGCATCGGCGACTACCACGCGCGCCACCGCACCACGGGCAAGCCGATGCAGGCCCGCGTCACGCACGTGTGGCAGGTGCAGGGCGGAAAGGTGCAGCGCTTCGAGCAGTTCACCGACACGCTGCTCGTCGCGCGCGCCATGCAGCCGTGACACCGCTTTCCTTCGCATCCTTCGCATCCCTTCCCGGAGCCCGCCCATGAATCTGCGCGACCTGTCGATCGAACACCTCGGCCAGGTGGGCCTGCTGGCGCAGCGCCGCCGCGGCAACCACATCGACGGCCACGAGGTCGTGCCCCGCAACGGGCAGTACCTGCCGGTGGTCGACCCGGCCACCGAGATGACCGTGGCCGAAGCACCCGACAGCGACGCGGACGACGTGCACGCCGCCGTCGCCGGCGCGCGTCGCACCTTCGAGAGCGCCGCGTGGAAGTCGCTGCGCCCGGCCGACCGCGAGCGCATGCTCTACACGCTCTCGACGCTCATCGAATCGCACGCCGACGAACTCAGCGCGCTCGAAACCCTGCAAAGCGGCAAGCTGCGCGGCATCGCGCGCATGGTCGACGTGGGCGCGGGCGCGGAGTTCGTGCGCTACATGGCGGGCTGGGCCACCAAGCTCGAAGGCCAGACGCTCGACAACTCCATCGGCATCCCCGGCGCGCAGTGGGTCACGTACACGCGGCGCGAACCGGTGGGCGTGGTCGCGGCCATCGTGCCGTGGAACTTTCCGCTCGCCATCGCGCTGTGGAAGGTGGCGCCCGCGCTCGCGGCCGGCTGCACCGTGGTGCTCAAGCCGTCGGAAGAAACGCCGCTCACCGCGCTGCGGCTGGCCGAGCTGGCGCTGGAGGCGGGCTTTCCGCCGGGCGCGCTCAACGTGGTGTGCGGGCGCGGCGCCACGGCCGGCGCGGCGCTGGCGGCGCACCCGGACGTCCGCAAGATCAGCTTCACCGGCTCGACGGCGGTGGGCCGGCACATCGGCCACGCCGCCGTCGACAGCATGGCGCGCTTCACGCTGGAGCTGGGCGGCAAGTCGCCGCTCATCGTGCTCGGCGATGCCGACCCGGTGGCGGCGGCGCAGGGCGCGGCCAACGGCATCTTCTTTCACCAGGGCCAGGTGTGCACCGCGGGCTCACGCGTGTACGTGCAGCGCGGCCTGTTCGACGAGGTGGTGCGCCGGCTCGCGCAGGCCGCCGAAGGCCTGCACATCGGCTCGGGCTTCGACCCGAAGGCGCAGTTCGGGCCGCTCGTGTCCAAGCGCCACCTGGCGCGCGTGATGGCGCACATCGACGGCGCGGTGGCCGAGGGCGCCACGCTGGTCACGGGCGGGCGCCAGGCCTTCGACGGCGGCTGCTTCGTGCAGCCCACCGTGTTCGTCGATGCGCAGCCGTCGATGCGCATCGCGCGCGAAGAGGTGTTCGGCCCGGTCGCGACGGTCGTGCCCTTCGACGACGTGGACGACGCGGTGCGCCTGGCCAACGACAGCGCCTACGGCCTGGCGGCCAGCGTCTGGTCGAACGATCTCTCTGCTGTGCACCGCATCGTGCCGCGCCTGCAGGCGGGCGTGGTCTGGGTCAACGCGCACAACGTGCTCGACAACGCGCTGCCGCTGGGTGGGGTGAAGCAGTCGGGCAGCGGGCGCGACCTCGGGCGCGCGGCGGTGGAGAGCTTCACCGAACTCAAGAGCGTGTGCATGGCGGTGTAGCCCCGCCCCGGTTTCGATCACCCAAAAAGAAGGAGACACCTCATGCAAAGCAAAAGACGAATCGCGCTGTCGGCCGTTGCCGGCGCGCTGGGCCTGGCCAGCTTCAGCGGCGCCTGGGCGCAGTCTGGCCCCGACTGCGGCCTCAACACCGGCAAGCCCGCCACGGGCGAGCCCATTCCCATCGGCGCCGTGGTCGGCAAGACCGGCCCCGACGACTTCAGCGCCTCGGGCCAGGCGGCGGCTGCGTACTTCAAGTGCGTCAACGCCAACGGCGGCATCCACGGCCGCCCGGTCGACTACCTCGTGCTCGACGACCAGTGGAACCCCGAAACGGCCGCGCAGGTGGCCTCCAAGCTCGTGAAGGACCGCAAGGTGGTCGCGCTCGTGGGCAGCACCAGCTTCGTGGAGTGCGGCGCCAACGCCAAGATGTACGCCGACGAGGGCGTGATGGTCATCGCCGGCACCGGCGTGCCGCGCGAATGCTTCAACGCGCGCAACTACGTGCCGGTGAACGCCGGGCCGCGCGTGTCGGCCACCATCGCCGCGATGTACGCCGCGCAGAAGTACAAGGCCAAGAAGATGGTCTGCATCATTCCGAACATCCCGAGCCTGGGCAACTGGGCCTGCGAAGGGCCGAAGGAATGGGGCAGGAAGAACGGCGTGACGGTCGAGACCCTCACCATCGACCCCGGCTCGGCCGACGCCACCTCGACCATGCTGCAGGCCGCCGCGAAGAAGCCCGACACCATCATCATGAACGTGCCCAAGGGCATCCTGGTGCCGATGCTGGCCGCGGCCGAGCAGCAGAACCTGGGCAAGAAGATCCACTTCGTGTCGGCCGCGCCGGCCTACAACGTCGACGTGCCCAAGGCCATCGGGCCGTACTGGAAGGGCAACTTCGACGTCAACCTCGAATTCAACCCGCTCGAATCGGCCGGGCCCGACAACAAGAACTGGCTCGCGGTGATGGACAAGCACGGTGCCAAGAGCGACCCGCGCGACACCTTCTCGCAGGCCGGCTACCTGGCCGCGCGCCTGGCCACGCAGGCGATGCTGAAGATGGACCCGAAGAAGCTCGACCGTGCCAGCGTGACCGACGCGCTGCGCAAGGTGAGCGACTTCCGCAGCGACATCCTGTGCAAGCCCTTCTACGTGGGCAGCGGCAACCGCCATAACGCGAACAACAGCGGTCCCATGGCCAGCCCCGACGGCAACGGCTGGCGCTTTGCGCCCGGCGGCTGCCTCACGGCGGACGACCCGGAGCTGGTCGACATCCGCGCCGACGAGCAGAAGATGGGCCTGAAGTAAGCGCGCCGGGCCATGGAGGACTACCTGCCTTTCGTCATCTCGGGCCTGGGCCTGGGCGCGGTGTACGCGCTCTCGGGCGTGGGGCTGGTGGTGCTCTATCGCTCGTCGGGCGTGCTGAACTTCGCCTTCGGGGCCATCGGCGCGCTCGGCGCCTACGTGGCCTGGACGCTGCTCGAAGCCGACTGGCCGCAGGGCCTCGCGTGGTGCGCGGCAGTGCTCGCGGCCATGGCGCTGTCGCTGGCCTACGGGCGCCTCTTGGCACCGCGCCTGTCGCACCGCGACCCGACCATCCGCAGCATCGCCACGCTGGGCTTCGCGCTCGTGGTGGTGGGCTTCACCGAATGGACCTGGGGCGAGCAGCCGCGCCGCCTCGTGCTGCCGACCGACGGCGGCGCGCTCGAATTCGTGCTGGGCGAGGTCGAGGTGCGGCTCACGCACACGCGCGCACTCGGCCTGGCGCTGGCGGTGCTGATGATGGGCGGCGTCGGCCTGCTGCTGTCGAAGACGCGCGTGGGCCTGAAGATGCGCGCGCTGGCCAACGACCGCGACCTGAGCGCGCTGCTGGGCATCCGCGTGCTCGGCGTCGACACGGTGGCGTGGATATTGAGCGGCGCCTTCGCGGGCGTGTGCGGGCTGCTGCTGGCCAACATCGTGCGGCTGCAGGCCACGCTGCTGACCTTTCTCGTGATTCCGGCCTTTGCCGCCGCGATCATCGGCCGCCTGCATTCGCTGCCGGCCACGGTGGCGGGCGGCATCGCCATCGGCGTGCTGGAGGCGCTGGCGATCACGGTGCCGGGCTTCGCGGCCTTTCGCACGGCCACGCCCTTTCTCATCGCGCTGGCGATGATCGTCTTCTACCGCGCGGGGACGCGGTCGGCATGAACGCGTCGATCCTCGAAGGCGCCATGCCCGCGTCCGACGCGGCACCCGCCGCGCTCGCGCAGGCCACGCGCCGCGCCCGCCGCTCGCTCGTGCTCATGGTGGCCTGCGTGCTGCTGATCGGCTGGGCCGTGCCGTGGTTCGCGAACGCGTACTGGATCAAGACGCTCACGTCGTCGCTCGCGTTGTCGGTCGCGGCGGCCGGCGTGGCGCTGCTCTATGGCCAGCTCGGGCTGGTGTCGCTGTGCCAGTACGCGCTGCTCGGCGCGGGCGGCTGGGTCGCGCTGCGCGCGGGGCACGGGCTGGGCTGGCCCTTCGAGCTGTCGGTGCTCGCGGGCGGGCTGCTGTCGTGCGTCGTGGGCATGCTCGCCGGGCTGCCGGCGCTGCGGCTCAAGGGGCTGTACCTGGCGCTCGTCACGATGATGATGGCGGGCGGCTTCCAGGTGGTCGTCAACGTGACGGGCTTTCCCGACGGCGGCGCGGGCTGGCTCGGCCGCGTGTTCGGCAGCGAGCGGTTGATGATGCCGCGGCCCGCGCTGGCGCTGTCCGACGCCGCGTACTTCCGCTACGTCGCCGTGTGGCTGGCGGCGGTGCTGGCGCTGATCGAGCTGCACCGGCGCACGCGCGCGGGCCGCTCGTGGGCGCTGATCCGGCGCGGCGAGGCGGCGGCCGTGGCCGCCGGCGTGAACATCCTGCGCTACCAGACCTGGGCCTTCGGGCTCGCGGGCTTCTGCGCCGGCGTGGCCGGTGCGCTGCTCGCGGGCGGCGTGGGGCAGCTCGACGGGCGCGCCTTCACGGCGGGCGAATCGGTGATGCTGTTCGCGCTCACGGTGGTGGGCGGCGTGTACCACTGGGCCGGTGCGCTCATCGCGGGCCTGCTGCTGCGCGCAGTGCCGGCGCTGCTGACCGACTTCGGCGTCAACGGCTACCTCGCGATGATCTTCTTCGGCGTGGCGCTGCTGCATGCGCTCATCACCGCGCCGAGCGGCATCGCGGGGCAGCTGACGGGCGTGTTCGATGCGGTGCGCCAACGCTTCGCCGCACCGAAGGACAAGGACGCCGCGCCATGATCCGCATCGACGATCTCACCGTCGCCTTCGGCGGCGTCAAGGCCATCGACGCGCTCTCGGCGCAGCTTGACGCGCCCGTGTGCGGCCTGATCGGGCCGAACGGCGCGGGCAAGACCACGCTGGTCAACGTGCTCAGCGGCCTCGTGTCGCCCAGCGCCGGCCGCGTGGCGGTGGACGGCGCCGACCTGCTGGGCCTGAAGCCCATCGCGCGCGTGCGCTTCGGCCTGCGCCGCTCGTTCCAGACCGAGCAGGTGGTGGAAGACCTCAGCGTGTGGGACAACGTGCGCGCGCTGCTCGACCATGTGCCGCACGCGCGCGGCGAGGCCGCCTCGCAGGTGGCGCGCGCGCTGTCGCACACCGGCCTGCTCGACGTGGCGACCGTCATGGGGCACCGCCTCAACCTGTTCCAGCGCCGCATGCTGGAGCTCGCGAAGTCACTGGTCGGCGCGCCCAAGTTGCTGCTGCTCGACGAGCCCGGCGCCGGACTCACCGAGCAGGAAGCCGGCGTGCTGCGCCGCACGATCGGCGCGGTGCACGCCTTCTGCGGCGCGCAGGTGCTGCTCATCGACCACGATGTCGACCTGATCGCCGCGACCTGCACGCAGACCCTGGTGCTCGACTTCGGCCGCCGCCTCGCGCTCGGCCCGACGCGCGAAGTGCTCGACGATCCGGCCGTGCGCAAGGCCTACCTGGGAACGGAGTGACCACCCCATGCTGAACGTGACGGATCTGCGCCTGCAGCGCGGCGGCAAGGCCGTGCTGCACGGCATCGACCTGCAGGTGCCGCCCGGCGAGGTGACGGCGCTGCTGGGCGCCAACGGCGCGGGCAAGTCGAGCACCGTGATGGCCATCGGCGGCGTGCTGCCGCTCACGGGCGGGCGCATCGAGGTCGAAGGCCACGCACTGCACGGCCAGCGGCCCGAGCGCGTGCGTGCGCTGGGTGTGGCGGTGGTGCCGGAGGGGCATCGCGTGCTCGGCGAGCTGTCGGTGCTCGACAACCTGCGCGCCGCTGCCACCGCACTGCCCGCGGCCGGCGTGGCCGATGCGGTCGAGCGCGTGCTCGGCGTGTTCCCCGAGCTGCGCGTGAAGCTCGCGCTGCCCGCGCGTTCGCTGTCGGGCGGACAGAAGCAGATGGTCTGCATCGCGCAGGCGCTCATCGGAAAACCGCGCTACCTCGCGATCGACGAGCTCTCGCTGGGGCTCGCACCCGCGGTGGTCAAGCGGCTGGTCGAGGTGGTGCAGCAGGTCGCGCGCGAGGGCGTGGGCGTGCTGCTGATCGAGCAGTTCACGACGGTGGCGCTGGCCGTGTCCAGCCGCGCCTACGTGCTGGAGCGCGGGCGCATGGCCTTTGCGGGCTCGTCGGAAGAACTGCGCAGCCGGCCGGAGATCCTGCACAGCAGCTACCTCTCGGCGGCCTAGGCGCGCTCTTTCTGCGCCTTCCGTGCGGTGGGCATCACGAAGGCCTGGAAGTGGTCGCGCAGCCGCGCGGTGAACTCCTCGGCGATGGCCGAAGGCGCCGACTGCGGCGAGAACGCCATCGACACCTCCACCGGGCAGCGCGGCGACAGCGGCAGGATCTTCAGGTCGCGCGCGAACACGGAGGCCACGTAGGGGTTGACGATGCCGACGCCGGTGCCCTGCGCCGCCATCATGCAGATGGTGACCGAGTAGGTGGTCTCGACCGTGGCGGCGCATTCGATGCGGTGCTGCTGCAGCGTGCGCTGGAACTGCTGGTGAATCTCGTCGTCGGCATTCAGTGTGAGCAGCACCTGTTGCTTCAGGTCGCGCACATGGACGGCGTCGCGGTGCGCCAGCGCATGCCCGGGATGCACGACGCACACCGCGCTGGCCTTGTGCAGGCTGACCGCGTCGAGCTGCGGGTCGTGGAAGGCGGCGGTGCTGAGTGCGACGTCGTACAGGCCGTAGAGCAGGCCCTCGCGCAAGGCGTGCGTGCCGACGGTCTGCAGGTTGACATGCACCTCGGGGT
This sequence comes from Variovorax sp. V118, assembly GCF_041154445.1. Classification (GTDB taxonomy): domain Bacteria; phylum Pseudomonadota; class Gammaproteobacteria; order Burkholderiales; family Burkholderiaceae_C; genus Variovorax; species Variovorax boronicumulans. Next base: position 5,391,499 of record NZ_AP028663.1, on the reverse strand, counting down.
GCAGCCGCGAGAAGGCATGGATCACCTGCGGCATGACGCCGAGCCCGAGCGCCGGCGTGCAGCCCACGCGCAGCGAGCCCGCACCCGACTTGCGCAGCACCGCCACGCTCTGCTCGATGCGGTCCAGGCCCAGGAAGTGGCGCTGCACCGTGTCGAACAGCTGGCGCGCCTCGTGCGTGGGGCGCAGCCGCCCCTTGTGGATGTCGAACAGCTTGAGCCCGGTGGCATGCTGGATCTGCGAGAGCAGGCGGCTCACGGACGGCTGCGTGGTGTGCAGCAGCGCCGCCGCGGCGGTGGTGGTGCCGGTCTGCATCACGGCGCGGAAGGCCTCGATCTGGCGGAAGTTCAACGGTCGCGACATGCGGGGGCTCCTGGGCTGCACGGTGCAAGGCGGAAAGCATGGCATATCTTTTCTGCATAGCCTGCGAATGAAAATGAATTTTTCAGAATGATGCTGCGTTCCTAGACTGCGCCCTATCCACCCCCTCCATCGCGCCGTCGCGGCGCACAGCAAGGAAGACGCATGACACAGCAATGGCCCCGCAGGGCCGCCGGCCTCGGCCTTCTCGCACTGGCCCTGGGCGTCGCCTCGACGTCGCAGGCATCGCCGCCGCAGGCCTACCCCGACCGGATGATCCGGCTCGTGGTGCCCTTCACCGCCGGCGGCAGCTCCGACGTGCAGGCCCGCATGCTGGCCGACCGGCTGGGCAAGCTGTACAAGCAGTCGGTGGTGGTCGACAACAAGCCCGGCGCGGGCGGGCACATCGGCGGCAAGTTCGTGGCCGATGCACCGGCCGACGGCTACACGCTGCTGCTCGGCTCGATCGGGCTGCACGCGACCTACGGCGTGTTCAAGAAACTGAGCTACGACCCCGCGACCGACCTGAAGGTGGTCACGGTGCTGGCCGAGATGCCGCACGTCGTGGTCGCCCACCCCGCGCTGCCCGCCAACGATCTGAAGCAGCTGGTGGCGCTGGCGCGCAAGCAGCCGGACACCATCAACTTCGGCTCGGCCGGCGTGGGGTCGTCGGTGCACATGATCGGCGAGCTGTTCAAGCTCACGGCCAGCGCACCGATCGTGCACGTGCCCTACAAGGGCAGCACCGCCGCGCTGAACGACCTGCTGGCCGGGCAGATCCAGCTGATGTTCGAGAACCCGCCGACCACGCTGGCCCACATCCGCGGCGGCAAGCTCAAGGCACTGGCCGTGACGGGCAAGACCCGCCTGCCGGCGCTGCCCGAGGTGCCGACCGCGATCGAGTCGGGCTTTGCGGCCTTCGAGGCCACCTCGTGGACCACGGTGGCGGTGAGCGCCAAGGTGCCCGATGCCATCGCCGACAAGCTCAATGCCGACATCCGCAAGATCGTTGCGGCGCCGGAGTTCCGCCAGGGGCTGTCGGAGCAGGGCATGACGGCGGTGGCGAACACGCGAGATGTCGCGACGAAGTTCATCGCGGCCGAGAAGCTGCGCTGGGACCAGGTGATCCAGCAAGGCCGCATTGCCGCGGAGTGAGCCCCATGTCGTCGAACCCACTTCCCGAGCAACCCCGCCTCGCGCCGGCACCCTGCCGCCGCGTGGGCGATGGCGCGCAGCACCATTTCTTCGGCTACTACAACAAGAGCGCCTGGGACCGCAGCGGGCGCTATTTGCTGGCGCAGCAGGTGCCCTGGATGGACGCCGAACTCACACCGACGGCCACCGCCCGCATCGGCTACTTCGACCTCCAGGACAACGACCGCTTCCATGCAGTCGGCGACACCACCGCATGGAACTGGCAGATGGGCAGCCAGCTGCAGTGGCTCGACGGCGCGCCGGGCCGCCAGCTGATCTACAACAGCTGCACCGGCGACGCCGATGCGTTCTACCCCGGCTTCGGCGCCACGGTGCTCGACGTCGACACCGGCGCCAAGCGCCTGCTGCACTTGCCGATCTACGTGGTGGCGCCCGACAGCCGCTGGGCCTTGAGCGTGGACTACCGGCGCCTGTACATCACGCACCGGACCATCGGCTACAGCGAGGCCGGCGGGCCGTTCGAGCTGCCGCAGGCACCGTCCGACGATGGCATCCACGCGACCGACCTGGCCGCCGGCACGGCGCGCCTGCTGCTGAGCTACGAGGACCTGCGCCAATTCCACCCGCGCGCGTCGATGGACAAGGCGATCCACTGGGTGAGCCACATCGAGGTCAACCCGTCGTCGTCGCGCGTGCTGTTCCTGCACCGCTGGACGGAGCGCGTCGAGGACGAGACCTGCTTCCTGCACCGCCTGCTCACGATGAACCCCGACGGCTCCGACCTGCGCCTGCTGGAGTGCTCCGACCACCCGCTGCCGCAGCTGGCGGACGACTTCGATCCGACGGCCGTGGGCACCTTCGACTACGAGAAGTCGGAGTACCAGATCTCGCACCCGCTGTGGCAGGACGACGAGCACATCATCGTGTGGGGCCCGCACGCCGGAAAGATCCACTACCACCTGTACCACGACCGCGTGGGCGGCGAGGTCCGCGTGATCGGCGACGGCGTGCTGGTGGAGAACGGCCACATGACCTTCTCGCCGGTCAACACACGCTGGTTGCTGAGCGACACCTACCCCGACGCACGCACGCACGAGCGCGTGCTGTTCCTGTTCGACATGGCCACCGGCCGGCGCCATGACCTGGGCAGCTTCTACGCCTCGCCGGACCTGAGCAAGGAGAACCGGTGCGACCTGCACCCGCGCTGGCGCCGCGACGGGCTGCAGGTGTGCATCGACTCGGTGCACGAATCGCAGCGGCAGATGTACATCGTCGACGTGTCGGGGATCGTGGGCAGCCCCTGAAGGGGGGCGTCTAGTGCGTCAGCGCCGGCGACGCCGCCCGCTGCGCCTCGCGCCGCTGGAACTCGCGCGGCGACACGCCGTACTGCGCCTTGAACACGCGGCAGAAATGCGCGCTGCTGTTGAAGCCCCAGGCGAAGGCGATCTCCGACACCGAGGCGCGGCCACCCGCGGCCTGGCGCAGCGCCTCGCTGCAGCGCTCCAGGCGCATCTGCCAGATGAAGCGGTCGAGCGTCTGGTCTTCGTCCTCGAACACGCGGTGCAGGTAGCGCTTGGAGCAGCGCAGCTGCTGCGCGATGAGGTCGAGCGACAAGGCAGGGTCGGCCAGGTGCGCGTGCACGAACTGCTTCACGCGCGCCTTCAGCACGCCCGGCAGCGGCTGCGCGCCGAACTGTTCGTCGGCGTGCGTGGCGAGCGTGGAGGCCAGCAGGCCCAGCACGGTGTCGCTGACCGAGCGGCCGACGGCGTTGGGCAGCGAAGGCAGCTGGTCGGCCAGCGAGGTGAGGAACGAGCCGAGCACCGCGTACAGCCCCTGCATGGCGGGTGTGTGGGCCTCGCAGGTGTGCAGGTCGGGCATCTTCATGCCCTTGAACTGCTGGCGCGGGATCGTGATGGCCAGCAGGCGCGAGCGCTCGGGGTTGGTGATGGCGTAGGGCACGCGCGGGTCGTACAGGCTCCAGTCGCCCGGGTGCAGGTGGAACTCGCGGTCGCGCTGCGAAATGTGGCCGTGGCCTTCCAGCTGCAGCACCAGCTTGTAGTGCTCGTCGAGCGCGATCTCGCGGTGCGTGTCGGGCCGCGCCACGCGGTGCGAAGGCGCCTCGATCATGAACATGCCCAGCGGGCCGAGCTCGTAGGCGTCCATGCGCGCGTCGAACGGGCCGGGGTCGAGGCACTGCACGCGCAGCGCGCCGAAGTACGACTCGTTGATGCGGCCCCAGCAGGCCTGCCGGTCGGCCGGGTGTTCGAGCCGGGTGCTGAAGTGGTGTGCGTTCATGCCGTGGTTCCCAGGGGGCGCCGGAAGCGCTGGTGCAGGATAGGCAGGTCGGCGCGCGCCATCATCGGTACTTCCACCCGGGGCGGCAGGGGCGGTGCGCTCCCGGTCAATGGCCGGTGCGCGCTGGGTCAATGCCCGCGGTTCACACCTTCTCAGACGACGGGCACGCGGCCCGCGTCGGCCGGGTCGACATTGCGGCGGTACAGCATGAGCGTCGCGATCAGCCCGCAGGCCGCGGCGGCCGTCATCCACAGGCCGGGCGCGCCCTTGTCGCCGGTCATCTCGATCAGCCCTGTGGCAATCGCCGGCGTGAAGCCGCCGAACAGGGCGGTGGCGAGGCTGTAGGCCAGCGAGAAGCCCGCGGTGCGCACGCTGACCGGCATCACCTCGGTGAGCGCCACTACCATCGCGCCGTTGTAGCTGGCGTACAGGAACGACAGCCACAGCTCCACCTCGAGCATGCGCGCGAAGCTCGGTGCGCCGACCAGCCACTTGAGCGACGGGTAGGCCGTGAGGATGGTCAGCACGGTGAACAGCACGAGCAGCGGCTTGCGCCCCACGCGGTCCGACAGCGAGCCCATGACCGGCAGCCAGAAGAAGTTGGAAATGGCCACGCACAGCGTGACGATGAGCGCGTCGGTGGTGCTCAGGTGCAGCACGGCCTTGCCGAAGGTGGGCGTGTAGACGGTGATCAGGTAGAACGACACGGTGGTCATCGACACCAGCATCATCCCGGCGACCACGAGGCCCCAGTTGGCCACCATCGAGCGGAAGATCTCGCGCGCGTCGGGGCGGTGCTTGCGCGCCATGAACTCCTCGGTCTCCTGCAGCGAGCGGCGGATGATGAAAAGCACCGGCACGATCAGGCAGCCGACGAAGAAGGGGATGCGCCAGTAGAAGTCGCCGATCTCCTGCGGCGTGAAGGTCACGTTGAGCCAGTAGCCGAGCGCGGCGGCGACGACGATCGCCACCTGCTGGCTGGCCGACTGCCAGCTCACGTAGAAGCCCTTGCGCCCCGGCGTGGCCATTTCCGACAGGTACACCGACACGCCGCCCAGCTCCACGCCGGCCGAGAAGCCCTGCAGCAGCCGTCCGACCAGCACCAGCAGCGGCGCGATCACGCCGATGGTCGCGTAGCTCGGCACGCAGGCGATGAGCAGCGTGCCGACGGCCATCAGCGCGAGCGCGACGATCAGCCCCTGGCGGCGGCCCACGCGGTCGACGTACGCGCCGAGAAAGATCGCGCCCAGCGGCCGCATCAGGAAGCCCGCGCCGAAGGTCATGAAGGTCAGCATCAGCGACGCGAACTCGTTGCCCGCGGGGAAGAAGGCCTTCGAGATCTGCGTGGCGTAGAAGCCGAACAGAAAGAAGTCGAACATCTCCATGAAGTTGCCGCCGGTCACGCGCAGGACGGTGGCGAATTTCGAGGAGGAATGCGCGTTGGCAGGCGCGGAAGTCATGGTGTGTCCCCTGGGGCGGTGTTGTGGGCCCAAGGGTAGGTCGGGGTTCCCGACCTGCACCTGACGAGGGGAGTCAGGTAGCTGTCAATGCGGCGCGCCGCGCTTTGGGCGGCGCGTGCACACGCATCAACTCTTGTACTTGATCGAACACCCGTACGGCCGCGTGCTCGCCATCGACACCGGTTTTCCGCCGGTCACTTCGCCCAGCGCCTGGTTCACGTAGTTGGTGGCGGTCTTGATGTCGTCCACGCGGGCCGAGGCGATGCTGTCGATGCCGCCGGCATACACCAGCGTGCCCTTGGGGTCGATGATGAAGATGTGGGGCGTGGTGCGCGCGCCGTAGACCTGGCCGATCACGCCGTCTTCGTCCATCAGCACGGCGGTGGGCGCGGCTTTTTGCGACTTCATCCAGGCGTCGAGTGCGTCGGCCTTCAGGTAGTCGCTGGCGGCGCGCTCGGTGGAGTTGATCGCGAGCCAGACCACGCCCTTGTCGGTGGCCGCCTTCTGCGTGGCCGGCATGTTGCCGCTGCCGTAGTGCTTGCGCACGAAAGGGCAGCCGGGGTTGGTCCATTCGAGCACCACGAACTTGCCCGCGAAGTCAGACAGCTTGTGCTTGGCGCCGGTGGTGTCGACGGCCACGAAGTCGGGCGCCTGCTGGCCCACGGCGGGCGCGGCGAAGGCGTTGGTGCCCATGAGGAAGGTGGCGCCCAGCGCGACGGCGGCGGCCACGACGGCGCGGCGGGAAGCGCGGCTGAGGGCGGCGCGCGCCTGGCGCGCGGCGCGAAGGGAGCGTGAGTCGACAGTGGGCGAGAGCGTCATGGCCAGCTTGAACTCCAAAAAACAAAATTCCAAACAACAACTGCAGCTTAGAACGGTTTCTTCAAGTGCGTGTGACAACCCATGACAGCGGCGTTGTCATCTCGTTTCAATTCACCGCATCGGCGCTCAAAGCGCTGCCAACGCGGCGCGCACCTCGTCCTTGCTGAGGATTTCGGTCAGCACGACGGGCGCCTTGCCCGGCGCCTGCAGCACGTACACGGGCACGCCGCTGCGGCCCAGCGCGGTGAGCGCGGCGGTGATGGCGGGGTCGCGCCGGGTCCAGTCGGCGCGCAGCATGGCGACCTGCTTCGTGTCGAAGTCGGCGAGCACCTCGGCGTCGGCCAGCGTGCTCTTCTTGTTGTATTGGCAGGTCACGCACCAGGCGGCGGTGAAGTCGATGAACACGGGCCGGCCCGCGGCCGCCATGTCGCTCACGCGCTGGGCCGACCACGGCTGCCAGCGTTCGCCGTCGTTCGGTGCTGCCGAGGCCAGCTTCGCAGTCGGTTCAGGCACCTGCACGATGTTGCGGCCGATGGTGCCGGCCAGCACGGCGGTGAAGGCGATCATCACGGTGGCGATGACGACGCGCGTGCGTCCGGTCAGCGTGAGCGCCCAGACGACGGCGGCCAGGCACACCAGCAGCGCGAGCAGCGTGCCCGCGCCGTCGATGCCGCTTTGCTGGCCCAGCACCCAGACCAGCCAGGCCACGGTCGCGAACATCGGGAAGGCGAGCAGGCGGCGCAGCGTGTGCATCCACGGGCCCGGCTTGGGCAGCAGGCGCGCCACGGCCGGCACGAAGCCTGCCACCAGGTAGGGCAGCGCCAGGCCCAGGCCCAGCGCGGCGAACAGCAGCAGCGCCTGGGCCGCCGGCAGGCCGATGGCAAAGCCCAGCGAGGCGCCCATGAACGGCGCGGTGCAGGGCGAGGCGATCACCACGGCGAGCACGCCGGACAGGAAGTCGTTGGCCAGCGGATGCTTGGCCTGCGCGCTGCACACCGACTGCGGCGCCGCGCGGCCGAACTCGAACACGCCGGCCAGGTTCAGCCCGAGCAGGGTGAAGAGCGCCGCCAGCGCCGCCACCACGCCGGGCGACTGCAGCTGGAAACCCCAGCCGAGCTGCGCGCCGGCCGCGCGCAGCGCCAGCATGGCGCCGCCCAGCGCAAGGAACGACAGCATCACGCCGCCCGTGTAGGCCAGGCCCGCCTTGCGGTGCGCGCTGGCGTTGCCCGCCTGCCGCGCGAAGCCCAGCACCTTGATCGCGAGGATCGGGAACACGCAGGGCATGAGGTTGAGCAGCAGGCCGCCGAGCAGCGCACCGAGCAGGGCGACCATGAAGGTGCCGGCGGGCTGGGCCTGCGCAGCGGCAGCGGGGGCCGCCGCCTGGGCCGCGTTGGCGGCCAGCGCCGCCTGCAGCGCGGGCGACACTTCGGCGGCGCGCGGTGCGGCGGTGGCGGCGGGCCAGGTGCCCGACACCGGCGTCTCGGCGCGCCAGGCCACGGGCTGGCCGGCCTGGCGGTCGGCCTCGGCCAGCACCACCACGACTGGCATGACGGCGGGGCTTTCGCTGCGCTGATCGGCCAGCGGCACGGTGGCGGTCCAGGTCGCGCCGTCCCAGGCCTGCGTCCAGTCCTTGCCGGACACGGCCGCGGTGCGGATCACCTCGGGCGTTTCGGGGAAGAACTCGAGCGTCTTGCCGCGCACGGCGGCGGGCAGGCCTTCGAGGCGCACCTTCAGCTGCTGACCCTCGACGGCGATGGCGCCGGGCGTGCCCAGCGGCTGCGGCTGCGCGGCCTGCGCGGTGTCGAAGGCCGCCTTGTTCAGCGCGGTCGAGCCGCGCGTGGGCAGCGAGAGCGTGAACTCGCCCTCTTCGGGAATGCATTCCTTGCGGCAGACCAGCCAGGAGGCCTGCAGCTTGATGTCCATGGCGGGCGAGCCGCCGGTGAGCGCCACGTCGGGCTTGTAGAGCGTGGAGACCTCGAGCGGCACCGGCAGCAGCACGGTGTTCTCGTAGCCGTAGTTGGCCAGCGTGCCGACCGGGATCTTCTTGGGCACCGGCCAGGCGATCTCGCCGGTCGAGACGCCGGCGGGCAGCGTCCACTTCAATTCCGTCGGGAGGCCCGAGTCGCCGGCGTTCTTCCAGTAGGTGTGCCACTCGGGCTGGTGGGTGATCTGCAACCCGACCCAGACCGGCGCGCCGGGCGCCACGCCCTGGGGCGCATGGGCGACCAGTTCGGCGCGCACATGGGGGGTGGTGACCACGGCCCCGGTCTTCGGGGCCAGCTGGGCCGCAGCCGGCATGCAGGCTGCGGCGGTAGCTATCAGAAAAGTAGCGAAAGAGATGCGCGAAAAGGTCATGCCGGTCAGTCGGAGCCAGAGGGCGGGGCGAAGTTCCTGGGGGCCGGGTCTTTCCGGGGGCTCAGACGGCGGTGGCCGAGGGCCAGCCCAGGACCACGCGCCGGGTGGTCGCGCTCTTCTTCTCGATCTTGGTGACGACCATGGCGCCGATTTCCGCCGTGTTGGCCACGTGCGTGCCGCCGCAGGGCTGGAAGTCGATCGACGGCGCGCTGCCGTCTTCGCCCGTGCCGCCGATGCGGATGGTGCGCACCGTGCCCGTGCCGCGCGGCGGCTGCACGCTCATGCTCTTGACCAGCGCGGGGTTGGCGTCGAGCTCGGCGTCGGTGATGGCGCCCACGGTCAGCGGGTGGGCGGCCTCGACCAGCTTGGCAAGGCCCGCGGTGAGCGTTTCCTTGTCGAGCGGGTCGGTGATGTGGAAGTCGATGCGCGCGTACTCGGGCGTGATCGAGCAGCCGTTCACCGGCACCGGCACGAGGTGGCACAGCAGGTGGCTGGCGGTGTGAAAGCGCATGAGACGGTGGCGGCGCTCCCAGTCGAGGCGGGCAGTGACGGTGTCGCCGGTCGCCAGCGCGGCCAGCAATTCGGCCTGGTCGGGCGCGGGCACGTGGACAAATTCGGCGGTCGGCTGGCCCTCGGCGTCCTTGGCCTTGCGGGTGTCGGCGATGGCGATTTCGCGGCCGTCGGCGAGCACCAGCACGCCGGCATCGCCGGCCTGCCCGCCGCCCAGCGGATAGAACACGGTGCGGTCCAGCACGATGCCGGTGTCGTCGATGCGCAGGATGCGGGCTTCACAGGTGCGCAGGTAGGCGTCGGCGCGGAACAGGTCGTCGGTCATGCGGCGATGGTAGCGACGATGCGCGAAGGAGGTGCGCGCACGCCGGAAAGCGCCCACGACCGACACGCCCGCGCCGCGCGATTGCGCATGATCCGGCGGTCTGCGGCCGCCCGCCGCTCAAGGAATCCGCATGAACGCATCGCCGCACCTTCCCGTCCGCCTCGCTGTGTCCGCCGCGGCCGTGGCCGCCGTGCTGCTCGTCGCCGGCTGCGGCGAGACCGCCAAGCTCGCGCCCGAGCTCACGACCGGCCCCCGGCCGCAGCTGGCCGATCCGAACAAGACGCTGATCCCCACCGTCAACGTGGCGCCCGCCGTCGGCTGGACCGACACCGCCGGGCCCACGCCCGCCGAGGGCCTGCGCGTGACGGCGCTGGCGCGCGGGCTGGACCACCCGCGCTGGGTCTACACCCTGCCCAACGGCGACGTGCTGGTGGCCGAGAGCAACAAGCCGCCCAAGCCCGAGGGGAGCGGCGCCGGCGGCCCGGTCGCCAAGGTGCGCAACTGGGTCATGGGCAAGGTCATGGGCCGCGCGGGCGCCGGCGTGCCCAGCGCCAACCGCATCACCTTGCTGCGCGACGCCGATGGCGACGGCCTGGCCGAGGTGAAGCAGGTGTTCCTGGCGAACCTCAGCTCGCCCTACGGCATGGCGCTGGTCGGCAACGAGCTCTTCATCGCCAACGCCGACGCGCTCGTGAAGGTGCCCTACACCGAGGGCCAGACCTCGGTCAGCGCCACGCCCACCGTGGTGACGGCGCTGCCCGCCGGCCTCAACCACCACTGGACCAAGAACGTCATCGCCAGCGCCGACGGCAGCAAGCTGTACGTCACGGTCGGCTCCAACAGCAACATCGGCGAGAACGGCATGGCGGCCGAAGAGGGCCGCGCCGCGATCTGGGAGGTCGATGCGAAGAGCGGCGAGAAGCGCCTGTTCGCCAGCGGCCTGCGCAACCCCAACGGCTTGGCTTGGGAGCCCGAGACCAACGTGCTGTGGACCGTGGTGAACGAGCGCGACGAGATCGGCAGCGACCTCGTGCCCGACTACCTCACCTCGGTGAAAGAGGGCGCCTTCTACGGCTGGCCGTGGAGCTACTGGGGCGGCGTGGTCGATGCGCGCGTCACGCCGCAACAGCCCGAGCGCGTGGCCAAGGCGCTGGCGCCCGACTACGCGCTGGGCGCGCACGTCGCGCCGTTGGGTCTGGTGTTCTCGCACGCGCGCGGCATGCCGCCCGAGTTCGCGAACGGCGCCTTCATCGGCGAGCACGGCTCGTGGAACCGCAAGCCCAAGTCGGGCTACAAGGTGGTGTTCGTGCCCTTCATCGGCGGCAAGCCGAGCGGGCCGCCGGTCGACGTCCTCACTGGCTTCCTGAGCGCCGACGAAAAGGCGCACGGCCGGCCGGTCGGCGTGGCGCTGGACAAGGGCGGCGCGCTGCTGGTGGCGGACGACGTGGGCAACGCGGTGTGGCGCGTGTCGCGCAGCAAGCCCAACTGAGGCGCGATCAGCCCCGGCGCGCCGACGACAGGCGCGGCACCAGCTGGGCCGCCGGCCCGTCGACGCGGCGCCGGCTGGTGTCGCCGCGCAGGTGGTCGAACAGCAGCGCAATCGCCTGCTGCGCCACCTCGTCCAGGTGCAGGTCGACGGCCGTGAGCGGCGGCACGCAGGTGCGCGCACGCAGGCCGTCGTAGCGCGTGGCGACCATCACGTCCTCGGGAATGCGCCGGCCCGATTCGCGCACGGCCGTCACCGCGCCGGAGGCGAACGCGTCGACCGGCACGCAGAAGGCGTCGATGTCGGGGTGTGCTTCCAGCAGCGCCAGCGCGGCCTGCCGCCCGCCGTTCTCGCCCTCGGCCTCGTCGACCAGCGACAGCAGCGGTGCCTGCCCGCGTGCGGCAGCAAAGGCCTGGTAGGCCGCCTGGCCTTCCACATAGGAGTTGCGCGCGGCCGAGCCGAGGATCATCGCGACCTTGCGCGCGCCCTGGTCGTGCAGGTGCTCGAGCAGCAGGCGCGTCGTCTGGCCCGAATGGATGTCGACATAGGGCGGCATCGCCGGCCCGTCGGCCGCTTCCTCGGCCGGCTTGCCGATGGCCACCACCGGCAGGCCGCGCCGCAGCAGGTACGCCAGGTTGGGGTCGCCCGCCGAAGGCTCGATGACCAGCGCGCCGTCCACGTCGAGCAGCTCCATGGGCACGCGCCCGGTTTCCATCGGCGGCGCCAGCACCAGCGCCAGCCGGCGGTCCAGCGCCGCGGCGGCCGCCACGGCCGCCACCTCCATCAGGAAGCCCAGGCGCGACGGGCCGCCGGCCACCGCGAAGGGCATCGACGACAGCAGCACGATCATGTGCGCCTCGCCCGTGCGCAGCCGCTGCGCATTGCGGTTGGGCCGGTAGCCCAGCTTCAGCGCCGCCTGCTCGACGCGCGCGCGCGTTTCCGCGTCGACCTGGCCCCGGGCGTTGAGCGCGTGCGAGACGGTGGTCGGCGACACGCCCGCTTCGCGTGCCACGTCCTTGATGTTTGCCCGCGGCGATGGGTTGGTGCTCATCCCGTTGACCTTTTCGAAAAGCGGTGATTCAATTCCCAAATCGTTTTGGGGCGCCGTGCCACGGAATGTACTTCACCCGCTTCGGCGGCTTTTTTTGCCAGTGCGCCCAAATCGATTTGGGCGCGGTCCCGGTTCAAGGATTCCATGATGTCCCGTGTGCCCGATGCCTCTGCTGTGCCCCCGGTCGTGCCTGTCGGCGCGCCTTCCGCCATCGCCCCGGTCGATGCGGTGCTGCCCTTGTCGCAACTGCTGCTGTTCGGCCTGCAGCACGTGCTGGTGATGGCGGCCGTGCCGATCACCTCGGTGTTCCTCGTGGCCAAGGCGCTGGGGCTGGAGTCCGCGCTCACGGTCAACCTGATCAGCGCCACCTTCCTGCTGTGCGGCGTGGGCACCCTGCTGCAGTCGTTCGGGCCGTGGAAGTTCGGCGCGCGGCTGCCCTTCGTGATGGTGCCGGGCGGCGCGCCCATCGTGATGTTCGTGACCATCGCCCAGCAGCGCGACCTGCAGACGGCCTCGGGCGCGGTGATCCTCACGGCGCTCTTCTACTTCCTGGTGCTGCCGGTGTTCGCGCGCTGCCTGCGCTACTTTCCGAAGATCGTCATCGGCACCTTGCTGCTGCTGGTGTCGATCAACCTCGTGAAGGTGTACGGCGGCATCATCGCGGGCAAGGCCGGCACGTCCACCTTTGCCGACCCGGTGAACATCGGGCTGGCGCTCGCGACCATCGGCTTCACGGTGCTGTTCGCGCGCGTGTTCAAGGGCACGCTCGGCCAGCTCGCGGTGCTGCTGGGCCTGCTGGCCGGCACGGTGCTGGCCGCGGCCTGCGGGCTGATGGACTTCAGCAGCGTGGCGGCCGGGCCCTTCTGGAGCGCGCCGACGCTGCTGCCCTTCGGCATGCCGCGCTTCGACCTGGTGGCGGCCGTGCCGCTCCTGATCTTCAGCGTCATCTCGATGGTCGAGGCCACGGGGCAGACCGTGGCGGTGGCCGAGGTGGTGGGCCGCAAGATCGATGCGCGCGACGTGGTGCCGCGCACCATCCGCGGCGATGCGCTGGTGTCGCTGGCGGGGGGCCTCTTCGGCACCTCGATGATCATCACCAGCGGCGAGAACATCGGCATCGTGCGCGCCACCAACGTGCGCTCGCGCTACGTGACGGCCGCGGCCGGCGTGATCCTGATCCTCATCGCGCTGTCGGCGCCGCTGGGCCGGCTGGCCAGCGCCATTCCTTCGGCGGTGGTCGGCGGCACCGCGATGGTGGTGTTCGCGATCATCGGCACCATGGGCATCGACATGCTGCGCAAGGTCGACCTGCACGAGCGCGGCAACATGTTCGTGCTGGCCGGCGCGCTGACCATGGGTCTGCTGCCCATCGTCGTGCCGGGCCTGTACAGCCGCTTTCCCGACACGCTGCAGCTGGTGCTGGGCAACGGCCTGGCCATGGGCTCGATCACGGCGGTGGTGCTCAACCTGGTGTTCAACCGCGTGCCGGCCGACAGCCCGGCCATCGCACCGGCGCCGCAATGAGCGCCTCCTCATTTCCTTTCCGTTCTCTCCTTTGACCATGTCTCCTGAACTCGATGCCGCGCACTTCGCGGCCGACGAGCTGCTGCTCGTTCCCGACCACCTGATGCTGCGCGACGGCCCCGCCACCGGCCATGCCGTGCGCATCGAAGGCGGGCGCTTTCGCGAGGTCGGCCCCGCCGACGCGCTCATCGCCCGCCACCCGCGGCTCACGCCGCTGCACCTGCCCGGCAAGCTGCTGATGCCCGGCATGATCGATGCGCACCACCACCTCACGCAGTCCTTCGGCAAGTCGCTGGCCTATGGCGAGCCGTCCGAGATCTTCCGGCGCGTGTGGGTGCCGCTCGAGTCGAGCCTGGACGACGAGTTCGTCTACATGGCCTCCAAGCTCGCGGCGCTCGAATCGCTGCGCGGCGGCTTCACCACCGTGTGCGACGCGGGCACGCGCGCGCCGGGCGACATCGGCGCCGTGGCCGCTGCCGTGCAGGAGGCCGGGCTGCGCTGCGTGCTGGGCCTGATCTGCAACGACGGCGGCAACGACAGCAGCGCCGCCGACCGGCAGGCCATCCGGTCGCATGCCGCGCAGTTCCTGCAGCAGTGGTCGGGTGCGGACCTGGTGCATCCCTCGCTCGCCATCTCGGTGCCCGAGGCGGCCTCCGACGAGATGCTGGTCGCCGTGTCGGCCCTGTGCACCGAGGCGCGCACGATGTTCCAGACGCACGTCAACGAGCACCTGGCCTCGGTCGAGCGCTCGGTCGTGCAGCGCGGCAAGCGGCCGCTGGAGCTGCTGGCGCACCTGGGCGCGCTCGGCCCGCAGGTGCTCATTGCGCACGGCACGCTGGTCACGCCCTCGGAACTCATGGTGCTGCGCGACACCGACACCGCCGTGAGCTACAACCCCGTCGCCAGCCAGTGGAAGGGCAACGCCGTGGCGCCCGCGAACCTGATGGCCGCGCTGGGCATCCGCTTCGGCCTGGGCACCGACGCCACGCGCAGCGATGCCTTCCGCCTGATGGACGCGGCCGAGGCCGCGCAGAAGCTGGCCTTCGGCATGGCCATCGGCGATGCCTCCAGCGGCGGCGGCTGGACCTGGTTCGACCACGCCACGCACGAAGGCGCGCGCGCCGTGGGCCTGGGCCACCTCACGGGCGAGATCGCCGTGGGCAAGGCGGCCGACTTCCTCATCGTCGATGTCGACACGCCCGAGATGTGCACCTCGGTCGACCTCACGTGGGACCTCGTGCGCTTGGGCAACCGCGACCAGATCGTCGCCGTGTTCGTCGACGGGAAACTGCGCCTGTGGGAAGGCTGGCCGCCGGATTGGGACGCGCGCGCGCTGCAGCGGCAGCTGGCGCGCGTCGCCCATGCGGCGATGGACCGCGCGCCCATCGTGCGCCTGCATCCTCCGGCCGCCGCGCACCGCCGCCTGGCCTCGGAGCGGCACTCGCTGTGAGCGCGCAACACCTTGTCCTCGTCTCGCTCGCCGTGCTGTTCGCCGCCTTCGTGCAGGGCGCGACCGGCGTCGGCTTTGCGCTCATCGCCGCGCCGGTGATCGGCATCGTGCGCCCCGACCTGTTGCCCGTGTGCGTGCTGGTGCTGATGCTGCCGCTGAACTTCTACGTGATGTGGCGCGAGCGCGGCGCCATCGACCGCACTGGCGCCAGCTGGATCACCGGCGGGCGCCTGCTCGGCACCGTCGGCGGCCTGTGGGTGCTGGCGGCGTTGAGCGCGAGCCACCTGTCGCTGTTCGTCGGCGCCTCGACCATCGCGGCGGCCCTGGTCACGTTGATGATGCCGGCCTTCTCGCCGGGCCGCACCGCGTTCGTGGCGGCGGGGCTCGTGACCGGCGTCACCGAAACCGCGACCGGCATCGGCGGGCCGCCGCTGGCGCTGGTCTACCAGCACCAGCCGGCGCCCACCATGCGCTCGACCATTGCGCTGTGCTTCCTGGTCGGCGAACTGGTGTCGCTGGCCACGCTGATGGCGGCGGGGCGCATCGACGGCTCACAGCTCTATGCCGCGGCCCTGCTGTTGCCTGCGCTCGTCGTGGGCGCGGTGCTCAGCCGCGTGGTGCATCGGCGCATCAACGGCCGCGTGCTGCGCATCTTCGTGCAGGTCTTCGCGATCGTGTCGGGCGCCGCACTGCTGCTGCATTCATTCTGAGGCGCGCTGCGCGGCCTGCCATGCCGCGCGGTCGATGCGGAACAGCCGGTGGCCGCGCAGCGCATCGCCTTCGGGCACCGCCGGATGCTCGAAGGCGCCGGCCACGTCCTCGTGCATGCCGATGCGTGCCATCACGGCGGCCGAGCGCAGGTTGCCGTTGGCGGTGAACGCCACGATCTCGCCGAGCCCGAGCCGTTCGAAGCCGACCTGCAGCGCGCCGCGTGCCGCCTCGGTCGCGAAGCCCTGGCCCCAGCTGGCGCGCGACAGGCGCCAGCCGATCTCCACACAGGGCGAGAAAGGCAGCGCGGCCATCGGCACGTTCAGGCCGGTGAAGCCGATGAACTCGCGCGTGTCCTTGCGCTCGACGGCCCAGAAGCCCCAGCCCTTCTGCGCGATGAGCGCGCGGGCACGGTTCGCCGCTGCGTCGCTTTCGGCGCGCGTGGGCAAGGGCAGCAAAAATTCCATCACCTGCGGGTCGCAGGCCAGCGCGAAAAATGGCGCGAGATCGCTCTCGCGCCATTGGCGCACCCACAGGCGTGGGGTCTCGAATTCGATGAGGGGCGGGTGTGTGCTTTCTTCGGTCATGCGACCGATTGTGCGCAAATCAGAACCCGGCCAGCACCACCTTGCCCTGCGCCTTGCCGCTCTCGATGAGCGCATGTGCCTTGCGCAGGTTCGCGGCGTTGATGGTGCCGAAGCTCGCATTCGCCGTGGTGCGGATGCGGCCCGCGTCGACCAGCGCGGCCACTTCGGCCAGCAGCTTGCCTTGCTCGGCGATGTCGGGCGTGGTGAAGCGCGAGCGCGTGAACATCATTTCCCAGTGCAGCGAGATGCACTTGGTCTTCAGCGGCATCGCGTCAAGCACCTTCATGTCGTCGATCACCGCGAGCTGGCCCTGGGGCTTGAGGCTTTCGATGAGCTGCGCGTAGTGCTGGTCGGTCTGCGTGAGGCTGGCGACCATGTCGACTTCATCGATGCCGGCGGCCTTCAGTTCGGCGGCGAGCGGCTTCGAATGGTCGATGACGACGTGCGCGCCCAGCGCCAGGCACCATGCGCGCGTTTCGGCGCGCGAGGCGGTGGCGACGACGCGCAGCTTCGTGAGCTGGCGTGCGAGCTGGATGAGGATGGAGCCCACGCCGCCGGCGCCGCCGGTGATCAGCAGCGTCCGGCCTTCGCCGCCATCCTTGGGCACCTGGAGGCGGTCGAACAGCAGTTCGTAGGCGGTGATGGTGGTCAGCGGCAAGGCGGCGGCTTGCGCGTCGTCGAGGCTCTTCGGGGCGAGGGCGGCGATGCGCTCGTCGACCGCGTGCAGCTCCGAATTGGCGCCGGGGCGAATGATGGAGCCGGCGTAGTACACGCGGTCGCCGACCTTGAAGCTTTGCACGCCGCTGCCGATGGCTTCGACGGTGCCGACTGCGTCCCAGCCCAGCACCTTGGCCTGGCCGGCTTCGGGGGCGGCGTTCTTGCGGACCTTGGTGTCGACCGGGTTGACCGACACGGCCTTCACGCGCACCAGCAGGTCGCGCGCGCCCGGCACGGGGGCGGGGAGCTCGATGTCCTGCAGCGATTCGGGGTTGTCGATGGGGAGGGGCTGGTGGTAGCCGACGGCTTTCATGGGAAGAAACCTTCTTTCTGGAACGATGGCTGGACTGTAGGATGACAACGTCTGTTTGATAAGGTCGCCTGAATTACCAACACTTTCAAATGAAGATTGAAAATATATCGGACCTGCAGGTGCTCGTGCAGACGGCGCGTGGCGGCACGTTGACGGCTGCGGGGCATGCGCTGGGGATCACGCCTGCCGCGGCGAGTGCGACGTTGAAGCGGCTGGAGGCGCAGTTGGGGGCGCGGCTGTTCGAGCGGTCGACGCGGGCGATGCGCCTGACGCCGCAGGGGCAGACGCTGCTCGACTATGCGGTGCGTGCTTTTGAACTGTTGGATGAAGGGGAGTCGCTGGTCACTGCGGATCGCGGCGAACTTGTCGGTACCTTGCGGGTGGCCTCGCCGTCGGACCTCACGCGCAGCACCTTGCTGCCTTGGTTCGACGAGTTCCTGGCGTTGCATCCGGGGGTGCAGTTGTCGCTTTCCGTCGGGGATCGGCCGCTGGACGTGATGCGCGACGAAGTGGACGTGGCGCTGCGCTACGGGGCGCTGGCCGATTCGCGGCTGGTGGCGCGGGCGTTTGCGTTGACGAATCCGGTGCTGACGGCTTCACCGGACTATCTGCGTCGGCATCCCTTGCCTCGGGTTCCGCAGGATCTGCTGCAGCACAACTGTCTGACGTTCAACCGGAGTGGGCGAAGGCACCGGGTGTGGCGGTTTGCGCAGTTGGGGCAGTGGACGGAGGTGCGGGTGAATGGGGATCGCAGTGTGGATGATGCTTCGCTGGCGCGGGAGTGGACTGTGGCGGGGTATGGGATTTCGCTGAAGTCCGCTTTGGATGTGCGTAATGACATTCGGGAAGGGCGTCTTGTGCGGCTGCTGCCTGACTGGGAGACGGAGCCTTATCCGTTGCATGCGCTGTTGCCTAGTGGGAGGTTTGTGCCGGCTCGGGTTCGGGGGTTTGTGGATTTCCTGGCTTTGAAGTTCGAGGGGTTGTTGGCTTTGGGGTGATTTCTTGAGGCTGCTGGCCGGGACTCGCCCCGGCGGGCGACTCACTTTCTTTGCTTCGCCAAAGAAAGTAAGCAAAGAAAGGCGACCCCACTGTCCGCGTCCCTCCGCTTCGCTGCGGGCAACCTGCGGTGCTCGCGTTTCGCGGGGTCTCGCCCAAACTCGCTTCGCTCAAACAAGGGCGAGCCCTGATCCGCGAAACGCTGCGCTCCTCGGCGCGGCCAGAGGGGCGGGGGAGTACTCGGGCCATCGCTTCGCTCGGCCTGGGGGATCGCATCACTGCGTTCGCTCCCCCCTGCTGTCCCTTGTCAGATCATCGGGGTCACTGCGCCATCCATTGCCACGATCGCGCCGGTTACATAACTTGCCTTCGACGACGCCAGGAAGAGCACGGTGTTGGCGACTTCCTCGGGCGTCGCGATGCGGCCCAGCGGCAGGCGTGCGGTGGCGCGCTCCAGCGCTTCGTCGGTGTCGATGCCCTGCAGCTTCGCGTCGGCCTTCATGCCTTCCTGCAGCCGCGCGGTCAGCGTGAGGCCGGGGTTCACGGCGTTCACGCGCACGCCCTTCGCGGCGTAGGCGGCGGCCATGCCGGCGCTCACGAGCATCAGCGCGGCATTGGCGGCGCCACCGGCCATGTGCACGGGGCTGGCGACCTTGCCGCCCTGGCCGATGACGTTGACGATGGCGCCGCGGCCGCGCTGGCCCATGCGCTTCACGACCGGGTCGATCATGTGGATGTAGGTGAAGTACTTGGCGTCCATCGCGTCGTGCCACGCGGCGGGCGTGAGTTCGTCGGGCGGGGTGCGGCGCGCGGCGCCTGCTGAATTGACGAGCACGTCGACGGGGCCGAAGGCCTGTTCGGCGGCGTCGAGTGCGGCGACGGCGCTGGCGGGGTTCTTGAGGTCGGCGGCGTGCAGGCTGACGCGGCCTTCGGCTTGCGGGAACGCGGCGATCAGCGACTGCTGGCCCTGCTGCAGGTTCTGCAGGTCGCGCGAGACCAGGCTCACGCGCGCGCCTTCGCGCAGGAAACCCAGCGCGCAGGCCAGGCCGATGCCCTTGCTGCCGCCGGTGATGAGAACGTGCTGGTCCTGGAGCTGGAGGTCCATGTCGGGGTCCTTGGAAGAAGGTGGATCTGTCTGCGGCGCTGCCGCCGCGCGATTGAATCACCGCCCCGAAACCCCTGCAGCGACGCGGCCGAAAAGGCCGCGCCGGTTGCCCTGTGCGCGTCAGGCCTTGCGGCGCTTCGCTGTCGTTTCTTCTTCCAGTGCGGCCGGCGCGGTGTCGGTGGCGTCGCGCAGCTGGCCGTGGTGGTCGTGGTGCGCCAGCAGCTGGCGCGTGCGTTGCCAGGTCGACAGGCGCGCGGGCGCGACCTCGATGTACGACGCCAGCGCGAACAGCGACGACTGCTCCTTTTCCGGCGGCGTCTCGCTGCGGTGCTGGCGGCGGCGCAGCGGGCCCATGATCAGCATCGAGGCGAGGATCACACCGATGACGATGGCGTACAGGCCCAGCAGCTGAAGCACCTCGGGCTGGGAGCGCGCGCCCATCACGTAGGGCCAGGCGTACCAGATGGCGCAGAACCAGATCGCGACGGTGATCGCCGGGCGCAGCACGCGCAGCCACAGGTACATGGCCAGGGTGCGCGCCGGAGAACGGCCGTTGCCAAAGGCATGCAGCGGGATGCGCGCGGCGTCGATGATGGGTTCGTCCACCGCGGGTTGGCCCCACGAACGGGTGCGGGGCGGCGGGGCTTCGTGGACCGTCGGCGAAGAAATCGGGTGTTCAGGATGCATCAGAAGAAACTCCTCGGTCAGGGCTCGTCCACACCGCGCGCTTGCCGCGACGACGCATCAGAGCGTTGGGAAGGGCGACCACCGTGGTGGCCATCGTGATCGTCCAGAACGCGATCGGGTACCAGATCGTTCCGGCGAAATAGCGCATGAGGTCGCGGTCGTAGCGACGGTCGATCCACAGGCTCAGCAGCATCTGCAGGATGCAGGTCATGGCCAGCAGCGTGCCCTGCCAGTGCGGCAGCAGCGCCGAATGCCAGGCCGACTCGTGCGGCAGGAAGGGGCGGATGAAGCTGATCAGCAGCACCAGCGCCATCGCATAGGCCCACACCACGCTCACCATGTACTCGCTGTAGATGAGCCACAGGCGCCAGCTGCGCAGGCGCAGGATGGACGGCGTGATGCGCAGCATGGTCTGGATGCCGCCGACGGCCCAGCGCAGGCGCTGCTTCCACAGGCCGCGCAGGGTCTCGGGCATGAGGATCCAGCACAGCGCGCGCGGCTCGAAGCGCAGGCGCCAGCCGGCGAGCTGGAGCTTCCAGCTCATGTCGATGTCCTCGGTGAGCACGTCGGGGCTCCAGAAGCCCACCTCGAGCACGGCGCGGCGGCGGAACATGGCCAGCACGCCCGACACCGTGAACAGCGTGCCGATGAGCTGCTGCGAGCGCTTGATGAGGCCGATGATCGACGAGAACTCGCCCACCTGCATGCGCCCCAGCAGCGTGGTGCGCGTGCGGATGCGCGGGTTGCCGGTGACGGCGCCGATGCGATCCGAGGCCAGCATGCGCTTGAGCATCCACGCAATGGCGTTGGGGTCGACCAGCGCGTCGCCGTCGATGCCCAGGATGTACTCGCCGCGCGCCAGCTGGCAGGCGGTGTTCAGGCCCACGGCCTTGCCCTGGTTGCTGGCGTTGTGGATCACGCGCAGGCGGCTGAACTCGAGCGTCATCTCGTCGAGCAGCTCGCCGGTGCCGTCGGTGCTGCCGTCGTTGACGGCGATCACCTCGTAGTTCGGGTAGCGCGTGCGCATCAGCTGCTCGATCACTTCGCGCAGGTGCGGCGCCTCGTTGAAGCAGGGCACCACCACGGTGACGAGCGGCTGCGAGGGCAGCAGCGGCAGCGGGTCGACCTCGACGTCGCGCTTGCGCTCGAACGACCACGCATGCGAAAGGCCGCCCGCGATCCACACCCACGCCATGAAGAACGGGTAGTAGAAGACGAAGCCGAAGAGCACCGGTGGAATCAGGTCCACCAGCATCTGGAGCGTGTTCATCGGGGCTTCCCTCCTTCAGGCGGCAGCGTGGCGGCGTCGTGGTTGCGCCGGGGGGCGCGCGACAGCAGCGAACGCACCGAGATCGCGCGGCGCACGGTCTCCAGCGAGGGCTGGTTGTTCAGGAAGTCGTCGGGGTAGTAGCCCAGGTGGCGCACGCCGGCGCGCTGCAGCAGGGTCCACTGGCGCGTGAGCTCGGCGTCGGCCACGGGTTTCCCGGTGCGCCAGTCGCGTGCCTGCAGCTCGAACACGGTGCGGTCCAGGCCGTGCGGCGTGGCGGCCGCGCGCTGCGCCAGGCGGCCCAGCCAGGCGTCGCTGTCGGCCGGGGTGCGGGCCTCCTGCTCCATGCGCGGCATGGCCATCAGGCCGACGTAGTCGTAGGCGGCAAGCGAGGCTTCATAGTTTTGGGCAAACCATTGCTCGGCCGCGGGTTCGAGCACCGGCCGCGCGTAGAGGTTGCGCGCCGTTTCCAGGGCAGGGCGCCAGGTGCCCACGCGCGCCGCGAGTTCGTGCGTGAACTCGATCAGGTGGCGGGTCTTGGCGCTGGTCCAGCGCGCCATGAGCGCGGGGTCGGCGCGCAGCGCGGCCACGCCGGCCGGCAGGCCCCAGCGGCGGTAGGTGTCGAGCGCGGCGGGGCTGGCGTCCTCGTCGTCCGAGAGCATGGCGTCGTCGTGGAACAGCAGGCCTTCGAAGAAGGTGTGGCGGCCCAGGTCTTCGTACAGGTCGCCGACCAGCGTGCGCACGGCCGGGTCGAAGGGCGAGAGCCGGTGGTAGCGGTCGGCCGGCGCGTCGCCCTTGAGCGTGCGCACCGTGTGCGTGGCCAGCGGGTTCGACGCCGGCAGCCGGTAGGCGGTGACGGGCATCCACGCGTAGACCTTCACGCCGGTGCGGCTGCGCAGTTGCCAGGCGGCGCGGGCGAACAGGTCGGCGCGCATCGGCAGGTGGCGGTTGGGAAAGTACAGCGCGTCGGCCACGCCGTCGCCGTCGGGGTCGGCATAGGCCTGCAGGAACACCGAGCGCGGGCGCACGGCGGCCACGCGCTCGATCAGCGCCGAGAGGTTGCGCTCCTGCTGGGCCGGGTCGGCGTCGTACACGTAGTCCAGGTCGACGTGCATCACGCGGTTGATCGGGCGCACCTCGCCGCCCACGGGGCTGCGCAGCATCTGCACGTAGTCGGGCGCCTCGTTGTCGTAGGCAGCCAGCGCGCGGCGGATGCGGCTGAGCGGAATCTCCTTCGTGTTCGCGCCGTCGTCGAGCGTGAAGGTGATCGGCATGCCCACGCGCGCCGAGGCTTCCAGCGCGGGCGTGTTGTAGGCGCCGTAGGGCCACACGGTGGCGCGCACCTTGGCACCGGTGCGCTTCTCGATCAGCTCGCGGCTGCGGCGCAGGTCGGTCTCGATGCGGCGCAGGTAGGCGGCGTCGTCTTCGTAGCGGCCGGTCTTCGGGTCGTAGCGGTGCGTGGCCGCGGCGGGCAGCATGTTGCCCTGCGGGTTGGCCTGGATGCCGGTGTGCATCGCGTCGGTGTGGCTGGCGAACTCGACCAGCGGCGAGCGCGCCATCTCGGCGGCTTCGCGCCACAGCAGGAAGTTCTCGCGCGGCGCGGGCTTGTCGCCCCAGTGCACGGGCTGGCCTTCGGGCACCTCGAGCCAGCTCGTCACGAGCGCGAACAGCGCCGGGTAGTTGAAGCGCTGGAGCAGCGGGAACACGTGCGTGTAGGCACTGCGGTAGCCGTCGTCGAAGGTCAGCAGCACGGGCTGCGAGGGCAGCGGCTTGCCGCCGTTGCGCGCATCGATGATCTGCTGCAGGCTGACCGGGTGGTAGCCGCTGTGGCGCAGCCAGGCGAACACTTCGGCGAGCGTGCGCTCGTCGATGGCGGTTTCGTCGGGCGAGGTCTCGAAGCTGGCGCGCACGTTGGGGCGCACGTCGTGGAACGAGATCACGCGGAAGTCGACGCCATTGTCGGGGTCGGCGGGCAGCACCGGCGCCGCCAGTGCAGGCAACGAAGCCGCCAGCAGCAGCCCGAGCAGGGCCGCGCGCAGCCGGAGGAAGAAGGTGGGGGCTTGCATCACGGACATCACTGCAGGGGCATCGAAAGGTTCAGGAACACGCCGCGCTGTTTTTCGCGCACGCCGTCGTAGGGGTGGCTGCCGAAGGTCAGGCCGTAGCGCAGCGTGAGCTTCTGGCCCAGGGCCCAGCGGTGCTCGTAGCGCACGTTCCACAGCGGGCCGCTGCCGAAGCCGGCCTGCTGGTAGCTGCCGCCGCCGAGCTCCAGCACCTGGAAGAACTGGCGGTCGTCGCTTTTCCAGGTGAGCCACTGGCCGCGCACCGACAGCTGCGCGCTGGCGTCGCGCGAGGGGCTGAAGTAGCGCACGTCCTGCAGGCGGCTGCGGCTGGCATCGACGCCCAGCCGCGTTTCGATCTGGAAGCGCGGCGTGCTGACCCAGCGCTCGCGCCAGCCGAAGTCGAGGCCGTCGCGCAGGTTGCCGTCGCTGAAGTCGAGCCGGCGCCATTGCAGGTCGAAGCGGCGCGACTCGTTGACGACGTAGGCCGCGCTGGCGCCGAACTCGCGCGCGCCGATGGCCTGCGCGCCGAAGGGCACGGCGCGCGCCTTCCAGGGCAGCTCCTTGCTGTCGCCGTCGTAGGTGGCCGACAGGCGCCAGGCGTCGCTGGCGCGGTAGTCGACGCGGCCGGCCACGCTGTTGCGGTAGCGGCCGCTGTTCGCATGTTGCAGCACGCCTTCGGCCAGCCAGCGGCCTTGTTGCCAGCTCGCACCGAGGCCGCCGCGCGCCCACTGGGCCGTGCCCTCGGAGGTGTAGCCGCGGCCCAGCGTCTGCGCATAGAACACGCGCCACGCATCGCCGATGAGGCCGGAGCTGAGCCGGCTGTCGACGCGCCATTCGCGGCTGGCCAGCGTGCCGCCGCCGCGCGAACCTTCGGCATCGATCTCGAGTTGCGGGCCGACCAGCGAGCGGCGCTTGCGCGCCATCTCGCGCACCTCGGCGGCGTCGGGCGCGTCGGCCTCGAGCGACTCGGCACGGATGCGGGCCGCGCGGAATTCGTCGGCGTCGAGCAGCGCCTCGACATGGCCGGTGCGCACGCTCAGGTCGTCGGGGTGGTCGGCGCTCAGCGCCTCGAAGCGCGCCACGGCCGCCTCGGGGTGCTCGCGCAGCCGCTCGGTGAGCGCGGCGCCGTAGGCGTAGCCCGCGTTGAGCGGGGCTTCCTGCGTGAGCGTGTTGAAGCGCGGCTGCGCGATCTTCGGGCGGTCGCCGTACAGCTGCAGCAATGCGCCCAGGCCGCTCACTTCGGAGAACTGGTCGTTGGGGCGGCCCGCTTCCGGCGCCAGCCGCATCAGCACGGGCGTGGCGCTTTCGATGCGCTGGAGCAGCGCCTCGGCCTCGTCGAAGCGGCCGGTGTCCAGGTAGGCGTAGACCAGGCCGAAGTGCAGGCTGTCGGGCATCGGCAGGTCGACGACCGCCTTCTCGAACAGCGGCACGGCATCGGCCGAGCGGCGCTCCTGCGCCAGCGCGCGGGCGGCGATGCCCAGCGCGTAGGGCGGCAACGCGGTGCCGTCGGCACGCAGGCTGTCGTACAGCGCGATGGTGTCGGCCGGACGGCCGCGCTCCAGCAGCGCCATCATGCGGTCGGACTGCAGCCGCATGCGCAGCGTGCGCCAGGTGTCGGCGTCTGGCGGGGCGGGCTGCGCGAGCGCGGCGTCGACGCGGGCCAGTGCGGCACTCTGGGCGGCCAGCACCTTGTCGAGGTCGGCGACGCGCGCCGCGCCCAGGCGCTGGTCGCGCGCCTTCACGGCCCAGCGCAGCTGCTGCGCCAGCGCCTGCTGTTCGAGCAGCGCGAGCGTCAGTGACGCGAGGCTGCCGGGCTGCTTGCGTTCGGCCGCCTGCGCGTCCTCGAATGCGGCCGTGGCGCCGCCGTACTCGGCCAGCAGGAAGTCGGCGTCGCGCTGCGCATCGCGGCGCGCGGGCTGCAGTGCGGTGATCTCGCCGTAGGCCGTGAGCGCCTGGAAGGGTTGGCCCTGCGCACGCGCCAGCGCGGCGCGCAAATCGAGCAGCGCGACGCGGTCGGTGACCTCGGTGGGCGCGGGCTGTGCGAGTGCGCGGTAGAGGGTTTGCGCGCCCGCCGTGTCGCCGCTGGCCAGCCGCCAGAAGGCTTCATGGATGCGCGGTTCACGGGCCGCCGGCTGGCGCGCGCGCCAAACCTTGACGGTGTCGCCTTGCAAGGCGATGTCGCCCGTGCGCCGCGCGGCGCCGGCCAGCGGGCCGAGCGCGTAGTCGCCCAGCTCGCTCGGCGGCACCTGGCGGCCCACGGCCACCGCGTCGGCGAACTGGCCCTCGGCCACCGCGATCGCGATGGCGTCGGACGCCACGCGGCGGCGCTGGTCGTCGGCCAGGGGCGCAGCCAGCCATTGGCGCAGCTGCTGCAGGGCTTGGGCCGGCGCGATACGACCGGCGCGGCGCGCGACGATGAGGGCGTCGTGCTGCGGGGCGTCATACGCCAGCGCGCTGCCCAGGGGGGCGGCCGGCGAGGGCGCGACAGTGGATTCCGCGTACGCGGTGCTGCTTCCGAAGACCAGCACGCACACGATCGGCGGCAAACCCCGCACGGCTCGTGCGAGATGGTGAGGCAATGCCTTGAAGGGCGCGACTTTGCGCCCGGCAACGACGGTGCCTCCATTTTTTTGTGGATGGATGGACACGCTACTCCCTTTTGCGTGAACTCTCCTGGGCCGTGACAAGCCGTGGCGGAAAGTTCGTGAAAAGGGACTCTAGGCCAATTTGTAAACAATAGGACCGAACATCGGGAAAGATGAGAACTAATCGTGAACAGATTCGCGATCAATTCATCCGATGTTGGCAAGTTGTATGCAAGTGTTGCCCCATGCGCCGCCTATGGCCCCGTCCTAAGATCGCGGCATGAACGCACTTCCGGTCTCTTCGCCCCGTTGGCCCCGTTTCTGGTCCCAGTTGACGACGCGCGACTTTGCCGCGCTCGACGCGGCGACCACGGTGGCGGTGCTGCCGCTGGGCGCGACCGAGCAGCACGGCCCGCACCTGCCACTGGGCGTGGACACCGTGCTGGCCGACGGCATCGTGGCCGCCGCGCTGCCGCTGCTGCCGCCGGAACTGCCAGCGCTGTTCCTGCCGACCCAGCAGATCGGCCTGAGCCCCGAGCACGCACGCTTTGCGGGCACGCTCACCTTCTCGGCCGAGACGCTGATCCGCATGTGGAACGAGATCGGCGCGGGCGTGGCGCGCGCCGGCGTGAAGAAGCTGGTGCTGTTCAACGCCCACGGCGGCCATGTGGGCGCGATGGACATCGTGGCGCGCGAACTGCGCGCCGCGCACGGCCTGATCGTCTACAGCGTGAGCTGGTTCAATCTGCCGCTGGGCGATGCGAACGCGCAGTTCAGCGCCCGCGAGCACCGCTTCGGCGTGCACGCGGGCGAGGTCGAGACCTCGATGATGCTGGCGCTGACGCCCGCGCTGGTGCGCATGGGCGAGGCGAAGGATTTCAGCTCCACCTCGGAGCAGCGCGCGGCCGACTGCGCGATCCTCGGCAACGGCAAGAGCGCCAAGCTCGGCTGGGCCATGGAGGACTACAACGCGCAGGGGGCGGCGGGCAATGCCGCAGCGGCCACGGCCGAGAAGGGGCAGGCGGTGATCGATGCGGCCGCGCAGCAGTTGGCCTTGCTGCTGGCCGAGGTGTCCCAGCTGCCGTTGAGCACGGCGAACACAGGGCCGCTGCCCTGAGACCGGATCAGGCGCTGCGCCCCAGCACCCCGGCGAACATGTCCGCGTCGACATTGCCGCCACTCAGCGCAACGCCCACCGTCTGCCCGCGCCAGCGTTCCTTCTGCTGAAGCGCGCCCGCCAAGGCGGCAGCGCCCGCACCTTCGGCTACGTTGTGCGTGTCGCTGAAAAGCACGCGCATGGCCTCCGCCACTTCATCGTCGGTCACGGTGATCACGTCGTCGGCCTCGCGCAGGATCACGTCCAGCGATTCGGGCACCGGCGTGCGGCAGGCCATGCCGTCCGCCAGCCGCGTGGTGGCGGGCGACTCGACCGCACGGCGCGCGCGGAAGGAATCGCGGTAGGCCGTGGCATGCGCCGACACCACGCCGATGAGCTTCGTCGACACGCCGCAGTGCGCGCGCGCCGCGGCCGCGCCGGCAAAACCGGAGCCCAGGCCGATGGGCACGAACAGCACGTCGGGTGGTGAGTCTTTCAGTGCGCTGAAGAACTCGACATACGCGGTCGACACGCCGCGCACCAGTTCGCGATGGAACGAGGGCACGCGGTGCAGCGCGTCGCGCTCGGCCAGCACCGCCGCGTGTTCGGCGGCCGCCTGGAAGTCGTCGCCATGCTCGACCAGCGTCACGCCGAGCGCGCGCATCGCCGCGTTCTTCTCGCGCGAGTTGCCGTGCGGCACCACGATGGTCGCGGCCAGCCCGTGGCGCTGCGAGGCGAAGCCGACCGACTGGCCGTGGTTGCCGCGCGTGGCGCTGATCACGTGGCGCACGGCGGGCTGCTCGCGCGCGAGGGTCTCGAAGTAGGTCAGGCCGCCGCGGATCTTGAAGGCGCCGACCGGCGTGTGGTTCTCGTGCTTGGCCCAGACCGTGGCGCCCAGGCGCTGCGACAGCTGCGGCCAGGTGTACTGGGGCGTGGGTGGCATGGCCGCACGCACGGTGCGCTGCGCGGCTTCGATCTCTTCGCGGGTGAATCGCATCGACGTCCTTCTTGTTGCTTACTTGCGTTCGCTGAGCGCCACGCGCACGGCCAGCGCGGCCAGCACGCTGCCCATGATGTAGCGCTGCGCGCGCAGCCAGCCCGCGCTTTGCGACAGCACGGCCGTGATGCTCGCGGCGCCGACGATCATCACGGTGTTGACCAGCGCGCTGCTCGCCATCTGCGCCATGCCCAACTGCAGGCTCTGCAGCAGCACGGAGCCGCGCTCGGGATGGATGAACTGCGGGAAGAACGACAGGTAGAACATCGCCACCTTCGGGTTCAGCAGGTTCGTGAGAAAGCCCATGCGGAACAGCTTGGCCGGCGGATCGGCCGGCAGCGCGCGGGCCTCGAAGGGCGCGTTGCCGCCGGGCTTGACTGCCTGCCACGCGAGCCACATCAGGTAGGCCGCGCCGGCGAAACGGATCGCGTCGAACGCGACCGGCACCGCCAGCAGCAACGCCGTGAGGCCCAGCGCCGCGGCGAACAGGTGCACGAGGAACGCCATCAGCACACCGCCCAGCGAGATGAGCCCCGCGCGGCGACCCTGGATCAGCGTGCGCGACACGCAATAGATCATGTTCGGCCCCGGCGTGAGCGCCAGCAGCAGCGAGGCGAGGGCGAACCAGGCGATTTCGGTCAGGGTGAGCATGGGGTCAGAGTCCTTGCGATTCGAGGGTGACGGGGCCGCGCGGCGTGTCGAGTACGGCGACGAGGTTGGGCGGGCCGGCATCGACCGGCAGTCCGCCCATGCCGATGGCCGTGAGCGCGGCCGACAGTGCCGGCGCGCGCGGATGCGCCACGCGCAGCGAACGCAGTGCCAGGCCCGAAGCGGGCATGGCGTCGGTGGGGTGCACCGCGCCCCACTGGATCAGCGTGGGCAGCGCGCCGTAGAACAGGCGCTGGCCGTCGTCGCGCACGGTGATCTGCCACTCGAGCCGGCCGGCCGGCGTGTCGCGCGAGGCTTCGAGCAGGTGGCCGCGGTCGATGTGCGCATGTTCCTCGCGTGCGAGCGCCTGCGTGGCGGCGTGCGCATCGGGCACGCGCGCCACGAAGTGGATGAGCCGCGGGCCGCGCTGTGCGAGCGCGGCCTGCAGCGCGGCGTCGTCGAGGTCGAACCAGCGGCGCGTCTTCGGCCGCGACGGCGCCTTGCCGGGTTCGATCGCGATGATCTCGGCATAGGCGCGCGGGAACGCGGCGCTCGCGATGTTCAGCAGCCGGTTGTGCGTGCCCATCAGCGGGTGCACGCCGCCCGGCGCGGGCGTGACGCCGAGCGTGGCCTCGCACCATGCCACGCCCTCGGCCAGCGAGGCGGCGGCGATCACCAGGTGGTCGATTTCGGCGGGGGCCATGGCGTGCCTTTGTTCAGAGGGTGACGTGGCCGTCGACGCAGGTCACGGCATCGCCGCCGACCCAGATCGTGCCGTCGCTGTCGCGCTCGATGTGCACGCGGCCCGCGCGGCCCAGGCACTGGCCTTGCGCGGCCAGGTAGCGCTCGGGCATGTGGCCGTCGGCGATCAGCCATTCGGCCAGGCTGGCGTTGAGGCTGCCGGTGACCGGGTCTTCCTGCACGCCGATGGGCTCGGCGAAGGCGCGCACCTCGAGGTCGATCTTGGCGCCGTCGTCGTTCGGCGTGGCGGGGCGGTTGCCGAAGGCGCGCGCCTCGCGGTTCGAACGGCCGATGAGCAGCGAGGTGTCGTGCGCCGAGGGCACGCCGGCCACGCCGGCCTTCACGCCCAGTTCCTTCAGCGCGCGGTGGTCGGGCTGCAGCGCCAGCACGGCGTCGGCGTCGTTCAGCAGCAGGCCGAACCACACCGGGCCGTTGTCGAGCACCTGCGCCGCGATGACTTGCTGCGCCTTCAGGCCCAGCGCGCCGGCCACCTTGGCCAGCAGCGCGGGGCTCGGGGCGCTGCGCTTGAGCGGCGGCGCGGCAAAGGCCAGGCGCTCGCCTTCGCGCCGCAGCGGCACGAGGCCGGCGCCGCACTGCTGCACCACGCGGCCCGCCACCTTGGGCTTGCCGCCGGCCTGCAGCCACGCATGGCAGCTGCCGATGGTCGGGTGGCCGGCAAAGGGCAGCTCGCCGCCGGGCGTGAAGATGCGCACGCGGTAGTCGGCGCCCGGGTCGGTCGGCGGCAGCAGGAAGGTGGTCTCCGACAGGTTGGTCCACTGCGCGAAGCGCTGCATGGCGGCGTCGTCCAGGTCCTGGCCGTCGATCACCACCGCGAGCGGGTTGCCGTAGTAGGCGGTGGCGGTGAAGACGTCGACTTGCTTGAAGGGGCGGGATTTCATCAGGGTCATTCGAGGGATAGATCGAGCACGCCACGCGTGCCCGGGCGGGAAAGCAGGTCGGCGTACCAACGCTCGACGTTGGGCCAGACGGGCCGGCGGTACTCGGCGCCGGGCAGGCCGAACCAGCGGTGCGCCTCGCAGCCGATCGGGATGTCGGCCATGGTGAAGCGCTCGCCGGCCATGTAGGGGCGCTGCGCGAGGTGGGCGTCGAGCATCGCGAACAGCGCCTCGCTCTCGCGCACCGACGCGGCGATCAGCGCGGGCTGGCGCTCCGAAGGCGGCGTGCGCACCCATTGCACGAAGGCGTCGCGGCTGGCGCGGTTGAGCGTGGTCTGCTGCCAGTCCATCCAGCGCTCGGCGTCGAAGCGCGCGGGCAGCTCGCTCGGGTAGAGCGTGCCGTGCGAGTAGCGGGCGCACAGGTAGCGCACGATGACGTTCGACTCCCACAGCGTGACGCGCTCGGCGCCTTCGCCGTCGTCGATGGTGGGCACCATGGCGTTCGGGTTGAGCGCGCGGTACTCGGGCGTCTGCACCACGCCGAATTTGCCGCCGGCCTCGGTGCGCTGGAAGTCGAGCCCAAGCTCCTGCGCGCACCACACGACCTTGCGCACGTTGATCGAACTGATGCGGCCCCAGATGTTGAGCATGGTGTTCAGTGTCCTTGTGCGCAGAGGGCGTCGGCCGTGGCCGGCTGCTGCGCCTGCAGGTACGGCTCGATGTTGCGCAGCGCGCGCGCCACGTAGTCGTCTTTCTCGCCGACCGGCGCGACGTAGTGCAGCGCGCTCTTCGCGGCCTCAAGCCCTTCGGTGCGCGCGATGAGCCACGCCGCGAGGTAGGGCGCCGAGAAGCAACCGCCCGCGGTCGCCACGTTGCCCTGCGCGAAGAAGGGCTGGTTGAGCACCTCGACGCCGGCTTCCTGCACCCAGGGCTTGGTCGTGAGGTCGGTGCAGGCCGGCACCGTGCCCAGCAGGCCGAGCTTGGCCAGCAGCAGCGTGCCCGAGCATTGCGCGCCGATGAGCTGGCGCGACGGGTCGAGCCCGCGCAGGACGCCCATCAGGCCCGCGTCGGCGGCGATCTCGCGCGTGCGGATGCCGCTGCCGACGATCACCGCACCCGCCTCGCAGGCCGCTTCGAGCGTCTCGGTGGCATGCACCGTGACGCCGTTCATCGAGGTCACGGTGGCGCTGGGCGAGGCCAGCGTCACGCGCCAGCCCGGCTTCTTCACGCGGTTGAGCACGCCGAGCGCGACCAGCGAGTCGAGCTCGTTGAAGCCGTCGAAGGTGAGGATGGCGATGTGCATCGTCGTCGGCCCCGTCAGGCGTGGGCGGGGGCCAGCAGCGCCAGTTCTTCGCGCAGCGTGACGGCGAGCGCGGCGATGGCGGTGTCGATCTCTTCGACGCTGGCGGTCACGAACGACAGGCGCAGCGTGCGCGGATCGCCTTCGCCGGCGTAGAACGGCGCGCCGGGCACGAAGGCCACGTTGCGCTCCACGGCCTTGGGCAGCAGGGTCACGGTGTCGATGCCCTCGGGCAGGCGCGCCCACAGGAACATGCCGCCCTTGGGGGCGTTGAACTTCACGTCGAGGCCGGCCATCTCGCGGTGCAGCGCGGCGATCATGGCGTCGCGCTGGCGCTTGTACAGCGCGCGGATGGTGGGCACGTGGCGGTCCAGGAAGCCGTCCTTCATCACGGCCGAGACCATGCGCTGCGTGAAGATCGGCGTGTGCAGGTCGACCGCCTGCTTGGCCTGCAGCAGCTTGGGGAAGATGGCCTTCGGCGCCACCAGGAAGCCCAGGCGCAGGCCCGGGGCCAGCACCTTGGAGAACGAGCCCAGGTAGATCACGCCCTCGGGGTTGCGCGCGGCCAGCGGCAGCGGCGGGGCTTCGTCGAACCAGAGCTCTCCGTAGGGGTTGTCCTCGACGATCGGCAGGTTCGCGGCGGCGGCTGCGGCCGAGACCGCGGCGCGGCGCGCCTCGGTCATGGTGCGGCCGGTGGGGTTCTGGAAGTTGGGCAGCAGGTAGACGAAGCGCGCGTCGGCCGCCTTGCTCACGAGGTCGTCGACGATCACGCCGTCGTCGTCGCTGGCCACGCCCACGGGGTGCGGCTCCATCGGGCCGAAGGCCTGCAGCGCGCCCAGGTAGGTGGGCGTTTCGACGAGCACCTTGCTGCCCGGATCGATCAGCA
This sequence comes from Variovorax sp. V118, assembly GCF_041154445.1. Taxonomy (GTDB): domain Bacteria; phylum Pseudomonadota; class Gammaproteobacteria; order Burkholderiales; family Burkholderiaceae_C; genus Variovorax; species Variovorax boronicumulans. The sequence goes on along the minus strand of NZ_AP028663.1, from coordinate 5,359,119 downwards.
CCTTGGCCACGAGGTCGAGGCCCTGCTGCGAGCCGGTGGTGATGAGCACCTGCGAGGCGTCGACGTCCCAGGGCAGCATGTCGGCCACGGCCTGGCGCAGCGGCGCATAGCCTTCGCTGGCGGCGTACTGCAGCGCGGCCTGGCCGTCGTTGTGCAGCACTTCGGCGCAGGCGTCGGCGAATTCCTGGATCGGGAAGGTCTTGGGCGAGGGCAGGCCGCCGGCCAGGCTGATGACGCCGGGACGCTCGGTGACCTTGAGGATTTCACGCAGCACCGAAGGATTCATCTTGGCGGCGCGGGCGGCGAGTTTCCAGTTCATGGGAGGCTTTCTTCTTTCTGGCGAATGAGAGGTGAGTCTGAGTGTGTCGTCAGGATGGCGGGATGTCGCCACGGTGCACGACATGGATTTTGTTGCCGTCCGGGTCGCGCAGGTAGGCGCCGTAATAGCCCTGCCCGTAGCGGGGGCGGGGTCCGGGCGCGCCTTCGTCGCGGCCACCGTGGCGCAGGGCCGCCTCGTGGGCGGCGTGAACGGCCTGCGGCGAGGGCGCGCAGAACGCGACCATGCTGCCGTTGCCGGCGCTGGCGGGTTCGCCGTCCAGCGGGATGTACACGTAAAAGCGCGGCAGCGTCTGGCCCGGCGCGATCCAGCAGGCGGCGTCGGGGCCGCCGTCGGGCGTCACGGGGCGGCGGATGAGGCCGAGCGGGGCCAGCACCGCGTCGTAGAAGGCGGCGGCGCGCGGCAGGTCGGTGCAGCCGACCGTGACATGGCTGAACAGCGTCATGGTCGTCAGCTCCTGGCTTGCGGCTCGGCGCCGCGTGGAACAGCGGCAGGCGCCGCCGGTTGCGACAGCCGCTTGCCCGCGACCACCGTGGCGACCACGGCGGCGGCGAAGCCCAGCGTCACCAGGTCGAGCGGCTCGCCCAGCAGCGGGATCGACGCGAGGATCGACAGGAAGGGCTGCAGCAGCTGCGTCTGGCTCACGCGCAGCGCGCCGCCCAGGGCCAGGCCGCGGTACCAGGCGAAGAAGCCGATCCACATCGAGAACATGCCCACGTAGGTGAAGCCGACCCAGGCCGAGGCGGCCACGGGCTGCTGCGGCCACAGGGCGATCGTGGCGGGCAGCGTCACGGGCAGCGCCATCACGCAGACCCAGCAGATCACGCGTTCGGCGCCCAGCGACGGCGTGACCTGCGCGCCGTAGATGTAGCCGACCGAGGCCGCGACGACCGCGCCGACCAGCAGCAGGTCGGCCCATTCGAAACCGAAGCCGTGCCCGCTCTGCTGCGCGCGCAGCACCGAGAACACCACCACCAGCAGGCTGCCCGCGATGGCGCAGAGCCAGAAGCCCAGCCGCGCGCGCTGGTGCAGCACCCAGGCCGCGACCGCGGCCGTGACCAGTGGCAGCAGCGCCGTCACCACCGCCGCATGGCTGGCCGTGACCACGCGCAGCGCAAAGGCCAGCAAGAGCGGAAAGCCGATGCAGTTGCCCAGCACCGCCATGCCCAGCGGCTTCCACTGGTGCGGCGCCGGGCGCGGCGAGCGCGTCACCAGCAGGAAGATGGCCGACAGCACGCCCGCCAGCGCCGCGCGCCCGAGCGTGACGAACCACGGCGACAGCTGCGGCGCGTCTTGCGTGCCCGTGGCCAGCCGCGTCATCGGCAGCGTGATGGCGAACAGCGCCACGCCGACCACCCCGAGCCACATGCCCAGCGTTTCGTCCTTGATGGCGAGCTTCATACGCCCACCATCCACCAGGCCGTCAAGACCAGGATCAGGCCCATCGCACGGTTGAACCACAGCAGGCGCCGGCCCTTGGCCAGCCACTCGCGCAGCAGGGCGCCGACCAGTGCATAGGCGAAGTTGCTGGTGAAGGCGTAGGTCAGCATCACGGGCGCGACGATGGCGAAGCGCGCGAGCGCGTCGGGCTGGCCGGCGATCCAGCCCGCCACCAGCGTGAGCGCCAGCAGCCAGGCCTTGATGTTCACGAACTGCAGCATCACGCCCTGCCCGAAGCCGACCGAGAGGCGGGCGCTGTCGGCCTTGCCGAGCTGGGCGCTGCCGCTGAGCTTGTAGGCCAGCCACAGCAGGTAGGCGATGCCCAGGCCCTTGATCGCCAAGCGCAGCGGTGGCATGGCCACCACCAGCGCGCCGAGGCCGGCCGCGCAGATGGCAAGCAGCAAGGTCCAGCCCACGGGCACCGCGACCACGAAACGCATCGCACGCGGCAGGCCGCCGTTGGCCGCCAGGGCGGTGGAGAGCGTGGTGTTGGGGCCGGGCGAGAAGCTCATCGCCGTGGCCAGCACCAGCAGCGCGGTGAATTCTTGCCAGTTCATGTCACAGACTCTAAACTTTGGACCATTACAGTTCCAGTACAGATGATCGAACAAATCTGAAATCTGTATTGGTCATTCCTTCGACACACGCCGCCCTTTTCTTGCTCTCTGTGCGATGCAGCCCGATCCGATGCTGACCCGAACCTCCACCCAGTCCCTGACCGGGCAGCTGGCTGACCGCCTCGCCGAGCGCATCCGCAACCGGCTGCTGGCGCCCGGCGCGCGCCTGCCCTCGGTGCGCGAGTGCGCGCGCCAGCAGGGCGTGAGCCCGTACACCGTGGTCGCCGCCTACGACCAGTTGCTCGCGCAGGGCCTCGTCGAGGCGCGCCGCCAGCGCGGCTTCTACGTGCGTGACGCGGCGCCGGCGCCCGAGGGGTCGCGCAACCCGGCGCATGCCGTGCCCGAGGTCTCGTCGATGATGGCCTCGCGCGTGCCGGCCGACGCCAGCTCGCTGATCCGCAGCATGTTCCACCGTCCGAGCGACAAGCCGCAGCCGGGCATGGGCGTGTTCCCGCCCGACTGGATGGCCTCGACCTTCCTGGCGACCGCGGTGCGCCGCGTGACGACCACGTCGGCGCTGCAGGAGCTGTCGCTTCAATATGGCGAGCCCTCGGGCGACCTCGCGCTGCGCCGCAGCCTGTCGCAGAAGCTGGTGCGCATCAACGTGCCGGCCGGGCCGGACCAGATCGTGACCACCATCGGCGCCACGCACGCGCTGGACATTGTGAGCCGCACGCTGCTGCGCGCGGGCGATCCGGTGATGGTCGAGGAACCCGGCTGGGCACTGGAGTTCGCGCGGCTCGAGGCGCTGGGCATGCGCATCCTGCCGGTGCCGCGCCGCGCCGACGGGCCTGATCTGGACGTGATGGCGCAGTACTGCAAGCTGCACGGCCCCAAGCTCTTCGTCAGCGTGAGCGTGCTGCACAACCCGACCGGCTACAGCCTCACGCCGGGCAGCGCGCACCGCGTGCTCAAGCTGGCCAACGAGCACGACTTCCACATCGTCGAGGACGACACCTACAGCCACCTCGCGCCCGAGCACGCCACGCGCCTGAGTGCGCTCGACGGGCTGCAGCGCACCATCTACGTCAGCGGCTTCGCGAAGATCCTGGCGCCCAACTGGCGCATCGGCTTCCTGGCCGCCTCGCCCGCGCTCAAAGAGCGGTTGCTCGAGACCAAGCTGCTGGCCACGCTGACCTCGCCCACGCTGTTCGAGCGGGCGCTGTCGTGGTGCATCGACCAGGGCCAGCTGCGCCGCCATTCGGAGCGCGTGCGCATCCGCCTGGACGGCGCGCGCGGCCGCGCGGTGAAGCTGGCCATGTCGCACGGCTGCACCTTCGCCTCGGAGCCTGCGGGGCTGTTCGGCTGGGTCGACACGGGCGTGGACACCGACGCGCTCACGCAACGCATGCTCGACCAGGGCTACCTGCTGGCGCCGGGTTCGCTGTTCCATGCGCGCCGCCCGCCGAGCACGATGATGCGGATCAACTTCGCGACCTCGCAGGACGCGAATTTCTGGAAGGTTTTCAGCCGGGTCAGGGACGAGCTCTGATTCGCTGGCAAGGGGCTTGGAGTAAGCTGGCAACACAAGAAAACCCAGCCAGGAGACCTCCCGCATGAGCAACGCCAGCAAACCCTTCGACTTCAGCCAGTTCGTCCCCGGATTCGACTTCCTGAAGAACCTCGCCGGCGGTGCCGCCGCGGGCTCCGGCTCGGTGCCCGGCATCCCCAGCCTCGCGAGTTGGGTCGCGCCCACCATGAGCGTCGAAGAGGTCGACAAGCGCATCCAGGAATTGAAGACGGTCCAGTACTGGCTCGAACAGAACGGCCACGCGCTCAAGGCGACCATCCAGGCGCTCGAGGTGCAGAAGATGACGCTGTCGACCCTGCGCGGCATGAACGTGCGGATGGAAGACATCGCCAGCGCGTTCACCAAGCAGGCCGCGGCGATGGCGCCGGCGCCTGCACCGGCTCCCGCACCGGCCCCCGCACCGCGGCCCGAACCGGAAGCTGTCGAGGAAGAGGAAGAAGAGTTCGACGAGGCCGAGGAAGAGGCGGAAGAAGAGGAAACCCCGGCGCCGAAGAAGACATCGCGCGCCAAGCCCGCAGCGTCCAACGGCGCTGCCGGCGTGGTCGACCCGATGCAATGGTGGGGCTCGCTCACCGAGCAGTTCCAGCAGATCGCGAGCACGGCGCTGCAGGATGCGGCGCAGCTCAAGGTGCCGGCCATGGCGCAGCCGCTGGCCGACGCCGTGGGGCAGGTCATCGGCAAGGCGACGGCGGCACGCAAGCCGGCCGCCAAGACCGCCGCGAAGAAAACTGCCGCCAAGAAAGCCGCGCCGGCACCCGCCGCGCGCAAGAAAACCACGTCCGCCGCCGCGCGCAAGCGAACCTCCGGCCGGCGCTGACGTCTTACAGACACCTTTCCAGACGACGACGCACGGGTCGGTACGCACCATGAAACTGTTTCCCACCGGCCATGCCACCCACCCGCAATGGCGCATGGCCGCCGGCCTTGTGCTGGCCCAGTTGCGCGCGCAGATGGCGCTGCCCGATTACGCGTCGAACCCGACGCTCGGGCTGCTCTACATCACCGACCACTACGCGGCCGAGGCGCAGGAGATCCTCGATCACCTGAGCGCCGAACTGCCCGAGGTCACCGACTGGTCGGGCACCGTCGGCATCGGCGTGTCGGCCAACAACGCCGAGTACTTCGACGAGCCCGGCCTGAGCCTGATGCTGTGCGCGCTGCCCAGCGACCAGTACCGCGTGTTCTCGGGCGTGGCGCCGCTGGGCAGCTCCGAAATGAGTGGCTTCGAGGCGCACACCGCGCTCGTGCACGCCGACCCGGCCACGCCCGACCTGGGCGAGCTCATCGGCGAGATGGCGGGCCGCACCGACACCGGCTACCTGTTCGGCGGGCTCTCGTCCGGCCGCGGCGGGGCGCTGCAGTTCGCGGTCGGCGGCAACGGCAACATCCGCGGCCACGGGGCGGCGGGTGGTGTGTTCTCGGGCGGCTTGTCGGGCGTGGTGTTCGGCGAGGGCGTGCGGCTGGTGTCGCGCGTCACGCAGGGCTGCCAGCCGCTGCGCACCGGCGGCGCGCGCGAGCGCGAGATCACCGAGGCCGACGGCAACCTGCTGCTGTCGCTCGACGGCGAGCCGGCGCTCGACGTGCTGCTGGCCGACCTGCAGGTGTCGCTCGACCGGCCGCAGGAAGCCATCGACGCCGTGCGCAACACGCTGGTCGGCCTGGCCGACGCGGGCAGCGACGGCATCCGCCGCACCGGCGACCTGGGCGCCGACGTGCTGGTGCGCCACATCATCGGCCTCGACCCGACGCGGCGCGGCATCGCCATTGCCGACAACGCCGAGGCCGGCATGCGGCTGAGTTTCTGCCGCCGCAACGCGCAGGCAGCACGCGCCGACCTGATGCGCATCTGCGCCGAAATCCGCGAAGAGCTCGAGCCCGAAGAACAGACACTGGCCACCGCGCGCGCCGTGGCGGCGGGCGAGGCCGAGGCTGCGCCGCATCCGGCGCGGCGCATCGCGGGCGCGGTGTACGTGAGCTGCTCGGGGCGCGGCGGCCCGCACTTCGGCGCTCCGGGCGCCGAGCTGCAGATCGTGCGGCATGCGCTGGGCGACGTGCCGCTGGTCGGCTTCTTCGCCGCCGGCGAGATCGCGCGCCATCACCTGTACGGCTACACGGGCGTGCTGACGGTGTTCACCGCGCCGGACTGACTGACTGACGGGAAAAAACGACGCGCGCGCCTGCGCGTTGTTTTCGCAAGCGCTTCGCGTCGCTAGAATCCGCCCGCTTTCTTGAATCTCTGCTGCTGCAAGAAAGAGTGATCCGCGCGCCCCGAGGCACGCGGTCGATCTCTTTCGCCCCGCCACGCGATGTGACGGGGCCCGGAAACCGACACGGTTTCCCCGAATGGAATTGCAGCCATGGGCAGCCCTACCAATAGTCATTTTTCGAGACTCCAGCGCGCCTTTTCGCGCGCGAGCATCGCCGTCGATTACCGCGACGGCATCTATCACCTGCGCAACGAAGCCGCGCAGGCGACCGTGCTTCTGCCGCAGAGCCTGCCGCTGGAAGAGAAGGCGGTGAGCCAGTTGCTGGCCTTTGCCAGCGTGCGCTCGCCCGACGGCGAGCACGGCGTGTGCAAGGCCTGCGCGACGCCGGACTTTCATCCGGGCTCGGTCGCGCCGGTGGGCAGCGTCGTCGCCACCGATGGCGACTTCGTGATTCCCGCCGCGGTCGGCACCGACATCAACTGCGGCATGCGCCTGCTGACCACCGGCCTCACGCTGGACCAGGTGGCGCCGCACAAGACGCAGCTGCTCGCGCGGCTCACGCGCAGCTTGCTCGACAACGGGCGCGACGTGCCGGTGCACACGGCGGCGTTTCGCGCGCTGTTCGACGAAGGGCCGGCCGCGTTCCTGGACGCCGTGCGCAACGAGGGGCTCTGGGCGGCCTGCGACCGCGACCGGCTGCAGGCCGAGATCGGCGCGTGCATCGGCCTGGCGAGCTTCGGCGGTCAGTCGCGGCACGCACCGCCGGCCTACACCGGCGCGCGCCACGAGGTGTTCCGCGACCCGTGCCTGGGCACGCCGGGCAGCGGCAACCACTTCGTCGAGTTGCAGGTGGTCGACCAGGTGATGGACCGGCACGCGGCCTACCGCGCGGGGCTCAAGGCGGGCGAGGTCGTGGTGATGATCCACAGCGGCTCGCGCGACATCGGGTTCCATGTCGGCGGCCGCTGGATGGACCGCGCGCGGGCCGAGTGGCCGCAGGGCCTGCGCCATCCGAAGAGCGGGCTGTACGGCCTGGCCGGGCCGCTGGCGCAGGACTACCTCGAAGCCATGGGCGTGGCCGCGCGTTATGCGTGGGCCAACCGCGTCGTGCTGGCCGAGCTGGTGCGCAAGGACTTCGCCGAGCTGCTGGGCGCCACGGCGTCGACGCTGGTGGTCGATGTGCCGCACAACGTCGTGCTGCGCGAGCACGGCATGAACATCCATCGCAAGGGCGCGACGCCGGCGCACGCGGGCGACCTGGCGCTGATTCCCGGGTCGATGGGCGATCACTCGTACCTCGCGACCGGGCTGGGGCATGAGGACTGGCTGTGGTCGTGCAGCCATGGCGCCGGTCGGCGCATGCGTCGGCAGGAGGTGCGCGCGATGCGGCCTGCGCCCGGCGACGCCGATGCCAGCTGGCAATGCGTGACGCTGCGCGAGGAGCGCCGCATCGAGGAGGCGCCGCAGGCCTACAAGCCGATCGGCGCGGTGATCGAGGCGCAGGAAAGCGCAGGGCTCATCCGCTGCGCCGTGCGGCTCAAGCCCTGGGTCACGTTCAAGGCGTGACCCAGGGCGCGTGGCGTGTCAGCCCAGTGCGGGCTGCACGGCGCGCGGCGCGGGCGCCGGCATGCCGGCGAACGCGAAATCGACCTCGGGCGCGAGCCCGCTCACGATGCGCGCGATCGACTTGCCCGAGCCGCAGGCGTGCGTCCAGCCGAGCGTGCCGTGGCCGGTGTTGAGGAACAGGTTCGGCAGCTTGGTCTTGCCGATCAGCGGCACGTTGCTCGGCGTGGCCGGGCGCAGGCCAGTCCAGAACTGCGCGCGCTCGGTGTCGCCGGCGCCAGGGAAGAGTTCTTCGACGCGCCGCACGATGGCTTCGCAGCGCACGCGGTTCAGGTCGCGGTCGTAGCCGTTGAGCTCGGCCGTGCCGGCGATGCGCAGGCGGTCGCCCGACTCGGAGGTGTAGCGCGAGAACACCAGCTTGTATTCGTCGTCCGTGAGCGAGACCTGGTGCGCCTTCGACGCGTCCTTCACGGGCAGCGTCACCGAGTAGCCCTTGGCCGGGTAGATCGGCAGGCGGATGCCCAGCGGCGCGGCGTACAGCGGGCTCAGCGAACCCATCGCGAGCACGAAGGCGTCGCCACGGATGCGCTGGAAGCGGCCTTCGTTGTCGGTCGCCTCGACGTGGTCGATGCTGCCGCCGGCTTCGCGCAGCGCGGTCACCGTGTGGCTCATGAGGAACTTCACGCCAGCCGCCTCGGCCAGCTTCACGAGTTCGCGCGCGAAACGGTTGGCGTCGCCCGATTCGTCTTCGGCGGTGTACGTGGCGCCGGCGAGTTGGGGGCGAATGTGGGCGAGGGCGGGTTCGATCCTGATGGCCTCGTCGGCCGAGATGACCAGCCGCTCGCAGCCCAGGGCACGCATCTGCTCGGCGGGCGCGAGGGCACCGTCGAATTCTTTTTGCGTCGTGTAGAAGTGCAGGATGCCTTGCGTGCGCTGGTCATAGTTCAGGCCGGTGTCTCGACGCAATTGCTGCAACATTTCCCGGCTGTATGTACCGAGACGAACGATCTGTTCGATGTTGTGGCGGGTGCGCGCGGGGGTGCATTCGCGCAGGAACTGCAGGCCCCAGAGCCACTGCCGCATGTCGGCGCGGATGCGAAACAGCAGCGGCGCATCTTCCTTGCCGAGCCATTGCAGCACCTTCAGCGGCGCGCTCGGATTGGCCCAGGGTTCGGCATGGCTGACCGAGATCTGGCCGCCATTGGCGAAGCTGGTTTCGGCGGCCGGGGTGGCCTGCCGGTCGATCACGGTCACCTCGTGGCCGAGTTGCTGGAGGTAGTAGGCCGAAGTCACGCCGAGCAGGCCGGCGCCAAGAACGATCACACGCATTGCAAGTACCTTTGAGTTTGCAGCGCTTGAACGGCGGGCGTGGAGTGCTATTGAATCAATAGCGAGCAACCGGACGACCGATGTCCAAGTTGCCGCTCCCCCTGTCCTCGGTACCTGAGAGATTCACCCTGCTGCACCCGCAGCGGGTTTGCTCCTTCGGTGCGCCACATGGCGTGGCGGCTCTCCAGACGGCTGTATCGATGAGTGCAGTACTGACCCCTTGCCGATGTTCCTTGTTTGCACGTGGAACTTCGTCGGGCCGACCTGAGCGTTTATGGGAGTTTGCGCCTTCGGTAGGGCCTCCGTGGAGGCCCGCTCTCCTGCAATTGTTGGCGATTGTAGGCGGGCCCCGCAAGCCGGCCAAGCCCTGTACATCGGCACTTCACACCGATGGGATAATTGAATGTTGATTTTCGGTAAAGCAAACTTTTTTCTACAGGTGGGGACTCCATGATCCTGGTTACCGGCGGCGCAGGCTTCATTGGCGCCAATTTCGTACTCGACTGGATCGCGCAGGGCGACGAGCCCGTCGTGAACCTCGACAAGCTGACCTACGCGGGCAACCTCGAGACCCTGGCGTCGCTCAAGGGCAACGCGAACCATGTCTTCGTGCAAGGCGACATCGGCGACAGCGCGCTGCTCGATCGCCTGCTGGCCGAGCACAAACCCCGTGCCGTCGTGAACTTTGCCGCGGAATCGCACGTGGATCGTTCGATCCACGGCCCCGAAGACTTCGTGCAGACCAACGTGCTCGGCACCTTCCGCCTGCTCGAATCGGTGCGCGGCTACTGGAACGCCCTGCCGGCCGACCAGAAGGCGGCCTTCCGCTTCCTGCACGTGTCGACCGACGAGGTCTACGGCTCGCTCTCCAAGACCGACCCGGCCTTCACCGAAGAGAACAAGTACGAGCCCAACAGCCCGTACTCGGCCAGCAAGGCCGCCAGCGACCACCTCGTGCGCGCCTGGCACCACACCTACGGCCTGCCGGTGGTCACCACCAACTGCTCGAACAACTACGGCCCGTTCCACTTCCCCGAGAAGCTGATCCCGCTGATGATCGTCAACGCACTGGCCGGCAAGAACCTGCCCGTGTACGGCGACGGCATGCAGGTGCGCGACTGGCTCTACGTGAAGGACCACTGCAGCGCCATCCGCCGCGTGCTCGAGGCCGGCAAGCTCGGCGAGACCTACAACGTCGGCGGCTGGAACGAGAAACCCAACATCGAGATCGTCAACACCGTGTGTGCGCTGCTCGACGAACTGAGCCCCCGCGCCGACGGCAAGCCGTACAAGGAACAGATCACCTACGTCACGGACCGCCCGGGCCACGACCGCCGCTACGCCATCGATGCACGCAAGCTCGAGGCCGAACTCGGCTGGAAGCCCGCCGAGACCTTCGACACCGGCATCCGCAAGACCGTCCAGTGGTACCTCGCCAACGGCGAGTGGGTGCGCAACGTGCAAAGCGGCGCGTACCGCGAGTGGGTCGAGAAGCAGTACGACGCCGCACCCGCAAAGGCTTCCGCATGAAGTTGCTGCTGCTCGGCAAGGGTGGACAGGTCGGCTGGGAGCTGCAGCGCAGCCTCGCGCCGCTCGGCGAAGTGGTCGCGCTGGACTTCGACAGCACCGACTTTCACGCCGACTTCAGCCGCCCCGAGCAGCTGGCCGCCACGGTGCTGGCGGTGCGCCCTGACGTCATCGTCAACGCCGCCGCGCACACCGCCGTCGACAAGGCTGAGAGCGAGCCCGACTTCGCGCGCAAGCTCAACGCCACCTCGCCCGGCGTGGTGGCCGAGGCCGCGCAGCAGATCGGCGCGCTGATGATGCATTACTCCACCGACTACGTCTTCGACGGCAGCGGCACCCAGCCCTGGAAGGAAGACGACGCGACCGGCCCGCTCAGCGTGTACGGCCAGACCAAGCTAGAAGGCGAGCAGTTGGTGGCGAAGCATTGCGCGAAGCACCTGATCTTTCGTACCAGCTGGGTGTACGCCGCACGCGGCGGCAATTTCGCCAAGACCATGCTGCGCCTGGCCAAGGAGCGCGACAAGCTCACGGTCATCGACGACCAGTTCGGCGCCCCCACCGGTGCCGAGTTGCTGGCCGACATCACCGCGCACGCGATTCGCGCCACCTTGCAAGACCCGGCCAAGGCCGGGCTGTACCACGCCATCGCCGGCGGCGAGACCACGTGGCACGGCTACGCGCGCTTCGTGCTCGAGATGGCGCAGCAGGCCGGCGTCGAACTCAAGGCCGGCCCGCAGGCCGTGGAGGCCGTGCCCACCAGCGCCTTTCCGACGCCCGCGAAGCGCCCGCACAACTCGCGGCTCGACACCACCAAGCTGCAGACCACCTTCGGCCTGCGCCTGCCGCCCTGGCAGGAGGGCGTGGCACGCATGTTGCGCGAGACGCTCTGACCGACTGATTTTTCCTGCCCCTCACAGAAGAAGACTCCCATGACGCAACGCAAAGGCATCATCCTCGCCGGTGGCTCCGGCACCCGCCTGCACCCGGCCACGCTCGCCATGAGCAAGCAGCTCCTGCCGGTGTACGACAAGCCGATGATCTATTACCCGCTGAGTACCCTGATGCTCGGCGGCATGCGCGACATCCTGATCATCAGCACGCCGCAGGACACGCCGCGCTTCCAGCAACTGCTGGGTGACGGCCGCCAGTGGGGCCTCAACCTGCAGTACGCGGTGCAGCCGAGTCCCGATGGTCTGGCGCAGGCTTTCATCATCGGCGACAAGTTCGTGGGCAACTCGCCGAGCGCGCTGGTGTTGGGGGACAACATCTTCTATGGGCATGACTTTGCCCATCTGCTGTCGGACGCTGATGCGAAGCAAAGCGGTGCGACCGTGTTCGCGTACCACGTGCACGACCCGGAGCGTTATGGTGTGGTGGCCTTCGATGCCAACGGCAAGGCCAGCAGCATCGAAGAAAAGCCTGTCAAGCCCAAGAGCAGCTACGCCGTGACTGGCCTGTATTTCTACGACAACCAGGTCGTCGACATCGCCAAGGCCGTGAAGCCGAGCGCGCGCGGCGAACTGGAGATCACGGCGGTCAACCAGGCGTACCTGGACCTGGACCAGCTCAACGTGCAGATCATGCAGCGCGGCTATGCGTGGCTCGATACGGGCACGCACGAGAGCCTGCTCGAAGCCGGCCAGTTCATCGCGACGCTGGAGCATCGGCAGGGGCTGAAGATCGCCTGCCCTGAAGAAATTGCGTGGCGCAATGGCTTCATCGACAGCGCCCAACTCGAAAAGCTGGCCGCACCGCTGCAGAAGAACGGGTACGGAAAGTACCTGAAGCACCTGCTGACCGAAGAGGTGCGTTCGTGAATGTCATCCAAACCGAGATCCCCGACGTTTTGATCATCGAGCCGAAGGTCTTCGGCGATGCCAGAGGGTTTTTCTACGAGAGCTTCAATCAGCGCGCGTTCGAAGATGCCGTCGGGTCGAAGGTCGACTTCGTGCAAGACAACCATTCAAGGTCGTCCAAGGGCGTCCTTCGGGGGTTGCACTATCAGGTCCAGCAAGCGCAAGGAAAGCTGGTGCGTGCGGTGCGCGGGGCGGTCTTTGATGTGGCTGTCGATATCCGGCGCTCTTCGCCCACGTTCGGGCGTTGGGTGGGCACGGAGTTGAGCGAAGGCAATCACCGACAGTTGTGGGTTCCGGCGGGCTTCGCGCACGGATTCTTCGTTCTCACCGACTCTGCGGATTTTCTGTACAAGACGACGAACTACTACGCGCCGGAGCACGAGCGATGCATTGCCTGGAACGACTCGAGCCTGCAGATCGCGTGGCCGGACATCGGCATGGCGCCGCAGTTGTCCAAGAAGGACGCCGAAGGCAAATCGCTTCAAGCGGCGGACGTCTTCGAGTAATCAGATTTTTTGGACGAGGCACCTGAGTGCCTGCCGAATTCGAGGCGCCGTTTTTTGATCGCACGTCAATGAACGAATGCCGAGAGTGAGATTCTTGTCTTCTTGCTGTATTTGAAATATTCCCGCTGCCCGTGAATGTGAGTTGCTTCTGATGGAGTGAGCCGAACGGCTCCGGCCTCATGCGCATTCGATCGACGGACAAAGGCCTGAGCGTGTGAACGCGAGGAAGCGCATCAATTTTCATGAAACCCGGAATGAATTTCAAAAAGCTATTGAAGCGCAGCGCTCAGCTTGTGAACGAGTATCGCGATGCCGGTCTGCTCCGGCAGTCGGATCTGTTCGATAAAGAATGGTATCGGGAGCGCAATCCGGATGTTCCGGAAGGCGCTGAGATTCGGCATTTTCTTCGGTTCGGCGGCAGGGAAGGGCGTGCACCGAGCGAAAAATTCGATGCGGCAGGGTATCTGAAGGCCAACAAGGACGTGGCGTACAGGGGCCTCAATCCTTTGGTGCACTACCTCAAGTGGGGCAAAGAGGAGGGTCGGAAGGTTGCAGTTGTCCGCCCACCGATGCGCGTGCCCCTCTCCGAGAAGCGACGTTCGGCGCCAGCCATTGATCTCAGTCGCTATTCAAGAAATGGCACGTTGCTCGTGACAGAGCAGGAGATTCGCGATCTCGAATTGCTCCATGAAACGGACCTCTTCGATGCCGAGTGGTACCTCGAAAATTACCCGCATCTGAAGAATCAGGACCCTTACCTTCATTTCCTGCGGCATGGCGGCTTCGAAGGATTGAAGGCCAGTGAGAACTTCGATTGCGAGTGGTATTGCGACATCTATCCGGATGTCGTCTTGCACGGCGTGCACCCACTGCTGCACTACCTGAAGCACGGCATGAAGGAAGGTCGCTTCAAGGGCATGCCGCCCAAGATCGCATCGGTCGTCAAACGGACCGTTGCAGACCTGATGACGCTCGACCCCGAAATCGAATCGTGCCACCCGTTGCACGGCAAGCACTTGAGGCTGCGCCCGAATTTCAGCATCCCGACCGATGAACTCGGTGCAGCGTGGACTGAAATTTTTCATGATTTGCCTGCTGGAATCCGGCACGTCGTTTTCATGCCGTGGCTTGTCAAGGGCGGGGCGGATCTCGCTGGGGTCAACATCCTGCGCGCGGCCCAGGAGGCGGTTGGCGTTTCTGCCACGCTGCTCGTCTTGACCGATCATGACAAGGTTGACGCCTTCGACTGGCTCCCCTCGGGGTCACAGGTGCTGGTTTTGTCCGATTACGACGCCGATCTCAATCAGCAGAACAGACAACGCATTGTCGAGGCGCTCATATTCGCGCTTCAGCCCGAGTCGATCACGAACGTAAACAGCTTGGCGTGCTGGGCCGCCCTGGTCGAAAAGGGCAAGGCTTTTCAGTCGATATGCAAGGTCTACACGACGCTGTTCTGCCGCGACTTCACGGAAGATGGCCGCGGGGCGGGGTATGCGGATACGCACCTTCGGGCTGCGATCCATAACGTCGACAAGATCTATTTCGATACCAACGTCTTCCTTGAAGAAGTGGTGGCGAGGTATGGATTTACACCTGCATTGACGCAGAAGCTCCATTTCCTGCCTCAGCCTGCATTGGACGATTTGCGAGAGATTGCGAAGAAAGCCCAAGCCGACGAACAGCGACCGGCCATCTTCTGGGCAGGCCGGTTCTGCCATCAGAAAAATACGGAGTTGTTGGGGCGGATCATCCGGTCTCTGCCGGAGGTCGCACTGGATGTCTACGGCGGCGGTGAGCCTCAGCGCGAAGCCGAACTGGCGGCGCTCGCAGAAACGCAGCCCAAGCTGCGTCTGCTGGGGATGTTCGCCTCGTTCAGCAAGCTTCCCCTGGAGCGGTATGCCGCCTTCCTCTTCACGTCGCGTTTCGAGGGCATGCCGACGGTCCTGATCAATGCCGCCGCCGCAGGCGTCCCCATCATCGCGAGCAATGTCGGAGGCGTCTGCGAACTGGTGACCAACGAAACCGGATGGCTGATCGATGCCCTGGACGACGAGCGCGCCTACTGCGCGGCCATCCAGGAAATTCTCGACAACCCGGAAGAGGTGCAGCGTCGCCTGCAGGCCATGAGGAAAAAACTGGGCATCGAGCGTTCCTGGTCCGCATTCAAGGCAGGACTCCCTTTCTCATCCATATCCTCCAGCGAGGCCGAGCATGTCTAAGTTTCACGTCACGGCGATCGTCAATGGGCACAAGGAAGGCTTGTGGCTCAAGCCGGCATTGGACAGTGTCTGGGCCTGCTTCGAGGTGGCCCGAGAACAGGGTTTGACCACCGAGCTGCTCGTTGCGATGGACCGCGCGGACGCACTTTCTGTCGAGATCGTCAGCGACAGCGTCGCAAGGTTTCCTCATGTGCGCGTGGTTCCCATGAACCATGGTGATGTCGGGCATGCTCGAAACCAGGCGGCATTGATGGCCGAGGGCGAGTACGTGGCGTTTCTCGACGGCGACGATCTTTGGGGCCCTACCTGGCTTTCGGACGCCTATGCCATGGCGAGTGCGGACGAGCGGGAGCTCGTGCTTCACCCGGAGGTGAATGTCTATTTCGGGCACGACCCTCATGTTTTTGTGCATATCGATGCCGAAAGCAAGAATTTCGACACGGCCGCGCTTGCGTTGGTGAACTACTGGACGTCACTTTGTTTTGTGCGCAGGGAATTCCTTGTGGAAAATCCCTATCCGGAAACAGATCTGGCAGCACAAATAGGTTACGAAGATTGGGCTTGGAATCTCAAGGTGATGTCTGCGGGCGCCGTGCACAAATGCGTTCCAGGAACCGGGCATGCCATCCGGATGAAGAGAATTTCTTTGGTTCGTCAAACGAGTTCGGCAGGTTGCATCGCAGCGCCCAGTGATATTTTCAAGAAGGTCCTGAAAAACCAGGCAAGGAGGCCTGATTCGAAGCTTCGCATCGCAGTTTAGTTCGCGCTTCCCGAGAAGCTTCTTAATTTGGCTTCAATGTGTGATGGAAAAAACAAAATTCAAAATTCTTGACGGGTGGGAGAGCACTCATGTCAAGTTGCTGCTGATCGTATTTGGTGCAGCACTGATTGCAAAAGGCGGGGTTCTGGCGCGCGGCTTTGCCGTCGATGACTATGCGTTCGGGCAGGGATTTACAAAGGGCGAGCTGAGCGTATTCCTGACACAGGGCCGGTTCCTGCTTGGGGGCATTGACAGCTTCATCGACTCCCTCGGGGTGAACATCAATGACTTGTACATATCGCTCGGCGTCTGCGCGCTGCTCCTTCAGGCCGCGCTGGTCGTTTCCATCTTGCGATTCGTAGGTGTCGCGAATGCGCGGGGGGCGGCGTTGGTGGGCGCGGTCATGGTGGTCCACCCCTATCTGGCGGAGATACTGACCTTTCGCATGGTGTTGCCCGGGTATTGTGTAGCGGCGGCATTTTCCATCGTGTCTTTGGAGATGATCTTGCGAGGGCCGTTGAGGTGGCCAAACATCGTGATTGCACTGGGTGCCACGGTCGGCATGTTGTTCATCTACCAAGGGTTTCTGAACTATTTTTCCGTAGCCATCATTTTTGCGTACCTGTTCGGAGCGATTTCCTGGAAACGAATCGGCTTTGACGTGGCCGACGGACAGGATCTCAAACGACGCGCGGCGGCATTGATGCTCGTCTGCCTTGCCTCTGCGTTTATCTTCCTGGTCATTCTTAGCGCATCGAAGAGCCTGGGGTGGATCGAGTTGACGGGACGAGCGAACCTCATTGAACGCGGGTTCCTTGTGGAGAGAATTGGGCAGATCAAGGATCTTCTGCTTCAGATCTACTGGTTGGGTGAGCCGGTATCCCCTCGGTGGTTGAAGGTTTTTGTTGCCGCGATGATTTCTATCGCTGTGATTTTGACGGCAAGAATTTTCTGGTCTCAGGAAAGAGATTCAAAGAAGTTTTTTGATTTTCTGGGCATTGCGCTGAGTTTGCTCTTGCTGATTCCAGTGACGGTGGGCGTGATCGCTCCATTCAAGGACTGGCATCCCGTGCCGAGGGTGCTTCCCCAGGTTGCATTGATTGTCGGATTGCTGTTGCTTGTCGGCTATTCGGTGGTGCGAGGCTTTTTGGGAAAAATACCGGGGAGTATTTTTTCGGGATTTTTAACTCTCTTATTGGTGTCTTTTGTTCTCATAAGCAATCAAATATTTGCGGACCAAAAGAGGGTGAATTCGTGGGACAGGGCCGAGGCGAATCGAGTGATTGCTCGTCTTGAGCAAGAAGAGAAATTTTCGAGAGTTGAGTATGTTTTTGTAAGCAGCGGGAGTTGGCATCACTCTTCTCGGTTGAATACGATTCAGGGGGATATGAATATTTCAGCGTTTTCTCCAGAATATTCAAGAGTGCCATTGCTTGTCGAGGTTTCCGGCTATGCCTTCAAAAAATCCTCTGGTGATCAAAATATGATTGGCGAAAAGTTTTGCGAAAAATCCAAGCCGTGGCCAGATAGAGGGTCAATCTCTATTGTTGAAAATCTGGCCATTGTTTGCTTGAAGAAGTGAAGTTTGTTTTGAAGGAAATTTCGGGCTTGCGTTCTATTTCAATGGCAAAAAATTAAACTGTTAGAATTATTAAAATGAACAGGTTAGAACGAATTTCCATAGTGATCCCGGTTTATTCGGGGGAAAAGACGTTGCCAATTCTCGTGGCCGAAATCGAGAAACTGACACACCCGCAAGTCACAGCAGGCGGCAACTCGTTCGTTGTCAGCGAAGTCGTGCTGGTCCACGATTGCGGCCCGGATCGGTCGGACCTCACCATGACCGCGCTCGCGGAGAGCCATGCATTCGTTCAGCCGGTATGGCTGTCCCGGAACTATGGACAGCACGCCGCCACCATGGCCGGCATGGCCAGCGCCACGGGGGACTGGGTCGTGACCATGGACGAAGACGGCCAGCAGGACCCCACAAGCATTGGCGCGATGCTGGACCTGGCCTTGAATGCTTCGCTCCAGCTCGTCTACGCACAACCCACGAATCCGCCGCCGCATGGCTGGTTGCGCAACCTGATGAGCCGGACGGCCAAAGGCATCAGCACGCGCCTTCTCGGCAACAAGACCATCGGCCGCTTCAACAGCTTCCGGTTCATCGATGGCGAAATTGCCAGGACGTTGTCCGCCTATTGCGGCAATGGTGTTTATCTGGATGTCGGGCTGTTCTGGATCACGGGCCGTGTGGGGCACTGCCCATTGCGCCTCAGGGAAGAACTGGGCCGCCCCTCGGGTTATTCTTTCTTGTCACTGGTCAGGCATTTCTGGAGCCTGGTGCTCACGACCGGCACCCGACCGCTGCGTCTCATCACCATCATGGGATTCTTCTCGATTCTGTTGGCGATGGGATTTGCGATCTACGCCATCTACGAAAAGTACACAGGGCAGGTCCCGGTCGAAGGGTGGACATCGCTCGCTGTCGTGGTGGCATTTTTCTCTGGCGTCATCCTGACGGCGCTTGGTGTGATCGCGGAGTACCTGGCGGTGACGATGGGCATTGCCATGGGCAAGCCGCTCTATGTGGTGAGCTCGAAGCCGACCCGGTCGAATCGCCCATGACCTTGACGTGGGTCCTCGGTAGCCGCGGTTTGCTGGGCTCCGCTTTTTGTCGTGCCCTGCGACTCGATGGGTCAGAGACATTCGTTCCTGCCGAGCATTTCAGCTGGGGGGATGAAGCACGGCTCGCGTTGCAGATCGAGGCCGCAGTCGACGCTTTTTCGTCCCACGCGCGTCAAGCATCCAGGTGGGAGATCTACTGGGCCGCCGGTATCGGAACGATGGGCAGTGCCGAGGAATCACTTGAGCCTGAGGTGCGGGCGCTCGCGTTGCTCGTTCGGCTGATCGAGTCGAACGACGCGCTGTTGGCGATGCCGGGTGCGCTGGTGCTTTCGAGCTCCGCCGGAGCCATCTACGCGTCGTCCAAGGACGAGGTCATCACCGAGAACTCCGTACCGGCGCCCAACAGCGCCTACGCGCGAGCAAAGCTGCGCCAGGAAGACCTGCTGCGCGATTTCGGAGTTGCACACCCGCAGATCTGCGTGTTGCTGGCCCGGATATCGACTCTCTACGGCGCGGGGCAGGCCATTGGCAAGGCGCAAGGGCTTCTGACGCACATGGCCCGCAGCATCGTGCGCAATCGCCCGGTCGGTATCTATGTTCCGATCGACACCATCCGCGACTACATCTCGGTGGACGATGCGGCATCCGAGATCATTGGCACCCTGCGCGAACCGGGTTTCTGGCCGGGCGTGCTGCTGAAGATCGTCGCATCGGGACGGCCGACAACGATCGCTGAGATCATTTCCATTTTCAAGAGAATTTCCAGAAAGCCGCCCAAGATCACGACGGGTGCTAGCAAGGTTTCCAGCCTCTATCAAAGAAAAATTCAATTCCGGTCTGTTGTCGGAAATGGAAGGCGGTTGTCGCAGATACGCAGCCTGGGAGTTGGAATACATCAGATCCTCAGTGCCGAGCGGGCCGCACATGCCAATCCGGAGAGACTCCTCCGATGACGGATTTTCAATTTTTGAGTGCTTTTCGGATTTGTAGGCAGAAATTGGTATGAAGAGGGGTGAAATTTTTTCCTTTCAATTCGTTCGATTTCTCGTGGTTGGTGTTGTCAATACATTGGTTGGCTTGTCGATAATCTATTCTGCCAAATATTTTTTCAAAGCCGGCGATGTCGCCGCCAATGCCATTGGCTACGGGGTTGGAATCTGCGTGAGTTTTATCTTGAACAGCCGATGGACATTTGCATACAGCGGCCTCATGGTCCCCGCGGCAGTGAAGTTCTTTTTGGCCACAGCGTTGGCATATGCAGCCAATCTGCTGACAGTCATGACGGCAATCGATGGGTTTGGTATAAATACCTATCTGGCTCAGGCGCTTGGCATGCCGGTCTATACGGTTGTGGCATACCTGATAAGCAAGTACTTGGTGTTTCGTTTGAAAATAGAATAAACACCATGTCTTCGTAGTGTGTGAAACGGAAAGCTGAGTGTTTATTTGTAGAGGTTCGGTTTAGGTCGATAAGCCCTGGCTACTCCGCCAAAAGGTAGGGTCGATTTGATTTTCTCTCTCGCGATGTTGCATATTCCGACGATCTCTCGTGTCGGAGTTTGATAAAGAAAAACAGGAAACAAAAATGAGTATGCGAGGTCGACGCTTCATAGAGTTCTGGAGAGAGCACGGAACCCGAGCGGCTGCAAGATTGATTCGCGAAAAGCTAGGGGACGTCATCGCCGGCCGTGCGGTGTTCACGAAGGTGGAAGTCGCGCCGGCCATCGTCGAGCGCGGCGGGACGGTGCCGCAAATCTGCGGGCAGCGCTTTATTTCGCAGCAGCCCCTGCAAACCTATGTCATTCCGCAGCCTTCGCTGCCGCGCGTCAGCCTGGTGACGGACAGCATCGGCTCGGACAGCCTGTTCGGGGGCGTGGGTACGGCCTTGCTGTTCTCGGCCCAGTTGGCCAATCGCATGAACGCAACGTTGCGGGTCGTGACCCGGACCGAAGCCCCCATTCCCGGCAATGCCTGGCAGATCCTGAATGCGTACGGCGTCGAACTCCAGCACGAAATCCAGTTCGCTTTCGCACCGCTCTCGGACATGAATCCGGATGCAAGCCGACAGGGCGAAACGGCTTCGCCCGGCTTGGACATCCACCCGGACGAAACTTTCATCACGACCTCCTGGTGGACGACGGCCGCCGCGTTGCCGAGTGTTCCGCATGCATCGATCATCTATCTCCTCCAGGAGGATGAGCGCATGTTCTATCCGTTTGGCGAGGAGCGAGTGCATTGCGAGCAGGTCTTGCGCACCGAGGACATCCGCTTCGTCGTCAATACGCAGTTGCTCTACGACCATCTGATTGCCTCCGGCCTCACGCACCTGAGCCGCACGGGGTGCTGGTTCGAGCCGGCGTTTCCGAAGTCGCTGTTCCATGTGCGTGATCGTGAGCCGGGAGGCAAGAAGCGCTTCTTCTTCTACGCCCGCCCCAACAATCCGCGCAACCTCTTCCATGTCGGCCTGACGCTCCTCGATCGCGCAGTCAATGAAGGCATTCTCGACCTCGAGCAGTGGGATGTGTTCCTCGTTGGGAAGGACATTCCGAACGTGGCGTTTGCCGATGGCAGCAGGCCTCAGCGATGCGAGGGGCTCGGTTGGAAGGCCTATGCCGATCTCGTGGGCACCATCGATCTGGGGCTCAGCCTGATGTACACGCCGCATCCGAGCTATCCGCCATTCGATCTCGCAGCCAGCGGTGCGGTGGTGGTGACGAACAGGTTCGCCAACAAGCAGGATCTTTCAAGCTATTCGCCGAACATTCTTTGCGCGGATCTGGACGTGGAGGCCTTGCTCGAGGCTCTACGGGAAGGGGTCGCACTGGCAGGAGACGCGCAAACGCGCAGTCGCAACTACGCCGCGAACGGGTTGGGCACGGATTGGGCGCAGGCGTTCGAAGCGGTCCTTCGAGCGCTCACGGCGGCACGCTGATGTTTGCGCTGAACACACCCGGCGTTCCCTATGCGGACCCTTGGCTTCTGCCGGTTTCCGCACGCCTGGCCATGTTGCATAGGCGTTCGGTGCGTGTGGCGTACTTCTATGAGGAGCCCAACAACAGCACGTTCCGCTACCGGGCCTACAACATGGCCCAGGTGCTCAACGAACTCGATGCGGGCAGCCATGTTTCAGCCAGCTACTTCTTCTTGTCCGACAGTGCGCGTTTCGACGAGATCGCCGATGCCGCGGATGTGCTGGTCATCTGCCGCTCGCGCTATTGCCACCAGGTCAACGGCCTGATCACCAAGTTCCGCGCGCGCCGCAAGCGTGTGCTGTTCGACGTCGACGACCTGGTGTTCGACACGGACTATGCCCACCTGGTGGTTGCAACCCTGGGCCTCGATGTCACGCAGAAAGGGCTGTGGGACGACTGGTTCGCCATGATCTCCCGCATGGGGCAGACGTTGAGACTGTGTGACGGAGCCATCACGACCAATGACTTCCTGGCTCGGAAACTGGCGGACTATTCGGGCCTTCCCGTGTCCGTGGTGCCGAACTTCATGAACAAGGAGCAGCTAGGGCTTGCGGAGAAGGTCTTTGCCGAGAAGCAACGCATGCGCTTCTCGGGTGACGGCAAGGTCACCCTGGGCTATTTCAGCGGTTCGCCTTCGCACCGCCTGGACTACGCCATCGTGGAGCCGGCGCTGGCGGAGGTGCTGGCGATGCGGCCGAATATCGAGGTGATGGTGGTCGGCTACATCGACCACGGGCCCGCGATGCGCGCCTTCTCGAATCGCGTCAGTCGGCAGCCGTTCCATGACTACGTGAACCTGCAGCGGCTGCTCGGAACGGTCGAGTTCAATCTCATGCCGCTGCAATCGAATGCTTTCACCGACTGCAAGTCCGAACTGAAGTACTTCGAGGCGGCGAGCGTGGGCACCTTGAGCATCGCTTCGCCGAGCTTCACCTATCGCCGCGCCATTCGTCACGGCGAAAACGGCTATATCGCGAAAGCCCATGAGTGGGCCTCGGCGATCCTGCAGGCGGTGGACCGCAGTGCCGAGAGCTATGAGGCGATGGCGACCGAGGCCCGGCGCGATGCGCTGCAGAAGTTCGGCTGGCAGCACCAGACCGAAGCGATCCTCAACGCATTGCAGATCGCCTGACCGGCCGGGCGCTTCCCGGGGCGCGCTTCTTCAGCGTTCGACGATCCGCCCGTGTTCCATATGGATCACGCGATTGCACTCCTTGGCAATCAGCTCCGGTGAGTGGGAGGCCAGGACCAGAATGCCCGACTTCGACACCACATCGCGCATCCGCTTCTCTGCCTTCTCGGTGAAGGCGGCGTCGCCCACCGACAGCCATTCGTCCATCAGCAGGATGTCGGCTTCGACGCTGGTCGAGATGGAGAACGCCAGTCGCATCATCATGCCGGTCGAGTAGGTGCGAACAGGCATGTTGACGTACTCGCCCAGGCCGCTGAATTCGCAGATGTCGGGCGTGAGCCGGTCGACTTCTTTCTTGCTCATGCCCATGACGAGGCCGCGCAGCATGATGTTCTCGATGCCGGTGGCGTCCATCTCGATGCCCAGTGCGGGGTCGATCAGGCTGGCCACGGAGCCCTGGCGCGTGAACTCGCCCGACGACGGTTCATAGACGCCCGCCAGCGTGCGCAGCAGCGTGGACTTGCCCGCGCCGTTGTGGCCGATCAGCCCCAGCCGGTCGCCGCTCTTGAGTTCGAGGTTGAGGCCGCTGAGCGCCTGCACCACGGTGACGCCGGTTTCCTTGCCGAAGCGCCCGCCGGTGACGGAGGCCGCCAGCGTCTTCTTGAGTGACACCGAGCCTGCCCCGTAGATGGGGAAGCTGACCGAAACGTTCTTGAGTGAAATGGATGCCATGGATCAGAGCCAGTAAACGACGCGGCGACGGTATTTGACGAACATCACGCTCGCGGCGGTCAGGCACAACACGGTCCACACGCCGATACCGATCCAGCTGTGGAGGTGGGCTTCGCCGCCCATCAGCGGGGTGCGCAACAGGTCGAGCATCTGCGCAAAGGGATTCCACAGCACGTATTTGGCGCGGCCCGGGAGGTTCTCGGGAAGCCAGAAAACAGGGGTAAGGAACATCAGCATCTGCATGATGCTGGTGATGATCTGCGTCACGTCGCGATAGCGGGTGCAGATGAGGCCCAGCAGCAGGCCGAGCGCATGGGCGTTGACGACGAGGATCAGGAAGGCCGGAATGACCATGAGCGCCGACCACGACAGCGAGACGCCGGCCCAGATGGCGACAGGGATGTACAGCACGATCTGGTGGGCGAACTGGATCAGGTTGCGCCCCAAGGCCCGCCACACGAAGAGGCTGATGGGAAAGTAGCCCTGCTTCAGGTAGTTGGAGGCGCCGACGAAGGCGTTGCAGGCATCGGTGACTACGGCGGAGAAGAACCCCCAGAAGATCACGCCGAGTGCCAGGTGCGGGAAGAACTTGTCCAGGTGGGTGCCGAAGAGCGAGGCATACAGTGGCCCCATGCCGCCGATCATGACGCCCATGCTCAGTGTGAGCCACAGGGGGCCCAGCATGGAGCGGCGATAACGCAGCACCACGTCGAACCATGCCAGCGTCCACCAGATATCGGTGCGGCGGGTGCCTTCCCACCAGTCGGCCAGGGCGCTTCGGTGGAGATTGGAATGAACTTGGCTCATGCGTGTGCGTCAGTGTCTTTGTCTGCCATGCGGATGCTGATGTGCAGGGTCAGGTTCCCACCGCCGCGTGAAACGGCGATGAGCAAAAGCGCTTCGTGGCCGAGGGGGTCAAGCGGGATTTCTTGGAGGGCTATGGCCGGATGGGCCGGGACGGTGCTCGTGCGAGCCCGCGCATTTTATTCAGAGTATCAACTGAGAGATAATTTTACCGGCTCCGGTTCCCCTGCAATTCGTAACCATGGAAGAGCCCACCGCTCCCCCGATCGGACGGGCTGCGGCTGCCATCGGCAGCATGCCCGACAGAAAAACGATCCACCCATGCGCAATCCCCGTCCTCTCGAAGTCTCCGTTGCCCTGTGCACCTACAACGGCGCCCGCTTCCTGCGCGAGCAGGTGCGCAGCATCTGCCTGCAGACCCGGCCGCCGATAGAGATCGTGCTGTCCGACGACGCCTCGCGCGACGGCTCGGTCGATGTCGTGCGCGCCACGGTGGCCGAATGCGCGGCGGAGCGCCCCGGGCCGCCCATCGCCCTGCGGGTCTTCGAGAACCCGGTGGCCCTGAGGGTCGTCAAGAACTTCGAGCAGGCCATCTCGGCCTGCACCGGCGACCTGATCGCGCTGAGCGACCAGGACGACGTGTGGGTGCCCGACCGGCTCGAGCGGATGGTGGCGCCCTTCGTGCAGGACGACAACCTCTGGCTGCTGCACACCGACGCGCGCCTGGTGGATTCCCAAGGCCGCGACCTGGGCAACACGCTGTTCCATGCGCTGGAGGTCACACCGTCGGAGCTCGAGCGGATCCACACGGGCCGGGCGTTCGATGTGTTCCTGCGCCGCAACCTCGTGACCGGCGCCACCACGGTTTTCCGTCGTGCGCTGCTCGCCGATGCGCTGCCGCTGCCCGTCGAGTGGGTGCACGACGAATGGCTGGCCATCATCGCGTCGACGACGTCGCGGGTCGACCTGCTGGAAGAGCCGCTCATCGAATACCGCCAGCACGAATCCAACCAGATCGGTGCCCGCCGCGACACCTTCAAGGAAAAGGTGCGCAAGGCGCTCGCCTCGCGGGGCAACACGCACGTCGAGCGCGCGATCAAGGCCGAGCTGTTGCTGGAGCGCCTGCTGCAACTGGGCGATCGCGTGCCCCCCGAGATCATCGACAAGGTGCGCAGCAAGATCGTGCACCAGCGCTTCCGCGCCGCCTTGCCGGCCTCGCGCCTGGCCCGGTGCGTGCCGATCCTGCGCGAGGCCATGACCGGTCGCTATGACAAGTTCGGCCGCGGGGTGCGCGGCGTGGTCCGCGATCTTTTCGAATCTGTCTGACACAACAACAATGAACCCAACCAACGCCCCCGCGAACCCTTCCCCGCCCGGCGAGCCGATGGCCTGGCCGAACGTCGTGGTCATCATTCCGTTCTACAACGGCGCCGATTTCATCGAACGCTCGGTGAAGAGCGTGTTCGAGCAGTCGGTGCCCGCGCACGAGGTGATCGTGGTCAACGACGGCTCCCGCCCGGAGGAGCGCGCCGCGCTCGACGGGCTGGCGGCCCGCTATCCGTTCCGCATCCTCGACAAGGAGAACGGCGGCCAGGGCTCGGCGCGCAATGCGGGCGTGGCGGCGTCGACCTCCGAGTACATCTGCTTCCTGGACCAGGACGACTTCTACCTGCCGAACCACATCGAGACGCTGGTGTCGTCGATCCCGTGGGACGACCGCCTGTTCGGCTACATCTACGCCGACCTGTACGAGGCGGACGGCGACGGCAACGTGATCCGCACTGGCGTCATCAAGGACCACGCGCAGCACCCGAAGCGCAGCATCTTCGACCTGCTGCGCTACGACATGTTCGTGCTGCCCTCGGCCGCGCTGGTGAGCCGCAAGGCCTTCGACGCGGTGGGCGGCTTCGATTCGCAGTTCATGGGCTACGAGGACGACGACCTGTTCCTGCGCATCTTCCGCAAGGGCTACAGCAATCACTTCGTGGACAAGGCGGTGACGGTCTGGTGCATCCACACGGCCAGCACCTCGTTCGGCATCCGCATGGTGCGCAGCCGCTTCAAGTACTTCAAGAAGCTGCTGCAGATGTTCCCCGACGAGCACCAGCGCGGCCGCTACTACCTGCGCGAATACCTGATGCCGCGCTTCCAGCTGTTCTTCGTGAACGAAGCGATCGAGGCCATCAAGAAGGACGACCAGTACCGCGGCGAGATGACGGCGGTGCTCGACGACTACGCGGCCATCGTCTTCGCGAACCCGTATGTGGGCCGCAAGAAGAAGCTGCGGCTGTGGATCACGCTGTTCTTGCTGCGCCGGAGCACGCCGGGCATGGTGCGCTTCATCGGCGCGCTGACGAAGCTGCCGGGCATCCGCAGCCTGCGCAAGGTCTACAAGTCCTGATGCGCGCCGCGGCGGCCCGCAGGCCGCCGCAGCCTGGTCCTCAGCGGGCCGGCGCCGACGTCATCGCCGGGTCCATGTAGGTGGCGTGCGAGCGCACGTACTCGGCGCGCAGGTGGCCCGCGTCCTTGTAGATCGGCGTGGCGTCGGCATCGGCGCGGGTGCACCAGTCCTTCTGGCACAGGGTCGGGATCGGGTCGATCACGATGGCGCCGCTGCGCTGCGCGATCTGCCGCATGCGCTCGTGCAGCGCCTTCTGCCTCGGGTCCCAGGGGGCGGTGGGCGACATCTTGCCCACTTGCATGTCGCCCAGGCGGCCGCCCTTGATGAACTCCTCGGGGCCGAAGCCCTCGCCGACCGGGTTGTCCAGCAGCAGGTAGACCTGCTTGTGCTTGGACAAGGTGGTCAGCACGGTCTCGAGCATGTTGAGCGAGAAGTCCACGCCGCCGCCGCCCATGAAGCGCCGCTTGTCCTTGCCGTCGAAGAAGTAGTAGCGGTCGGCCGCTGCGTTTTCGGCGTTGGGCTTGCCGGTCTCGGTGAAGTAGCAGTTCCAGCAGCCGCCGAAGACGACGGCGTCGAACCGGTCGCTCATGGCCAGCCGCATGCCGCCGTCGCGGCGTTCGCCGCAGAGGTTGTTCTGCTCGTCGACCACGTTGGGAATCGGCGGGCAGGCGCCCCAGGTCACGAAAGAGAGCGAATCGAGCGTGCCCGGCGAGGTCTTGGAGAGCTCGACGGCGCGCGGCCCGTACTGCTCGACATGGCTGTCCCCGAAGAACAGCACCCGCCGCTTGCCCTGCCCGATCTGTTGCAGCACCTCGCCGTCGACCTTGATCGGGCTCAGGCCGTCCGGGTAGGCCCAGTCCTTGGCGGCCGCGGCGGTCTTGTTGAAGTACGGATCGCTGTGGCGGCCGACGTAGTAGCGCGTGGTCGCCAGCAGGCCGAGCACGACGAAGCCGATCATCACGGCCACCAGCCCCGCCGTCACCGTCGGGTTCTCGCTGCGGCGCGTGTAGCGTTCGACGAACCGGTAGGTCAGCCAGGCGAGCACGAACGACGCCACCAGCATCAGCGCCCGGATGCCGTCCGATGGCAGCTTGCCTTCCAGGATGCGCGCATAGGCCAGCAGCGGCCAGTGCCAGAGGTAGAGCGGGTAGCTGATCAGCCCGACCCACACCATCGGCTTGGACGCGAGCACGTAGCGGTTGAGCACGCCGCTCGGTCCCGCCGCGATGCAGAAGAAGGCGCCCACCGACGGCAGGATGGCCCAGAACCCCGGGAAGGCCTTGCCGCCGCGGATGTAGCACAGGCCCAGCACGATCAGCACGAGGCCGGCGATCGACTGTGCGTGGCGGCTCCAGCCCGGCTGCGGCGGCGGGCGGTGCAGCCGCGCGTAGGCCAGCATGCCGCCGATCATCAGTTCCCAGAAGCGCGACAGCGGCGAATAGAACGCGGCCGTGCGGTGGCTGTGGATGGTCGTCACGTTGAGCAGGAACGACATTGCCGCCACCGTGCCGAGCACCGTGAGCATGCGCCACTTGCGCTTCCAGGCCAGGCCCAGCAGCACGGGCCAGAAGATGTAGAACTGCTCCTCGATGGCCAGCGACCACAGGTGCAAAAGCGGCTTGGTCTCGGCGGCGTTGTCGAAGTAGCCGGCCTCGCTCCAGAAGGCGAAGTTCGAGACGAAGCCCGCGCCCGCGGCCACGTGCTTGCCCAGCTGTTCCCATTCGTGCGGCAGCAGGGCGAACCAGCCGAAGGCCATGGTGGCCAGCAGCACCAGCGCCAGCGCCGGGAAGATGCGCTTCACGCGGCGCGCATAGAACTCGCGGTAGCTGAAGCCGTCGCCCTGGAAGCTGCCCAGGATGATGGTGGTGATCAGGAAGCCCGAGATGACGAAGAAGATGTCGACGCCGATGAAGCCGCCCTTGATCCACTGCGGGAACGCGTGGTAGCCGAGCACCGAGAGCACCGCGACGGCGCGCAGCCCGTCGATGTCCGGGCGGTATTTCGGGTGAACCAGGTGGGCGTGTTCGGGGAGGGAGGTCGGGCTGCTCGTGGTCGTCATCGTCGGTGCTGAAAGCGGCGCTTGCGGGCTTTTCGTGCGGGGCTTTTCGGCCCCGATTGTCCTCGCAAACGCCGCCGTGCCTTTTCAGGCAGCGGCGCGCTGCAGCCGCCAGTAGCGCCAGAAAGCGCCCGACAGCCACACCTTGAGCAGGCTGGTCACGTGCCAGTACAGGTACTTCTTGCTGCGGTGGCTGGCGCGCTGGGCATCGTGGCGCGCGCGCAGGTCTTCGGTCACCTGGAGCTTCCAGCCGGCCAGCCGGGTGCGGGCGCAGATGTCGAAGTCTTCTCCGTACATGAAGAAGCGCTCGTCGAAGCCGCCGATGCGGCGGTAGGCCTCGCTGCGAAACAGCATGAACAGGCCGGGAATCCAGGCCGGCACGGCCGGCGGCTGGTAGCCGGGCTTCTTGCGGCCCAGGATCTCGAAGGGGGTCAGCAGCGCGCGGTGCGGCTCGGGCTCGGGCCGGCCCGACTCCAGGATGCGCGGCGTCATCAGGCCGGCGTCGGGTGCGGCCTGGACGAGCATCGGGGCGAGCACGTCGGCGTCGAAGCGGATGTCGGGGTTGAGCACCAGGAACCAGGGCGTGTCGCAGCGCGCGAAGGCCTGGTTGTGGTTGGCGCCGAAGCCCAGGGGCGCCGCGTTCTCGATGCGCTCGATGGGAAAGCCCCACTGGCGTCCTGCAAGCAGGTCGGCCTCGGGAATGTTCAGCGTGAGCACGACCTTGGCGATCGCGTCCCGGCTGTGCCGGTCGAGTTGCTCGAGCAGCGGCAGCACCAGCGCGAGCTGGCCGTGGCTCACGATCGACAGGGTGACCGGGGCGTGGGGTGAAGAAGGGGGCGTGGGCATGGTCTAATTTCGCTCGGGAATTCTAGGGTTCCCCCAACCCCACACATGATTGCCCTGATCATCCTCAGTTTCTTCGTCTCCGCGATCGCGGTGCAGCTGTTCATGCGCCGCGCGCGCAGACACGCGCGCCGCTACGGCGCCGACATGCCCCAGCGTTTCCACAAGGGCCACGTGCCGCGCCTGGGCGGGGCCGGCATCATGCTCGGCATGAGCGCGGCCTGGCTGGGCGCCGGCCTGATCGAGCCGCTGAACATCGCCTGGCCGCTCAAGTCCTCGATGCTCACGCTGGTGTGCATCCTGCCCGCCGTGCTCGGCGGCATCGTCGAAGACGTGACGCAGCAGGTCAAGGTGCGCTACCGGCTGGGCCTGACCATCGGCTCGGCGCTGCTGGTGTGCTGGGTGCAGGGGCTGGGCGTGGCGCGCACCGGCTTCGAGACGCTCGACGGCTGGCTGGCGCTGCTGCCCTATGCCTCACTGGTCTTCGCGGCCCTGGCCATCGGAGGCCTGCCGCATGCCTTCAACATCATCGACGGCTACAACGGGCTGGCCGGCACCGTGGCCGTGCTCGTGTGCCTGGCGATCTCGCACGTCGCGCTGCAGCTGGGCGACCGGCAGCTGGCCGCGATGGTGATCTGCCTGGTCGGCGCCACCTTCGGCTTCCTAGTCTGGAACTACCCGCGCGGCAAGATCTTCGCCGGCGACGGCGGCGCCTACGTCTGGGGCATGGTGATCGCCGTGGCCTGCGTGACGCTGGTGCAGCGCCACCGCGTGGTGTCGCCATGGTTCCCGATGCTGCTGCTGATCTACCCGGTGTGGGAGACGCTGTTCTCCATCTACCGCAAGCTGGCCCGGGGCCAGTCGCCGGGCACGGCCGACGCGCTGCACTTCCACCAGCTGATCTTCCGGCGCATCGTGCGCGTGGCCTTCGCGGACGACGAGGCGCGCCAGCTGCTGGCGCGCAACAACCGCACCTCGCCCTACCTGTGGATGTTCGCCGCGCTGTCGGTGGTGCCCGCGGTGCTGTTCTGGAACAACACCTTCGTGCTGATGCTGTTCTGCCTTCTGTTCGTCACGACCTACGTCGGGGCGTACCTGATGATCGTGCGCTTCAAGGTCCCGCGCTGGCTGCGGCCCTGACCGCCGACGCCGCCTTGTTGCGAGAATTCTTCCCATCGTCCACCGCTTTGGAGCCTGACCGCCCATGACCGACCCCGTCCTCAACATCCCTCCGCGCGACAAGGCCGAGATCCTGGCCCAGGCGCTGCCGTACATCCGCAAGTTCCACGGCAAGACCATCGTCATCAAGTACGGCGGCAACGCCATGACCGACCCGGCGCTGCAGGCCGACTTCGCCGAAGACGTGGTGCTGCTCAAGCTGGTCGGCATGAACCCGGTGGTGGTGCACGGCGGCGGCCCGCAGATCGAGGCCGCGCTGAACAAGCTGGGCAAGAAGGGCAGCTTCGTGCAGGGCATGCGCGTGACCGACGCCGAGACCATGGAAGTCGTCGAATGGGTGCTGGCCGGCGAGGTGCAGCAGGACATCGTGGGCCTGATCAACCAGGCCGGCGGCAAGGCCGTGGGCCTCACGGGGCGCGACGGCGGCCTCATTCGCGCACAGAAGCTCAAGCTGGCCGACCGCACCGACCCGAACGTGCACCACGACGTGGGCCAGGTCGGCGACATCGTCTCCATCGACCCCAGCGTGGTCAAGGCGCTGCAGGACGACGCCTTCATTCCCGTCGTGAGCCCGATCGGCTTCGGCGAGGAGAACGAGAGCTACAACATCAACGCCGACGTCGTCGCCGGCAAGCTGGCCACGGTGCTCAAGGCCGAGAAGCTCATGCTGCTGACGAACACGCCCGGCGTGCTCGACAAGAACGGCAACCTGCTCACCAACCTGAGCGCGCGCGAAATCGACGACCTGTTCGCCGACGGCACCATCTCGGGCGGCATGCTGCCCAAGATCGAAGGCGCGCTCGACGCGGCCAAGAGCGGCGTGAATGCGGTGCACATCATCGACGGCCGCGTGCCGCACGCAATGCTGCTCGAGATCCTGACCGACCAGGCCTACGGCACGATGATCCGGGCGCGCTGAGCGCCCCGCGCGTGCCTTCCTGCGACGGAAGGCGCGCGCTCACTGCGCTGTGCGAGAATCAATTGATTACATCTTTGCACGCGCTCCCATGCAGAACGAAGAGACAGCTGCCCCCGGCGTAGAGACCCCGGCCGACACGCCCGCCGCCGCACCGACGCGCAAGCGCCCCAAGCCGGGCGAACGGCGCGTGCAGATCCTGCAGGCGCTGGCCGCCATGCTGGAGCAGCCCGGTGCCGAGCGGGTCACCACCGCCGCGCTGGCCGCGCGGCTCGAGGTGAGCGAGGCGGCCCTGTACCGCCACTTCGCGAGCAAGGCCCAGATGTTCGAGGGCCTCATCGACTTCATCGAGCAGAGCGTCTTCACGCTGGTCAACCAGATCCTCGAGCGCGAAGGCGCCACCGGCAGCCAGCAGGCAGCCCGCATCCTCGTGCTGCTGGTGCAGTTCGCCGAGCGCAACCCCGGCATGACGCGCGTCATGGTCGGTGACGCGCTGGTGTTCGAGAACGAGCGCCTGCAGCAGCGCATGAACCAGTTCTTCGACAAGATCGAGGCCACGCTGCGCCAGGTGCTGCGCGGCGCGGCCGCCGCCGACGGCTCGGCCACGCCCAGCGTCGACGCCCAGGTGCGCGCCGCGGCGCTCACGGCCTTCGTGGTGGGGCAGCTGCAGCGCTTTGCGCGCTCGGGTTTCCGCCGGGCACCGTCGGAACACCTGGAAGCCACGATCGCCCTGATCGTCTGAAGGCGAGGCCGGGCAGGTCCGGCGCCACACCGCTCAACTCGACGCGGCCCCTTGCGGCGCGTACGATCAATTTCCTCCCTTGCCGCCACGCGGTGCCGCGGTGACAAGCCCGTTTCGCATGACCTCTGGATCGGAGGCTCGCATGAGTGCTTGTCCTTCCCGCAACCGCTGGCCTTCCGGGGCGCGCCATGCCTGACGCCGCCGCTGCCCGCCCGGCCCCTCTCCTGCACGCCGTTGCGCTCACCGCGGTCGCCATGGTCGCGTTCGCGGCCAACTCGCTGCTGTGCAGGCTCGCGCTGCAGCACGGCGGCATCGACCCCGCCAGCTTCGGCAGCATCCGGCTCGCGTCCGGGGCGATCACGCTGGCGCTTGTCGTGCGCTTTCGATCGCAGCCGCCCGCGCTCGGGCGCACCGGCTGGCTCCCGGCCGTCATGCTGTTCGCGTACGTCGCGTTCTTCTCCTTCGCCTACCTCAGCCTCCCGGCGGGCACGGGGGCGCTGATCCTCTTCGGCGCGGTGCAGCTCACGATGCTGGGCGCGGGGCTGGGCGGTGGCGAGCGCTTCGGGGTGCTGGCGTGGTGCGGCTTTGTCCTTGCGGCGGCCGGCCTCGTCTACTTGGTGTCGCCGGGCGTTGCGGCGCCGCCGCTGCTGGGCGCCGTGCTGATGGCGGTGGCGGGCGTGGCATGGGGCGTGTATTCGCTGCGCGGCCGGGGCGTGGCCGACCCGCTGGCCGCGACCGCGCGCAACTTCCTGCGCGCCGTGCCATTGGCCCTGGCGCTGAGCCTGGTGTTCGCCACGCGCGCGCACGCCGATGCGCGCGGCGTCGCGCTGGCCGTGGCCTCCGGTGCGCTGACCTCGGGGCTCGGCTACGTGGTCTGGTACGCGGCGCTGGGCCGGCTGTCGGCGTTGCGGGCGGCCACGGTGCAACTGTCGGTGCCGCTGCTGGCGGCATTCGGCGGCGTGCTGTTCCTGTCGGAAGCGATCACGCCGCGGCTGGCGCTCGCCTCGGTGGCGATCCTCGGCGGCATCGCGCTGGTGCTGAGCCAGAAGTCGCGCCAGGCGGCGCGACGCTAGGCGACGGCCACGCCCACCTTCGCGCCGGCGGCGACGATCTCGCCCCAGGTCGCGTCGTCGACCCACACCCCGTCGCGCCGGCGTGCCGCGCGCGCCTGGCGCTCGGGCTCGCCCGCGATCTGCACGGCCTCGAAGCCCTGGCCCGGCGGACTTTGCCGCAGCCAGCCGATGAACTCGCGCGCCTCTTCGTCGAAGGCCTTCTGCGTGCCGAGCTTTGCGGGGTCGATCAGCACCGTCAGCATGCCGTTGAGCACCGTGCGCGCCGTGTCCGCCGGCCGGTGCCAGGTGCCGCCGCCCGTGAGCGCGCCGCCCAGCAGCTCGCACGCCACCGCCATGCCGTAGCCCTTGTGCTCGCCGAAGGTCATGAGCGCGCCGAACAGGCCGTTGCCCTGCGGCACCACGACCACGCCGGGGTCGTTGGTGGGCGCGCCGCGTTCGTCGATGAGGTAGCCGTCGGGCACCTGCTCGCCCTTGTTGTGGGCCACGCGCATCTTGCCCTGCGCCACGCGGCTGGTCGCGTAGTCGAGCACGAAGGGCTCGGCGCCCGCCAGCGGAATGCCGATGCAGCACGGGTTGGTGCCGAAGCGCCCGTCGCCGCCGCCCCAGGGCGCCACCACGGGCCGCGAGAGCACGTTGACGAAGTGCATCGCCACCAGCCCCTGCGCCGTTGCCATCTCCGCGAAATGGCCGATGCGCCCCAGGTGGTGCGCGCTCGCGAGCGTGAAGATGCAGCTGCCGTGCTGCTTGGCGCGCGCGATGCCGAGCTCCATCGCCTGCACGCCGACGATCTGCCCGTAGCCGTGCTGGCCGTCCAGGCCCATCAGCGTGCCGATGTCGAGGTTGACCTTCACGGCGGCGTTGGGCACGAGCCCGCCCTCGGCCACCGCATCGATGTAGCGCGGCAGCATGCCCACGCCGTGCGAGTCGTGCCCGCTGAGGTTGGCCAGCACGAGGTTGGCGGCCACCTGCTGTGCTTCGGCGGCGCTGCTGCCCGCCGCTTCGAGGATGCGGGCGACGTTGGCTTGCAGGCCGTCGGCCGGCAGGGTTCTGGACATGGATCAGGCTCCTCTTGCGTTCAATGGGATGGCGTGGCGTGGCTGAAGGGGCGGGCGGGCAGGGGCTGCGTGGGCCTCACATCACCGCGCCGACTTGCCACGGCACGAACTCGTTCTGCCCGTAGCCGTGCTGCTCGCTCTTGGAGTGCGCGCCCGAGGCCGTGGCCAGCACCAGCTCGAAGATGCGCTGGCCCATCTCCGCAATCGAGGCCGTGCCGTCGACGATCTCGCCGCAGTTGATGTCCATGTCTTCTTCCTGCCGCTGCCACAGCGCCGAGTTGGTCGCGAGCTTGAGCGAGGGCGAGGGCGCGCAGCCGTAGGCCGAGCCGCGACCGGTGGTGAAGCAGATCAGGTTCGCGCCGCCCGCCACCTGGCCCGTGGCGCTCACCGGGTCGTAGCCCGGCGTGTCCATGTAGACGAAGCCGTGCGCGGTGACGGGCTCGGCGTACTCGTACACGGCTTCGAGGTTGCTGGTGCCGCCCTTGGCGACCGCGCCCAGCGACTTCTCGAGGATGGTGGTGAGCCCGCCCGCCTTGTTGCCCGGCGAGGGGTTGTTGTTCATCTCGCCCTCGTTGATCTCGGTGTAGTGCTCCCACCACTTGATGCGATCGACCAGCTTCTGGCCGACCTCGCGCTTCACTGCGCGGCGCGTGAGCAGGTGCTCGGCGCCGTACACCTCGGGCGTTTCGCTGAGGATGGCCGTGCCGCCGTGCGCCACCAGCAGGTCGACTGCCGCACCGAGCGCCGGGTTGGCGCTGATGCCCGAGTAGCCGTCGGAGCCGCCGCACTGCAGCCCGATGGTGATGTGCGCCGCGCTGCACGGCTCGCGCTTCACTGCGTTGGCGCGCGGCAGCATTTCATTGATGAGCGCCACGCCTTTTTCGACCGTCTTGCGCGTGCCGCCCGTGTCCTGGATGTTGAAGGTGCGGAAGTTCTCGCCCTCGGCCAGGTGGCCGGTCGCGAGCCAGGCGTTGATCTGGTTGGCTTCGCAGCCCAGCCCCACCACCAGCACGCCCGCGAAGTTCGGGTGCGTGGCATAGCCCGTGAGCGTGCGCTCCAGGATCTGCATGCCCATGCCCTGCGTGTCCATGCCGCAGCCCGTGCCGTGCGTGAGCGCGACCACGCCGTCGACATTCGGAAACGCCG
Organism: Variovorax sp. V118; assembly: GCF_041154445.1. Classification (GTDB taxonomy): domain Bacteria; phylum Pseudomonadota; class Gammaproteobacteria; order Burkholderiales; family Burkholderiaceae_C; genus Variovorax; species Variovorax boronicumulans. Next base: position 5,323,548 of record NZ_AP028663.1, on the reverse strand, counting down.
CGAGCGCCTGCGGATTCGTCTTGCGCGAGAAGTGGTCGGCAATGGCGCGCGCGGCCGTGGCCGAGCAGTTCACGCTGGTCAGCACGCCGATGTAGTTGCGCGTGGCCACGCGGCCGTCGGCGCGCTTGATGCCCATGAAGGTGGCCTCGCGCTTCGCGGGCGCGGGCTTCACGTCGGCGCCGAAGGCGTAGTCGCGTTCGAAGTCGCCCTTGTCGGGGCCCATGTCCAGGTTCTGCGTGTGCACGTGCTCGCCGGGCGCGATGGGCTTGCTCGCGAAGCCGATGATCTGGTTGTAGCGGCGCACCGGTTCGCCCTGCGCGATGGCGCGCATGGCGACCTTGTGGCCCGGCGGGATCAGGCCGCGCACGGCTACGTTCTCGACGAGCGTGCCGCCCAGCAGTTGCGAGCGCGCGATGACGACGTCGTCGGCGGGATGGAGTCGGATGTAGGGGGTCATCGTGGGTATCGTTCTCGGAGCCGGCGCGGGTGCGCCGGCGGTGGTCGTTACTGCATGATCTTCGGCAGCCACAGCACGGTGGCGGGCCAGTAGGTGATGATGCCCAGGCTCAACAGCAACGGCACCAGCCAGGGCAGGATCGCCATCGTCGTGCGCTCGATGCTGAGGTTGGCGATGCGCGCCAGCACGAACAGCACCATGCCCATCGGCGGGTGCAGCACGCCGATCATGAGGTTGAGCACCATCACCACGCCGAAGTGCACCGGGTCGATGCCCAGCTGGTTCGAGATCGGCAAGAGGATCGGCACCAGGATCGTGATGGCCGCCGTGGTCTCCAGGAAGCAGCCCACGAACAGCATCAGCAGGTTCGCGAGCAGCAGGAACACCCAGGCTTCCTTGGTGAAGTTGAGCACCCAGCTCGCGATGTCGGCCGTGACACCGGTGGCCGTCAGCATCCAGCCGAAGATCGAGGCGGCCGCCACGATGAAGAGCACCGTCGAGGTCGACTCCACCGTCTCCAGGCAGACCTTGACGAACATCTTCCACTGCAGCGTGCGGTACCAGAAGAAGCCCAGCACCATCGCCCACACGCAGGCGGCAATGGCGCCTTCGGTGGCGGTGAACAGGCCCGTCGCCATGCCGCCGATGAGCAGCACCGGCGTCATGATCGGCAGCACCGCCTCGAACTTGAAGACCTTGTCGGCCGCGAAGAGGATCACCAGCGCAATGGCCACCGCCGGTTGGGCCGGCGCGCCGAACTTGTCGACTGCGAACCACAGCAGCGTCGGCCACAGGCACACCACCAGCAGCTCGACCAGCGCCTTCATGAGCCGCGGCCACTGGAACTTCACGTCCGCGCCCCAGCCGTTCTTGTGCGCGTAGTAGGCCACCGTGAGCATCATGAGCAGCGTCATGATGAGTCCCGGCATCAGTCCCGCGATGAAGAGCGCACCCACCGACACGTTGGCCATCATCCCGTAGATCACGAAGGGAAGGCTCGGCGGAATGATCGGCCCCAGCGTGGCCGAGGCCGCGGTCACGCCGACCGCGAACTCGGTCGAGTAGCCGTGCTCCTTCATCGCCTTGATCTCGATCGTGCCCAGGCCCGCCGCGTCCGCGATGGCGGTGCCGCTCATGCCCGAGAAGATCACCGAGCCCAGGATGTTCACGTGCCCCAGGCCGCCCTTGAGCCAGCCCACCAATGCGAGCGCGAAGTTGTAGATGCGGTTGGTGATGCCGGCGTTGTTCATCAGGTTGCCGGCGAGGATGAAGAAGGGAACGGCGAGCAGCGGAAAGCTGTCGACGCCGCTCACCATGCGGTGAATGACGACGAAGCCCGGCAGGTTGCCGCTCCAGAGGATGTAGACCAGCGAGGCACCGGCCATGGCCACGGCGACCGGGATGCCGGCGCTCATGAAGAGCAGGAAGGCGATCTTCAGCATGTTGTTGTCGTTGTGGGGTGGGGTTGCGACCTCAGCGGTCGTCGATCGTGGATTCGGGCCGCTCCAGCACGCAGTAGCCGCGGCGCCAGTGCACCACGCTCACCTGCACCGAGCGCACGCACATGGCGACGAAGCCCAGCAGGCACACGCCGTAGACGATGTTCATCGGCAGGTCGACGATGGTCATGCTCGCGTTGTTGCCGATCTTGAGCATCATCTGCACCGTCATGACCACCGCTGCCGCGAAGAACGCCGTGCGCAGCACGTCGACCAGCAGGCCCAGCGCGCGGCCCATGGCCGGCGGCATGTGGCGGTAGAAGAAGTCGACCTGGATGTGGTTGTTGCGCGCCACGCCGATCGACGCGCCCACGAACACCGTGCCCACCAGCAGGTAGCGCGCGATCTCCTCGGTCCAGGAGGCCGAGTCGTTCAGCACGTAGCGCGTCACGAACTGGTAGAGCACCGTGAGGCCCAGCACCCAGAAGATGCCCAGGGCGGCCCAGGCCTCCACGGTGGTGCCGGACAGGTCGACGGCCTCGTCCTTGGCGTGGAACTCGCCGTCGTCGCCCAGCAGCTTGTCGTCGCTCATCGTGTGGCCTTACTTGATCGCGATGATGCGGTCGTAGTCCTGCTGGCGGTAGCCATGGTCGGTGGGCTTGGTGTTCTTGAGCACGGCCTCGCGGAACGCGCCCTTGTCGACCGTGATCACGTTGTTGCCCTTCTTCTTGAACTCCTCCACCAGCCGGGTCTCGGAGGCGATGATCTCGCGGCCGGTTTTTTCGGCGGCTTCCTGCATCACGTCGTTGAACATCTTCTTCTCGTCTGCGCTGAGCTTGGCCCACAGCTGGCCCGAGACCACGGTGAGCAGCGAGTCGACGATGTGGCCGGTCAGCGAGATGTTCTTCTGCACCTCGTAGAACTTCTTGGCCTCGATGGTGGGCAGCGGGTTCTCCTGTGCATCCACGGTGCCGCTTTGCAGCGCGAGGTAGACCTCGGCGAAGGCGATCGGCGTGGCATTGGCGCCCAGCGACTTGGGAAAGGCCAGGTAGGCGGGCGCGTCAGGCACGCGGATCTTCAGGCCCTTCATGTCCTCGGGCTTGCTCACCGGCTTGGCCGCGCTCGAGGTGACGTGGCGCGCGCCGTAGTAGTTGAGCGCCGTGATGTGGTTGCCGGTCTTGTCGTCGTAGCCCTTGGCGAGCTCCTTGAACACGTCGCTCCTGGCGTACTTCAGCTGGTGCTCCGCGTCGCGGAAGATGAACGGAAAGTAGGTGATCGCCAGCGGCTTGTAGCTGTTGCCCGCGAAGCTCGCGCCGGTCAGCACGATGTCGACCGTGCCCAGCGTCAGGCCCTGGTTGATGTCGGCTTCCTTGCCCAGGCTGGAGGCCGGGAACACCTGGATGTCGTACTTGCCGTTGCTGCGCTTCTTGATCTCCTCGGCCGCCCACACCGAGTACTTGTGGAAGGGCTCCGAGGTCTCGTAGACGTGCGCCCACTTGAGCTTGGTCTGCGCCGAGGCGATGCCTGTCGCGCCCAGCGCGCCGGCCGCGAGGGCGCAGGCGGCCAGGGCCTTGAGGGCGGTGCGTTTGCTGTTCTTGCTGCTGCTGATCATGGGGTGTGTCTCCGTTGTAGTGAACTGGCAGGAAGGCTGGCGAGGAATCAGGCGGGCTTGGCGCGGCGCCAGCTCGCGCTGAAACGGTGGTGCGAGTTGTCCATGTGCGTGTGCATCGCGCTGCGCGCGGCGTCGGCGTCGCGCGCGGCAATGGCGTCGCGGATCGCCTCGTGCTCGGTGATGGCGGCGCGCCACGAGGTCACGGTCTCGAAGTAGCCGCCCAGCCGCGTGAAGATCGGGCCGCGGCGTGAATCCCAGAAGCCCTGCACCGTCTCGACCAGCACCACGTTGCCGCTGGCGCCGACGATGGCCAGGTGAAAGGCGCGGTCGCCGTCCAGCGGCATGACGTTGCGGTCGGCCATCTCGCGCATGGTGGCGATGGCGCGCGTCATCGCGTCCACGTCCTTGCGCTTGCCCGAGAGGGCGGCGATGGCGGCGGTCTCGCCCTCGATCACGCGGCGCGCGCGGATCAGCTCCAGCGGCCCCCACTCGGTGGGCGCCACCGGCGCGCTGGCGCGGTGCGAGCGGTCGAGCACGTAAACGCCCGAGCCGGTGCGCACCTCGACCCAGCCCTCGACCTCCAGCGCGATGAGTGCCTCGCGCACCGAGGGCCGGCTCACGCCGAGCTGCTTGGCCAGGTCGCGCTCGGCGGGCAGGCGCGCGCCCACGTCGAATTCGCCCTTGGCGATCAGCCCCCGGAGCTGGTCGGCAATCTGGCGATAGAGGCGTTGGGGTTCGACGGTCTGGAGCGGCACGGGAGCAGGCAGTGGGTGCGGGCGAGGCGTTGGATCGGCTTAAGGGTTGTCCTGAATTGGACAAGTGGTAAGGCCAATTCAGAATACGGCGATTCACAGATGTCACCCATCGGGCCTAACCCGAACCCACCCCGCATCCGCAGAACACCCCAGGAGACACCGACCATGAGATTGAAGGGAAAGACCGTGCTCGTCACCGCCGCCGGCCAGGGCATCGGCCGCGCCAGCGTGCTGGCGCTCGCGGCCGAGGGCGCCCATGTGTGGGCCACCGACGTCAACGAGCAGCTGCTGTCGGCCTATGCCGACGTGGCGAACGTCACGGCCCTGAAGCTCGACGTGCTCGACAAGGCCGCCATCGGCGCGGTCGTGGCGCAGCTGCCCACGCTCGACGTGCTCTTCAACTGCGCGGGCGTGGTGCACAACGGCACCATCGAGCAGGCCAGCGACGACGACCTCGACTTTGCCTTCCGCCTCAACGTGCGCGCGCAGATGTGGACCATCCAGGCCGTGCTGCCCGGCATGCTCGCGGCCGGGCGCGGCAGCATCATCAACATGGCCAGCGTGTGCTCCAGCATGAAGGGCCTGCCCAACCGCTTCGTCTACGGCACCACCAAGGCGGCCGTGCTCGGCCTCACCAAGAGCGTGGCGGCCGACTACGTGGCCCGCGGCATCCGCTGCAATGCCGTGTGCCCGGGCACGGTCGACACGCCCTCGCTGGGCGATCGCATCAACGCCAACGCCGACCCCGAGGCCGCGCGCAAGGCCTTCGTGGCGCGCCAGCCCATGGGCCGCCTCGCGCGGGCCGAGGAGATCGCGCCGGTGGTCGTGTTCCTGGCGAGCGACGAATCCATCTTCGCCACCGGCCAGTACTTCACGGTCGACGGCGGCATCACGATATGAACCGGCTCGATTTCGAAGGCCGCCACGCCGTGGTCACCGGCGGCGCCACGGGGCTGGGCTTCGGCATCGCGCAGCGGCTCGTCGCCTCGGGCGGCAGCGTCACGCTGTGGGACCGCGACGAGGCCGCCGCCGGGCGCGCGGCCGAAGCGCTGGGTGCCAAGGCCTTCGCATTGAAGGTCGACGTGACGCAGCAGCCCTCGGTCGCGAAGGCCGTGGCCGCCACGCTCGCGCACGCGCCGCGCATCGATGCGCTGGTCAACAGCGCCGGCATCACCGGGCCCAACGTCAAGCTGTGGGACTACCCGGTGGACGAGTGGCGCCAGGTGATGGAGGTCAACGTCAACGGCGTGTTCCTGTGCTGCCGCGAGGTGGTGGCGCAGATGCGCAGGCAGGGCACGAAAGGCGAAGGCCGCATCGTCAACATCGCCTCGGTGGCGGGCAAGGACGGCAACCCCAACGCCAGCGCGTACAGTGCGAGCAAGGCCGCCGTCATCGGGCTCACCAAGTCGCTCGGCAAGGAGCTGGCCGACACCGGCATCCGCGTGAACTGCGTGACGCCCGCGGCGGTGAAGACCGCCATCTTCGACCAGATGACCCCCGACCACATCGCCTTCATGCTCTCGAAGATTCCCATGGGCCGCTTCGGCACCGTGGAAGAGGTGGCCGCGATGGTCGGCTGGCTCTGCACCGACGATTGTTCGTTTTCCACCGGCGCGGTCTTCGACCTCTCCGGTGGCCGCTCCACCTACTGATTCCCCATTCAATGCACTGAAAGGAACGCATGAAACTCGTCCGCTATGGCAACCCCGGCAAAGAGAAGCCCGGCCTCATCGACAACGAAGGCAGGCTGCGCGACCTGAGCGCCGTCGTCAAGGACATCGGTCCCGACCAGCTCGGCGATGCCGCCCTTGCCAAGCTGCGCAAGACCAAGCTCGACAAGCTGCCGCTGGTCAAGGGCAAGCCGCGCTTCGGCAGCCCCGTGGCCAACGTCGGCAAGTTCATCGCCATCGGCCTGAACTACGCCGACCACGCGGCCGAGTCGGGCCTGCCGGTGCCCAAGGAACCCATCGTCTTCATGAAGGCCACCAGCTGCATCCAGGGCCCGAACGACCCGGTGATGCTGCCCAAGGGCTCGGTCAAGTCCGACTGGGAGGTCGAGCTCGGCGTGGTCATCGGCACGAAGGCGCGTTATGTGTCGCAGAAGAGCGCACTGGACTACGTGGCCGGCTACTGCACCATCAACGACGTGAGCGAACGTGAATACCAGATCGAGCGCGGCGGCACCTGGGACAAGGGCAAGGGCTGCGACACCTTCGGCCCCATCGGCCCCTGGCTCGTCACGCGCGACGAGATCGAGAACCCGCAGAAGCTCGCGATGTGGCTCGACCTGAACGGCCAGCGCGTGCAGACCGGCAGCACCGAGACCATGATCTTCAGCGTGGCCAAGCTCGTGAGCTACGTGAGCCAGTTCATGACGCTGATGCCCGGCGACGTGATCACCACCGGTACGCCGCCCGGCGTCGGCATGGGCATGAAGCCGCCGCTGTTCCTGAAGAAGGGCGACGTGATGACGCTGGGCATCGAAGGCCTGGGCGAGCAGCGCCAGGACGTGGTGCCCTTCAAGCTCTGAGTACGCGCACCAGCTCGTCGTACACCAGCCGCACGCGCGCCGGCACCGGCGCGCGCTGCGGGCGGTAGACGTGGATCGGCCAGGGCTCGGGCGCCTCGGCCGCCAGCACCTCCACCAGCGCGCCCGACTGCAGCCACGGCTGCGCCAGCGGCCCGATGAGCTGGCCGAAGCCGATGCCCGCCAGCACCGCGGCGCATTCGGCGTCGATGTTGTCCGTCACGAACGCGGGCGACGACACGGTGAACACCCGCTTCTTGCTGAAAGCCCACGGCCAGGGACGGCCCGAGCTGTGGTCGATCAGCGCCGTCACCGGCAGCGCCGACAGCGCATCGACGGTGCGCGGCGCACCGACCCGCTCGATGAGTGCGGGTGATGCCACCACGCACAGCGACATCTTTCCCACACCCCGGGCCACGAAGCGCGCGTCGCGCATCGGGCCGACGCGCACGCCGAGGTCGATCTGCTGGTCGACCACGTCGGCATGCTGCTCCGACAGCCGCAGGTCGAGCACCAGCCCGGGATGCTGCGCCAGCAGCGGCGCCAGCGCCTGCGGAATCAGCCGGGCGTACACATGCGGCGCCGTGACCCGCACCGTGCCCGTGTGCTGCGACAGCGCGCGCCGGTCGATGCGGTGGAAAAGTTCGTCCACGCCACCCACGGCCACGCGGGCGCGCTCGGCGAGCTGGCGCCCGAAATCGGTGAGCTGCACGCCGCGCGTGCTGCGGTGAAAGAGCGGTTCGCCCAGCTCTTCTTCGAGTTCGCGCACCGCGCGCGTCACCACCTGCGGCGACACCGACAGGCGCACGGCCGCCTCGCGGAAGTTGGTGGCATCGGCGGCGGTGAAGAACACGCGCAGGGCTTCGAGGCGGTTGGACATGGGGTGTTCCTTTTTCAGGAATTCTGAAGTCGCCAGAGTTTCATTTACTGGAACGCGTGGATTTTCCACACTGCATGCACTTCTTCAACACACCCCAAGGAAATTCCCATGACCTCCATTCAAGACAACATCCAGGGCAAGGTTGCCATCGTCACCGGCGCCAGCAGCGGCCTGGGCGAATCGACGGCGCGCCACCTGGCCGCGCGTGGCGCCAAGGTGGTGCTCGCGGCCCGCCGCACCGACCGGCTCGACCAGGTCGTCGCCGAGATCCGCGAGGCCGGCGGCGATGCCATCGCCGTGGCCACCGACGTGGCCAAGCGCGCCGACCTCGAAAAGCTCGCGGCCGCGACGGTCGAGGCCTTCGGCCGCATCGACGTGCTGGTCAACAACGCGGGCGTGATGCCGCTGTCGCCGCTGGACAAGCTCAAGGTCGACGAATGGGACCGCACCATCGACGTCAACATCAAGGGCGTGCTCTACGGCATCGCCGCCGTGCTGCCGCGCATGCAGGCGCAGGGCAGCGGCCACATCGTCAACGTCGCGTCGATTGCCGGGCTGAAGGTGTTCACGCCCATCGGCACCGTCTACAGCGCGACCAAGCACGCGGTACGCGCCATCTCCGAAGGCCTGCGCGTGGAGGTGGGCAACAGCGGCGTGCGCGTGACCATCGTGTCGCCCGGCGCCGTGGACTCGGAGCTGAAGTTCGGCAGCAGCGACGCCGAGAGCGCCGCCGGCGTGAAGGCCTTCTACGACGCCAACCAGATTCCGGCCGACTCGGTGGCACGCGCCATCGTCTACGCGGTGGAGCAGCCGGCCAACGTGGACATCAACGAGGTCGTGCTGCGGCCCGTGTCGCAGGAGTTCTGAGAGTCGGTCGGGGCAAGGGTGCGGCCCCCTGGCGGCCGCCCTTTGCTTTCGCTAACCTTTATTAACCTACCGCGGCCCAAGGTCATTTGCGGTCAAAAGTGCAAAGCCCCTGCAAAATAGAACGACCGTTCGTTTTATTCGGAGCTTTCACGATGTCCGCCACCGCCGTTCCCGCCAAGCCGGCCCGCGCCGCCCCCAAGGGCCAGCAGACCAAGGCCATCATCGTCGATGCCGCGCTGGCGCTGGCCGCGCAGATCGGGCTCGAGGGCCTGTCGATCGGCGCCGTGGCCGAAATCACCAAGATGAGCAAGTCGGGCGTGTTCGCCCACTTCGGCTCGCGCGAGGAACTGCAGATTTCGGTGGTGCGCGAATACCACGCGCGCTTCGAGCAGGAGGTGTTCTTCCCCGCGCTCCAGGCGCCGCGCGGCCTGCCGCGCCTGCGCGCCATGTTCGCCAACTGGATGAAGCGCACCTCGACCGAGATCGACTCGGGCTGCATCTACATCAGCGGCGCCTCCGAATTCGACGACCGTCCGGGCCCGGTGCGCGATGCGCTGGTCGAGTCGGTCAGCATCTGGCAGGCCGCCGTGCTGCGCGCCATCGTGCAGTCCAAGACCGAAGGCCACCTGCGCGCCGACGCCGATGAGCGCCAGGTCGGGTTCGAGATCCACGGCCTGATCCTCGCGCTGCACTACGAAGCCCGCTTCCTGCAGGTGCCCGGCTCCATCGGCCGTGCCAACGTCGGCTTCGACAACATCCTCGCGCGCGCCGCCACGCCGGACGCGCCGCCTGCTTCCAATGCCGCCGAGTCCGCGCCCGCTGCGCGCGGCACGCGCCGGCTCAAGACCGTGCGCTGAGCGCCACGGCTGCCCGTTTCGTTTTTCCGTTTTCGTTTTTTCCAATCTATCTAGCTTCGACCAGGAGAGTCCCGGATGCCTACCTACAACCCCCCCGTGCGCGACATGCAGTTCGTGCTGCACGAAGTGCTCAACGTCGCCGAGGAACTCAAGGCACTGCCGGCCCACGCCGAGACCGATGCCGACACCATCAACGCCGTGATCGAAGAGGCCGGCAAGTTCGCGGCCGAAGTCACCTTTCCGCTGAACATCAGCGGCGACGAAGAAGGCTGCGTGCTCGACAAGGCCACGCACGAAGTGAAGACGCCCACGGGCTTCAAGGACGCCTACGCCAAGTACGTCGAAGGCGGCTGGCCCGCGCTGTCGTGCGACCCGGCCTTCGGCGGCCAGGGCCTGCCGTTCGTGGTGAACCAGTGCCTGTTCGAAATGCTCAACAGCGCCAACCAGGCCTGGACCATGTACCCGGGCCTGTCGCACGGCGCCTACGAGGCACTGGCCGCGCACGGCACCGACGACCAGAAGAAGACCTACCTGCCCAAGCTCACGAGCGGCGAGTGGACCGGCACCATGTGCCTGACCGAACCCCATTGCGGCACCGACCTGGGCCTGCTGCGCACCAAGGCCGAGCCGCAGGCGGACGGCACCTACCGCATCACCGGCAGCAAGATCTTCATCTCGGCCGGCGAGCACGACATGACGAGCAACATCATTCACCTGGTGTTGGCCCGCCTGCCGGACGCGCCCAAGGGCAGCAAGGGCATCAGCCTGTTCGTGGTGCCGAAGTTCCACGTCAAGGCCGACGGCTCGCTGGGCGAGCGCAACCCGATCTTCTGCGCCGGCCTGGAGCACAAGATGGGCATCCACGGCAACGCCACCGCGCAGATCGTGATCGAAGGCGCCACCGGCACGCTGGTGGGCGAGCCCAACAAGGGCCTGGCCGCGATGTTCGTGATGATGAACGCCGCCCGCCTGGGCGTGGGCAACCAGTCGCTGGGCCTGACCGAAGTGGCCTATCAGAACGCGCTGGCCTACGCCAAGGACCGCATCCAGATGCGCTCGCTGTCGGGCGTGAAGGCCAAGGACAAGGAAGCCGACCCCATCATCGTGCACCCCGACGTGCGCAAGATGCTGCTCACGGCCAAGGCCTACGCCGAAGGCGGCCGCGCGCTGCAGATCTTCTGCACGCTGCTGCTCGACAAGGAACACAACCATCCTGATGAAAAGGTGCGCAAGGACAGCGGCGAGCTGGTCGCGCTGCTCACGCCCATCGTCAAGGCCTTCATCACCGACAACGGCCACATCGCGACCAATTCGTGCATGCAGGTCTTCGGCGGCCACGGCTTCATCAAGGAATGGGGCATGGAGCAGTTCGTGCGCGACAACCGCATCAACATGATCTATGAAGGCACCAACACCATCCAGTCGCTGGACCTCTTGGGCCGCAAGATCCTGGGCAACAACGGCGCCTCGCTGAAGAAGTTCGGCAAGCTCGTCGCCAAGCTGGTGGAAGAAGAAGGCGTGAACGAGAAGATGGCCGAGTTCATCAACCCGATCGCGATGCTGGGCGACCAGCTCACCAAGTTCACGACCGAGATCGGCTTCAAGGGCTTCCAGAACCCCGACGAAGTGGGCGCCGCCGCCGTCGACTACCTGCGCGTGGCCGGCCACTTCGTGTTCGGCTACCTGTTCGCCCGCATGGCGCAAGTGGCGCTGCGCGAAATCGCCGCCGGCAACAACGATCCGTTCTACGTCGCCAAGCTGCAGACCGCACGCTTCTACTTCGCCAAGCTGTTCCCCGAGACCGCGACGCTGATGCGCACCGCGCGCGCCGGCAGCAAGGTGTTGATGGACACCGACGCCGCACTCGCTTAAGTGACACACAGCCTTTCTTCATCGACCCACCGGGAGCCCGCTCATGAAAGCAATGCTTGCAGCCGTCTTGTTCACCGTCACCGCCGCTTCGGCCATGGCCCAGAGCACGCCAGTGGGCCTGTGGCGCAACGTCGACGACAAGACCGGCGAGGCCAAGGCCGAGATCCGCATCGCCGAGACCAACGGCGCGCTGCTCGGTCGCATCGAGAAGTCGTTGAAGAAAGACACCAAGCCCGACGCCACCTGCGACGAATGCGCCGACGACCGCAAGGGCAAGCCCATTGCGGGCCTGGAGATCATCCGTGGCGGCAAGAAGGCCGAGGGCAAGGACGTCTGGGAAGGCGGAAAGATCCTCGACCCCGAGAACGGCAAGGAATACCGCGCGAGCTTCACGCCGATCGACGGCGGCAAGAAGCTCGAGGTCCGCGGCTACCTCGGCCCCTTCTGGCGCACCCAAACCTGGAACCGTGTGCAGTAAGCGGCGCAACGGAGGCCATGTGACATGAGTGTCTCATCGGGAAAGTTGATCGGTGGCCTTGCCCTCGTGGCGGTTGCTGCTGCTGCGGCCGCTGTCATCTTCTTTCTTGGGATATTCGCAACTGTCCCCATTGCTACCGGGTACAGAGGCGGCTCGGCGACATTCCCGTGGTGGGTCGGTTTCGGTTGGGCGATCTGCGGCCTGTTTGGTTTTGGAGGACTGGTTCTCCTTGCGAACTCACTGGCAGCAGACGAGTCGCCACCGACCTCAAGGGCCGACTCGGACTCGGCATAGCGCGTCACCGATGCAGCGGAGATTCCCTTTTGTGCTTGATAGCTTGACCCACTCCCGTAGCTGCTCACTTCGTGTAGCAGCCTCCCCCTCAAGGGGCAACACCAGCGGCCCGGTCAAACCGGTTCCGCAGTGTTCCCCGAACTGATTCATAACTTCGAAACTCAGCCATGTCCCGATTTCAAGTGAAGAAGGTCGCCGTGCTCGGCGCCGGCGTGATGGGCGCGCAGATTGCCGCCCACCTCGTCAACGTGCGCGTGCCTGTCGTGCTGTTCGACCTGGCCGCCAAGGAAGGCCCGAAGAACGGCATCGTCACGCGCGCCATCGACAACCTCAAGAAGCTCAAGCCCGCGCCCCTGGGTGACGTGGCCGACGCGGGCCTGATCGAGCAGGCCAACTACGACGACGACCTCGCCAAGCTCGGCGAGTGCGACCTCATCATCGAGGCCATTGCCGAGCGCATGGACTGGAAGCTCGATCTGTACAAGAAGATCGCGCCGCACGTCGCCAAGCATTCGATCCTGGCCTCGAACACCTCGGGCCTGTCGATCACCAAGCTCAGCGAAGCACTGCCTGAAGCCCTGAAGCCGCGTTTCTGCGGCATTCACTTCTTCAACCCGCCGCGCTACATGTTCCTGGTGGAGCTGATCAACACGCCCACCACGCAGCCCCAGGTGCTCGACGACCTCGAGGCCTTCGTCACCAGCACGCTCGGCAAGGGCGTGGTGCGTGCGCACGACACGCCCAACTTCATCGCCAACCGCGTCGGCATTGCCGGCATGCTGGCCACGCTGAAGGAAGTCGAGAAGTTCGGCCTCACGCCTGACGTGGTGGACGACCTCACCGGCAAGAAGCTGGGCCGCGCAAGTTCGGGCACTTTCCGCACCGCCGACGTGGTGGGCCTGGACACCATGGCCCACGTCGTGAAGACGCTGCAGGACAACCTGAACGCCGAGACCGATCCGTTCTACGCCAACTTCGCGACGCCGCCCGTGCTCGCCAAGCTGCTGGAGCTGGGCAACCTGGGCCAGAAGGCCAAGGCCGGTTTCTTCAAGAAGGTCGGCCGCGACATCCTGCGCTTCGACCTGAAGAGCGGCGAGTACGTGCCCGCTGGCGCCAAGGCCGACGAGGTGTACGGCCGCATGCTCAAGAAGCCCGCGGGCGAACGCCTGAAGCTGCTGCGCGAGAGCGAAGGACCGCAAGGCCAGTTCCTGTGGGCCATCCTGCGCGACGGTTTCCACTACGCCGCCGTGCACCTGGCCGACATCGCCGAGAGCGCGCGCGACATCGACTTCGCGATGCGCTGGGGCTTCGGCATGAAGCAGGGCCCGTTCGAACTCTGGCAGGAAGCCGGCTGGGCGCAGGTCGCCAAGTGGGTGCAGGAAGACATCGACGCGGGCAAGGCACTCAGCACCGCACCGCTGCCGAAGTGGGTGTTTGAAGGACCAGTGGCCGAGGCTGGCGGCGTGCACACGCCCGAAGGCTCGTGGAGCGCCTCCCAGAACAAATTCGTGCCGCAGCGCAAGCTGCCCGTGCACGACCGCCAGCTGTTCCCCGAGAGCGTGCTCGGCGCGAACGCGGCCGATGCCAACACCGCCGGCACGACGATCAGCGACGAAGGCGACGTGCGCGTGTGGACGCTCGACGGCGAAGTGCTCATCGCCAGCATCCAGTCGAAGATGCACGCCATCAGCCCCGACGTGGCCGAGGCGCTGGGCGCCGCGGTCGACCTGGCCGAAGCCGAATACAAGGGCCTCGTGATCTGGTCGCCCGACGAGGTCTTCTCGGTCGGCGCCGACCTGCAGGCGATGCTGCCGGCCTTCGTGGTCGCGGGCATCGGCGCGGTCGAAGGCGCGGAAGAAGAGCTGCAGAACGTCATGCTCAAGATCCGCTACGCCAACGTGCCGGTGATTTCGGCCGTGCGCGGCATGGCGCTGGGCGGCGGCTGCGAGCTGGCCATCCACTCGGCCAAGCGCGTCGTCGCGATGGAAAGCTACATCGGCCTGGTCGAAGTCGGCGTGGGCCTGATCCCCGGCGCGGGCGGCCTGACCTACATCGCACGCCGCGCGGCGGAAAACGCATCGGCCTCGACGGGCACCGACCTGCTGCCCTTCCTCACCGAAGGCTTCACTGCCGCGGCGATGGCGAAGGTGGGCACCGGCGCGCTCGACTCGAAGAAGCTCGGTTACCTGCTCGACAGCGACGTGATCGTGCCGAACAAGGACGAGCTGCTCTACGTGGCACTGCAGCAGGCCAAGGCCATGGCCGACGCCGGCTACCGCCCGCCGCTGCGCCGCACCTTCCGCGTGGCGGGCCGCAGCGGCGCCGCGACGATCAAGGGCCAGCTCGTGAACATGCGCGACGGCGGCTTCATCAGCGCGCACGACTTCCACATTGCCAGCCTGATCGCGAACGTGGTCACCGGCGGCGACGTGGACGCGGGCTCGCTCGTGACCGAGGAATACCTGATGACGCTGGAACGCAAGGCGTTCTGCTCGCTCATCGTGCACCCCAAGACGCAAGAGCGAATCATGGGGATGCTCAGCACCGGCAAGCCCGTGCGCAACTAAGGACAGATTTCATGAGCAAGCAAGTACAAGACGCCTACATCGTCTCCGCCACCCGCACGCCCATCGGCAAGTCGCACCGCGGCTACTTCCGCAACTACCGTCCCGACGACCTGCTCGCGACCACGCTGAAGGCAGCACTCGCGGCCGTGCCGGGCCTGGACCCCAAGGCCATCGAGGACATCATCTGCGGCTGCGCGATTCCCGAATCGCAGCAGGGCCTGAACGTCGCGCGCATCGGCGCGGTGCTGGCGGGCCTGCCCACCAGCATCGGCGGCATCACCGTGAACCGCTTCTGCGCCTCGGGCCTGTCGGCCGTGCAGATGGCGGCGGACCGCATCCGCGTCGGCGAGGCCGACGTGATGATCGCGGCCGGCGTCGAGAGCATGAGCATGGTGCCGATGATGGGCAACTCGCCCTCGCTGTCGCCCTCGATCTTCGAGCGCGAAGGCGACGTGGGCATTGCCTACGGCATGGGCCTCACGGCCGAGAAGGTCGCGCAGCAGTGGAAGGTGAGCCGCGAGGCGCAGGACGCGTTCGCGCTCGCCTCGCACCAGAAGGCACTGGCCGCGCAGGCCGCCGGCAAGTTCGCCGACGAGATCACGCCGATCGAAGTGACCGACCGCACGCCGAACCTGGAAACCGGCGAATCGATCGCCAAGACCCGCACCGTGAGCCTGGACGAAGGCGCGCGCCCCGACACCAGCATCGAAGGCCTGGCCAAGCTGCGCACCGTGTTTGCCGCGCGCGGCACCGTGACGGCCGGCAACAGCTCGCAGACCTCGGACGGCGCGGGCGCGCTGATCCTGGCCAGCGAGAAGGCCATCAAGCAGTACGGCCTCACGCCGCTCGCGCGCTTCGTGAGCTTCGCCAGCAAGGGCGTGCCGCCGCACATCATGGGCATCGGCCCGATCGAGGCGATTCCGGCTGCGCTGCGCTATGCGGGCCTGAAGCACGAAGACATCGACTGGTTCGAACTCAACGAAGCCTTCGCCGCGCAATCGCTCGCGGTGATGAACACGCTGGGGCTCGACCCGTCGAAGGTCAACCCGATGGGCGGCGCCATTGCACTGGGCCACCCGCTGGGCGCGACCGGCGCGATCCGCGCGGCCACCGTGGTGCACGCACTGCGTCGCGAGAAGCTGAAGTACGGCATGGTCACGATGTGCGTCGGGATGGGGCAGGGCGCAGCGGGCATTTTTGAACGCGTCTGATCCGTCCGACCCCGGGACGCCCTAGCAAGGGGCCGCAGAACGAAGGAGACCACGGAATGCAAGCCCTGCAACTGCCGGTCGACGCCGGCGCCCACGTGGCGGTGCGCCGCTACGACCCCGCCGGCGCACCGCGCGCCAGCATCGTCATCGGCGGTGCGATGGGCGTGCGCCAGTCGTTCTACGAGCCCTTCGCGCACTGGCTCGCGGGGCAGGTCCTGCGGGTCTGGACCTTCGACTACCGCGGCAGCGGCGACTCGCTTGGCGATGCGCCGCTGCGTGGTTTCCAGGCCGACCTGTTCGACTGGGCGCGCGACTACGAGGCGGTGATCGACGCCGCCAAGGCCGCGCTGCCCGACCAGCCGCTGTACCTGCTGGGCCACAGCCTCGGCGCGCAGCTGCCGGGCTTCCTGCAGCGGCCCGGGCAGGTCGACGGCCTCGTGAGCATCGCGGCCGGCAGTGGCTACTGGCGCGAGAACGCGCCGAAGCTGCGGCGCAGCATCCTGTATTTCTGGTTCGTGCTGGTGCCGCTGGCGACGCGCCTGTGGGGCTACTTCCCGGGCCGCAAGCTGAAGAAGGTCGGCGACCTGCCGCGCGGCGTGATCCTGCAGTGGCGCCGCTGGTGCCTGAATCCGCGCTACAGCGTGGGCGCCGAAGGCGAGCCCGCGCTGCAAAGCTATGCGCGCGTGCGCTTCCCGGTGCTCGCGCTCTCGATGACCGACGACGAACTCATGACGCATGCCGGCACGCGCAGCCTCGTGAGCTTCTACGCGGGCGCGCCGAGTGCGGTCGAGCGCATCGCGCCGGCCGACGTGCAGGCGCGGCGCATCGGCCACTTCGGTTTCTTCCGCGAGCAATTCAGCCAGAGCCTGTGGCCGAGCACGCTCGACAAGCTGCACCGGCTCGCCGCGCTGACCGCGCCTGCGGCAGTGCAGCACGCCAACGTCCCGCACACGACTGCGTGACGTCATCCTCCGCAGGCACACTGGCGATCACCATGAGCAGCACGACCCCACACCCCCTCGACAAAGCCCTGGCCCTGCACCACAGCGACATCCGCGTGGGGCACTTCACGGGCACCACGAGTCCCGACTACTGGAACATGGTCGGTCCGTTCGGCGGCACCACTGCGGCGCTTGCGCTGCAGGCGGTGCTCCAGCACCCCGACCTGCTCGGTACGCCCATCGCGCTGACCGTCAACTACGCGGCCGCGCTCGGCGAGGGCGCGTTCGACATCCAGGCCACCGCCGTGCGCACCAACCGCTCGACGCAGCACTGGACGGTGACGATCACGCAGCCCGGCGCCGATGGCACGGCGAACATGACGACCACCGCCACCGTGGTCACGGCCGCGCGCCGCGACACGTGGAGCCAGGCCGACCTCACCATGCCCGAGGCGCCCAAGCCCGAGGCGGTCGATCGCATCCGCATCGGCCCGTCGGGCGTGGCCTGGCTCGAGCAGTACGAGATGCGCCCCTTCAGCGGCGGCATTCCCGCCAAGTGGGACGGCAGCCTGCAGCACAGCGAAACGCGCCTCTGGGTGCGCGACGCGCAGGCCCGCCCGCTCGACTTCGCCTCGCTCGCCGCGCTGAGCGACGTGTTCTACCCGCGCGTGTGGCTGCGCCGCGCCACGCACGTGCCCGCGGGCACGGTGTCGATCACCACCTACTTCCATGTCGGCGCCGCCGAGCTGGCCGAGGTCGGCACGGGCTACCTGCTGGGCTGCGCGGCGGGGCAGCAGTTCTTCAACGGCTTCTTCGACCAGAAGGCGCAGCTGTGGAGCGAGAAAGGCACGTTGCTCGCCACGTCGAACCAGATCGTCTACTACAAGGAATGAACGTCATGGCGCTCACCAAGGCTGCATTGATCGTCGGCGCGGGCGACGCTACCGGCGGCGCCATCGCCCGCCGTTTCGCACGCGAGGGCTACGCCACCTGCGTCACGCGGCGCAGCCTCGACAAGCTGCAGCCGCTGGTGGCGCAGATCGAGGCCGACGGCGGCCGGGCCCACGCCTTCGCCTGCGATGCACGCAAGGAAGAAGAAGTGGTGGCGCTCATCGAGCAGATCGAATCGACCGTCGGGCCGATCGAGGTGATGGTGTTCAACATCGGCGCGAACGTGCCCGAGAGCATCCTCACCGAAACCGCGCGCAAGTACTTCAAGGTGTGGGAGATGGCCTGCTTCTCGGGCTTCCTCAACGGCCGCGAAGTGGCCAAGCGCATGGTGGCGCGCGAGATGCCGGCCGGCGGCCATCGCGGCACGATCATCTTCACGGGCGCGACGGCCTCGCTGCGCGGCGCCGCCAACTTCGGTGCCTTCTCGGGCGCCAAGATGGCCCTGCGCGCGTTGGCGCAGTCGATGGCGCGCGAGCTGGGGCCGCAGGGCATCCACGTCGCGCACGTCGTGGTCGACGGCGCCATCGACACCGAGTTCATCCGCAGCAATTTCCCCGAGCGCTATGCGCTGAAGGACAGCGACGGCATCCTGAACCCGGACCACATCGCCGACAGCTACTGGATGCTGCACGCGCAGCCGCGCGACGCGTGGACGCACGAGCTGGACCTGCGCCCCTGGTCCGAGAAGTTCTGACCGGCGCCGCGCTACGCATCGCGTCGCGACGCACAGCCCCAAGGAGACGACACCCATGACGAAATCCGTCGCGTTCTATTTCGACGTCGGCAGCCCCGCCGCCTACCTGGCCGCCACGCAGCTGCCGCACGTGTGCGCCGACACCGGCGCCGAGCTGGTCTGGAAGCCCATGCTGCTGGGCGGCGTGTTCCAGGCCACGGGCAACCATTCGCCCGCCGAGATCAAGGCCAAGGGCCCGTACCTCACGACCGACCTGCAGCGCTTCGCGAAGCGCTACGGCGTGCCCTTCGTGCACAACCCGCACTTCCCGATCAACACGCTGCTGCTGATGCGCGGCGCCACCGGCGTGCAGATGAAGATGCCCGAACGCTTCGGTGCCTACATCGACGCGGTGTTCCATGCGATGTGGGTCGAGCCAAAGAACCTGAACGACCCCGCGACCGTCGGCGCCGTCTTGCAAAATGCTGGCTTCGACGCCGCGGGCCTGCTTGCGCTGGCCGGCGCACAGGAAGTGAAAGACCGCCTCAAGGCGGTCACGCAGGAGGCGGTGGAGCGCGGCGTGTTCGGCGCCCCCACCATGTTCGTCGGCGACCAGATGTTCTGGGGCCAGGACCGCCTCGATTTCGTCCGCGAAGCCATCGACGCCTGAGCGCGTCGCCCCCCGTTTTACCTACCCAAGGATCTTTCCATGAGCGACATCCTCGTCCACACCGAAGCCGGCGTGATGACCATCACCTTCAACCGCGTCGACAAGAAGAACTCGATCACCAGCAGCATGTACGCCGCGCTGGCCGACGCGCTCGCCACGGCCGAGAGCGAAGCCGCCGTGCGCTGCGTGCTGATCCAGGGCGACCCGACGATCTTCAGCGCCGGCAACGACATCGGCGACTTCCTCAACGGCCCGGCCTCCACGCAGGAATCGCCGGTGTTCCGCTTCCTGCGCGGCATCGCCACTTTCCCCAAGCCCATCGTCGCGGCCGTGTGCGGCCCGGCCGTGGGCATCGGCACCACGATGCTGTTCCACTGCGACCTCGTCTACGCGGGCGACAACGCGGCCTTCTCGATGCCCTTCGTCAACCTGGGCCTGTGCCCCGAGGCCGCGTCGAGCCTGCTGGTGCCGCAGATGCTGGGCTACCACCGCGCCGCCGAAGCCCTGCTGCTGGGCGAGCCCTTCATGGCCGAGGCCGCGCTCGAAGTGGGCCTGGTCAACCGCGTGGTGCCGCCGACCGAAGCCAACGGCATCGCCCAGACGCAGGCGCGCAAGCTCGCCGCCAAGCCGCTGAGCGCGCTGATCGAGACCAAGCGCCTGCTGAAGAAGGCGCAGATGCCCGCCGTGCTTGAGCGCATGGGCGAAGAAGGCGCGAGCTTCGGCCGCATGCTGCGCGAGCCGGCCGCGAAGGAGGCTTTTGGCGCTTTCATGGAGAAGCGCAAGCCTGATTTCTCGAAGGTCTAAGCCTTCCGTGGACTTGCCTGCGGACGGTGCCTGCGTACACTGTTCCTCGTGCCTGCTCCAGACGTCAATCCGCCCACAATGCCCGCCACGCGGGCGATGCGTGCTACTGAAAAAGTAGCATTCGGATCGACGCGCCGGCATGCTTTGGGCTTACTCGCGGGCACGCTCGCGGCGCCCTCGCTGGTGCTGGCGCGCGTGCGGCCGTTGCGCATCGGGGTCATCGGCTCATGGTCGGGGCCCTATGCGGGCGGCGGGCGCCAGTTCGACGCCGGCATGGCGGTCTGGCTGGCCGACCACAAGCAGCAGATCGCGGGCCGGCCGGTCGAGCTGCTGCGCCGCGACGTGCCCGGCAGCGCGCCCGAGCAGGCGCGGCGCCAGGCGCAGGACCTCATCGAGAGCGAGCGGGTCGACCTGCTCACGGGGCTGGACTTCAGCTCCAACGCCTACGCCGTCGGCACCGTCGCCACGCAGGCGCGCGTGCCGACCGTCATCATGAACGCCGCCTCTTCGGGCATCCCCGGGCGTTCGCCGTTCATGGTGCGGGTGTCGTTCACCATCGCGCAGGTCACGGCGCCGCTGGCGCGCTGGGCGCTGCAGCAGGGGCTGCGCGACGTGTGCACCGTGGTGGCCGACTACGCCTCGGGCGTCGACGCCGAAAGCGCCTTCGTCTCCGGCATCACCGCGGGCGGCGGTCGCGTGGGCGCGATGCTGCGCGTGCCGCTGAACACGCTCGACTATTCGGCCTACATGCTGCGTCTGCGCGAGCTCAAGCCGCAGGCCGTGTTCTTCTTTTTGCCGTCGGGCCAGATGCCGGCCATCTTCCTGAAGTTCTGGCGCGACCGCGGCATGGCCGACACCGGCATCCGCCTGCTCGCCACGGGCGACGCCACCGACGACCACTACCTGGACGGCATCGGCGAACTGGCCGAAGGGCTGGTCACCAGCCACCACTATTCCTTCGCCCACGAGTCGCCGGCCAACCGGCGTTTCGCGGGCGCCTTCGAGACCGAATACGGCAGCCACCTGCGCCCGGGCTACTTCGCGGTGGCGGCGCACGACGGGCTCGCGGCCATCGACGCCGCGCTGAGCGCGCCGGGCGCGCGCGGCGGCAAGGCGGGCGCCGAGCGGCTGGTGGATGCGTTCCGCGGCCTGCGGCTGGACAGCCCGCGCGGGCCGGTCGAGATCGACGCCCACACGCGCGACGTGGTGCAGTCGGTCTACATCCGCCGCGTGGAGCGGCGCGACGCGCGCTGGATCAACCGCGAGTTCGAGTGCTTCGAGCGCGTGCGCGACGCCGGCATGGGCGTCGCCTGAAGGCGGCTCAGGCCGCCGGCTGTTCGATGGGGCGCGGACGGCCGTTGTCGTCTATCGCCACGTAGGTGAAGGTGGCCTGCGTCACCTTGATGTACTCGCCCTGCGCCCGGAAGCGCTCGGCGAACACCTCGACCGTCACGGTGATCGAGGTGCGGCCCACGCGCACCAGCTTCGAATAGAACGAGAGGATGTCGCCCAGCCGCACCGGCTGCTTGAAGATGAACTCGTTGACCGCCACGGTGGCCTGGCGGCCCTTGGCGTAGCGCGCCGGGATCACCGAGCCGGCCAGGTCGCACTGCGCCATGACCCAGCCGCCGAAGATGTCGCCGTTGGCGTTGCAGTCGGCCGGCATCGGGATGACCTTGAGCACCAGCTCCATGTCGGTGGGCAGGCTCTTGAGGGTGGCGGCGGCGGCCGCTGCGGCGGAAGCGGCACTGGAAGGGGAGGACATGGGCACAATCTGAAGCAACAACAACACCCACGATTGTCCCCCATGCGCCGAAGCGGCGAAGCCCTTTCCTCCTCTCCCCATGCGCCCGGCGGCCATCCGCCCGCGCGCTCCGACCGTTCCGACTGGGCGACCCTGCGCCGCCTGTTTCCCTACCTCTGGCAGTACAAGTGGCGGGTGATCGCCGCGCTCGGCTTCATGATCGCGGCCAAGGTGGCGAACGTGGGCGTGCCGGTGCTGCTCAAGAACCTGGTCGACACGATGACGCCCAAGCCCGACATGGCGCAGGCGCTGCTCGTCGTGCCGATGGCGCTGCTCGTGGCCTACGGGCTGCTGCGCTTCTCGACCTCGCTGTTCAACGAGCTGCGCGAGCTGATCTTCGCCAAGGCCACCGAAGGCGCGGCGCGCAGCATCGCGCTGCAGGTGTTCGGCCACCTGCATGCGCTGAGCCTGCGCTTTCACCTGGAGCGCCAGACCGGCGGCATGACGCGCGACATCGAGCGCGGCACGCGCGGCGTGCACTCGCTCATTTCGATGTCGCTGTACAGCATCGTGCCCACCATCATCGAGCTGACGCTGGTGCTCACCATATTGGGCGTGAAGTTCGACGCGCTGTTCGTGTGGATCACGGGCGCGGCGCTGGTGCTGTACATCGTCTTCACGGTCACCGTGACCGAGTGGCGCACGCAGTTTCGCAAGACCATGAACGAGCTCGACTCGATGGCGCAAAGCCGCGCGGTCGATTCGCTCCTGAACTACGAGACCGTCAAGTACTTCAACAACGAGGAGTTCGAGGCCAAGCGCTACGACGCCAGCCTCGACCGCTACCGCAAGGCCGCCATCAAGAGCCAGCGCACGCTGAGCATGCTCAACACGGGCCAGCAGCTGCTGATCGCCGTGAGCCTGGTGCTGATGCTGTGGCGCGCCACCTCGGGCGTGGTCGAAGGGCGCATGACGCTGGGCGACCTGGTGATGGTCAACGCCTTCATGATCCAGCTCTACATTCCGCTCAACTTCCTGGGCGTGATCTACCGCGAGATCAAGCAGAGCCTGACCGACCTGGACAAGATGTTCGTGCTGATGGAGAAGGAGCGCGAGGTGCGCGACGCGCCCGGCGCGCAGCCGCTGGCGGGCGCCGACTCGACCGTCCGCTTCGAGGACGTGAGCTTCGCCTACGAACCCGATCGCCCGATCCTCAAGCACGTGAGCTTCGAGATCCCGGCCGGCAAGACCGTGGCCGTGGTCGGCCCGTCGGGCTCCGGCAAGTCGACGCTGGCGCGCCTCTTGTACCGCTTCTACGACGTGCAGCAGGGCCGCATCACCATCGGCGGCGAAGACATCCGCGCCGTGCAGCAGGCCAGCGTGCGCCGCGCCATCGGCATCGTGCCGCAGGACACGGTGCTGTTCAACGACACGGTCGAATACAACATCGCCTACGGCCGTCCCGGCGCCACGCGCGACGAGGTCGAAGGCGCGGCGCGCGCCGCGCGCATCCACGACTTCATCGCCGCCACGCCCAAGGGCTACGAGACGACGGTGGGCGAGCGTGGCCTGAAGCTCTCGGGCGGCGAGAAGCAGCGCGTGGCCATCGCGCGCACGCTCCTGAAGAACCCGCCGATCGTGATCTTCGACGAGGCCACCTCGGCGCTCGACTCGGCCAACGAACGCGCCATCCAGTCGGAGCTGCGCAGCGCCGCGCAGGGCAAGACCACGCTGGTCATCGCGCACCGCCTCTCGACGGTGGTCGAGGCGCACGAGATCCTGGTGCTCGAATCGGGCGTGATCGTCGAGCGCGGCACGCACGCCGATCTGCTGGCCCAGCAGGGCCGCTATGCCCAGATGTGGGCTTTGCAGAAGAGCGAAGCAGTGCCGATGCTCTAGCCCGATCATTCACCCCTTCTTTCTTTTCACCGATCCCAGGAGTTCAGACGTGTCGACCAAGATTCCCCTGCTGGTGCTCAACAGCCTCTCGAGCGCCCACCAGGCCCAGATTGCCGAGGTCTACGACATGACCTACGCCTTCGGCGACGCGCAGCGCGCCGCCGCCATCGCCGAGCACGGCCCCAAGTTCCGTGCGGTGCTGACCATCGGCGTCATCGGCCTCACGCCCGCCGAGATCGACGCCATGCCGGCGCTCGAACTGGTCTGCTGCATGGGCGCGGGCTACGAAGGCGTGCCGCTCGAGGTCACGCGCGCACGCGGCATCGCCACCGCCAACGGCGCGGGCACCAACGACGACTGCGTGGCCGACCATGCCTTCGGCCTGCTGATCAGCATCGTGCGCGAGTTCCGCACGCTCGACCGGCTGTGCCGCGAAGGCGTGTGGCGCGAAGCCATTCCGCAGCCGCCGAACGTGTCGGGCAAGAAGCTCGGCATCCTGGGGCTGGGCACCATCGGCCAGAAGATCGCCAAGCGCGCCGCCGCCTTCGACATGGCCATCGGCTATCACAACCGCAAGCCGCGCGAAGGCGCCACGCACCGCTACTTCGACGACCTGAAGTCGCTCGCCACCTGGGCCGACTTCCTGGTGCTGGCCGCGCCGGGCGGGCCGGCCACGAAGCACCTGGTCAACGCCGAGGTGCTTGACGCGCTGGGGCCACAGGGTTATCTCGTGAGCATCGGCCGCGGCAGCGTGGTCGACACCGAAGCACTGGCGAAGGCGCTGCGCGAGCGCCGCATCGCGGGCGCGGGCCTCGATGTGTACGAGAGCGAACCCAAGCGCCCCGAGCCGCTCATCGGCCTGGACAACGTGCTGCTCACGCCGCACATGGCGGGCTGGTCGCCCGAAGCCACGCAGAAGTCGGTGGACCACTTCCTCGCGAACGCCCAAGGGCACTTCGCGGGGCGCGGCGTGCTCACGCCGATCTGATCAGATCTGATCAGGACAGGGCCGGCGGGCGCCGCGCCGCCCAGCCGCAGGCCTGGTCGTAGGCATGGCCCAGCCGCAGCACGTCGAGGTCGGCATGGATCGGCCCGGCCAGCTGCAGGCCCATCGGCAGCCCGCCGTCGCCGAAGCCCGCGCGCACGTTCAGCGTGGGCAGGCCCGCCAGCGTGAAGGGCGTGACGATCTCCATCCAGCGGTGGTAGGTGTCGCTCTTCACGCCGTTCACCTCGGTCGGCCAGTGCAGCTCGGCGTCGAAGGGGAACACCTGCGCCGTCGGCGCGACCACGAAGTCGAAGCGCTCGAAGAGCTTGAGGAACGCGCGGTACACGTTCGATCGGTAGAGCGAGGCCTGGTACAGCGAGGCGGCGTCCAGGTGCCGGCTTTGCTCGATCTCCCATTGCGCCTCGGGCTTGAGCTGGGCGAACAGCTTCGGGTCGCTCAGGTAGGCGCCGAGCTTGCCGCCCACCAGCAGCTGGCGCAGGCGCAGCCAGGCGCTCCAGTTGTGCTCGCGCGGCACGTCGAGCGTGCAGGGCTCGACCTCGCAGCCGATGGTGCGGAAGGTGTCGAGCGCCTGCTCGCCGAGTTCGCGCACGCCCGGCGCCAGCGGCAGCTCCGGCCAGATGCTGCCGAGCCAGCCGATGCGCAGGCCGCGGCCGTCGCCGTCCAGCTGCAGGTCGTCGGGCGAGGGCAGGGCGTGCGGCGACGACAGCGGCACGCGCGTGTCGAAACCCGCCTGCACGGCCAGCAGCCGGGCCGTGTCTTCCACGGTGCGGCCCATCGGGCCCTCGCAGCCCAGCTGCTGGAAGAAGAGCTCCTGCTCCGGGTCGCCGGGCACGCGTCCGCGCGAGGGGCGCAGGCCGATCACGTTGTTGAAGGCGGCGGGGTTGCGCAGCGATCCCATCATGTCGCTGCCGTCGGCCACGGGCAGCATGCCCAGGGCCAGCGCCACGGCCGCGCCGCCGCTGCTGCCGCCCGCGCTGCGATCGGGCGCGTAGGCGTTGCGCGTGATGCCGAACACCGTGTTGTAGGTGTGCGAGCCGAGGCCGAACTCGGGCGTGTTCGTCTTGCCGATGACGACGGCGCCGGCCGCGCGCATGCGCGCCACATGCAGGCTGTCGGTGCGCGCGGGCGAGCGCGGCGACAGCGGCGAGCCCATCGAGGTCGGCAGGCCGGCGGCGTGGCTCAGGTCTTTCACGGCCAGCGGAAAGCCGTGCATCCAGCCGCGCCGTTCGCCGCGCGCCAGCTCGGCGTCGCGTTCGTCGGCCTCGGCCAGCAGCTGGGCGGGGTCGCGCAGGGAGACGATGGCGTTGAACCGCGGGTTGAGCGCGTCGATGCGGGCGAGCGACGCCTGCATCACCTCGCGGCAGGACACGTCGCGGGCCGCGATCTTGCGCGAAAGTTCGGTGGCGCTGAGCTCAGGCAGGTCGTCGAAAGGCATGGCGCATGCGGGAAAAGGAGGGGGCGCCCAGTATGGCGCGGCGCTCGCATAATCGCCGCGTATGGAAACAAAGTGGCTCGAAGACTTCATCAGCTTGGCGGAAACCCGCAGCTTCAGCCGCTCGGCCCAGTTGAGGCACGTGACGCAGCCGGCGTTCTCGCGGCGCATCCAGGCGCTCGAGGGATGGGCCGGCACCGACCTGGTCGACCGCAGCTCGTACCCCACGCGCCTCACGCCCGCGGGCCAGACGCTGTACAGCCAGGCCATCGAGATGCTGCAGTCGCTGCAGAGCACGCGCGCCATGCTGCGCGGCCACTCGGCCGCCGGCCAGGACGTGATCGAGATCGCCGTGCCGCACACGCTGGCCTTCACCTTCTTTCCGTCGTGGGTCACCAGCCTGCGCGAGCACTTCGGGCCCATCAAGAGCCGGCTCATCGCGCTCAACGTGCATGACGCGGTGCTGCGGCTGGTCGAGGGCAGCTGCGACCTGCTCATTGCCTACCACCACCCCTCGCAGCCGCTGCAGCTCGATGCCAACAAGTACGAGATGGTCAGCCTCGGCGAGGAAACCGTGGCCCCCTGGGTCAAGGCCGATGCCGAGGGCGCGCCGCGCTACCGGCTGCCGGGCCGACCGGGCCAGCCGCTGCCCTACCTGGGCTACGCGCCGGGCGCCTACCTCGGGCGCGTGGTCGACCAGTTGCTCAAGGAGTCGGGCACGGCCATCCACCTGGACCGCGTCTACGAGACCGACATGGCCGAAGGCCTGAAGGTGATGGCGCTCGAAGGCCACGGCATCGCCTTCCTGCCGCAAAGCGCGGTGCGCAAGGAGATCAAGGCGCGCAAGCTGGTGAGCGCGCTGCCGCCCGAGATCGACAGCCTCGAGGCCAAGATGGAAATCCGTGCCTACCGCGAGCGGCCCACCGCGCCGGTCCCGGTGAAGGGCGGCGCTGGCCGCTCGGCGGCCCGGGCCGGTCTGTCCGAAAGCCTGCAGCCCAAGCGCACGGCCGACGCCCTGTGGTCCTACCTGGTCGGAACCCAGCCGCCGCAGTGAGCGGGCGAGTGTGAATGGCCGTGGATTTGTGCGCTGCACAATCTATAAGCACCACGCATACGACCCCCCGCAATCAGCATTGGCGGCCCGGCCACGGCGCCACTACAGTCGCGGCAGTTTTTTTCGGCCGTTGCACGCCGGGGATCGCCGGTCGCTGCCTGCGCCACGCACAGCCGCCCGAATGCCGGGCACAAAGGCTGCTTAGTGAAAGTCGGACAATGCGAAATGTCTGGATTGCACCAGGCTGGCGCCCCGATGGGCGCAGCCGGTGCGAGGCGGGCGGCGATGCCCGTGGAATGCACCGGGTTGGTCCGGGTATCCCGCAAAATGCGAGTGTCTAGAATTTCGTTCTATTTGTTTCAGTCACCCTCAGGAGCTTTTCGTATGAAAAAACAAGTATTGGCATTGGCTGTCGCAGCGCTCGCCACCAGCGGCGCCTTTGCACAGGCCAATGACACCCTGGCCAAGATCAAGGCCTCGGGCACCATCACCGAAGGCGTGCGTGAGTCCTCCGGCCTTTCGTACACGCTCGGCAATGGCCAGTACACCGGCTTCCACTACGACGTCTGCGCCAACATCATCAAGGACCTGGAGAAGGCCGCCGGCAAGAAGCTCGAAGTCAAGTACCAGCCCGTGACTTCGCAGAACCGCATCCCCCTCGTGCAGAACGGCACCGTGGACATCGAGTGCGGCTCCACCACCAACAACGCCACCCGCCAGAAGGACGTGGCTTTCGGCGTGACCACCTACGTCGAAGAAACCAAGATCGTCGTCAAGGCCAACTCGGGCATCAACTCGCTGGCCGACCTGAAGGACAAGACGGTCGCCACCACCACCGGCACCACGCCGCTGCAGACCGTGCGCAAGCAAAAGCGCGCCGAGAACCTGACCTTCAAGGAGGTCTACGGCAAGGACCACTCCGACAGCTTCCTGCTGCTGGAAACCGGCCGTGCCGACGCCTTCGTGATGGACGGCTCGATCCTGGCTGCGCTGGCCGCCAAGTCGAAGTCGCCCAAGGACTACAAGATCCTGAACGACGTGCTGGCCGTGGAACCCATCGCCATCATGATCCGCAAGGACGACCCCGCCTTCAAGAAGGCCGTGGACGACAGCATCAAGGCACAGGCCAAGTCGGGCGAACTCGCCAAGCTGTATGACAAGTGGTTCCTCAAGCCGATTCCCCCGGCCAACGTGACCATCAACCTGCCGCTGGGCGAAGCCACCAAGAACGCGTGGGCCAACCCGAACGACAAGCCGGCCGAAGAGTACGTCACCAAGGAATAAGCGCGCGTCGCTGCGTGAATGGACGCCCACCTTTCGCGGTGGGCGTTTCTTTTCAAGGGACGGTTTTTCGAAAAGAAGCTGAAGGAGTAAACACACATGGGAAACTGGGATTGGCAGGTCTTCCTGCAAGACCCCGGGGGGGAATATCCGAGCTATCTGCAATGGATGCTCTCGGCCTGGGGCTGGACCGTGTCGGTCGCGCTGCTGGCGCTGATCGTCGCGCTGGTGCTGGGCTCGCTGATCGGCATCATCCGCACGCTGCCCGACAGTCCGTGGCTCGTGCGCTTTGGCAATGCATGGGTGGAGCTCTTTCGCAACATCCCGCTGTTGGTGCAGATCTTCCTCTGGTACCACGTGATTCCGGCGCTGGTTCCCGTGATGAAGGGCGTGCCGAGCTTCATCCTCGTGGTGCTGGCACTGGGCTTCTTCACCTCGGCGCGTATCGCCGAGCAGGTGCGCTCCGGCATCCAGGCGCTGCCCAAGGGCCAGCGTTACGCGGGCATGGCGGTGGGCTTCACCACCGCGCAGTACTACCGCTACGTGATCCTGCCGATGGCGTATCGCATCATCATCCCGCCGCTCACGAGCGAGACGATGAACATCTTCAAGAACTCGTCCGTCGCGTTCGCCGTGTCGGTCACCGAACTCACCATGTTCGCCATGCAGGCGCAGGAAGAAACCTCGCGCGGCATCGAGGTCTACCTGGCGGTGACGGCGTGCTACGTGGTGTCGGCCCTGGCCATCAACCGGCTCATGGCGTTCATCGAGAAGAAGACCCGCGTGCCGGGCTTCATCGTCTCGGCCAGCGCTGGCGGCGGAGGACACTGACATGATGAATCTCGACCTGTCCTTCTACAACTGGGACGTCATCAGCAACTTCGTCATCAAGGGCTTCTACTTCAGCATCATGCTGACGGTGGTGGCCACGATCGGCGGCGTGATCTTCGGCACGATCCTGGCGCTCATGCGCCTGTCGGGCAAGAAGTGGCTCGATGCGCCCGCGGCCCTGTACGTCAACGGCATGCGAAGCATCCCGCTGGTGATGGTGATCCTGTGGTTCTTCCTGCTCGTGCCGGCGTCGTTCTATTCGATGTTCGGTTCGCTCGGCTCGAACTACCGCTCGGAAATCTCGGCGGTGATCACCTTCGTGGCGTTCGAGGCGGCCTACTTCTCCGAGATCATGCGCGCGGGCATCCAGTCGATCCCGCGCGGCCAGGTGAACGCGGGCCAGGCCGTGGGCATGACCTACGGCCAGAACATGCGCCTCGTGGTGCTGCCGCAGGCCTTCCGCAACATGCTGCCGGTGCTGCTCACGCAGACCATCATCCTGTTCCAGGACACCTCGCTGGTCTACGCCATCGGTGCCTACGACATGCTCAAGGGCTTCGAGACGGCGGGCAAGAACTTCGGCCGTCCGATCGAGGCCTACCTGCTGGCGGCGGTCGTGTACTTCGCCATGTGCTACGCCCTTTCCTGGCTGGTGAAACGCCTGCACAAGAAAATCGCCATCATTCGCTGATTGAGTGGCTGAACTGAACCGGAGAGAAACAAATGTCCGAAAAAATGATTGAAATCAAGAACGTCTCCAAGTGGTACGGCCCGGTGCAGGTGCTCAACGACTGCTCGGTGAACATCTCCAAGGGCGACGTGGTGGTGGTGTGCGGCCCGTCGGGTTCCGGCAAGTCCACGCTCATCAAGACCGTGAACGCGCTCGAGCCCTTCCAGAAGGGCGAGATCACAGTCAACGGCATTCCGCTGCACGACCCCAAGACCAACCTGCCCAAGCTGCGCTCCAAGGTCGGCATGGTGTTCCAGCACTTCGAGCTGTTCCCGCACCTGTCGGTGACCGAGAACCTCACGATCGCGCAGATCAAGGTGCTGGGCCGCACGCCCGACGAAGCCAAGACCCGCGGCCTGAAGATGCTCGACCGCGTGGGCCTGATGGCGCACAAGGACAAGTTCCCGGGCCAGCTGTCGGGCGGTCAGCAGCAGCGCGTGGCGATCGCCCGAGCGTTGTCGATGGACCCGATCGTGATGCTGTTCGACGAACCCACCTCGGCGCTCGACCCCGAGATGGTCGGCGAAGTGCTCGACGTGATGGTGAGCCTGGCCAAGGAAGGCATGACCATGATGGTGGTCACGCACGAAATGGCCTTCGCCCGCAAGGTCGCGAGCCGCGTGATCTTCATCGACGTGGGCGGCAAGATCCTCGAAGACTGCCCGAAGGACGAGTTCTTCAACCACCCGGAAAACCGTCAGCCGCGCACGAAGGATTTCCTGAACAAGATCCTGCAGCACTGATCCGCTGCCGCACCCAAACAAAAAGCCACGCTGTCCGCAGCGTGGCTTTTTTCATGGGCGCGCCTTGTTCAGGGCAGCCGCGCGATGTGCTCCGTCAGCAGGTCGAAGAAGCCCTGCGCATCGCCATCGACGACCCAGTGCACGTTCGCGGGCCGCTTCAGGCTGCCGTGCCAGTCGGCCACGGTCTGGCCGAAGCCCATGCCTTCGCGGCTGTCGATCTCGACGTGGATGCGTCGGCCCTGGAACAGGTCGGGGCGCAGCAGGTAGGCCGTCACGGTGGCGTCGTGCACCGGGCCGCCGGGCATGCCGTAGTGGGCCATCTCCTGCGGCGCGTAGGCATCGAGGATGTCGGCGACGATCGCGCCCGCGCGGTTGCCCAGCTGGCGCAGCCGTGCGATGCGCGCGTCGCTCGTGAGGATCTTGTGTGTCACGTCCAGCGGCAGCATCGTGATCGGCACGCCGCTTTTCAGCACCGCCTCGGCCGCGTGCGGGTCGGCGAACACGTTGAACTCCGCCACCGGCGTGATGTTGCCGCCGTTGAAGTGCGCGCCGGCCATGAGCACCAGCTCGCGCAGGCCGTGCACGATGTCGGGCGCCTGCTCGAGCGCCAGTGCGAGGTTGGTCTGCGGGCCGAGCATGGCGAGCGTCACGCTGTGCTCGGGCGCGGCGCGCAGCGTGCGCACGAGGTAGTCGACGGCATGGCCTGCGGCCAGCGGCACGGCGGGCTCGTGCACGGCCACGCCGGTGAGGCCTTCTCGGCCGTGGATGTTGGCGGCGTAGATCGGTGTGCGCTGCAGGGGCCGCTCGGCGCCCGCGTAGACCGGAAGCTCCGGCCGTCCGGCCCATTCGCAGGCCAGGCGCGCGTTGCGCGAGGTCTTGGCCAGGGGAACATTGCCCGCCACCGTGGTCAGCGCCTGAATCGCCAGCGATTCGGGCGCCGCCAGGGCAAACAGCAGCGCGATCACGTCGTCCGCGCCGGGGTCCGTGTCGATGATCAGGGTGTGCATGGCGACATTGTCATGCCTCCCCGATCCACCGACGGCAACGCGCGGCTTACTTCGCGCGCGCGGCGATGGCCTTCTCGGCCTTGGCCACCAGGTCGACGCCGACGGTCGACTTCCACTTGTCGTACACCGGGCGCGTGGCCTTCACGAAGGCGTCGCGCTCGGCCGGCGTGAGGTTGGTCACCGTCACGCCCATGGCCGCGATGTCTTTCAGCACGGGCTTGTCGGCTTCGACCAGGCCCTTGCGCGCGATGGCGATCTCCTGCTTGCCGGCGTCGAGCGCGGCCTGGCGCACGATGGCCTGGTCGGCCGGCGTCCACGAGGCCCAGATTTCCTTGTTCACGACGAACACCAGCGGGTCGGCCACGTAGCCCCAGGTGGTGACGAACTTCTGGCCCACCGTGTGCATCTTGAGCACGGTGAACAGGAACAGCGGGTTCTCCTGGCCGTCGACCGCGCCGCTGGCGAGCGCGGGCTGCGCGTCGGCCCAGCTCATCTGCGTGGGGTTGGCGCCCAGCGCGGTGAGCATGTCGGAGTAGATGGGCGAGCCCACCACGCGGATCTTCATGCCCTTGATGTCGGCCGGCGACTTGATGGGTTTTTTCGAGTTGGTGATTTCGCGGAAGCCGTTCTCGCCCCAGGCGAGCGGCACCACGCCGGCCTTGTCGAGGGTCTTGAACATGTCCTTGCCCACCTCGCCCTGCGTGAGCGCGTCGATGGCCGCGTAGTCGGGCATCAGGAAGGGCATGGAGAACAGGTTGAGCTGCTTCACTTGCGGCGACCAGTTGATGGTCGAGCCCACCGCCATGTCGATCACGCCCTGGCGCAGCGCGCTGAACTCGCGCGTCTGGTCGCCCTGAATGAGCGACACGCCCGGGTACAGCTTGATGTTGATGCGGCCCTGGGTGCGCTCCTTCACGAGGTCGGCCCAGATCTTCCCGGCCTGGCCCCACGGCGTGGGCGGGCCCAGCACCAGCGACATCTTGTACTCGGGCTTGTAGGTGGCCTGCGCCATCGCGCCGGTCGAGAACAGGCCGAGCGTGGCGGCGACGGCGGCAAGGCCCAGCAGGGTGCGGCGGAATTTCATGAGAGAGGTCTCCTCTTTGTCTGTCGATGGATCGAAAAAATCAGTAGCCCAGCTTGCGCGGCAGCCAGAGCGCGAGTTCGGGGAAGGCGATCACCAGCACCATCACCACGAACATCGAGAACAGCATCCAGCCCACCCACTGCACGGTTTCTTCCATGCGCACCTTGGCGATGCGGCACGAGACCATGAGGTTGACCGCCAGCGGCGGCGTGAACTGGCCCAGCGCCACCTTCAGCGTGAGGATCACGCCGAACCACACCGGGTCCCACTTGTAGTGCTGCACGATGGGCAGCAACAGCGGCACGAAGATCAGGAAGATCGACACGCCGTCCAGGAACATGCCCACCGTGATCAGCAGCAGGATCAGGAGCGCCAGGATGCCGTACTCGCCCAGCCCCGAATTCACGATGGCGCGCGTGACCGGATCGATGACGCCCAGCGTCGACAGCGAGTACGCGAAGATGCCCGCCAGCGACACCACCAGCAGGATCACCGCCGACAGCTCCCCCGACTCGCGCAAGATCACGAACAGGTCGCGCACCTTGATCGTCCGGTGGATGCACATGCCCACGAACAGGCCGTAGAACACGGCGACCACGGCCGCCTCGGTCGGCGTGAACCAGCCCGCGCGCATGCCGCCCAGGATGAGCACCGGCGCCGCCAGGCCCCAGATCGCTTCGCGAAAGCTCTTCCAGAACGGCGGGCGCGGCAGCGTCGATTCGAGCGCGCCCATCTTGTGCTTGCGCGCCAGCCACACGGCCGGAATCATCAGCGCCAGGCCGGCCATCACGCCGGGGATCATGCCGGCCGCGAACAGCGCCGGCACCGAGGCGCCGGGCACCAGCACCGAGTACACGATGAACGCGACCGAGGGCGGAATCAGGATGTCGGTGGCCGCCGCGGCGCCCACCACGCTGGCCGAGTAGGCAGCCGGATAGCCGGCGCGGCTCATGGCCGCGATCATCACCGCGCCCACGGCGGCGGCGTTGGCCGGGCCCGAGCCCGAGATGCCGCCCAGGAACATGGCCACCGCAATCGCCACCAGCGGCAGCATGCCGGGGCCGCGGCCCACGATGGCGATGGCGAAGTTGACCAGGCGCAGCGCCACGCCCGAGCGGTCGAAGATGGAGCCGACCAGCACGAACATCGGAATCGCCAGCAGCGGGTACTTGCCCAGGCCGGCGTAGAAGTTCTGCGGCACGGCCAGCAGGCCGAACCACTGCGCGTCGGCGTTGGCCAGCGCGATGCAGGCGGCGCCCGCCAGGCCGAGCGCGGCGCCGATGGGCACGCCCACCAGCATCATGAGCACGAAGGCGACGAAGAGCAGGGTGGCGATCACTTGGCGTCGCCCTTGCTGTTGTTGTCGTCAGACTTGTAGTTCGTCTTGCGGCCACGACGGACCATCAGGCCGATGGCGCGCCCCGCGATGGCGAAGGACACGATGGGCAGCCAGATCGAATACCACCAGGCCGGCAGGCCGATGCCGGGCGTGGTTTCCTCGAAGCGGTAGTCGTCCCACACCATGCGGATGCTGAGCGCGCCGATCAGCGCGAACAGGATGGCGATCATCAGCGCGCCGAACTGGGCCAGGCGCTTGCGCCGCGCCATGGAGCCGCTCTCCGAGAAGTACTCGATGCGGATGTGCCGGTCGCGCGCCACGGCGGCCGAGCCGGCCACCAGCGCCAGCATGATCATGAGGAACACCGAGAACTCTTCCGTCCACGCGAAGGACGAGTCGGTGAAGTAGCGCACGATGACGTTGGCGAACGTGATGAGCGCCAGCGCGCCCATGATGAGGACCGTGAGCCAGTCTTCGATGGCGAGGGGAACCTTGGTGGGTTCGTCGGCGGCTTCGATGTCGGGGGGGAGGGGACTGGCGGCGTCCAGCGTGGGGCCGGACTCGGGAGGAGTTGTCATCGCAGGAAAGGGCAGCTGAGGCAGGCGCCAGGTCACCGGGCGGACGCCGGGACGCGATCCGTACACCTTGACAGGCGAGCAGCGCTCGATGCTAGGGGGTCAATGACCAT
Organism: Variovorax sp. V118; assembly: GCF_041154445.1. Classification (GTDB taxonomy): domain Bacteria; phylum Pseudomonadota; class Gammaproteobacteria; order Burkholderiales; family Burkholderiaceae_C; genus Variovorax; species Variovorax boronicumulans. Next base: position 5,288,855 of record NZ_AP028663.1, on the reverse strand, counting down.
TCATATATCGGGGGTTTCCTTAGCTGTGGCGGTGTGTTGACGGCCTCGGCTTGGGGGCCTTCGGGGCGCGTGCACAGGACACCGGGTACTCCCCTCCGCGAATGTCCCCCGCCCTTCGGGCTCCTCCTTGATTTCGCTGCGGGGAGTACCCGGTGCCCTGTGCACGATGAGTGCGGCTGTGGCGTTGGCGGTTCGATCGCTGCGGTGGATTGCAGATGGATGTGCGGGGGCGTACTGCTGAGCTTTCGTGAGAGGCGGGTGGTGGACAAGCAGAAGTCCGAAGGACTGGTGTCGGTCGTGGTCGACATTGGCATGACTGCGTTCAATGTTCGCGTCAGACTGCGAGCTGCCTTTCAGTCACGACGTCTGACCGTCGCCTTCGGGCCCATTGCTGAAGTCAACCTGCAGCCCACAGAAGCGTCGAAGGCTTCTGGAGCCCTTCATAATCAAAATCTGCCCCCCGCTTGTTTGAGATACTGACCTTTCGTCATGGATAAATTCTTGCTGCAACAGCAGGTGCTGGAACGGCTCGCCGAAGACCTGCTGCAAGTCGAACAGGCAGTGCGGGCAGCCCATGAAACGGCGACTCACGAAGAGAACATCGCCGAAAACAAATACGACACATTGGGACTCGAAGCCGCCTACCTGGCCACCGGCCAAGCTCGGCGCGCCGAAGCCATACGCCAGGCGATGGCCAATTGGCGCCAATTCCGCCCGCGTCCCTACGACGCCAGCATAGGAATACGGCTCGGCGCGTTGGTCTGCCTGGTCGATTCCGACGACAAGCAGCAACAGCTCTTTCTCGGCCCGGATGGGGGCAGCATGACGTTGGTCAGCGGCACTCAGCTTGTTCAGGTCATCAGCAGCGAAGCCCCTTTGGGTAGGGCAATGCTGGGCAAATGCGAGGGTGATGAGGTGTCGATACAGGTCGCTCCAATCCGACAGCAGTTTGAGGTGCTGCGGGTTCTCTAAGCCGCGACTGGACAGAAGCGGCACGCGTGACGTTGAGAGTCGGTCGAAGGCGGCGGACCTCGACCTGCATGGACGCTAACTAGGGTCTCGACGAACGTTCCTCGAAGATGGCCCCGATTTTCCAGTTGTAGATTTCAGCTGCGCGTTGGCGAGATCTCCAAGACTCCTGATAGCCCCTTCCAAGCGCGGGTCGCCGAGATACCCGTAGTTGATGCGCAGGTGCCGGGTGTATCGGCGGTCGGCTGAAAACAAATGGCCCGGCGCTACGCCTATGCCGAGCCGAAGAGCGTCCTGGTGCAGTGCGAGCGAGTCGACACCTTCTGGCAGCGCGAGCCACAGGAAATAGCCACCCTCGGGGCGCGTGACCCGCGTTCCAGTCGGAAAGTATCGATCGATAAATCGCAAGCATGCAGCCTGCTGGCGGCTGAGCGAATGCCGCAGGGCGCGCAGGTGACGATCGAAACTCTTGTGTTGCAGGTACTCCTGCAACGCCAGTTGCGAGGGGAGTGCCGTCGCCAGCGAGCTCATCAACTTGTTCCGGCCCAAAGTGGCTGCAAAGCGACCGCCCGCTACCCAACCGATGCGATATCCGGGTGCCAGGGATTTCGAGAAAGAACTGCAGTGCAGCACCCAGCCATCCCGGTCCCAGGCCTTGGCTGGTGGCGGTCTCCGAGCCCCATGCGCGAGCTCGCCGTACACGTCGTCTTCGATCAGCGGTATGGCGCGGGCGGCGAGCATGCTGACCAGTTGCTCTTTGGCTGCGTCGCTCATGGTGCAGCCCATTGGATTCTGGAAGGTCGGCATGAACCAGCAGGCCTTCACCGGATGCTGGTCGATCACGCGAGCAAGAGAGCTGAGATCTACGCCTGTTCGCGGGTGCGTCTCAACCTCGACCGCGCGAAGACCGCGGCGCTCCAGTGCCTGCAACGCACCATAAAAGGTTGGCGTTTCGATTGCCACGAGGTCGCCTGGCTGCGTCACCGATTCGAGCGCAAGATTGAGTGCTTCCATCGCCCCGCTGGTGATGACCAGTTCAGACGCGGGAACATCCATCCCGACGCTGCCGTAACGCAGGGAGATCTGATGGCGCAATTGGGCGTTTCCTGGAGACAAATCTTCGACGGTCTGCCAAGGATCCATCCGCTTGAGCGCTCGCGTCAGGCCGGCGGCAAGTTGCTCGAAGGGAAACAGCTCTGGCGACGGAAAGGCCGAGCCGAGCGGGACCATATCGCGCTCGCGAGCCTGCGCAAGGACCTGAAAGACAAGCGACGAGACGTCGACCGACATGGACCGCAGGACAGGCTCGCTGGCGGCGAGTTCGTTGGCCGGCATTTCCGCGCCCGCTCGAACGAAGTACCCCGACCGCTGCCGCGCTTCGACAAGCCCTTGCGCCTCCAGCAGGTAGTAAGCAGAGAACACGGTGGACGCGCTGATGCCCATTTGCGACTTCAGTTCGCGCACGGAGGGAAGGCGATCGTTCGCCTTCAGGCTACCCGCGCGAATACGCTGAGCGATGTTGTCGGCAAGCTTCTCGTAGCGGTTCATGGGCATCTCTTTCTGATACGGTCGTTCTGGACCGCTCCAGAGATTGTCATATCAGACATCGACCCGCCCCGGCGCGACCACCGGCCTCCTTGCATCTGATACGGAGATTTCCAGCTGATCTGGTTCTGTACGTATCAGCCTGGAAGATGAACACTCGACAGCACGATGAGAGTGCTTCTGTGGTGCAGGCAGACTGCTCCTCCTTTCGACCCATGTCTTGCGTGCCTTTCGACGCGCCTTGCGGACGCGCATTTAGCTCACCGCAACCGTTTCGTTAAATTGATTGATTGATTGATTTCCGCTTCTTCATCGGTCTATTGAGCTAATCGCCGCACTCGGGCACTTCGCCGTCTTTCACCATTGATATCCCTTCAATCATGAATTCAATCCCTATCTCTTTTGTTATTTTCAAGGTTCTCGTGCTCAGCGTGGGCATGTATTTAGCCGTCAAGTGGCATTACGAACGGGGACAGAAGGACAAGAATCAAAAGACAGCTGCAGTGGTACTGACATCCATCAAGGTGGGCGGGGCGTTCGTCGCTTCTGCGTTCCTCGTGCTCTTCCTCACCTTTGAATTTTGCAATTGGATGGGTCTGGACCTGACCATGCAGTGATTGGAAGTTTTCGGTCGATAGCCCGGATACGGTGTGACTAACGGCACGACCCTTTCAGAGACGGACATCGACACGACGGCGCGGTATTTGGCTGGCATGCCGACGTGCGAGGCGAGCTCGCCGATGGCAAAGCTCTCGCCCAGAATTCAGGTCAAGTGATCGCCCGGCTGCATCGTCTCGCTGTGATTTGTCAGTGCGCCGAGAGCAGATACTTCATGCCCTGCGTAAAGCCACGCGGCGCGACGGTGAGATGGTCCTCGTCGTTCAGGACCGCTGACTTCAGCTTCAAGCTTGGGTACTTTCTGCTCTGTAGCGCCGTCTCCAGCGCCTGGTTGTCGGCAACCATGTCTACCGTCTGGTTGTAGCGCCGAACACCTTTGCGCAGCGCCTCATAGGCGCCGACATAAAGATAGACATTCGCCGTCAGGTCCCGATTCTGTTTGGCGTAGCTCGCTTCGAGCTTCAAGGCATGTCGCTTGTCGTACCAGAGAGATGGGCTGCCGAGGATATAGCCGCTGAACAAGCCGGGCTCGGTGAAAAGGATCTGCATCCCAAGCAGGGCGCCGTAGGAGTGACCGAGAAAGATTGCTCTGGCCGGGTCGGCCCGGTAGCGAGCGGCGATGAACGGCTTTACCTGGTTGCGCAGATATTCTTGATAGGCGCGCGCCTGACCGTGGGCCGCATTGGCAGGCGCGGTGCTGGGGCCGTTCGGTGTCGGTGTGTAGTCGCGCTGGCGGCTGACCGCGCCGTCCTCGCCCTTTGCGTAAGACAGGCCGACGAGGATGAATTCCTCGATCTGAGGCCCTTCAACGTTCAGGCGGCGCCCCAACTGCCGGACGATCGGGAAAGCGTAGTCGGCGTCAGTCACATACAGCACGGGGTAGCGCTGCCGCGGCTGCTTCGCATAGGACGGCGGCAAAGCAACGAAGACTTGGTAGCCGCGGCCTGAAACCGGATCGGGCACGTCCCATACCTCGCTGTCGACAATCTCGTAAGGCCGCCCCTCGCCGGGCTGCACCTTGGGCGTCGTTTGGGCCTGGGCGCGTGCCGGATCGCCAGAGATGCCGAAGCTGGCGATGAGGGCAACCAGCAAGGCATTCAGAAAACGTTGTTGCATGTGATGAGGTCTTCGCAGATCGGGGGAAATTCTGGTGCAGACCGAGAGGATGGCTTTCGTTCGACACCTGTCCCACGAGACAGGCCTGCACGCCTGGCTATCTCTCGAATGCACAACCATTCATTTCATTTGCATCTTTTGCTCAGAGCAAATCAGCCGGCGCATCATGCCTTGTGCATGTCGTACTGATGCACTTTGGGTCTCGGCTCGACCCCCCGGCCGCTCCGGTATCCAACTACTTCAATTGGAGACCCAAATGAAAAAATTCATTCCCAGCGCCATCGCCAGCCTCCTGATCGCCGGGGCAATTTTGCCGGCCGCCGCCAAGGAGAAAGTCGTCGACCGGAGCATCACGGAAGCGGAAGTCCTGGGGGCGCAGCAGGCCTGGTGCAAGGCGCTGGTCGACATCAGCGCCGCGAATTCCAGCGGAGGGCAGCCGGCCGCCAGGGCGCTGGCCGAGAAGGTCATCGACAGCGCCTACGCCTACCAGTTGGGCGCAGTGCTGTTCAAGCCGACGCTCACGACATCGCCGCAGACCTTCCGCACCGCTCGCGACGGCGCGCTGGCGTACTTCGTGGGCGGCAACCCTGCCTTTCCCAACGACACCGGCTTCGCCCTGAAGGGCTGGACGAAATGCGAGATTGCCAACAGTGCCGTGCTCATCCACGGCGACGTGGCCAGCACGCTGGGAAACGTGCTGTTCACTGACCCGGACGACAAGGTCACCACGGTCGACAAGACCTGGACGTTCGTGAAGGACGGTGCCGGCAAGCTGCGCATCGTCGTGCATCACTCGTCGCTGCCGTACGCTGGCCGTTGAACACCGCGTTCGAGTGCCGGCAGGCCCAGGCTCCAGTGCGGCACCTTCAAGGCGCCTTCATCTGGTGATGAAGCCCCTCGGAGGACCGTCGTTGGTGGCTCAAAGGCGTGAATCGGTGGCAGCACGCCGCACGCTTGCACTTCGAGCGGCAGTGGCCAGAGTGGCCGAACGCCTGTCTGTCTTGGGTCAGTAGGCACCCATGTAGTCGCGCTTGCCGATCTCCATGCCGTTGTGGCGCAAGATGGCATAGGTGGTGGTCACGTGGAAGAAAAACTGCGGCAGTCCATAGTGCAGAAGGTATGCGCTTGCGGTCAGCTTCTTTTCCTTGGGGGTGCCGGGGCGCAATACGATCTCGCGGCTCTCGCTGGAATCGAATTGCTCAGGCGTGAAGGAGCCGATATGGGCCAAAGCTTTGGCGATCAACGCTTGCAGGTCGGCGAAGCTGACCTCGGTGTCGGGCCAGGACGGCACCTCGGCACCCGCCAGGCGGGAGGCAATGCCCTTGGAGAAGTCTGCGGCGATCTGTACCTGACGTACCAGCGGAAACATGTCAGGGAACAGCCGCGCCTGCAGCAGCGCATTGGGGTCGATATTTCTTTGCGTCGCCTGGTCTTCGGCCTTCTTGAGCACGTCGGACAGGGCGCGCAGCATCTGCTGCATGACGGGAACGGAGGCGTTGTACAGCGGGCTGGTCATGGTGAGTTCACTTCTAAAAAATTGGGCGCGATGGCCGGAGTTGGCGTGGCAGAGGCCCTGCCTACCATGCAAGGCTAACAGCACAGGGTGAACTGAATCGCCCCGGCTTTTGTGGCCAGCTTTTCTTCCCGCTGGTAGTCGGAGCCGCCGCGTTGAAGGGCAGGTCACTGGCAAGAAGCGGACGTCAATTGCAGATGCACGACAGACCGTGATCGCTGCATAGCAGTCGGTCGACCTCTCGCATCGAAGGACCGCTTCGGGCCCGAAGCGGCTGTACAGCCCGAGCTAAAGCAGTCCTCTTTAGGGTGCGTTGATGTTGATATGCAGATCTGGTCAGCGTCGGCTTTTGGCCGCATTCTGCCGCAGGCGCGCAGGCGCGCAGGCGCGCAGGCGTCAGTAGGCTCATAGTGGCCTTGGAGATTTGCTCCGAAGCGGACGTCTCAATCTTCACGATTTTCGTAAGTGGGCGTCTGGCCAGCTATAGATAAGAATATGAAGTCGGCCAGACAACGCATAGGTGGCATGCAGGCGGCAATTTGCGTCAACTTCCCACCTCTCTGCGGCTACTCGTCCATCATCGGTATGCCGTACCCGTTCAGGTTCGCCGAGCTTCTTCCTTGCCGATCCTGTGTCATCGGAAAATGCCAACCCAAATGGCAAGGCATGTCTGTATTGGGCATAACGATCCGCGCCATCGGAGTAGAAGAATATGGTGTTAAAGAATAGTGGCCTAACGCCCATTGGCTGATCGTCTATTCCTAGAAACCAAGCTTCATCGGTGAATGCAAAAGAGACTCCGCCGCTAGGGCGCTCGATGTAGGCGCGATAGTCGTCTTCGGGAAGTTCAAGTTCGTCGCTCAAGTCAAAGCCAAGTGCAGTGAACGCCGCCTGGAGGTCCAAAGATGTTATGGGCAGCCCAAGGAATGGATACAGGATCTCGACGTTCATGGTTCCCTTGATCAATCGCTAGAAGAGTGCGTACTCCAGCTAACGGTGAGGAGATGCGAGCGTCAGCTTTGAGGGGAATTTGGTCTCGCTCAGGAGTGGCCGCTCATGGCCGATAGTACCCATTCGCGCGAGGGCGAGAGATGTCGGAAACCGCTGCAAAGCAGCTGCTCGCATTGTCTGCCGACGATCAGCATGGAGCGCATGGCTGCCACCGAGGCCTGCACCACAAGCACCTCAATCGAACCGAATTCCCTCCATCACAAGGGCTTCAGCAGTTGCACCCCAAAGAACCTGTTCACCAGGGCGGGCCGCGAAACACGCAGCCCGCAGACCAGCCGCTAACCGCCAGTCTCAAGCGCTGCGCGTCGCGCCTTCTCGCTCAGCTGAAACAGCTCCCCCGCCTTGCGAGCGAGATCAGCTGCAAGCCAAAGCACGTTGTCCAGTCGTCGAGGCCCGTCACCGCTGCACCAGTCGATCTCTTCCCCGTGGCAGACCCACAGGAGCGCTTCGAGCTGAGACAGGGTGTTTTCGAGAAGATCCGCCGGGTCTTGGGCGTTGTCTTCGGGAGCTACCGGCGTGCGAGGCCGGGCTATAGTCTTGGTAGCCATTTTTGTGCGTTTCCTTCCAAGGTGTTGCACGAACTTGGTTAGACGGCCGGGGTGCTAGTAACACCTCGGCCGTCGCCTTTTGATACCTCGCATTTGCCTCGCTGCTTTCGCACCGACGACCTGCCGCGAGGCAAGCAGCCTTCAAACATCTCGGTAGTGGTGGGGGTGTGGCGCCTTTCTTCTTCCCTTGGTGGGGTGTCGAGTGACAGGGGCATTCACTCTAGAGAAGAACCCGGCGAAGTAGCCGGTTCATGCGGCACGAAGTCTCGGCGAGCGCCAACAAATGCAGCTTCTGCGATGCGCCGCGCACGGACCTCGTGGGCCCGTGCCGCGCCAGTCCGAAGCGGCTCTGAACGCTCCCGTCGATGGGGTGCCTTGCGCAGCGAAATCAAGGAGGAGCCCGAAGGGCGGGGGACATTCGCGGAGCAAGGCGCCCCGTCGGCGGGAGCGCGGCAGAGCTTCAGTTCATCCAGCTGCGGGCGCGGTCCAGATGCTCACGGCACTCGCGCACCATGCGTTCGAGCAATTCAGCGCAGGTCGGGATGTCGTCGATCAGCCCGATGCACTGGCCGGCCGAGACCACGCCGTTGTGCACCTCGCCCGACTCCAGCGCCGCGCGGCCGCGTGCACCGGCCACCAAGGGGCGGATGTCCTCGAACTCGCAGCCGCCGGGACGGCGCTCGGTGGCCACCACTTCTTCGGAGATCGCGTTGCGGAACACGCGCGCCGTGTTGTGCAGCGTGCGGAACATCAGCTTGGTGTCGCGCTCGGTCGCGGCGACCAGTGCCTGCTTGATGTTGTCGTGGATCGGCGCTTCCTGGGTCACGCAGAAGCGCGTGCCCATGTTGATGCCCTCGGCGCCCAGCGCCAGCGCGGCGGCCATGCCGCGGCCGTCGGCGATGCCGCCCGACGCGATGATCGGAATGCGCAGCTTGCGCGCCGCCACTGGCAGCAGCACGAGGCCGGGCACGTCGTCCTCGCCCGGGTGGCCCGCGCATTCGAAGCCATCTACCGACACCGCGTCGACGCCGTTGCGCTCGGCCGAGAGCGCGTGGCGCACCGAGGTGCACTTGTGGACGATCTTCACGTCGTGGCGCTTCAGGGCCTCGATGAAGTCCTTCGGGCTGTTGCCCGCGGTCTCCACGATCTTCACGCCGCTGTCGATGATGGCCTGCACGTACTCGGCGTACGGCGGCGGCTTCACCGCCGGCAGGATGGTGAGGTTCACGCCGAAGGGCTTGTCGGTCATCGTGCGCGTGCGCGCGATTTCGTGGCGCAGGTCGTCGGGCGTGGGCTGCGTGAGCGCCGTGAGAATGCCCAGGCCGCCGGCGTTCGACACGGCCGCGGCCAGCTCGGCGCGGCCCACCCATTGCATGCCGCCCTGGATGATGGGGTAGCGGATGCCGAGCAGTTCGGTGATGCGGGTCTTCATCGTCGCAGCCGCTTACAGCGTGGTCACGAGTTCCGGCACGGCCGTGAACAGGTCGGCCACGAGGCCGTAGTCGGCCACCGAGAAGATCGGGGCCTCTTCGTCCTTGTTGATCGCGACGATGACCTTCGAGTCCTTCATGCCGGCCAGATGCTGGATGGCGCCCGAGATGCCCGCGGCGATGTACAGCTGCGGCGCGACGATCTTGCCCGTCTGGCCCACTTGCCAGTCGTTCGGGGCGTAGCCTGCGTCCACTGCAGCGCGGCTGGCGCCCAGGCCAGCATTCAGCTTGTCGGCCAGCGGGGCCATCACTTCGGTGAACTTCTCGGCGCTGCCCAGGGCGCGGCCGCCCGAGACGATGATCTTGGCGGCGGTCAATTCAGGACGCTCGCTCTTCGTGACTTCACGGCCGACGAAGGTCGACTTGCCGCTGTCTGCGACGCCTTCAGCGGTTTCGACCGTCGCGCTGCCACCGGTGGCGGCGGCTGCGTCGAAGCCGGTCGTGCGAACCGTGATCACCTTGGTGGCGTCGGTGCTCTGCACGGTGGCAATCGCGTTGCCGGCGTAGATCGGGCGCTCGAAGGTGTCGGGGCTATCGACCTTGGTGATGTCGGAGATCTGCGCCACATCGAGCTTGGCGGCTACGCGCGGTGCGACGTTCTTGCCGTTGGCGGTCGAGGGGAACAGGATGTGGCTGTAGTTGCCGGCGATGGCCAGCACTTGTGCGGCGACGTTCTCGGCGAGGTTTTCAGCGAGGCTGGCGCTGTCGGCAGCGATCACCTTGGACACGCCGGCGATCTGCGCGGCGGCCTTGGCGGCTTCGGCGGCGTTGGCACCGGCCACGAGGACGTGGACGTCGCCACCGCAAGCCAGGGCTGCGGTCACGGTGTTGAGGGTGGCCGGCTTGATGCTGGCGTGGTCGTGTTCGGCAATGACGAGTGCGGTCATGTTCGTTTCTTCCTCAGATCACTTTGGCTTCGTTCTTGAGCTTGTCCACCAGGGTGGCAACGTCGGGCACCTTGATGCCGGCACCGCGCTTGGGCGGCTCGCTGACCTTGAGGGTCTTCAGGCGGGGCTTCACATCCACGCCCAGGTCTTCGGGCTTGAAGGTGTCCAGCTGCTTCTTCTTGGCCTTCATGATGTTGGGCAGCGTCACGTAGCGCGGCTCGTTCAGGCGCAGGTCGGTCGTGATGACCGCGGGCAGCGTGAGCGTCAGGGTTTCCATGCCGCCGTCGACTTCGCGGGCCACGGTGACCTTGTCGGCTGCCAGGTCGACCTTCGAGGCGAAGGTGGCTTGGGGCAGGTCGGCCAAGGCAGCCAGCATCTGGCCCGTTTGATTGGCGTCGTCGTCGATGGCTTGCTTGCCCAGGATGATCAGCTGGGGCTGTTCCTTGTCGACCAGTGCCTTGAGCAGCTTGGCAACTGCGAGAGGTTGCAGCTCTTCAGCGGTCTCGACCAGGATGCCGCGGTCGGCACCGATGGCCATCGCGGTGCGCAGGGTTTCCTGGCACTTGGCATCGCCGCAGGACACGGCGATGACTTCGGTCACGATGCCCTTTTCCTTCAGCCGAACCGCCTCTTCGACAGCGATCTCGTCGAAGGGGTTCATGCTCATCTTGACGTTGGCAATGTCCACCCCGGTGCCGTCGCTCTTGACGCGCACCTTCACGTTGTAATCGACGACCCGTTTGACAGGCACCAGAACTTTCATGGCTGTTCCTCTTGAATGACAAAAATGGGAAAAGGGGTTACTCGAGCTTGGCGCCCGACTGCTTGATCAGGCGCTCCCACACGGGCCGCTCCTGCTTCCAGGCCGCGGCGAAGAGCTCGGGCGAGCTGTCCTTGATCTCGAAGCCCATGGCCGCCACGCGCTCGCGCACGTCGGGCTGCTGCGTGGCCTTGCGCACCTCGTCGGCGATGCGGTCGACGATGGCCTTGGGCGTCTTGGCGGGCGCGGCAATGGCGAGCCAGCCGGTCACGCGGTAGGCCTCGTCCTTCAGGCCCTGCTCGGCCAGCGTGGGCACATTGGGCAGCGTGCTCATGCGGCGCTCGCCGGTCACGCCGACGGCCTTGAGCTTGCCCGCGTCGATGTGCGGCTTGGCCGCGAGCGCGCTCGCGTAGGCCATCTGGATCTGGCCGCCGATCAGGTCCTGCACCATCGGCGCCTCGCCCTTGTAGGCGACGTGGTTCATGTCGGCCTGCTGCGTGAGGCTCATGTGCGCGCCGGCCAGGTGCGGGTAGGCACCCACGCCGTACGAACCGTAGGCGACCTTGCCCTTGTTCGCGGCCACGTACTTCAGCAGCTCGGGGCCGGTCTTGGCGGGCACGCTGGGGTGCACCACCAGCACCAGCGGCGCCATCGCGATCTGGTAGACCAGCGTGAGGTCGCGCTGCGTGTCGTAGGGCAGCTTCTCGTAGAGGAACTCGTTGGTCATGAGCGAGTTGCTCAGCGACAGCACGATGGTGTAGCCGTCGGGCGCGGCCTTGGCGACCGTGTCGGTGCCGATGATGCCGGCCGCGCCGGGCTTGTTGTCGACCACGAGGGGCTGGCCCATGCTGGCCGACATCTTCTGGCCCAGCACGCGCGCCAGCACGTCGGTCGCGCCGCCGGCCTGGAAGGGCACGACGAGGCGGATCGGCTTGTTCGGGTAGGGCGCCTGCGCATGCGCGGGGGCCAGCGCGAACAGTGCGGCGGTCGAGGCGGCCGCGCACAGCAGGGCGCGGCGGGTCGAGGGTTGATGGGTCATGGTTTGTCTCCCGTTCGGTTTCAGAAAATCGTTGTGAAGAAGCAGATCAAGATCACTTCAGCGCGATGCGCGTCTTGAAGGGCAGGGGTTCCAGGGCCTTCTGCAGCCGCTCCTGCAGTGCAGCGGCTTGTGCGCCCGCTGCGGCGGCGTCGATCTGCACGTGCACGAGGCTTTCGCCTTCGGTGCTCACCGCCGGCCGGGCCGCATCGCCCACGCCGAGCGCGGCGCAGACCTCGGCGACCGTGGCCGCCACCACCTGCCGCGCGGCCATGGCGCGCAGCTCGGGCTTGTAGATCTTGCCGACGTTGGTCATCGGCATCGTGGCGATCACCGACACCCACTTGGGGCGCGCGGGCGCCTCGTCGACGCGTGCAGAAGTGAAAGCCAGCAGTTCGTCTTCGGTGGCCGAGGCGCCGGGCACCAGCGTCGCGAAGATCACGGGCAGTTCGCCCGCGTAGGCGTCGGGCGCACCGACGGCGGCGCACAGCTGCACGGCCGGGTGCGCACCCAGCGCGTCCTCGATGGTCTTGGGGTCGATGTTGTGGCCGCTGCGGATGATCAGGTCCTTCGAGCGGCCCGTGAGGTGCAGCCGCTCTTCGGCGTCCATCCAGCCCAGGTCGCCGGTCGCGAGCCAGCCGTTGGCCGTGAAGGCCTTGGCGTTGTCGGCCGGATCGACGAAACCCGAGAACACGTTGGGCGACTTGAACAGCACCATGCCGGTCTCGCCCTGCGCCACCTCGCGGTCGCTGGCGTTGCCGTTTTCGTCCAGCGCCACGATGCGCACCTGCGCATAGGGCAGGCGAAAGCCGACGCAGCCCGCGGGCCCGTTCACGCCGGGCGGCGTGATGGTCGAGATGCCGGCCATCTCGGTCATGCCCAGGCTCTCGTGCACGTGCAGGCCGAACAGGCGCTCGAAGCGTGCGGCCAGCTCGGGCGACAGCACCGCGGCGCCGGTGCGGCAGTAGGTGATGGACGAGATGTCGGCGCCGTCCAGCGGCACGTTGGCCAGCGCGGCGAGCACCGTGGGCACGGCCGACAGCGAGGTCGGGCGGTACTTCTCGACCAGCTTCCAGTAGTTGGCCAGCACCTCCTTGTTGCGCAGCAGCGAGGGCGTCGGAATGATCACTTCCACGCCCGCCGACAGCGACGAGAGCGAAGCCGGCAGCACGCCCGCCACATGGAACAGCGGGTAGCCGTTGATCGAGATGCCCTGCTCGTTCATGCCCGCGAGCTGCACGCTGGCCCAGGCGGTGAACACCTGCGCGCCGTGGCTGTGGCGCGCGAGCTTGGGTGCGCCCGTGGTGCCGCCGGTGTGGAAGTAGGCGGCGATGTCGGTGGGGGCGATGTCGCGGCCGCTCATGAGGCGGTCGCTCGGTTGCGCGGCGCGCAGCACGTCGAACTCGGCCACGCCTTCGGGTAACGCACCCGCAGCGCCCGGCGCTTCGTCGTGCGGCGCCACGCGCAGCACGGTGGTGAGCGTGGGCACCTGGCCGCGCAGGCGCATCGCCTTCGACCACATGCCCGATTCGCTGTCCGAGCCGTAGGCGATGAGCACCTTGGCGCGGCCCGCGGTCATGAGCGCGACCAGCTTCTCGTCGGTGAGCAGCGGGTTCAGTGGCTGCACGATGCCGGCCGCTTCGCCGCCCCACAGCGCCAGGTGGTACTCGAGGCAACCGGGCAGCAGCACCGCGACCGCATCGTCAGGCCCCACGCCCAGCGTGTGCAGCAGGTTCGCGGTCTGGTGGATGCCAGCGAGCAGCTGCGCATACGACCAGCGGATGGGTTCGTCCGCCGGGTTGCCGCTGCGCAGGAAGGTGAGCGCGGTCTTGTCGCCGAAGGCCGCGCCGGAATTGCGGAAGAGCTCGTAGGTGCTGCGCACCGTGAGCGCTTCTTCGAGCGGCGTCTCCTCCAGCCGCCGGATGTCGGCGAGACCGCGCACCGGGAACAGGGGGCGGAACGGCGCGCTGGCCGTTCCCGTGGGGTTGTTCTTGTCGTTGCCTGTTGTCATGTTGTCTCCTTGAGGGGGTCTTGCCGGCTGCGGACGGAGGCCGTGTCTTACTGGTTCGTGATCTTGTTGTCGCGAATGACCTTGCCCCAGCGCTCGAAGTCCTGGCGCATGCGCGTGGCGGTCTGTTCCGGCGTGCCGTAGGCCGCGAAGGAGCCCACGCTCTGCAGCTTCTCGCCGACTTCCTTGTCGGCCAGCGCCTTCTTCAGCTCGGCGCTCATGCGGTCGACCACGGCCTGCGGCGTGCCGGCCGGGGCCAGCAGCCCGCCCCACGAGGTGGCGTCGAAGCCGGGGAAGCCTTGCTCGGCCACGGTCTTCACGTCGGGCAGCAGGCTCACGCGCTTGCCGGAGCCCACGGCGATCGGGCGCAGCGTGCCGGCGCGGATGTGCGGGATCACGGCCACGAGGTCGGAGAACATCGCGGGCACCTGGCCGCCGATCAGGTCGGTCACGGCCGGGGCGCTGCCGCGGTAGGGCACGTGCTGCATCTCGAACTTGCCGATGTTCTTCAGCTGCTCGGTCGTCAGGTGGCCGAAGCTGCCGGCGCCGGCGGTCGTGTAGTTGAGCTTGCCGCCGTCGGCCTTGGCCTTGGCGATCAGGTCCTGCAGGCCGTTCACGCCGGGCAGCACCTTCGGGTTCACCACCATCACGATCGGCAGGTCGTACACCGTGCCCACGGGCGTGAAGTTCTTGAAGATGTCGTAGGGCACGGTGCCGTACAGGTGCGAGGCCAGCAGCGTCGGCGTGGCCAGCATCACGAAGGTGTAGCCGTCGGGTGCGGCCTTGGCCGCAAAGGCCGCGCCGATGGTGCCCGAGGCGCCGCTGCGGTTGTCGACCAGGATGTTCTGCTTGAGCGACAGGGACATCTTCTGCGCCACGATGCGCGAAGCCACGTCGGTCGGGCCGCCGGGCGGGAAGGGCACGACCAGCGTGATCGGCTTGGTCGGCCAGGCCTGGGCGAAGGCGCTGCCGGCCAGCAGGGGAAGGGCCAGCGCGAGCAGGGCGCGGCGCACGGGGTTGCGGGGGGTACGGAGGAACGGGAAGGCCATGGATTTCTCTTCAGGGATGCGGGCGTTGTCTTCGCTGTGTGCGATCAGACGACGCCATTCGTTTTCAGCGCTGCCAGCTTTTCATCCGACAGGCCGAGCAGGGACTTCAGCACGTCGTGCGTGCCTTCGCCCAAAGTGGGCGGCGCGCTGCGCACGGGCAGGCGCTCGCCATCGAAACGGTAGGGCGGTGCCAGCACGTTGACCTCGCCGGCCACCGGGTGCGGCTGCTTGGTCACCAGGCCGGCGTCGGTCGCGCGCGGGGAGTTCAATGCCTCCAGCAGGCCCAGCACTTCGCCGCAGGGGATGCCCGAGGCGTTGAGCTTTTCGAGCAACGCAGCGCGCGGGCGCTTCGCGAGTTCGGCGTGCAGCTCGGGCAGCAACGCGGCGCGGTTGGCCGAGCGCAGGATGTTGGTCTTGAAGCGCTCGTCGGCCGCCAGGTCGGGGCGCTCGATCACCTCGGTGCAGAAGCGCATGAACTGCGCGTTGTTGCCCACGGTGATCACCAGCGGGCCGTCGGCCGCGTCGAACACGCCGTAGGGCACGATCGACGGGTGCGAGTTGCCGTAGCGCGGCGGGTCTTCGCCCATCAGCAGCGCTTCGAGGCCGTAGTAGGCGGTGATCATCAGGCCGCAGTCGAACAGCGCCATCTCGATGTGGCGGCCCGTGCCGGTCTTCTCGCGCTGGTAGAGCGCGGCCAGCACGGCCTGCGCCGAGTACATGCCGGTGAACAGGTCGACGGCGGCCACGCCGAACTTCAGCGGCGGCTGGTTGGCTTCGCCGTTGAGCGCCATCAGGCCGGCCTCGCCCTGCACCACGAGGTCGTAGCCGGGGCGTGCGGCCTCGGGGCCGGTGCGGTCGTAGCCAGAGATCGAGCAGTAGATGAGGCCCGGGTTCTCCTTGCGCAGCTGTTCGTAGCCCAGGCCCAGCTTGTCGATGCCGCCGAACTTGAAGTTCTGCAGCACCACGTCGCACTGCTTCGCGAGGTCGCGCGCGATCTGCTGGCCTTCGGGCGTCTGCAGGTCGAGCGTGACGGAGCGCTTGTTGCGGTTGACGCTGTTGAAGTAGGCGGTTTCGGTCTTGCCCACGCGCAGGCCCCAGTCGCGCGTGTCGTCGCCGCGGCCCGGGTGCTCGACCTTGATCACCTCGGCGCCCATGTCGGCCAGCACCATGCCGCACCAGGGGCCGGCAAGGATGCGGGACAGATCGAGGACGCGCACGCCGGCGAGCGGCAGCGAGGAATTCAGCGAGGGCATGGGAACAACTCCAGGAAAACGAAAGGCCCCCGCATCTGCATCGGCATGCACACGCGGGGAAGGGCGCGGCGCGTCAGGACGCGTCGGGCTGGGGTGCGTGGCGCAACGCGACGAAGTCGGCCTTGCGCTTGCCGAGGAAGGCGCCGATGCCTTCGGCGGCTTCGGCATCGGCCTGCGACGCCACCATGTAGACCGCTTCGGCCTCGAGTTGTTCCTCGAGCGTTGCACGATGGGCCTGGCGGCACAGCGTCTTGATGCGTGCACTCGCGCGCTGCGGGCCGTTGGCCACCTTGGCCGCGAGCGCGATGGCCTCGGCCAGCGCGGCGCCCTTGTCGGTCAGGCGGTTCACGGCGCCCATCGCGTGCAGGCGCTCGGCCGTGAGGCGGTCGCCGGTGAGGCACAGCTCGGTGAGAAGCTGGCGCGAGACGAACTCCGCGAGGAAGGCCGTGGCGCCGCCGTCGGGCGTGAGGCCGACCTTGACGTAGGCCACCGTGTAGAACGCATCGCGCGCCGACACCAGCATGTCGCAGGCCAGCGCCATCGACAGGCCCGCGCCGGCCGCGCCGCCTTCGACGGCCGCGATCACGGGCTTGCCGCAGTCGCGGATCGCGCGGATCAGGTCGTGCAGGCCTTCGAGCTTCTCGCGGCGTTCGGCCTCGGGCAGTTCGCGGCGCTTGGCCAGCAGGTTCAGGTCGCCGCCCGAGCAGAAGAAGTCGCCTGCGCCGGTGAAGACGATGGCGCCCACCTCGGGGTCGTTCTGCGCGTCGGTGAGCGCGGCGGAGAGTTCGGCGTACAGCGTCGGCGTGATCGCGTTGCGGGCGGCCGGGTTGCTGTTGGTCAGGATGCGGACCGAGCCCTCCTGCGAGATGAGGACGGTCTTGTCCGTCATGCCGCGACCTCTTTGCCCAGAGCGATGTAGCGCTGCAGGTGGTGGTCTTCGTCGCCGAGCTGGTGGTCGATCATCACGAGGCGCTTGGCGTAGTGGGGCAGCGGCAGCTCCCAGGTCATGCCGATGCCGCCGTGCATCTGGATGCTCTCCTCGGCCACCAGCGCCCCGATGCGGCCGATGCTGAACTTGGCGGCCGACAACGCGCGCTCGCGCGCCACGCGGTCGCTGCCGTCGATGGCCGCGGCGGCGTTGATCACGGCCGAGCGGGCCTGTTCGATCTCGAGCAGCAGGTCGGCCATGCGGTGCTGCAGTGCCTGGAAGCTGCCGATCAGGATGCCGAACTGCTTGCGCGTGCGCAGGTACTCGAGCGTGGCGGTCTTGGCGGCTTCCATTGCGCCCAGGGCTTCGGCGCACAGCGCGAGCACGCCGCGGCCGATGGCGCGCTCCAGCGTGGCCGCGCCCTGGCCTTCGGCGCCCAGCAGCGCGTCGGCGCCGAGCGTCACGCCGTCGAGCGTGAGTTCGGCCACGCGGCCACCGTCGATCGCGGGGCAGCCGCGCACGGTGAGGCCGGCGGTCTTGGCGGGCACGAGGAAGAGCGAGATGCCGGCTTCATCATCGACGTTGCCCGAGGTGCGAGCCGAGACGAGGAACAGGTCGGCCTGTTCGCCCTGCGGCACCACGGCCTTGGCGCCTTTCAGCACCCAGCCGTCGCCACGGCGCTCGGCCTTCGTGGCCACGCGCGTGCGCTCGTAGTGCGTGTCGGCCTCGTCGTGCGCAAAGGCTGCCACGGTCACGCCGTTGACGATGTCGCCGATCTTCTCTTTCTGCACGTCGCTGCCGGCGGCGCTGATCGCCTCGCCGACCATCACGGCGCCCAGCAGCGGCTCGACCACGAGGCCGCGGCCCAGCGCTTCGAAGACCACGGCGATGTCGAAGCCGCTGCCGCCGAAGCCGCCGTCGGCCTCGCTGAACAGCGCGCCGATCACGCCGAGCTCGGCGAAGTTCTGGAAGATTTCCTTGCTGAAGCCGTGCGCCGACTTCGCGATGCGGTCGCGCGCATCGAAGGCGTACTGCTCGGCGATGAAGCGGTTCAGGCTGTCGGCGAGCATGCGCCGGTCTTCGGTGTGTTCGAAGTTCATGTGCGTGTCTCCTTTACAGCCCGAGGATCATCTTGGAGATGATGTTCTTCTGGATTTCATTGGAGCCGCCGAAGATCGACAGCTTGCGGTTGTTGAAGTAGCGCGCGGCTGCGGCCGATGCGTAGGCGGGGCCGAAGGTCTCGCCGTCGAAGCCGTCGTGCAGCGCTTCCTCGACGAAGGGACGTCCGTACACGCCCATCGCACGGCGCGCGAGCGACGAGATCTCCTGGCGGATCTCGGTGCCGCGAATCTTCAGCATCGAGCTTTCCGCGCCGGGCACGCCGCCGCCGGCCACCGCCGCGATCACGCGCAGGTTGGTCGTCTTCATGTTCTCCAGGTCGATCTCGACGCGCGCCAGGCGTGCCGCGAAGGCCGGGTCTTCGGCGAGCGGCTTGCCGTTCTTGGTCTGCGAGGCGGCGATGCCCTTGAGCTGTTCGAGCGCGGCCACCGAGAAGCCCACGCCCGCGATGTTGGTGCGCTCGTAGGTCAGCAGGTACTTGGCGCAGGTCCAGCCCTTGTTCTCTTCGCCCACGAGGTTCTCGGCCGGCACGCGCACGTCGGAGAAGAACACTTCGTTGACTTCATGCTCGCCGTCGAGCGTGATGATCGGACGCACTTCCACGCCGGGCGAGGTCATGTCGACCAAGAGGAAGCTGATGCCTTCCTGCTTCTTCGCCTCGCGGTTGGTGCGCACCAGGCAGAAGATCATGTTGGCGTGCTGGCCCAGCGTGGTCCAGGTCTTCTGGCCGTTCACGATGTAGTGGTCGCCCTGCGCGTCGATGCCGCGCACGGCCGTGGTCTTCACCGCGGCCAGGTCGGAGCCCGCGCCGGGTTCCGAGTAGCCCTGGCACCACCAGTCGGCGCCGCTCAGGATGCGCGGCAGCCAGTAGCTCTTCTGCGCTTCGTTGCCGTACTTGATGAGCACCGGGCCCAGCATGTTGACGCCGAAGGGCACGATGCGCGGCGCGAAGGCTAGGGCGCATTCGTTCTCGAAGATGAACTTCTCGACCGCGGTCCAACCCGGGCCGCCGTATTGCTCGGGCCAGTGGTTGGCGAGCCAGCCGCGCTCGTTCAGGATGGCGTGCCATTCCTGCATGTCGGCCTTTTCCAGGATCTTGCCGCTGCGCACCTTGTCGGACAGCCGCGCGGGCAGCTTGTTCGCCAGGAAGGTGCGCACTTCGCTGCGGAAGGCTTCTTCTTCAGGGGTGAAGTTCAGGTCCATGTCTTATCTCTCGGATGGAGGGTTGACGTATTCAAGTGGAACCCCGCGGAACCGGCTTTGCCGGGCCGCAGGGGTTGCCCCCGGAAGGGGGTTGGAGAAGCGACACGAAGTGCGCGAAGCCTGGGGGAGAGTGAAGGCTGTCAGTAAATTTCGAACAGGCCCGCGGCGCCCATGCCGCCGGCGATGCACATCGTGACCACGGCGTACTTGGCGCCGCGGCGCTTGCCTTCGAGCAGCACGTGGCCCGTGAGGCGCGCGCCGGTCATGCCGAAGGGGTGGCCGATGGAGATCGCGCCGCCGTTCACGTTCAGGCGTTCCGACGGAATGCCCAGCTTCTCCTGGCAGTAGATCGACTGCGAGGCGAAGGCTTCGTTGAGTTCCCACAGGTCGATGTCCTGCACCTTCAGGCCGTGGCGCGCGAGCAGCTTGGGCACGGCGAAGACCGGGCCGATGCCCATCTCGTCGGGCTCGCAGCCGGCCAGCGCCAGGCCGCGGAAGGCGCCCAGCGGCTTCAGGTTGGCGCGCTCGGCGTCCTTGGCTTCCATCATCACGCAGGCCGAAGCGCCGTCGGACAGCTGCGAGGCGTTGCCGGCGGTGATGAACTTGTCGTCGCCCATCACGGGCTTGAGCTTGGCCAGCGCCTCGTAGGTGGTGCCGCGGCGGTTGCAGTTGTCTTCCGTGGCGGTGACTTCGCGGTGCGTGACTTCCTTGGTCTCCTTGTCGGTCACGGCCATCGTGGTGGTGCAGGCCACGATCTCGTCCTTGTAGCGGCCGGCCAGCTGCGCTTCTTCGGTCTTGCGCTGGCTCTCGGCGGAGAAGCGGTCCTGGGCTTCGCGGCTGATGTTGTAGCGCTTGGCGACGATGTCGGCGGTGTCGATCATCGCCATGTAGAGCTCGGGCTTGTGCTCGACGATCCACGGGTCCAGGCTGAGGTCGCCGCCGTCGCCGGGGCTGCGGCCGCGGATCTGCGAGATGCTTTCCACGCCGCCCGCGATCATGGCCGGCGCGCCGTCCACCACGATGCGGCCGGCGGCCATGGCGATCGCCTGCAGGCCCGAGGCGCAGAAGCGGTTCACGGTGGTGCCGGCGATGCTGATGGGCAGGCCCGAGCGGATGATCGACTGGCGCGCGATGTTGCGGCCGGTGGTGCCTTCGGGGTAGCCGCAGCCGAGGATCGCGTCCTCGATCAGCGCCGGGTCCAGGCCCGAGCGCTCGACCGCGGCCTTCACCGCGAACGAGGCCAGCGTGGCGCCGGAGGTGATGTTGAATTCGCCGCGGTGCGCCTTGGTGAGCGGGGTGCGGGCGGTAGAAACGATGACGGCTTCACGCATGGGGTTGTCTCCTGGACGGTGGGCTCTAACGGTTACTCGGATTGATTCAGGCTGGCGAAATCGGCGCCGCGTTCGACCAGCTCCACGAGCAGCGGCGACGGCTTCCAGAAGATCGGGTCGGCCTTGGCGAACTCGCGGATGTCGGCGAGCACCTTGGGCAGGCCCACGGTGTCGGCGTACTTCATGGGGCCGCCGCGGTGGCGCGGGAAGCCGTAGCCGTAGAGGAAGGTCACGTCCACGTCGAGCGGGCGCAACGCGATGCGCTGGAGCACGACGTTGGCGCCTTCGTTGACCATGGCGGCCATGTAGCGGCGCATGATTTCTTCTTCGGTGAAGGTGCGCGGCGTGATGCCGGCGCGCACGCGCTCGGCGTCGATGATGGCCAGCACCTCGGGGTCGGGCACGCCGGTGCGCGCGCCTTCGGGGTACAGGTAGTAGCCGCGCTGCGTCTTCTGGCCGAACCAGCCGCGCTCGCAGATGCGGTCGGCCACCTGCACGTAGCGCGCCTGCGGGTCGCGCGTGGCGGCCTTGCGCTTGCGCGTGGCCCAGCCGATGTCGCCGCCGGCCAGGTCGGACACCTGGAACGGGCCCATCGGGTAGCCGAAGTTGCGCACGGCCGCGTCGATGTCGTAGGGCGAGGCGCCGTCTTCCATCATGTGGTCGGCGGCCTGGCGGTACACGGCCAGGATGCGGTTGCCGATGAAGCCGTCGCACACGCCGGCGCGCACGGGCACCTTCTTGAGCTTCTTGGCGAGTTCGAAGCCGGTGGCGACCACGTCGGCGCTCACCTTGGCGGGCACCACAATCTCCAGCAGCTTCATGATGTTGGCGGGCGAGAAGAAGTGCAGGCCCACCACGTCCTGCGGACGCGAGATGCTGGCGGCGATCTCGTCGATGTCCAGGTACGAGGTGTTGGTGGCGAGCACGGCGCCCTTCTTGCACACGCGGTCGAGTTCGGCGAACACGGCCTTCTTGACGCCCATTTCCTCGAACACGGCCTCGACCACGATGTCGACGTTGGCGAACGCGTCGTAGCTCGTCGAGCCCGAGAAGCGCGCCATCACGGCGGCCTTGGCCTCGGGCGTCATGCGGCCCTTGGCGATGAGGCCGTCGTACACCTTCTCGACGTGCGCACGGCCGCGCGCCAGGCTGGGCTCGTCGCGCTCGACCATGGTCACGGGCAGGCCCGCGTCGAGCATGGCCACGGCGATGCCCGCGCCCATGGTGCCGCCGCCGACGATGCCGGCCGAGGTGAGCGCGCGCGGGCTGGCCGAGCGGGTCTCGGGCGCCTTCAGCACTTCGCGTTCGGCGAAGAAGGCGTGGATCAGGCCGGCGCGCTGCGGGCTGTCGATGCACTGCAGGAACAGCTTGCGTTCCAGCGCCATGCCTTCGTCGAAGGGCAGCGTGAGCGCGCCTTCGACGGCTTCGACGATCTTCATCGGCGAGAACAGGCCGCGGCTCTTCTTGGCGGTGTCGGCGCGCGCGGCCTCGAGGGCGGCGCGCGCCGCTTCCTTGTCGGCCAGGCCGGCGGCTTCGCGCGTGCGGCGCACCGGGGCGTTGGCGGCGACGAGTTCCTGCGCGTAGGCGAGGCCTTCGGCGCGCGCATCGGCTTCAGCGCCGAGGCGGTCGACGAGACCGAGCGTCAGCGCTTCCTTGGCGCCCGCATGGCGGCCGCTGAGCATCAGTTCGAGCGCGGGCTTCACGCCGATCAGGCGCGGCGTGCGCTGCGTGCCGCCCGAGCCGGGCAGCAGGCCCAGCGCCACTTCGGGCAGGCCCAGCTTGGCGGTGGGCGATGCGAGGCGGTAGTGCGCCGACAGCGCAATTTCCAGCCCGCCGCCGAGCGCCGCGCCGTGGATGGCGGCGACCACCGGCTTGCTGCAGTTCTCGATCTTCAGGCAGACCTCGGGCAGCGAGGGCTGCTGCGGCGCCTGGCCGAACTCGCGGATGTCCGCGCCGGCGATGAAGTTGCGGCCCGCGCCGACGATCAGCACCGCCTTGGCGCCGCTGTCGGCCTCGGCCGCGTCGATGGCAGCGGCCAGGCCGCGGCGCACGTCCACGCCCAGGGCGTTGACGGGCGGGTTGTCGATGGTCACCACGCACACGTCGCCTTGACGCTGGAAGGTGACGGGACCGTTGGACGTGGAAGGGCTGGGAGTGGGGGTGGCCATGTGCGTGTCGCTTGTCTCTTGCTTGCGTGGCAGGCCCTCGTGAAGTCTCGAGGGGTCCGGGGCTCTGGGGAGCCCTGCATTCTTGGCCGGCATCGCTGTTTTGACAATTGCATAGGTGGTTGACAGACTGTCAAAGAATTTTTGACACAATTCGCCCATGGACCTGCAATCGCTCACCCTGCTGGTGGAAATCCTTGACGCGGGCAACCTGAGCGCGGCGGCGCGCCGGCTCAAGATGACCCGCGCCAACGTCAGCTACCACCTGAACCAGCTGGAGCGCTCGGTGGGCGCGCAGCTGATCCGGCGCACCACCCGGCGCGCCGAGCCCACGGAGATCGGCCTGCGGCTGTACCAGCACGGCGTGGCCATCCAGGGCGAGCTGCTGGCGGCGCGCGAGTCGGTCACCGCGCTGGGCGAGGGCCTGCAGGGCCGCGTGCGCCTGAGCGTGCCCAGCGGCTACGGCCAGCTCGTGATGGCCGACTGGCTCATCGACTTCAAGCGCCAGTACCCCGGCATCGTGCTCGACGTGGTGTTCGAGAACCGCATCGAAGATTTGTTGCGCGACGAGGTCGACATCGCCATCCGCGTGATCCCCGAGCCGCCGCAGAACCTCGTGGCGCGCGAGATGGGCCCGGTGCGCTACGTGGCCTGCGCCACGCGCGCGTACGCCGAGCGCCACCCGCTGCCCGTGCAGCTGGACGCACTGCGCGCCACGCCGGTGGTCACGGCCGCCGTCATCGGTCGGCAGCTGCGCATCTCGGCCTACCAGGGCGAGACGCGGCGCGAGGTGATCCTGGAGCCGACGCTGATCTCGGAAAACTTTTTATTCCTGCGCCAGGCCATCCTCGCGGGCCTGGGCGTGGGCCTCGTGCCCGACTACGTGGTGCAGGAAGACGTGCGCCGCGGCGACGTGGTGACCACGCTGGACGACTGGCGCCTGTCGATCTTCGGCACCCAGATGTTCATGCTCTACATGCCGAACCGCCAGCACACGCGGGCGATCCGGACGTTCATCGATTTCATCCTGGCGCGGGTGCGGCCGGAAGAAGCCGAAGAAGCTCAGTCGCAGCGGTAGACGACTTCGCCCGCCGGCACACCCTCTGCGGGCACCTCCGACAGCGTGCTGCTCAAAAAGCGCATCGGCGCGCCGAAGTTGCGGCAGTAGTTCTCGGCGTCCTGCGCGGTGGGCGACTTGAACACGCCGTCGGCCAGGAAGGTGACGCGCGGCGCGGGTCGCGAGACGCAGCCCGCGCCGATGAGCAGGGCCGGAACGAGGACGGAGACAGCAGCGAATCGGCGCATGGGGCAGGGCGGAAAGAAGAGGTCGCGACTGTAGCCGCTCGCCCGCGTCAGTCGGCCAGCCACACGCTGCCGTCCGCCGCCTCGCGCAGCGCCAGCGGCGTGAGGCGCGCGCCGCGGCAGGGGCCACCCACGCAGCGCCCGGTGTCGGGCTCGAAGATCGCACCGTGCCGCGCGCACATCAGGTAGCGCCCGGAGCTTTCGAGGATCTGGCCTTCGAAATCGAGCGGGCCGCCGGCGTGCGGGCACTGGTTCAGGTAGCCGTGCACGGCGCCCTGCCAGCGCACCGCGAAGGCCGGCGCGCCGCCGGGCGCGGTGAACAGGGCTGCGAGGCCGCCGTCGGCGAGTTCGGTGGCGATGGGGTGGGCGGTCGGGGCGGGCGCGGTCATGGGGAGCGAGCCTACCAAGGTCCGCCACGGGGCTGGCGCCCGGGGGGAAACCTCCGTGGCATCACATGTTCCGGCTATGTCATCCGACCAATAGACGCAGGGGCGTGCCGTTTTCACAATGCATCCGCTCGCTTTCATTCGTCCGTGCATCCTTGTGTCAAGGGGGATTCCCACCGATGAGCACGCTGAAACAGGGCTGGCGCGGGGCCGATGTCCGTCGCCTGCAGGAGGCCCTGAACCGCAAGCTGCAACCCAGCCCCGCCCTCGTACCCGATGGCGACTACGGCCCCGTCACCCGGGC
The DNA here is from genome assembly GCF_041154445.1 of Variovorax sp. V118. GTDB lineage: Bacteria > Pseudomonadota > Gammaproteobacteria > Burkholderiales > Burkholderiaceae_C > Variovorax > Variovorax boronicumulans. The sequence goes on along the minus strand of NZ_AP028663.1, from coordinate 5,264,314 downwards.
GGCCGTGCTGCGCTTGCAGGCCGCGCACTGGCTGTGCGAGGACGGCGAGGCCGGCCCCTGCACCCGCAACGTGGCCTTCGACAACGAAACCCACGCGCCGCTGCTGCACCCCGTGGCGCTGATCCCGCAGCCCGCGCCCGCGCTGTGCTGGGCCGCGGCCACCGCGATGCTCACACGCGCCACCGTGCAGACCGTGCTGGCGCGCACGCCCTGCGAACTGATGGGCGCCGACGGTGCCTTGCGCCGCTGCGTGGACAGCGACCGCCATGCGCAGGGCAGCCGCGATGACGACGACGACAACCGCCGCTTCGCCGCCGCGCACGGCCTCACGCTGCGGCCCCACGGCCCGTGGACCGTCGCTGCGCTGCGCACCGCGCTGCACGCGGGGCCGCTGATGTTCGACCTGCGCTGGGGCGCCAAGGGCGGCGCGCCTGTCGGCCAGCCGGGCCACATGGTCGTGCTCGTGGGCATCCGCGGCGACAACGACCCCGGCGGGGGTGGCACCACGCTGCGCTTGTTCGACCCCTGGCCGCCGGGCCGGGGCGCGCGCAGCTCGACCAGCCATGTGCGCTGGATGCAGGCCGTGGCCGACCGCATCTGCGGGGTGTTCCAGCGGTAGTGGCGCCTGGCTGTTGTGGCCGTTGGCACCGGCGCATGAAAAAATCCTGACTTTCCGCGAACCGTTTCGGCGGGTGGCCGCCTCTTTCCAAGCGGGAGGGGCGTTCTGTTCCTCCGCATTCACACGTCACGGATCGAAGGAAACCACCATGCTCTACGTCAAGAACCTCCCCGGCTGGGAACGCGCCCTGCGCATCGCCCTGGGCCTCATCGGCCTCGCCTTCGCCGCCCTGAACTGGCCGGCGGACGCCATGGCCGTCGCGGTCGGCCTCATGGGCGCCATGCTGGCCCTCACCGGACTCGTCGGCTTCTGCCCGATGTGCGCGATGGTCGGGCGCAAGCTCGACAAGGGCCGCTGACCCATGGCCCCCGCAGCGATCGACCGCACCTGCCTGATCCTGGCTGCGCAGACCGGCGACCCTGTCGCCATCGAGGGCCTGCTCGCCGCCTGCCAGACCGACGCGCGCCGCTACGCCCGCCGGCACTGCCAGGCCAGCGACGTGGACGACGCGGTGCAGGAATCGCTGCTCGTGGTCGCGCGCCGCGTGCGCGGGCTGCAGGCGGCCGCGGCGTTCTCGTCGTGGCTGTTCACCGTCATCCGGCGCGAATGCCTGCGCCTGCAGCGCGCGATGTTTCGCCACGACCCGCTCGACGAAGACACGGTCGAGCGACAGCTCGCGGCCCGCAGCGACCACGCGCTGCGCATCGACCTGGCCCACGCGCTCGAATCGCTGCCGGCGCACTACCGCGAGGTCGTGCTGCTGCGCGACTTCGAGGAACTCACCATCGCCGAGATCGCTGAGCGCCTGGGCGAGCCGCCGGGCGCCGTGAAGAGCCGGCTGCACCGGGCGCGCCTGCTGGTGCGCGAGTACCTGCTGGGGTAAGGGTGTCGCGGGGGCGATGCGACAATCCGCGGGCCATGACAGACACCCTCACGATCACCCGCCCAGACGACTGGCACCTGCACGTGCGCGATGGCGCCGCCCTCGAAGCCGTCGTGCCCCACAGCGCCCGCCAGTTCGGCCGCGCGCTGATCATGCCGAACCTGCGTCCGCCCGTGACCACCGCCGCACAGGCCGTGGCCTACCGCGACCGCATCCGCGCCGCCGTGCCCGCGGGCACGTCCTTCGAGCCCGTGATGTCGCTCTACCTGACCGACAAGCTGCCGCCCGAAGAAATCGCGCTGGCCGCCGAAGCCGGCGTGCGCGCGCTCAAGCTCTACCCGGCCGGCGCCACCACCAACAGCGATGCCGGCGTGACCGACATCCGCAAGACCTACAAGACCCTCGAGGCCATGCAGAAGCACGGCCTGCTGCTGCTGGTGCACGGCGAAGTGACCGACCCGGCCATCGACCTGTTCGACCGCGAAGCCGTGTTCGTCGACCGCGTGATGATTCCGCTGCGCCGTGACTTCCCCGAGCTCAAGGTGGTGTTCGAGCACCTCACCACCAAGGAAGGCGCCCACTACGTGCGCGACGCCGATCGCTTCACCGCCGCCACCATCACGGCGCACCACCTGCTGTACAACCGCAACGCCATCTTCACCGGCGGCATCCGCCCGCACTACTACTGCCTGCCCGTGCTCAAGCGCGAGACGCACCGCGTCGCGCTGGTCGAGGCGGCCACCAGCGGCAGCGACCGCTTCTTCCTGGGCACCGACAGCGCGCCGCACCCCGCGCACCTGAAGGAACATGCACTGGGCTGCGCCGGCTGCTATACCGCGCTCACCGCCATCGAGCTGTACGCCGAGGCCTTCGACAGCGTGAACGCGCTCGACAAGCTCGAAGGCTTCGCCAGCTTCCACGGCCCCGACTTCTACGACCTGCCGCGCCACACCGACACCATCACGCTGAAGCGCGAAACCTGGACCCTGCCCGAGACCGTGCCCTACGGCGAAGCCACGCTCAAGCCGCTGCGCGGCGGCGAGACCGTGCAATGGAAGCTCGCATGACGGCGCCTGTGCCCCTGTCGTCGCTGCGCGTGATGCTGCTGATCGACGCCGACAACGTCTCGGCCGACGTGATCGAGCAGGCCGTGCAGCGCACGATGGAGGACTACGGTGCCATCCACGTGCGCCGCGCCTACTGCAACGCAGAGATGGCCGTGAACCGCCAGGCGCTGTTCAAGCGGCTGTCGGTGCGGCCGATGGTGAACCTGTCGGCGGGCAAGAACAGCACCGACATCGCGCTGGCCGTCGACGCCATCGACCTCGTGATCGCCGAGCGGCCCGACGTGGTGGTGCTGGTGTCGTCCGACTCCGACTTCGCGCCGCTGGTGATCCGCCTGCGCGAAAAGGGCTGCCGCGTCTGCGGCATCGGCCAGCAGGGCAAGACCGGCGAAGAGACCGTCGGCATCTACGACAGCTTCATCGACCTCGCGCACCACGGCATCAAGCCGGCCGTGCGCACCGCGCCGGCCAAGAAGGTGGCGGCTGCGAAGAAGACGCCGGCCGCGAAGACCGCCCCCGCGAAGAAGGCGGCGGCCAAGACCGCGCGCAAGACGGCGGCAAAGACGGCCAAGCCGGTGGCCCCGCCACCGCCGCAGCAGCCTGAAATTTCCGAAGCCGCCGAGTTCATCCTGCAGGCCGTGCCCGCGCTGCGCCGTGGCACCGACGTGCCGCTCAACGACGTGGCCAAGGCCCTGCGCACCGCTGGCCTGCTCAGCAAGAGCGGCAGCTCGCTCAAGCTCTTCGACAAGCTCACGGGCGAGTTCGCGGTGATGCAGCATCCCGACCGCATCCGATGGACGGGGGCGTCCGCGCCTTGAGCCCGGGCCTGCCGGCGGTCGCGGCCATCGATTGGGCCGCACCCTGGCTGGCGCCGTACCGTGATCCCGGCGAAGCCGTGGCGCGGACCATCGCACAGGGTGGCACCGTCGCCGCCGCGCTGCAGGCGGCCAAGCCACCCGCCGTGCCCGACTTCGTCACGCAGGACGCGCTGCCCGAAGGCCAGGCCTACGAGGCCCACATCTTCCGCACGCGCACCGTGCCCACGCGCGACAACCTGCACGACTTCTTCAACGGCCTGGTCTGGCTGGCCTTTCCCGAAACCAAGCGCCGGCTCAACGAACTGCAGGCCGCCGAGATCGCACGCGCCGGCGTCGGCGCCACGCGCGGGCCGCTGCGCGATGCGCTCACGCTGTTCGACGAGAACGGTGCGGTGCTCGATGCACCGCCTGCGCTGTGGGAGGCGCTGGTGGCGCGCGACTGGCAGGCGCTGTTCGTCACGCGGCGCAGCCTGTGGCATGAGGCGCGCCTGCTGCTCTTCGGTCATGCGCTGCTCGAAAAACTGGTGACACCGCGCAAGCCGATCACCGCGCATGTGCTGCTCACGCACCGTGCGACCGGCGCCGCAGCCCTCGACGATGCGGCAATCGCGAGAAATATCGATGCGAAACAGCTCGAAGCGAAGCCTTTCGTTCCTATTCCGGTGCTCGGTGTGCCCGGCTGGTGCGTCGAAAATACATCGGCTTCGTTCTATGCCGACCCGCAGGTCTTTCGACCCTTGCCGGGCGCGTTGTCAGGGCTGAAGTCGCGCTAGCGTTCATGGGCCCGGGAGGGGCCTTTGCCCAGCGCTTGCATCGCGCGCCACGCGCGCGTCATACGTTCACATGCCAGGGGAGAGGTCAAAAAGATGGACACCATCATCATCGTGCTCAAGGTGGGGCTGATTCTTTACGGGATCTACAGCTTCATCGTCTACATGTCGCGACGCTCCGACAACCGGAGTGCCCTGAAGGACTTCCGCAATGCACCGGTGCTGCGTCGCATCACCGACGAAGAAAAATCGGCACTGCAACCCTTCCTGATGGGGCAGAAGCTCACGGTCGACGACAACGTGCGCGAACTCAGCGGTGTGTTCCTGCGGCATGGCCTGTCGACGCAGGGCTCGTCCACCGAGCACGACACCATCGGCGATGTCGATGTGCTGCTGCCCTACGACGCCATCGACTACATCGAGCCGCACAACCAGGCGCTGGTGGTGCTGGCCGGAAAGTGCGCCGTCGTGATCCGCCTGAACGGCTTCGATCTGCTCGAAGGCCGACAGCGCGCGCAGCGCCAGCAGGCGCAGGACCAGCAATGGAAGCGCGGCGAGATCGGTGCGCTTCCGTCTTTGGACGAGGCCGGCGCAGACACCGGTGCGGCCGTGCCCGAAGCCGTGGCCGCCTCGATCGCGACCGACCCGAACGCGCGCTACCAGCGCGGCGAAGTCGACATCCTGAGCCAGCGCACCGAAACGCCCGAGGAGATCGAGAGCCGCGTGGGGCGCGGCGGCTGGGCCTCGGCGTTCGCCTGGCTGCTCGCCTTCGTGCTGTTGTGGGTCGCCACCTGGGACGCCACGCAAGCGGTGAGCGTCTATCTGATGGGCGCAGGCCTGCTTGCAGGCCTGTGGGCCGCGTGGCTGTTCGTGTGCAAGCCGCCGGCGACGGCGCAGGTGCGGCAACCGCAGCCGGTGAACCGCGTGCGCGGCATGCTCAACCAGATCGCGGTGGTCAACGCCGGCAACGCGTCGGTCCAGAACGTGGGGCTGTTCATCGGCGACAAGCTGAGCCTGGTGCTGCCTTCGCATTGGCGCACGACGGCGTCGGTCCCTTACGGCGAGGTGATCGAAGCCGAGCTGCGCACCAGCGACTTCAGCGCCGTGAGCTTCGGCGACAAGTGGTCGGTGGCCGACGAATGGCGGCGTTTCAGGCCCGCGTACTGGGGGCGGCACTTGCTGCATCTGGTCATCGGCCTGCTGGCCATCGGCGCGGTCGCGCTGTCGGCACCCGACCCGCGCGGCGAGGCTGCGCTCGCCGCGCAATGGCTCACGAATGGCGGCGCCACAGCCACCTATGGCGATGCCGGGCAGCTCGCGGACAAGCCGCCTCATTGGAGCAGCCGCGCGCGCATGGAGGGCCAAGGCCGGTGCGAGATCGACATGAATGGCCGTAGCGAAGCGCACACCACCAGCGGCGTGCCGGTTATCGATTGCACGTCCGTGCGCTGGAACGGCACCGCACCCGTCGTCCCCGCACTGGACATTCCGCCGAGCGTGCTGGCGCTCGCCGAGCCCGGCTTCCTTCGTGCCACCGAGAACCACGCGATGGCCAGCCTGATCGCGATGCTGCGCATGCAGCAAATGGGCGGGCAGGCCTTCGACCCGCTCGCGGCCTACCGTGCGCGCGAGAGCGTGCCGCTGACCGTGCGCGGCTTCGACCGCTCGGTGGCGATGATCGATGCCGCCTGCAAGGACGCCGCCGGCCTGTCGCCCGCCGCCTGCGAGCGCCTGCAGCGCGAGCTCGTGCGCGCCATCGACGCCACGGTCGACAAGGACGGCGTCGAGACGCCCGTGAACACCTGGCAGGCGCTGGCGACCAGCGCGGCAGCGGGGAAGGAGAACGCCGACCTCGTGCTGTCGCGCCAGCAGCTGGCGTCGGTGCAGCGTGCGCTGGCGCAAGCGGTCGACAGCGTGGTGGCCACGAAGATCGAGGCTGCGCTTCCGACCATCGTGCCCGCCCAGGGCGGCGTGCTGTTGGCATCTCCCGCCCGCATCGGCAACGCGCGGGTGCAGGCGCCCGGCGGAGGAAGTGACGATGTGTCGGCCGCAGGCGCGCCCGTGGCCGATGTCGCCGAGGACGACACCGACAGTTCCCTGCTCGCCCGCTGGACCCGTCTGCAGCGCAACGCCACGGCGGAAGGCCTGAAGCCCTTCACGCTCGAAGGCCTCGTCACCGCCAGCGGCAAGGACTCCACCGGCACGCCGTGGGTGCGCGTCGACCCGAGGCTCGATGCCTCGCGCATGACCGCAGCGGGCGCGCATGTGCTCTGGTGGCTGTTCGCCGCGGGGCTGGTGCTGGTCAACGGCGTGCTGTTTGCACTGCGCTGGACGCAGGGCAGTCGCCGTCGCGCCCGGCTCGAGGCCGACATCGCCACCCGCCCGGCACCGGGCACCAGCGGCCTTTTCTGACAGGCCTTGACTCCTGCGGGGAATATCGGGGCGCCAGAACTTTTGCTCCTATCATGGCTCCACCGGAAGCAACACCGAGGGCCTCCCCGTCGCGCGCGGCTTGAAGAGGGCCCCGGAGCCCTTATCTAAGGGGGCAGATTTCCCCACGGAGAATTCAACTTGAAACGTATCCTTCTGTTTGTCCTGACCAACGTGATGGTCGTCGCGGTGCTCGGCGTGGTCGCCAGCCTGCTCGGCGTCAACCGCTTTCTCACGGCCAACGGGCTCAACCTGACGGCGCTGCTCGGCTTTGCGCTGGTCATGGGTTTCGGCGGCGCGATCATCTCGCTGCTCATCAGCAAGCCCATGGCCAAGTGGACGGCCGGCCTGCGCATGATCGACAACCCCCAGTCGCCCGACGAGGCCTGGATCGTCGGCACGGTGCGCAAGTTCGCCGACAAGGCCGGCATCGGCATGCCCGAGGTCGGCATCTTCGAAGGCGAGCCCAATGCCTTCGCCACCGGCGCGTTCAAGAACTCGTCGCTCGTGGCCGTGTCCACCGGCCTGCTGCAGGGCATGACGCGCGAAGAAGTCGAGGCCGTCATCGGCCACGAGGTCGCGCACATCGCCAACGGCGACATGGTCACGATGACGCTGATCCAGGGCGTGATGAACACCTTCGTCGTGTTCCTCTCGCGCGTGATCGGCTACGCGGTCGACAGCTTCCTGCGCCGCGGCGACGACCGTTCGTCGGGCCCCGGCATCGGCTACTACGTGAGCACCATCGTGCTGGACATCGTGCTCGGCTTCGCCGCCGCGATCGTGGTGGCCTGGTTCTCGCGCCAGCGCGAGTTCCGCGCCGACGCCGGCGCCGCCGCACTCATGGGCAACCGCCAGCCGATGATGAACGCACTCGCCCGCCTGGGCGGCCTGCCGGCCGGCGAACTGCCCAAGGCCGTGGAAGCCATGGGCATCACGGGCGCGATGGGCAAGCTGTTTGCCACGCACCCGCCGATCGAAGAGCGCATCGCGGCGCTGCAGAACGCGCGCTGAGCAAGTTGCAGGCACGGCGGCCAACGCCGTCGCCCATGAAAAAAGCCGCCACAGTGATGTGGCGGCTTTTTTCGTTGGAGCGGGCGTGTTGCGTCAGTCCGCAGCGGGCGCTTCGGGGGCGGCCGGGGCGGCTTCTGCTTCGGGCGCCGCCTGCACTTCAGGCGCTGCGGCTGCCGCCGCTTCAGCGGCCACCGCTGCGGCAGCGGCTGCAGCCTCGGCCCGCTTCTTGTCGTCCCGCACCCGCTGCAGCGTGCGCGTCACGTCGCCGGGTTTCATGCCGTACATGTCGGCGAACTCCTGTTCGCTGCGGCCGCTGGCTTCGAAGGCGCGCAGCAGGGCTTCGCGCTTGGCGGCCTGCTGGGCGAGTTCGGCCAGGGCTTCGTCGACGACGGCGTTGTTGTTGGCGTCGCGCGAGCGCACCAGCACGGCATAGGCCTCGTGGTCGAGGCCCGAGGCTTCGATGGCCTTGGCGATGCGCGTCACCAGCTGCGGACGCAGGTCTTCGCCGGGGTTGCGATGCGAACGGCGGCGGTGCAGCTCGAGGATGGCGTGGTGCACGTGCTCGGGTGCGACCGGGTCGAGCGCGTTGCCGTCCAGGTCATGGCGCGCATGGCCGGCGGCCACGCTCTCGAGGTAGCGCGTGGAGCGCGCATGCTGGCCCATCGCGATCTTCAGGTCTTCGGCCTTGAAGTCTTCGGGATGGCGCGCGATCAGCTCTTCGTACACGCCGAGCTTCAGCGGCACGAAGCGCGCGCCGAACAGCTGCGGGTACAGCTCGAACAGGCGCTCGAGCACCGGGTTGACCTTGCGCGGTGCGCGTTGGGCTTCGGGCTGTTGTTGCTGTTGCGGCTGCTGTCCGCGCGGCTTGCGCCCTTGCTGCGGCTGCTGCTGCCCATGCGGGCGCTGTTGCTTGGCGCGCGGCGGGCGTTGTTGCTGCTGCTGTTGCGCGGGGGCGGTGGGCTGCGTTGCCGACGCGTCAGCGCCTGCGTCGGTGCTGCCCGCGCCGGCCTTCAGCTGCTGCAGCTGCTCGGCCATGTCCGGGCGCTGGCGCCGTGCGTTGCGCGAGTTCGTGTTCGGGGCGGCGGTGGATGCGTCGGTCATACGGAAGGCTCGGCGATGGGCGCGAGGGGATGGAAAGGGAAGAAAAAGAACAACCGGTCCCGCGCGGTCAGCGCGGTCGGAACATCCTGCGGGTATTGTCAGGGCGGATGGTCATGCGCGTGCAGTGCCTCGGTCAGCGGCTTGTCGGCCGATCAGCAGCCGGAACGGCAGCAGCATCAGCACGCCGACACCGAGCTTCACGCCCAGGTCGCCGAGCGCCCAGGTGAGCCAGGGGCCGTCGGTGCCCGCGAAGGCGATGCCCCAGAAGACGATGCTGTCGAGCACGGCCGCGATCACCGTGGCCACCAGCGGCGCGCGCCACCACAGGCCCCGGCGCAGGCGGTCGAACACGCGGATGTCGAGCAGCTGCGAGGCGATGAAGGCCAGGCCCGAGGCGGCGGCGATGCGCGCCGGCGCCAGCAGCAGCGACACCGCCACGGCCACCGCGAAGCCGACCCACGCCACGCGTCGCGCCATGCCGGGGCCGAAGCGCCGGTTGACGAGGTCGCTCACGAGGTAGGCCGCCGGGTAGGTGAAGGCGCCCCAGGTGAGCCAGTCGTTGATGGCGAACTGCACGAGGATGTTGGACGCGAGCACCACGGCGGCCATCGCCAGCGTGGCGACGGCCAGCTGGCCGGTGGAGGGGCGTTGGAAGTTCATCGTCCAACCGCCGTGCCGAGCACGCTGCGCGCTACGGCCTCGGCCACCTTGATGCCGTCCACGCCGGCAGACAGGATGCCGCCCGCGTAGCTCGCGCCTTCGCCGGCCGGGTAGAGGCCGCGCACGTTGAGGCTCTGGAAGTCGTCGCCGCGCGTGATCTTGATCGGCGACGAGGTGCGTGTTTCCACGCCCGTGAGCACGGCGTCGTGCGTGTCGAAGCCCTTGATCTTGCGGCCGAAGGCGGGGAAGGCCTCGCGCATCGCCTCGATGGCGTAGGCGGGCAGGGCCTGGTGCAGGTCGGTCGGCGTCACGCCGGGTTTGTACGACGGGATGATGCTGCCGAGCGCGGTCGAGGGCTTGCCGGCGATGAAGTCACCCACCAGCTGGCCGGGCGCGTGGTAGTTGCTGCCGCCGAGCACGTAGGCGTTGCTTTCGAGCTGGCGCTGCAGCGCGATGCCTGCCAGCGCATCGCCGGGGAAGTCCTTCGGGTCGATGCCCACCACGATGCCCGCGTTGGCGTTGCGTTCGTTGCGCGAGTACTGGCTCATGCCGTTCGTGACCACGCGGCCAGGCTCGCTGGTGGCCGCGACCACGGTGCCGCCGGGGCACATGCAGAAGCTGTAGACCGAGCGGCCGTTGCTGGCGTGGTGCACCAGCTTGTAGTCGGCCGCGCCCAGCAGCGGGTGGCCCGCGTGGCGGCCCCAGCGGGCGCGGTCGATGAGACCCTGCGGATGCTCGACGCGAAAGCCGATGGAGAAAGGCTTGGCCTCGATGTACACGCCGCGCGCATGCAGCATCTCGAAGGTGTCGCGCGAGCTGTGGCCCAGTGCCATCACGACGTGGTCGGCGTGCAGCTCGCTGCTCTGGCCGGTCGTCTGGTCCAGCACCGTCAGGCCGCGCAGGTGGCCGTCTTCGATGTGCACGTCGGTCACGCGCTGCTCGAAGCGGATCTCGCCGCCGAGCGCGACGATCTGCTCGCGGATGTTCTCGACCACCTTCACCAGCTTGAAGGTGCCGATGTGCGGATGCGCGACGTACAGGATTTCGGGCGGTGCGCCGGCCTTCACGAACTCTTCCATCACCTTGCGGCCGAGGAAGCGCGGGTCCTTGATCTGGCTGTAGAGCTTGCCGTCTGAAAAAGTGCCGGCACCGCCTTCGCCGAACTGCACGTTCGACTCGGGGTTGAGCACGCTCTTGCGCCACAGGCCCCAGGTGTCGCGGGTGCGCTGGCGCACGGTCTTGCCACGTTCGAGCACGATGGGCTTGAAACCCATCTTCGCGAGCATCAGCGCCGCGAAGATGCCGCAGGGGCCGAAGCCGATCACCACGGGGCGCGTCGCATCGTCGGGCGCCTGGCCCGGCGGCGTGTAGCGCATGTCGGGCGCGGGCTGGATGTGCGGGTGGCTGGCGTGCTTGGCCAGCAGCGCGGCTTCGAGCGCCGCGTCGGCCAGCTGCACGTCGCAGATGTAGACCGTGAGCAGGTCGACCTTGCGGGCGTCGAAGCTGCGCTTGTAGACGGTGTGGGAGGCGATCGCTTCAATCGGAACGTCGAGCGTCCGGGCGATCAGGGTGGCCAGCGCGTCAGGCGCGTGGTCGAGCGGGAGTTTGAGTTCGGAGATTCGCAGCATGTCGTGGGGCTTGTGGTTATCAAGCAGACCGACGATTTTAAGCGCCCGAGGCGCTATGAAACTTGTAGCTGGGTCAGGCGGGCAGGAAGCCCTCGACGGAGAGGTAGCGCTCGCCGGTGTCGTAGTTGAAGCCCAGCACCACCGCATCGGGCGCCAGCGAGGGCAGCTTCTGCGCAATGGCCGCGAGCGTCGCGCCCGAGGAGATGCCGACCAGGATGCCTTCCTCGACCGCGCAGCGGCGCGCCATTTCGCGCGCCGGCTCGGCGTCGACCTGCAGCACGCCGTCGAGCAGCGAGGTGTCGAGGTTCTTCGGGATGAAGCCCGCGCCGATGCCCTGGATGGGGTGGGGCGCCGGCGCGCCGCCCGAGATCACGGGCGAGGCCACGGGCTCCACTGCGAACACCTGCAGCTTGGGCCACTTCTTCTTGAGCACCTTCGCCACGCCGGTGATGTGGCCGCCCGTGCCCACGCCGGTGATGAGCACGTCGATGCCCTCGGGAAAGTCGGCCGCGATCTCTTCGGCCGTGGTGCGCACGTGCACGTCGACGTTGGCGGGGTTGTTGAACTGCTGCGGCATCCACGCGCCTGGCGTGCCGGCCACGATTTCCTCGGCGCGGGCGATGGAGCCCTTCATGCCGTTGGCGCGCGGCGTGAGGTCGAAGGTGGCGCCGTAGGCCAGCATGAGGCGGCGGCGCTCCACCGACATGCTGTCGGGCATCACCAGGATCAGCTTGTAGCCCTTGACGGCCGCGACCATCGCCAGGCCGATGCCGGTGTTGCCCGAGGTGGGCTCGACGATGGTGCCGCCGGGCTTGAGCGCGCCGCTCTTCTCGGCGTCTTCCACCATCGACAGCGCGATGCGGTCCTTGATCGAGCCGCCGGGGTTGGCGCGCTCCGACTTGATCCAGACCTGCTGCTTCGCATGGCCGAACAGGCGGTTGATGCGGATGTGCGGCGTGTTGCCGATGGTCTGGAGGATGTTCTGGGCCTTCATGGAATCTCCTTGGGTGCGAGGGTCGGATGGTCAGCGCGCATTGTGGCGCCCCCTGGGCCGGGTTGCACCCGGCCCGCGACCGTTTCAGCACGAGGGGATGGCAGGCCGTTGCGGTTCAGGCCTCCAGGGCTTCCAGCGGCCCGAAGAACTCGTAGCGCAACTGCTGCTTGGGCACGCCGAGCGCCAGCCCGTTCGCATACACCGCCTGCATGAAGGGCTTCGGCCCGAGAAAGTACAGGTCGACGTCGCGGTCTTCCGGCAGCAGCCCGGCCAGCAGCTCGCGGGTGACGAAGCCGGTCGCGTGCGGCGTGTCGCTCTCGCGCGGCGCGTCGTAGACATACAGCGGCTTCACATTCGCATGCCGCTGCGCGAGCGCGTCGACGCGGGCGCGGAACGCATGCGCGCCGCCGTGCCGCGCCGCATGGACGAAGTGCACCGGCCGGCCGGTGTGCGCCACCGATTCGAGCATGCTCATCGCGGGCGTGATGCCCACGCCGCCCGTCACCAGCACGAGCGGGCGCGCCTGCTCGCCCGCGGGCTGCAGCACGAAGTCGCCGCACGGCGCCTGCACCTGCAGCCGCGTGCCGACCGCGGCGGCTGCGTGCAGCCAGTTCGAGGCGCGGCCGCCTTCTTCCTTCTTCACGCTGATGCGGTACCACGGCTTGCCTGGCGCGTCGGACAGCGAGTAGTTGCGGCGCACCGGCTGGCCGTCGATCTCCAGCACCAGCGTGAGGTACTGCCCCGGCGTGAAGGCCAGCAGCGCGCCGCCGTCCACGGGCTCCAGGTAGAACGAGGTGATGACCTCGCTTTCGTCTTCGCGCCGGGCCACGCGGAACTCGCGCGTGCCGCGCCATCCGCCGGGTTGCGCCGCATTGGCGCTGTAGACGGCTTCTTCCGCGTCGATGAGCAGGCCCGCCAGCGATTCGTAGGCTTCGCCCCAGGCGGCGATCACCTCGTCGGTCGCGGCATCGCCGAGCACCTCCTTCACGGCGCGCAGCAGGTAGTGGCCGACGATCGGGTAGTGCTCCGGCAGCACGCCCAGCGCGGCGTGCTTCTGGATGATGCGGGGCAGGGCGCCGGCGATCGCTTCGAGCCGGTCGATGTGCGCGCCGTACGCGATGACCGCCCCCGCCAACGCGCGCGCCTGCGTGCCGGCCGCCTGGTGCGCTTCGTTGAAGAAGGCCTTCACCTGCGGATGGCCCTCGAACATGATCTTGTAGAAGTGGCTGGTGATGGCCTCGCCGTGGGCCTGGAGCGCGGGCACGGTGGACTTGACGATGGCGATGGTTTGCGGATTCATAGTCTGGCGGTCCTTCGGTTGAGATGCGTTGGTCATCTCACGATCCGTGCCAGCCGGAAGGCCTCTGTAAGTGCTTGACGCCATTGGGGATTTATCAGGCGTGGTCAAATTCACAACAACTTCAGCGTTGTACTTATGACCACATTGCGTGTCGATTCGACCACCGAGGCCTCACCACCCGAGCCCGAGCCCGAAGCCGAGGCTGCCCGCTACCGATCGCTGCTCGCCGCCGCGCGGGGACTGGTCCGCTGCGATGCCGCCGCGCTGCTGCAGCTCGACGTCGACGTGCTGAAGCCCGTCGCGGTCGACGGCCTGAGCGATGAAACCCTCGGGCGCCAGTTTCCCGTCGCCGCCCATCCGCGCTTCGCGCGCCTGCTCGCCAGCGAACGGGGCCTGCGCTTCGCCCACGACAGCAACCTGCCCGACCCGTACGACGGCCTCGTCGCCGGCCAGCCGGGCATCCTGCCGGTGCACGACTGCATGGGCGCGCCGCTGCGCCTGCGCGGCGCCGTCTGGGGCTTGCTCACGTTGGACGCGCTGGAGCCGCACGCCTTCGATGCTGTGGGCCCGGCGCAGATGGAGGCATTGATCGCCCTCGTCGAAACCGGCATCGAGGCCGCCCACACGATCCGCGAGATGCAGGCGCGCGCGATGCGCGAGCAGGCCGTCGCGCAGGCGCTGCGTGCGGGGCGTGGCGCGCCGCGCGAGCTGCTGGGCAGCAGCCCGGCGATGAAGCAGCTGTGCCACGAGATCGACACCGTCGCCGTGTCCGACCTCACGGTGCTGCTGCTCGGCGAAACCGGCGTCGGCAAGGACCTGGTCGCGCAGCGCCTGCACGCGCGCTCGCGGCGCAGCGAGCAGCCGCTCGTGCAGGTCAACTGTGCGGCGCTGCCCGAGTCGCTGGCCGACAGCGAACTCTTCGGCCACAAGCGCGGCGCGTTCACCGGCGCTGTGCAGGACCGCGACGGCAAGTTCGAGATCGCCGACGGCGGCACGCTCTTTCTCGACGAGGTCGGCGAACTGCCGCCGAGCGTGCAGGCCAAGCTGCTGCGCGTGCTGCAAAGCGGCGAGGTGCAGCGCCCCGGCAGCGACCGCATGCGCAAGGTCGACGTGCGCGTGATCGCGGCCACCAACCGCGACCTGCCCGCGGCGATCGCACAGGGGCGCTTTCGCGCCGACCTGTACCACCGGCTGTCGGTCTACCCGCTCGTGGTCGCGCCGCTGCGCGAACGGGGGCGCGACGTGCTCGTGCTCGCCGGCAGCTTTCTCGAGGAGAACCAGCACCGGCTGGGCGCGCGCAACCTGCGGCTCTCGCCGGCGTCGAAGGCCGCCATGCTGGCGCACGGCTGGCCGGGCAATGTGCGTGAGCTCGAGCATGTGATCAGCCGCGCCTCGCTGCGGGCGTTCAGGGAACAGCCGCGCGGCTCGCGCTGGACGGCCATCGAACCGCATCACCTGGCGCTGGACAGCGCTGCCGCCGTGGGGGGCGCGGTGGCAGCGCCCGTGCAGGCCCCGGCGAACGAACACGCGGGGCCTGCCATCGCTGGCGGCACGCTGCGCGAGGCGACCGAGGCCTTCCAGCGGGCCTGGCTCTTGGAACTGCTGGCCCGCCACGGCGGCCGCGTGGCCAGCGCCGCGCGCGAGGCCGGCATCGACCGCAGTAACTTCCATCGGACGTTGCGCAAGCTGCGCCTGGTGCAGGCCGGCGACAGCGAAACGCCCGGTTGAAGGTCGGCGCGCGACACCGCTTGAAGGGTCATTGATGGGGCGGGCGATAATCGAGAGGTGAAGCACGCCAGACCGCCGCTGGTGCAAGCCCGAAAGGGACGACGCTCTGCCTTCGGGCAACAGCATCGGGTCGAAAGATCGCACTGGAGGAACGTCCGGACTGCACAGGACAGCGCAGGAGTTAACGACTCTCCACCGTGAGGTGAGGATCAGAGCAACAGAGACGAGCCGATTCAGTTCGGGTGAAACGGGCAATCTCTGCGCGCAGCAACACCAAGTAGGCCAGTATTGAGGTGGTTCCGCTGAGCTGGCGGGTAGGTGGCATCGAGCCGTTTGGCGACAAACGGCCCAGAGTAATGGCGGTCACGCCGGGGTCTTCGCAAGAGGGCTCCGGTGCACAGAATCCGGCTTATCGGCGAGCTTCACACTTTTCTTTCTCTCCCCCTTTTTCCTTGGGCCGCGTGCCGGCGTCGTGCGCGGCCGCGTGCAAGACTCGGTAGAAACCCGTACAATTGTTAGCAAGCTAACTAATTGATAACGCCGTGGCCGATACCGAACCCATCTCCCCGTTGCGCGAACACGCGCTGATGCGGCTCGGCACCTCGCTGTCGGTGCTCCAGCGCGGCTACCGCGCGGCGGCCGACAAGGCGGTGGCGCACGTGGGCCTGTCGCAGACGCTGGCCTGGCCGGTCGTGGTGCTCGGGCGCATGGAAGACGGCGTGCGCCAGGGCACGGTGGCCGAGGCGCTGGGCATCGAAGGGCCCTCGCTGGTGCGCTCGCTCGACCAGCTGGTCGAGGCCGGCTTCGTCGAGCGCCGCGAAGACCCGGCCGACCGCCGCGCCAAGACGCTGCACCTCACGCCCGCCGGCCGCGCCGTGTGCGAGCCCATCGAGGCCGCGCTGCGCCAGATGCGCGCTGCGCTGTTCGAAGGCATTCCCGACGAGGACATCGCCGCCACCTTGCGCGTCTTCGGCGCGCTCGAGGCCAAGCTCGGCCGCAGTGCCGCCGGCATGCAGAGCCTGCAGCAGGAAGGGCGCGGCCAGTAAATGGCAATGTCGATGGCCCTGCCGCGCTTCACCCGCGCGGAAGTTCTCTTTTCCGTCAAGAGCTTTGCCGCCGCGATGCTGGCGATGTACCTGGCCAGCCGCGCCGGCCTGCCGCGCCCGTTCTGGGCGCTCATGACCACCTACGTCGTCGCCCATCCGCTGGCCGGCGCCGTGCGCTCCAAGGCGGTGTTCCGCTTCTGCGGCACGCTCATCGGCAGCGTCGCCACCGTGCTGATGGTGCCCGCGCTGTCCAACGCGCCCGAACTGCTCACGCTGGTGCTCGCGCTGTGGGTCGGGCTGTGCCTGTATGTGTCGCTGCTCGACCGCACGCCGCGCTCGTACGTCTTCATGCTCGCGGGCTACACGGCGGCGCTGATCGGCTTTCCGTCGGTGCAGACGCCGCTCGTGCTGTTCGACACCGCCGTGGCGCGCGTGGAAGAGATCGGCCTGGGCATCTTCTGCGCCACGCTGGTCCACAGCCTCGTGCTGCCCGCGGGGCTCGCGCCCACCGTGCTGGGCCTGCTCGACCGCACGCTGAAAGACGCGCGCCAATGGATCGGCGACCTGTTCCAGCCCGGCGACCGCAGCACGCCCAAGGACGCCGACCCCAAGCGCCTGGACGACGACCGCCGCCGCCTCGCCGGCGACATCACGCAGCTGCGCCTGCTCTCGACCCACGTGCCCTTCGACACCACGCACCTGCGCTGGACCGCCGGCGCGATCCGCGCCATGCAGGACCGCGTGGCGGCGCTCACGCCAGCGCTGTCGGCCGTTGAAGACCGGCTGCAGGCGCTGGCGCAAGCCGAAGGCCGCCTCGCGCCCGACGTCACCGCCGTGCTGGCGCTGGCCGCGCAGTGGCTGCGCGACGAAAGCGATCCGGCCGTCGATGCCTCCGCACGCTTGGAGGCGCTGCGCCAGGCGATCGCCGCGCTGGGCAGCGCGCAGGACACGGGGTTCAGTCCCTGGGCCCGCGCCCTGCGCATCGGCCTCGCGGGGCGGCTCGAAGAACTGGTCGACGGCTGGACCGCCTGCGCCCAGCTGCGCCGCGACATCGACGAAGGCCTGAAGGGCGGCGCGCCGCTGCGCCGCACGGCCGCGCTGGGCCAGCGCGCGATGCACCGCGACCACGGCATGGCGCTGCTGTCGGCGCTGGCCGCCGTCATCGCCATCTGCGTGTGCGGCGCGTTCTGGATCCTCACGGGCTGGACCATGGGCTCGGCCGCCACCATGATGGCCGCCGTCTTCTGCTGCTTCTTCGCCACCATGGACGACCCCGTGCCCGCGATGCACGGCTTCCTGAAGTGGACGCTGTGGTCCATTCCCATCTCGGCCGTCTACGTGCTCGTGCTCATGCCCACGGTGCAGGACTTCGGCATGCTCGCGCTGGTCTGCGCGCCGCTGTTCCTGGTGCTGGGCCTGTACCTGCCGCGCCCGACGCACTTCATGGCCGCGATGGCGCTGGTGTTCGGCGTGTCGGGCACGCTGGCGATGCACGACACCGCCAGCGCCGACCTCGTGAGCTTCATCAACAGCATGACCGGCCAGATCGTCGGCGTGGTGATGGCCGCGCGCGTCACGCGGCTGGTGCGTTCGGTGGGCGCCGACTGGAGCGCGCGCCGCATCCAGCGCGCCACCTGGCGCGAACTCGGCGACATGGCCGCCTCCACCCAGCCGCAGTACGCGCAGAGCGACGCCTACGCCGTGCGCATGCTCGACCGCATCGGCCTGCTGGCGCCGCGCATCGCGCAGGCCGGCGGCACCGTGGAAGGCGTGGCCGCCAACGACGCGCTGCGCGACCTGCGCATGGGCGCCGACATCGCCGTGCTGCAGCGCGTGCGCGCCCAGTTGCCGATGGCCACCTCGGCCGCGCTGCTCGGCGGCATCGCGCGCTTCTTCCGCCAGCGCGGCGAAGGCCGCATGGCGCCGCGCCCGGCCGCGCTCCTGCCGCAGATCGACGAGGCGCTGGCGGCCGTGCTCGCCGCGCGCGACACCTCCACCGCGTCGCGCGCCGCCGTCACCGCGCTGGTCGGCCTGCGCCGCAACCTGTTCCCCGACGCGCCGCCTTCGCTGGCAGGCGTGTCTTCCTCTTCACCGCAAGGAGCTTCCGCATGATCGGCGAAGCCAGTTTCTACGGGCTCTACGTGCCCTGGCTCATGCTGCTGGCCGGCGCCGCGCTGCTCGCCCTGTGGGGTGTGCGCCGGCTGCTCGCCGCCACCGGCCTGTACCGCTGGGTGTGGCACCCGGCGCTGTTCGACATGGCGCTGTACCTGCTGCTGCTGTACGGCCTGAGCCGCCTCACGGCGCACCTGCAATGACGCCTGCAACGACAACTCAAACAACACAGAGATTCCCATGAAAGCCAACCCCTTCGCAGACAACCCCCGGGCCCAGAGCCTGCTGCGCGTTCTCCTCACCGTGGCCGTGGTGGCCGCCGCCGTCTGGGCGGGCTTTCGCCTGTGGGACCACTACGAGCTCGCGCCGTGGACGCGCGACGGCCGCGTGCGCGCCAACGTGGTCCAGATCGCGCCCGACGTGTCGGGCCTCGTCACGGCCGTGCCGATCCGCGACAACCAGCCGGTCGCCGCCGGCACGCTGCTGTTCGAGGTGGACCGCGCGCGCTACGACCTCGCCGTGCGCCAGGCGCAGGCCGCGCTCGCCGCGCAGCGCGCCGTGAGCGCCCAGGCCCAGCGCGAGAACGCGCGCAACACGGGGCTCGACGAGCTGGTGTCGAAGGAGTCGCGCGAACAGACCCGCGCCCGCGTCGAGCAGGCGCAGGCCGCCGTCGCGCAGGCCGAGGTGGCGCTCGATTCGGCGCGCCTGAACCTGCAGCGCGCCGAAGTGCGCGCGCCGGCCGACGGCCTCGTCACCAACCTCGACCTGCGCCAGGGCAGCTACGCCGCCGCCGGCCGGCCGGTGCTCGCGCTGGTCGATGCGCAGTCGTTCTATGTCGAAGGCTATTTCGAAGAAACGAAGCTGCCGCGCATCCACCTGGGCGATCGCGTGCGCGTGACGCCGATGGGCGGCGGCGCGGTGCTCGAAGGCGCGGTCGACAGCGTGGCCGCCGGCATCGCCGACCGCGACCGCTCCACCAGCGCCAACTTGCTGCCCAGCGTGAACCCGACCTTCAACTGGGTGCGGCTGGCGCAGCGCATCCCGGTGCGCGTGAAGCTCGACCCGCTGCCCGAAGGCGCGCGCCTCGTGGCCGGCCAGACGGTCACGGTGCAGGTCCTCGAACACGACGCGGCCCACGCTGCCGCCACGCCGAAGAAGGGATGACCGCCATGACCCGCTTCGCCTTTCGCATGGCTTCGCTCGCGGTCGCGGCCGGGCTCGCGGCCTGCGCGGCGGTCGGCCCCGACTACCGGCAGCCGCCCGAAGCGCTGGCCAGCCAGCCCGCTGCGACCAAGCCTTTCGCCGAAGCACCGGCGAATGCCGCGCCGCTGCCCGCGCACTGGTGGCGCCTGTACCACGACCCGCTGCTCGACCGGCTCGTCACCCAGGCGCTCGCGCACAACACCGACCTGCGCCAGGCCGTGGCCAACCTCGAGCGCGAACGCGCCATCGAAACCGAAGTGGCCGGCGCCAAGTACCCCACCATCGGCGTGAACGGCGGGCCGTCCTTCGGCCACGTCTCGGGCCTGTCGCTGCTGCAAAAGGGCTACGAGCCGCCGAACACCTTCAACTACAGCGCGGGCGCGTCGCTGTCGTACCAGGTCGACCTGTTCGGCCAGATCCGCCGCGCCATCGAAGCCTCGGCCGCCAACAGCCAGGCCGCCGAAGCCGCGCTCGACCTCGTGCGCGTGAGCGTTGCGGCGGGCACCGCGCGCGCCTACGCCGAGGCCTGTTCGGCCGGCCTGCGGCTGCAGATCGCGCAGAAGTCGGTCGCGCTGCAGCAAGACGCCGTGAACGTCACCGAACGCCTGCAACGCGCAGGCCGCGCCGGCGCCATCGACGCCGGCCGCGCGCGCGCCCAGCTCGCGCAGCTCGACGCCGCGCTGCCGCCGCTGAAGGCCCAGCGCCAGGGCGCGCTCTACCGCCTGGCCACGCTCACCGGCGCACTGCCGCAGGACTTTCCGCGCGAGGTGGCCGACTGCACCACGCCGCCGCGCGTGGCCGGCGCACTGCCGGTGGGCGACGGCGCCGCGCTGCTGCGCCGCCGGCCCGACATCCGCCAGGCCGAGCGCAGCCTCGCTGCCTCCACCGCGCGCATCGGCGTGGCCACGGCCGATCTTTATCCGAAGGTCACGCTGGGCCTGTCGGGCTCGTCGGCCGGCCATGCCACCGGCTTCGGCCGCCAGGACACGCTGGCCTGGAGCGTGGGCCCGCTGATCTCGTGGACCGTGCCCAACACCGGCGCCGCGCAGGCCCGCATTGCACAGGCCGAGGCCGGCACGCGCGCCGCGCTCGCCAAGTTCGACGGCACCGTGCTCACGGCGCTGCGCGAGACCGAGACCGCGCTCGGCACCTACGCCCGCGAGCTCGACCGCCGCGCCGCCCTGCAGGCCTCGCGCGACGAAAGCGCCAAGGTCGCCGCGCAGGCGCGCCAGCTGTACCGCAACGGCCGCACCGCCTACCTCGACGCGCTCGACGCCGAGCGCGCACTGGCCGGCGCCGACGCCGCCTTGGCCGCCAGCGAGGCGCAGCTGGCCGACGACCAGGTCGTGCTGTTCATGGCGCTCGGCGGCGGCTGGGAGCCGGCCGATGACGCGCTCGCACAAAGCCAACAAGGCAAGCCCGCCACGACCGTCCGCTGAGCGGCACGTGCCGCTCGCCGGCCGCAACGCTCAGCGCGTGAACAGCCAGCCGCCCTTGGGCTGGCGCGTCAGTTCGTGGCGCTTGATGGCGCGTTCCTCGCCGTCGTCGCCCACGTAGACCACCTCGAAGCGCAGCAGCCGGGGCGACACCAGCTTCCAGTTCTGGATGCGCTGCACCGTCACGCAGGCGGTCTTGTCGTGGTACTGCATCTCGGCCATCGGCCCGCCCTGGAAGCCCGTGCCGTCGAACAACCGGCCGGGCGCCGCGAAGGGGTTGAGCACCGCGCCGTTGCGCGCCGTGATGCAGCCTTCGGTGCGCAAGAAGGATTCGATGGTCGGCGACGCGCTCCACACCACCTTGCCCACCGCGGGGCTCGGGGGCTTGCCGCCGACGGCTTCGCGGATGCGCTCCACCTGCACCGCGGTGATCGGCGCGAGGCCGTCCTTGGAAACCACGGCGGGTGAGGCGGCTGTTGTCGCTTCGGGCGGTGAACCGACCGGCGCGTCGGGGAACAGCAGGGCCGTGAGGTAGCTGCAGCCCACCAGCAGCGTCAGGGGCAGGGTGCAGGCCAGGGTGCGGATCGGTGTGCCGAACTTCATGGTGCTGGTATCTCCCGTGTGCGGCGCGGGGCCGCTGTCTTCAGGTGGCAGTTTGCGGTGCTGCCTCGTCGTCCTCAAGCCGCTTTCAAAAACGCTCGTTCGGCGCCAGGTAGCGCCACTGGCCCGGCTGCAGCCCGGCCAGCGAGACACGGCCCACGCGCAGGCGCCGCATGGCGACGATGCGCAGGTTCACTCCGTCGCAGATGTGCGCGATCTGCCCGGGCCGCGCGCCCTTGAGCGCAAAGCGCAGGCCGGTCTGCTCGGGCGACTGCCGGCCGATGCTCACGCGCGCGGGCGAACGCTCCAGCCGTGCCAGCACCTCGGGGCTCACCGGGCCGGCCACGTCGACCATCACTTCGTGTTCGAGGATGCCCGCGTCTTCCTGCAGTTTGCGCTCGATGCGCCATTCCTGCGTGTAGGCCACGAGGCCGCTGGCGCCGGTTTCGAGCGGCGTCATGCAGCGCTGGCCGCGCGCGTGCGCCGGCAGGAAGCGCTGGCCCTCGCGCTCGGGCTCGTGGTGGTTCGCGGCCACCAGCAGCTGGTGCGCGTTGTCGGTCGGCATGCCGGCGGGCTTGTAGAGCACCATCGTCACCGGCACCACGGGCTCGGGCCGCGCACCGGCGGCGATCTCGACCTGCTGGTGCGGCTGCACGCGCGACTGCGGCAGCAGGGCGGGCACGCCGTCGACACTCACGGCGCCGTTCTCGATCAGCAGCTCGGCCTCGCGGCGAGACACCTGGGCCATCGCGGCCACGCGCTTGGCCAGGCGCACGCCTTCGTCGTCAGGCGCAGAGGGGCGGTTCGAGCGGTTCATCGCGCGTCGGCCAGTTGACGGATGCGCGCCACGTGCGCCGCCAGCGAACGCGCGGCCACCGGCCACATGCGCTCGGGCACGTCGTCGTAGGCGAGCGGCAGCCACTGCTCGGGCGTGCCGTCGGGCAGCCGCTGCATCGCGGCGGCGATCTTGGCCTCGCGCTTGAGGCGGTGCGCCTTCAGGTGCGCGATGGCCGTGCGCGCAAAGCCGATCACGTAGCCGTGCGCCGGCAGGATGAAGTCGATGCCGCCGGCCGCGCAGGCCGCGTCCAGCTTGTCGAGCGAATCGAGGTACGCCGTCATGTCGCCGTCCGGCGGATCGACCACCGTCGTGCTGCCGTTCAGGATGTGGTCGCCCGAGAACAGCAGGCCGTCTTCTTCCAGCACCAGGCACAGGTGATTGGCCGCGTGGCCGGGCGTGTGGATGGCGCGCAGCGTGTGCACGAGCGGCGTGCCGTCGGGCGCGGTGCCCGAGAGCACCAGCCGTTCGCCGTCAGCCAGCTCGCGCTCGGCGCTGAAGCGCGCGGTGGAACGGGCCGTGGGCGCGGACGACAGCCCGAGGATCGGCGGCTTGCGCCCCGCCGCGCACAGCGCCTGCAGCGGCGCAGCGCCCGGCGAGTGGTCGGCGTGCGAGTGCGTGCAGACGATCAGGCGGATGTCGCCTTGCGTGGCTTCGATCAGCCGCGCCAGGTGCGTCGCGTCGTTCGGGCCTGGGTCGATCACGAGGTAGCCGGTGGCCGCGTCGCCCACGAGGTAGGTGTTGGTGCCTGGGCCGGTCATGGCACTCGGGTTCGGCGCGGTGAGGCGCTGCACGTTCTTCAGCAGCGCCACGGGCTGCGTGCTCTGCCAGTCGAGCGCGTGCGCGATCTGGCCGTCGGGGCACACCAGCGCGAGCTCGCCGAAGGGCGACTCGTGTTCCATGTAGCGCGCGTCCTCGCCCTTGAGCAGGCCGGCGCGCGGGCAGCTGGTCCACAGCGGCTTCTCCTGGCCGTCGGCCCCGGGCGCGCAGGCCGCGAGCACCGCGTCGACCGTCGCGTAGGCCGCCATGCGCTGCAGCGTGCGGATGGTCGGGAAGATCATGAAGAAGCTGCCGGCCTCGTGGCGCGCCAGCGCGTCGGCCGGGCGCACCCAGCAGGGCTCGAACTGCTCGCTCTCGTCGGCCGTGGGCACCTGGCCCTCGGGCATGCGCGCCACAAGGAAGGGCACGTCGAAGCGCTTGGGCAGGTCGCGGTCGGTGATCCAGTGCGCGAAGGTGAAGACCTCGTCGGCCGACAGCACCAGGCCGCGCGCGGCGCACTGGTCGGCGAAGGCCGTGCCGGCGGTGGCATTGCGGTCCATGGCGGCGACCTCGCCGGCAGTCACCGCGCGGCCATCGGCATGGCGGGCCAGCAGGATGCCCAGTTCTTCGAAGGCCTCGCGGATCGCGGCGATGGCCTGCGTGTGCTGCGTGTCGCTCTGCGTGGCGCGGCGTGCCGCGATGCGCGCGGCGGCGGCGTCGGCCGCGTCGATGTGGCCCCCCGGAAAGACGTAGGCACCGGGCGCGAAGCTCGCGGTGGCCGAGCGGCGGGTCATGAGGACCTCCAGGCCGGCGTCGGTGTCGCGCAGCAGCAGGACGGTGGCGGCGGCGCGCACAGGCACCGGTTCGCGATGGGTGTGGAGTTGTTGTGTGGGGCGGACCATGGAGCGATTATGGAGAGGCAAGGGGCGCGGTGCATAAGCACATGTGCAAACAGATATCAGCCGCGCGCCACAATCGGCGCCTGCACCGTCCGCCTCGAAGAAAGACCGACATGGCCCATTCTCCCTTCCCGCGTCGCGCCCTGCTGGCCGCTGGCGCCTTGCTCTGCACCGCTGCCGCATCGACCCTGGCGCTGGCCCAGCCCGACTGGCCGCAACAACCCGTCACACTGATCATGGGCTTCCCGGCCGGCTCGGGCGTCGACGTGGTGGCCCGCGCCATCCAGGAGCCGCTGTCGCGCCAGCTCGGCAAGCCCGTGATCATCGACTACAAGTCGGGCGCGTCCGGCAACATCGCCAGCGAGTACGTCGCGCACGC
This sequence comes from Variovorax sp. V118, assembly GCF_041154445.1. Lineage (GTDB taxonomy): Bacteria > Pseudomonadota > Gammaproteobacteria > Burkholderiales > Burkholderiaceae_C > Variovorax > Variovorax boronicumulans. The sequence goes on along the minus strand of NZ_AP028663.1, from coordinate 5,240,036 downwards.
CAAGCCCGACGGCTACACGCTCTCGTTCGGCACCGCCGCCACGCATGGCAGCAATGCCGCGCTCTACAAGAAGCTGCCCTTCGACGTGGAGGCCGACTTCGTGCCCGTGGCGCCCGTGCTCGACGTGTCGAACGTGCTCACCATCAACCCCGACGTGATCAACGTGCGCACGCTCAAGGAGTTCGTCGAGCTGGTGAAGGCCAACCCCGGCAAGTACAACTACGCCTCCACCGGCAACGGCGCGGGCACGCACATGGCCTTTGCCGAGTTCAACTCGCGCCTGGGCCTGAACATGGTCCACGTGCCCTACAAGGGCGGCCCCGAGGCCATCACCTCGGTGGTGCGCGGCGAGACCTGCTGCATCATGAACCAGGTGCAGACCGTGCTGCCGCACTACAAGGCCGGCAAGGTGCGCCTGCTGGGCGTGACCACCGCCACGGCGGTGCCGGCCGTGAAGGAAGTGCCGACCATCGCCTCCAGCGGCCTGCCCGGCACCAAGGGCTTCGACAGCGCCATCTGGTTCGGCATCTTCGCGCCCAAGGGCACCGACGCCCACATCGTCGACAAGCTCAACGCCGCCGTGAAGACGGTGCTCGAGCAGCCCGAGATCCGCGAGCGCTTCGAGAGCCAGGGCAACACGGTGCGCATCGAGTCGCCCGCCCAGTTCAAGAAGACCGTGCACGCCAACCGCGTGAAGTGGGCCGAGGTCGCCAAGGCGGCGAACATCAGCATCGACTGATCACAGCGTCTTGGTCAGCGTCAGGATGAAGCGGGCCTTGTTCGGCGAGTAGGTCGTCTGGCCGACGGTGCCGAAACCGTAGTCGAAGCCCGGGTTGGCCACGGAAACGTACGAACTCTTCTTGTTCGCGCCCTGCACCGAGCCCGTGAGCGTGAGGCCGCTGCCGAAGTCGTAGGTGGCGCCGATGTTGTAGTCCACGTAGCTCCTGTAGCCCAGGCTGCGGATGTCACTCGACATGTTCGTGTAGCCGACAGCCGCTTTCAGCGTGACCTTGGGCACGATCTCCTTGCTGTAGGCCAGGTTCAGGTAGCCGGTGTTGCGGCCCGAGCGGCCCGAGCCGGTCTTGGCGCCGGCGTAACCGAAGTAGTCCTTCGACACCGTGTGCGAGTACTTCAGCGTGAACGAGCCGAGCGTGGCGTCGGTGTAGCCCGCGCTGGCGTACAGCTCCGTCGTGTTGCCCGTCGAATTTCCCGGGTACAGGTAGGTGAGGGCGCCCACGTCCATGTCGAGCGGGCCAGCCTTGAACTTGTAGCCGCCGTACAGGTCGCTCTCGAGGCTGTTGCCCTTGAGCCAGTTGACGCTCGAATTCCAGTTGCCGACGTAGAAGCCGCTGTCGCCGAAGGCGTAGTCGAAACCGCCCTGCACGGCGGGCTTGAAGCCGCGGGTCTTGGCGTAGTCGTTCTTGCCCAGCATGTCCTGGTCCTGGCCGCGGAACTTGTAGTTCGTGGTCAACGCCACGTTGCCCGTGAGCTGCGCGTTGGCGAGCACCGGCAGGGCGAACAGGGTGGGAAGAACGAGCACCGGCAAGGCGGTGCGAAGGAGGTGTTTCATCGAAAGAATTCGCTAACGGATGGAGGAGCCGGCAGCGTAGGAGCGCGGGTCTAAAAGCCGCGTAAAAAACGAAGGCCTCGGCGCAAAAGTTGTGTGTCGGGCATCGTCATCGCGACCACGCCCACCACCACGCAGGCCAGCCCGACCCACGCCGTGGGCGCCAGCGTCTCGCCCAGGCACACCACGCCGATCGTCACGCCGATGGGCACGCGCAGATAAGCCTGCGCCGAGGTCGACATCGGCCCCAGCGTCTTGATGAGCCGGAAGTAGATCGTGAAGGCCAGCGCGGTCGACAGCACTGCCAGCGCCACAACGGCCAGCATCGACGCGGCCGAGGGGGCGAGCGTCCAGGGCCTGTCGATCGCCAGGCTCGCGGGCACGAGCAGGGCCGCACCGCTCAACAGCGAGCCGGCCGCGGGCACCATCGGGTCCAGGCCCTTGAACACGCGGCCGAACATCGCGGCGCAGCCGTAGCAGACGGCGGCCACCACCAGCGCCAGCTGCGCCAGCAGCGAATGCCCCAGCCCCTGCAAGGCCTCGAAGCCCACGATCAGGCAGATGCCCGCCAGCCCCGCCCCCACGCCGAAGAGGCGCTGCAGCGTGGGCTTGCCCGCGCCGCCCAGGCCCCACCCCAGCAGGAAGATGAAGATCGGCGAGGTCGAGTTGAGGATGGTCGCCAGCCCCGCATCCACGCTGCGTTCGGCCCACGCGATCAGCGTGAACGGCAGCACGCTGTTCAGGCCAGCCTGCAGCGCGAAGCGCCGCCACGTCGCGCCGTCTTTGGGCAAGCGCACGCCGCGCAGGCGCAGCACCGCGAGCAGCAGCAACCCCGCGATCAGGGTGCGTGCCGCGATCAGCGTGACCGGCGGGATCGTCGCCACGCCGATCTTGATGAAGGTGTACGAGGCGCCCCAGCAGGTCGCGAGCACCGCGAGCAGCGCCCATTCGAAGGCGGGGGCGTGGGGGCGGACTGAAGCGGCGAGCGGGGTCGTTGGCATGGTGCGCCGATCTTCGCGAGACCGGCCCCTCGTCACTTCGCTCGTGGACGAAATGTGGGCGAAACGCGCGCGCGAAGCCTCAGTGACCGTGCCCGTGGCTTCGCGCCGGCGCAGCGCCGTTCAGCAGCGCCGCCAGGTCGACTTCCTGCTCCGCCGCCGCGCCCGCGATCACGCGCTGCTCCAGCTCGTCCAGGTGCTCCAGCGCCACGGCGAGCGCGGCGTCGAGCGAGTCGCCCATGAGCGCTTCGATGATCTGTTCGTGCTCGCGCGGCGCGCAGCTCGCGGCCTCGGCCGAGTCGTACAGCGCCTTGTACAGCTCGGTGTTCGCAATCAGTCGCCGGATGTACGACAGCAGCTCGTCGCTGCCCGCCATCTGCGCCAGCAGCAGGTGGAAGTCGCCGGCCAGGCGGATCGCGTCCTCGCGCCGGCCTTCCTTGAACGCCTTCTGCTCCGCCTGCACGTGCTTGCGCAGCGCGGCCACCTGCTCGCGCGCCAGCCGGCCGAACAGCGTGGCGACCAGCCCGGCCTCCACGATGCGGCGCGCGCGGTAGATGCCGCGCATGTCGTCGATCGACGGGTTGGGCACGAAGGCGCCGCGGTTGTGCTCCAGCACCAGCCGCTTCTCGGAGCCCAGCCGCGCCAGCACCTTGCGCACCGCGCCGCGCGTGCAGCCCAGCGCCTCGGCCAGCGCGCGCTCGCGCAGCGGCGTGCCGGGGCGCAGCTTGCCGCTGAGCAGCGCCTTGGACACGGCGGCGTAGACGCGCTCGTCCACGTTCGTGTCGTCAGCGGACTCGATGGGTTCAGTCGAAGGGGCGGGCGCGGCGGATCGGCGGGTGGCGGCAGGCATGGGCCTGCGGATTATTGCCTGCACCCCGCCGCCTCCGGGAAAGCCCCCGGATTGACGCGGCCCGCCCGGCTCCGTACCATTCGCGCCGTTTGGTTAACCAAAATATATAAAATGGTTAACCAAAAGAAGATCGAATTTCCAACCACCCGAACACACAGAGACATCCCATGAAACTCGCCAAATGGCTGGCCCTGCTGCCGGTCGCCGCCTTCTTCAGCGGGGGATGGCTGTCGTCCGTCGCGCCCGCCTTCGTGCTCGGCATGCCTTTCCTGATGGTCTGGAACGTGAGCTGGCTGGTGCTGACCTCGCTCATCATGGTGGTCATCGACCGCGCCGAAGGCGACCTCGACGCGCAAGACGCGCAGGCCGCCCGGGCCGCAGGAGACGCGCGATGAACGCCGCACTCGGCGTGATCGCGCTCTTCGTGGCCGGCGCCCTCGGCCTGGCCGTGCTCGCGCGGCGCGGGCGCACCATGAGCCTGGAGCAATGGGCGCTGGGCGGGCGCGGGCTGGGCACGATCATGGTGTTCCTGCTCATGGCGGGCGAGTCGTTCTCGACCTTCACCTTCCTGGGCGCCAGCGGCTGGTCGTACAGCAAGGGCTCGCCGGCCTTCTACATCCTGGCCTACGGCGGCCTGGCCTACCTCATGGCCTTCTGGATGCTGCCGGCCATCTGGCGCTACGCCACCGCGCACAAGCTGGTGTCGTTCTCCGACTTCTTCGCCCACAAGTACGACAGCCGCCCGCTCGGCGTGCTGGTGTCGGTGGTCGCGCTCATGGGCATGGTGGCGCTGCTCACCATCCAGCTGCGCGGGCTGGGCATCATCGTGTCGGAGGCCTCGTACGGCTCCATCGCGCCGCAGGTGGCGATCTGGATCGGCACGCTCGTGATGGTGAGCTACATCCTGTTCTCGGGCATCCACGGCTCGGCCAGCATCGCCATCGTGAAGGACATCCTGATCCTCGTGCTCGCCGTGTTCCTGGGCGTGTACCTGCCGTGGCACTACTACGGCGGCGTCACGCCGATGTTCAGCGCCATCCACGCGGCCAACCCCAGCTTCTTCGAGTTTCCGAAAGAGGGCCTGAACCTCACCTGGTACAACTCGACCATCCTGCTCACGGCGCTGGGCTACTACCTGTACCCGTTCAACCTGACCTCGGTGTATGCCGCGCGCAGCGCGAGCGCGGTGCGCCGCAACACCATCCTGATGCCGCTGTACCAGGTGGTCATCGCCTTCCTGTTCCTGGTGGGCTTCGCGGCCATCCTGCAGGTGCCGGGGCTCAAGGGCTCCGAGGTCGACCTGGCCCTGTTCGGCCTCGTGAAGCACACCTTCGACCCGTGGTTCGTGGGCGTCATCGGCGGCACGGGCGTGCTCACCGCGCTGGTGCCGGGCTCGATGATCCTGCTCACCGCTTCCACCGTGATCGGCAAGAACGTCTACAAGGAAGGCTTCGCGCCCCATGCCACCGACAAGCAGGTCTCGCGCGTGGCGCGTGGCGTGCTGCCCGTGTTCGCGCTGGTGGCCGTGTACTTCGTGCTGCGCGGCGGCACCACCATCGTGGCCGTGGCCATCTTCGCGTCGAGCCTGCTCACGCAGCTGCTGCCTTCGCTGCTGTTCAGCCTGATGAAGAAACCCTTCGGCAGCAAGCACGCCGCCTTTGCGGGCATCCTCGCGGGCGGTGCGGTGCTGGCCTTCACGATGACCACCGGCGCGAACCTCGGCACGCTGTTCCCGGCGGCGCCCGTCGTCTTCAAGTCGCTCAACACCGGGCTGGTGGCGCTGGCGGTCAACGCGCTGGTCTTCGTGGCGGTGGCGCTCGTCACGCCGCGCGTGCTGCCGCGCACCGTGGCGGCGCAACCCGCCTGACCGGTCTTCTTTTGCCTCTGACCCACGAACGAAACCGAATGACCTCGCAGCTCCTGATCCGCAACGTGCGCCCCCTGGGCGCGTCTCCTGTCGATGTGCGCGTGCACGACGGCCGCATTGCCGAGATCGGCGCGGCGCTGGCCGCACCGGCCGGCGCCACCGTCGAAGACGGCGAGGGCGCCTTGCTGCTGCCCGGCCTCGTCGAAGGCCACACCCACCTCGACAAGACGATGTGGGGCATGGACTGGTACCGCAACGAGGTCGGCACGAACCTCACCGACAAGATCGAGAACGAGCGCGCCTTCCGCCACGCCAGCGGGCACGACGCCGCCGCCCAGTCGCTGGTGCTGGCCAAGGCCTTTCTCGCGCTCGGCACCACGCGCCTGCGCACGCACGTCGACGTCGACACCCAGGCCGGCCTGCGCCACCTCGAAGGCACGCTGCGCACGCGCGAGACGCTGCGCGAGGTGCAGCAGATCCAGGTCGTCGCGTTTCCGCAGTCGGGCCTGCTCGGGCGTGCCGGCACGGCCGAGCTGCTCGACCAGTCGCTGGCCCTGGGCGCCGACGTGCTCGGCGGCCTCGACCCCTGCGCCATCGACGGCGATCCCGTGAAGTCGCTCGACGTGCTCTTCGGCATCGCCCACAAGCACCAGCGCCCCGTCGACATCCACCTGCACGAGCCCGGCGCCATGGGTGCCTTCTCGCTCGAGCTGATCCTGCAGCGCACCGAGGCGCTCGGCATGCAGGGCCAGGTCGCGATCAGCCACGGCTTCTGCCTGGGCGACGTGAGCGAACGCGAGCGCGACGTGCTGCTCGCGCGCATGGCCAAGCTCGGCGTGGTGCTCATCACCAGCGCGCCGGCCTCGCGCAACGTGCCGCCGCTCATGGCGTGCCGTGCGGCCGGCGTCACCGTGCTGGGCGGCAACGACGGCATCCGCGACACCTGGTCGCCCTACGGCAACCCCGACATGCTCGAGCGCGCCATGCTCATCGGCCTGCGCTACAACCTGCGCCGCGACGACGAACTCGAAGTGGCGCTCGACACCGTCACCCATTCCGGCGCGCGCGGCTGCGGCTTCGCAGCCTACGGGCTCGACGTGGGTTGCCGCGCCGACCTCGTGCTGGTCGACGCGCAAACGCCCGCGCAGGCCGTGGTGGGTCGCCCCGTGCGCAAGCTCGTGGTGTCGGGCGGCCGCGTGGTCGCGCGCCACGGCACGCTCGTGCCCGGCGCCGTGCCCGCGTGAGCCGCGCCGCACGCCCTGCATCCGACAACCCGCGCGCCGGCGCGGGCCCGGTCTTCTTCGCCTGCGTGGTCGTGCTGGTGGCGCTCAACCTGCGCGCCTTTCTCACGTCGAGCAGCCCCTTGCTCGAACCGGTCCGCGCAGCGACCGGCATCGGCTTCCACGCCGTCGCGCTGCTCACCGTGCTGCCGATGTTCGCGATGGGCGCCGTGTCGCTGTCGGGCGCGGCCGTGGGCCAGCGGCTGGGCGCGCGCGGCGGCATCGCGCTCGGGCTCGGCGCCATCGCGCTGGCCTGCGCCAGCCGCTACGTGGCGGGCGGCGCCGCGGCGCTGCTGTGGAGCGCCGCGCTCGCGGGCGCGGGCGTGGGGCTGGTGCAGGCGCTCATGCCCGGCGTGGTCAAGCAGGCCTACCCCGCGCGGCTGGGCCTCATGACCGGGCTCTATTCGGCCGCCATCATGGGCGGCGGCGGGCTCGGCGCCATGGCCAGCCCGTGGCTCGCGCGCGCCGTGGGCGGCGAGGCGCAACTCGACTGGCACGCCGGCCTCGCGATGTGGGCGGTGCTCGCGGTGGTGGCGCTGGCGGCCTGGCTGCGCGGTGCGCGGCAGCTGCCGTCGGCGTCGTCATCCATGCGCGCCGCCGATCCGTCGCTCGACCGCGCCTGGCTGCGCTGCTTCGGCCACCGCCGCGCGTGGCTGCTGGCGCTGTGCTTCGGCCTTATCAACGGCGGCTACACCAGCCTCGTCGCGTGGCTGCCGCATTACTTCCATGCCGAGCGCGGCTGGACGGCGCAGCAGGGCGGCGCCGTGCTCGCGCTCATGACGCTGGCGCAGGTCGTGGGCGCGCTTACGCTGCCGGCGCTCGCGCGGCGCGGCGGCCAGCGCGACCTGCGGCGCTGGCTGGTCGGCGCGCTGCTGGCGCAGCTCGCGGGCTTTGCGGCGCTCGGGCTTGCGCTGCCCGTGCCGGCGGCCGTCATCGCCGTCGTGCTCGGTGCCGGCCTGGGCGGTGCGTTCTCGCTGTGCATGGTGCTCGCGCTCGACCACCGGCCCGACCCCGCGCAGGCCGGCGCGCTCGCGGGCTTCATGCAGGGCGTGGGCTTCATGATCGCGGCGCTCGCGCCCTTCGTCACCGGCTGGGTGCGCGAGCAGACCGGCGGCTTCACCATGGCCTGGGCCTACCTGGCCGCCGTCACCGTGCTGCTGCTGCCCGCCGTGCTGCGCTTCGACCCGCGCCGCTACGCCAGTGCCACGGCCGGCCTGTTCGGCGTGCAGACTGCGCCCGCGCCGTCCCCCATCGAGCAGGCCCGCAAGGCCTGAGACAAACGGAGATTCGACCCATGTACAACGAACACTTCATGCAGCGAGCCCTGGCCCTTTCGGCCCGGGCACTCCAGGAGCCCGGCACCGAGCCCTTCGGCGCGGTCGTCGTCAAGAACGGCGAGGTGGTGGGCGAGGGCTTCAACCACTCCGTCGCGCACCACGACCCCACCTCGCACGGTGAGGTCGAGGCCATTCGCGATGCCTGCCTCCGGCTGGGCACCGTCGACCTGTCGGGCTGCGAGCTCTACACCTCGTGCGAGCCCTGCGCCATGTGCGTGGCGGCCATGCACATCGCGGGCATCGGCCAGCTGTACTACGCGGCCACGCTCGCGCAGTCGGGCGACGCCTTCAAGGGCGTGACCGTGGCGGCGCGCCACCCGATCGACGTCGATGTGCTGCGCACCGAAGCCGGCGCACCGCTGGCCGCGCGTGCGCAACCGGCCGAGCAGAAGATGGACGCCGAGGCCGTGCGCATCCTCTCGGCGTGGGCCGAGCCACGACGCGGCAACTGACACGCTACGCGGCCGCAGCATCGCCACGCGTGGCCGCTTCGAACTCGGCGCGGTTGAGCAGGCCGAAGTACAGCACGTCGTACCACTGCAGCCCCAGCGGATATTCCGTGGCGCGGCTGCGCGTGCTGTCGCAGTCGTCGTCGAAGCGCAGCCCGAAGAACGCATCGAGCGGGGCCGCCTGCTTTTTCGCACCGGCTTCGCGCAGCAATTGCGCCGCCGCCGCGATGTCTTGCGGCAGCGCATCGAGCGCGGCGCCGGCCTGCTGGCAGCGCGCGAGCTCCTTCTCGACACAGGCCCGCAGCGGGGCCTCTTCCGATTCGGTCATGGTGTCGAGCTCGATCGTCTCCAGCAGCAGGTGCTCGTTGCGGTGGGCTTCGAGAAAGGCCAGGGTCTCGTCCAGCCATTCCGGTAGCTGCGTCGAGCCCGTCGCGGGTGTGGCCGCTGCGCGCGCGACAGCCGCAGGCGGTGCCTTCGGTGCGGCGGACGGCGAGAACCAGCCCTTGAGCCGGTCGACGAACGACGTGGCCTTTGGCGCAGCCACGACGGGCGCGGCTGCGGGTGCGGGCGCAGGCACCGGCGCCTGCGCCGCCAGGTACCGCATGATGTCGATGAGCCGCTTCACCCGCGCAAAGCCCGGCTCGAAGCGGCCGCTGATCGCGTACAGCCTGACCTTCTCATCCCCCTCGTCGCTGTCGAGCCCGTCGGAGATCAGCGACGCGCACAACTGCGGATCGCCCGACATCAGCAGCCGGTACATGAACGGAATGTCGTAGTTCCATTCGGACAGGCCCGAGATGGTTTCGGGCCGGTCCGTGTACGCCGCGGGCCGGTTGGTGAGGCTGTAGAGGTAGGAGCGATTGGCCATGGATCAAAGTGTGAATGGCGGCTGCAATGCGAGCGCGTCGCCGTGACAAGAATGAAGAAGAGCCACCCCTCGCGAAGCGGCCTTCGGCCTGGTCGGCAGATTCTGCCTTCGCCAGATTTACACTCCGCCCCATGCAAGGAAAGCAAGGCAACGGCGACGTTCAGCGCGGTCTGCAGCCCGTGGTGGAGCTGCGGTCTGAAGGCGCGTCGTACCTGTATTCCGTGCGCGCGCCGCGCTCCAAGGGTGTGATCCCGCCCAGCTCGTACAGCCACACCGGCTTTGCCAGCGTGGCCGATTGCCTGCGCGACATTGCACGCGCGCTCGGCGGCAACTTCAGTCGCATCTACGTGCGCCTCGAAGGCCACTGCGTCGGCGAGCGCGACATTGCCGAACTGCGCAAGGCGCCCGACATCGTCGCGGCCGAACTGCAGGCCCTGTGCCGCGCGGTGATCGCCGAGCAGCAGAAGCAGCAACAGCAACAAGAACAGCCCAGCGAAGTCACCACCACGCCGCGTTGCTAGCCGCGCGAAGCGGGGTGCCGTTCGCTCACTGCGGCACGTTCACGATGGTTGCCTGCATCATCGCCACCACCTTGTAGTCCGTGTCGCCCGCCTTCGCGAAGGCACGCACTTCGCCCGTGCACACCGCGAGCAGCTTGCCCGAGCTTTGCACCCGGCCCACGGCCAGGAAGCGTTCGCCCAGCGCGGGCCGCATGAAGTTGATCTTGAACTCCGCCGTCACCACGTCGCAGCCCTGCGGCGCCTTCGTGAGCCCCGCGTAGCCGCAGGCGCTGTCGACGATGCTCGTCACCGCGCCCGCATGCACATAGCCGCGCTGCTGCGACAGCGCCTTTGAAAACGGCATCTCGATGTGCACCTCACCGTCGCCCACATGCACCAGCCGCGCGCCGAGCGTGGCCATCAGGCCCTGTGCGTTGAAGCTGTCGGAGATGCGGGTGTGGAGGTCGGTCATGGCTGGCAAGCGAAAAGAAGCAGAAGAAAAAGGGCGCCCGTAGGGGCGCCCCGAGGGGTCACTGCATTCTGCCGCGCGGCGTCATTTCTGTTTTCGGACCTCAGCCGCTCGCCCCGGTCGAGCGCCGCGGAGCCGGTGCCTTGTAGAGCGGGTCACCCATCTGGCAGGTGCATTCATGCGGACAGGCCGGCAAGAAGTCGAGCTGAACGCCGAGGGCCCGCTGGTTCTCTACCGACTTGTTCGCAGACGGCTCACGGCCGACAACGTGGCTGGTTTTCGGAAGATCGATCCTGGCGGTGAATTGCAGGTTCTCCCGAAGCACGCGGGTCACGTTGCGACCTCGTTCCAAACCCAGCCCGTGAGGGCGATGGTCACGCTCCTCGGGCTCGACCGAGGCTCCGACATAGATCGCCTCGTGGTTGGGATAGCGCATTCGAAGCTCTGTCATCCAGCTGCCAAGCCGCAGCACTTGATCGGCCGATACGGCCGCGGAGTCTCGGTCGAAGTACACGTAGAAGACCTTGATGGGACTGCATGCGAGCACGGCGGTCGGCCCGAGTGTTGCCAGAGCGAGAGCCACGCCCCTCAGAGATTTCAGGTGCCTGATCACGATGTGCCTTAGCGGGTAACGCCAAGAATATAGGCCGCAAGGCTGTCTGCATTCAGCCGGGACTTGAATTCCTTCGCATGCTCTCTGGAGTTCGAGGTTCCGTACCAGGTGTCGTCCGAGCCAAAGGTGTCGTCGAAGTGGGTGACCTCATGGATCAGCGTGAGCAATCGCGAGTCACCGTCCAGCACGGCACCTGTGTCGAAGTTGGTCTTGTTGTCGAACCTGAAGTTGCAGAAGACAAGCGCGATCGCCACAGTGTGGGTGCCCGTGTCCGGCTTGCAGACTGCCGCGGCGGCGCCGTTCGCGCTGGGCAGAACGCAGGTCGCCACCTTGCCGTCTTCCGTGTATCGAATGAAGTTTTTCGCTTCCATGCCTTGAAGCACACGGATGCATGCGGACAGGCCTTTCTGCAGATGTTCGCGGATGCCTTGATCGGCCACGCCAAACCATTCGCTCACCCGGGCCTGGGCCCCCTTGTCCCATCGCTCCAGTTCCGGGAGCCGCTTTTTCGCGATGTAGTCGATCGCCATGTCGCGCAGCTTCATCACCAAGGCGGCGAACTCCTTGTTCGTCATGTTCGGGCAGATTCTTTCGGTCTGCTCCGCTTCGGGTGGATGCGTGACGCCTTCGTCCACCGCCTGCTTCAGGGCTGCCATCTCCGCTGAAGGCCCGGTGACTGCCGTCATCGCCGATGCCGCCAGATTCGTCTGCGCCGTAGCAGCCTGCCAAGCCCCGTCGTCGCAGGTCGATGTGTGCTGAAGTGTGGCAACCAGCGGCTGCGGCACCGGACAGTGGCAGACCACCACGTCTCCTTCCAGCGCAGCCTCCGAGATGAATCGAGGGCGCCGCGGCCCTCCGGCCTTGGCAATGATGCCGACGCTGTTGCAGCCCTCGCAATAGGCCCTGCCGCCGATCAGGGCGACCCGATGCCCGTGCAGGTCGAACATGGGTCCGCTGTAGGGAAGGATTCGACCACCAGGGACTGGTGGGTCTCCAACCACAAGAATCTTTCGCTCCATTCGATACGCTCCCGTTTGATGACGGGGCGTTGTATGTGGGCGAGCGCGCTAACACTGTTGTCTATCGTCAACCGGTTGGGAGCGCGTCATCGGCGCACGCGCGACCCGCGAATGCGGTCGCACAAAAGCGGCCGGGAATGGCCGGGGTGATCAATCCCACGCCGGCGACAGCCCTTGCGGGTCGGTCAGCCGCTCGCCCCGGTCGAGCGCGGCGATCTGCGCCATCTCGGCCTCGGTCAGCGTCAGTTGCTGCGCCTTCAGGTTGCTTTCGAGGTTCGCTCGCTTGGTCGACGACGGAATCACCGCGTAGCCCAGCTGCATCGCCCAGGCCAGCACCACCTGCGCGGGCGTGGCGCCGTGCGCCGTGGCAATGGCGCCGATCACCGGGTCGTTCAGCACCTTGCCGTAGGCCAGCGTCATGTACGAGGTGATGCGGATGCCCTGGCTCTGCGCGAAGGCCGCCACCTTGCGGTTCTGCAGGTAGGGGTGCAGCTCGATCTGGTTCGTGGCGATGGCCGATGCGCCCACGGCGGCAATGGCCTCTTGCATCAGCGCGATGTTGAAGTTCGACACGCCGATCTGCTTCGTGAGCCCCAGGGCCTTGGCCTCGGCCAGCGCGCCCATGAACTCCGCCACCGGCACCGCGTTGGCGGGCGAGGGCCAGTGGATCAACGTCAGGTCCACATGGTCGGTGCGCAGCTTGGCGAGGCTGTCTTTCAGGCTGGGCACCAGCTTGCTCTTCGCGTAGTGGTCGGTCCAGATCTTGGTGGTGATGAAAAGCTCGCTGCGCGCCACGCCGCTTTCGGCAATCGCCTGGCCCACTTCGGCTTCGTTGCCGTAGATCTGCGCCGCGTCGATCGTGCGGTAGCCCAGGTCGAGGCCGTTCTTCACCGAGTCGATCACCACCTGGCCCTGCAGGCGGAAGGTGCCGAGGCCGAAGGCGGGAACGGGGGTGTGGTTGTTCGTGGTCATGGCGTGTGTGGTCCTTGTGTTCAAAGAAAGAAAAAGAAGAGAAGAGAAGAGAAGAGGAAAGCTCAGTGCCCGACCGGCACCGGCCCCGAGGCGCGCACCGGAATGCCGGCACGGCGGTCGAGCGAGCCGCTCCACTGTGTGAGGGCCAGCGACACCAGCACGACGAGTGCGCCGATCCAGGGCGTGTGCATCAGCCCGAGGTGCGTCACGATCAGGCCGCCGGCCCAGGCCGCGCCTGCAATGCCCAGGTTGAAGGCCGCGATGTTCAGGCCCGAGGCCACGTCCACCGCCTGCGGCGTGAAGCGTTCGGCCTGCTTCACCACGTACACCTGCAGCCCCGGCACGTTGCCGAACGCCACCGCGCCCCACATCAGCACCGCCACCAGCGCCAGCCACTTGTGCGGCGCCGCGAAGTTGAAGACCAGCAGCACGGCCGCCAGCAGCGCAAAGATGATCTTCAGCGCCGGAATCGGGCCCATGCGGTCGGCCAGCTTGCCGCCCCAGATGTTGCCCACCGCCACCGAGATGCCGTACACCAGCATCACCCAGCCCACCGCGCCGGCGCTGAAGCCCGACACGTCGGTGAGGATCGGCGCCAGGAACGTGAACGGAATGAACGAGCCGCCATAACCGATGGCTGTCTTGGCATACACCAGCAGCAGGCGCGGCTCGGCCAGCACTTTCGCTTGTTGCGCCAGCGAGGCCGGCGGCGTGTGGCGGATGTTGCCCGGCACGAAGATCCAGCTGCCGATGAAGGCGACCACGCCCAGCGCCGACACCGCCAGGAAGGTCTCGCGCCAGCCGAAGTGCTGCCCGATGAACGTGCCCAGCGGCACGCCCGTGACCAGCGCCACCGTGAGGCCCGTGAACATGATCGCGATGGCGCTCGCCGCCTTTTCCTTCGGCACCAGGCCGGTGGCAATCGTCGAGCCGATCGAGAAGAACACCCCGTGCGCCAGCCCCGTGAGCACGCGGGCGGCAATCAGCGATTCATAGCTGGGCGCCTGCCACGCCAGCAGGTTGCCGACCGTGAACAGCGCCATCAGCCCGAGCAGCAGCGCCTTGCGCGGCAGCTTGCCCGTGAGGGCCGTGAGCACCGGCGCGCCAATGGCAACGCCCAGCGCATAGAGGCTGACCAGCAGGCCCGCCGAGGGAAGGCCGATGCCGAGGTCGGCCGCGACGGTGGGAATGAGGCCAACGATGACGAACTCGGTCGTTCCGATGGCGAAGGCGCTGAGGGTCAGCGCGAGTAAGGCGATTGGCATGAGAGCACTCCTTCTGGGATGAGGAGGAGTGTCTTGCGGATACCTTTGCGGATTAAGAGGGGATAAGGAACAAGATAGTTGCTATCGATTCAATAATAGAGCTGACCCAATTACCTTTCAATGCTGACGTGTGGTCACGGGAACATGGTCGATTGTTCTGATGACGTTTTGGCGGCGGTAGGAGCGAGCGTAAATCTCACACGTTTGAGCATCGCGTTTTTACTAAGGGGAAACCGCTCCCCCTCTTCGCGAAATATTTATGTATAAGTCTGTAACGAATCTGGGGCCATATATCTACAGATGAGCATTCTCTCGAGTGAGTGCGAGGGAGCTTCAAAAACAAGCGGCCTTGAAGTAGTCGCCGAGATATCGGAGATCTTGACGAATCCGGTTGCCAGCGAACCGCGAAGGGCGCATGGATTGGTCGTACCTTGCACGGGAGGGATAGTGATGCTTAATGGAGAGATCTCAGTTGAGCCGATAAAGAAGAAGGAGCATAGAGAAGAAGAGCCCATCACAACGTTCAGCCAGTATCAGAAAATGGTGGAACGCACGAACGAGCGACCTTCCCGTGCGGTGTCTCTTATGGGGCTAGTTGGGGAGGTAGGCGACCTCCATAGCATGATGAAGAAGTTGCTCCTTCAGAAGGACAATCCTCTTTTTCGTACTGAGCTTCGAGAAGAGTTTGGTGACCTTATGTGGTACCTAACAAGCCTTGCCTCTTTGTACGAAATCTCTCTTCAAGAAATCGCCCAAGCGAATGCGGAAAAAGCCGAGTCTCTATACACAAAGGGCGGAGTCAACATCTTTGACTCTATATTTCCGAAGGACGAGAGGTTACCTAGGCGCTTTACCGTCAACTTCTACGAAAAGCCCCTAGAGCGCAGTATCTATGTGAAAGTCTCAGTGAATGATGTGGTCATTGGCGATGCATTGACCGATAACTCACATGAGGATGACGGCTACCGGTTTCATGACGTCTTTCATCTCGCGTACGCCGCAGTTCTCGGCTGGTCACCTGTCTGCCGCTCCTTACTAAAGTGCAAGCGAAAGTCAAACCCAAAAATCGATGAGGTTGAGGATGGCGCGCGCGCAGCAATTATTGAGGAAGCGGTTTCGATCTTGGTGTTTCATCAAGGTGAGGAGCGAAGTTGGTATGTTGATCGGAGCTCCATCGATATCGGACTGTTGAAAACGATCCGGAGAATGGTGGCGGGATTGGAGGTTCGAGCCTGTACCGCAAAGCAGTGGCAAGAAGCGATCCGCCAAGGTTACGCGGCGTTCTGCGAACTGAAAGCCAACGGTGGAGGCGATGTCGTTGTCGATCTAGATAAACAACGTCTAACCTACAAGGCGCCATCGATCGGAATCAAAGGAAAAAAAACGTGACCGTGCACACCATCGATGAAGTGACAGCTCTTGACGCATGGAAAGCGGGCGCGGCACTCTTGCTGAAAGAGCACGGCGAGGTTAGCAACTTGATCACTACCATTGCGGAGCCCTGCTCGTTGGACGACCAGTGGCTGGTGACTCATTCGCCTCGAATGGTGAAGGCTGCGGCGGATGACTCCCGGGACGTTGCTAATACCTTATTTCCCGAAAAGATTCACCGAAGGTTCACCGATCGATCCGCACTCTATGAGCGATATCTAGCGGCTCATGACCGT
Organism: Variovorax sp. V118; assembly: GCF_041154445.1. Classification (GTDB taxonomy): domain Bacteria; phylum Pseudomonadota; class Gammaproteobacteria; order Burkholderiales; family Burkholderiaceae_C; genus Variovorax; species Variovorax boronicumulans. The sequence continues at coordinate 5,224,315 of NZ_AP028663.1, read as the reverse complement.
GCACATGGTCGGAGTACAGGGCGTCATGCGTGGGGAACGTACTTCGAACGACTCGTACGATTTCCGCCAGCCGGGGTTAATCAACTCGAGCGGGCAATCGAAAAATTAAGAACATGGCCTCAGCGCAACACAACTGGACTCGTGTTTCATCTATCTTCGCCGATTGTTGATGCTCCTCGCACGAGAGGCGGCCCTTGCTGGCACTTTGGTGAGATTCTGTGGAACGCCGATGAGTCTTTGGACTTGGTTGTTGTCTATCGAAATCATGACTACTTCAACAAGGTCTTGGGTAATTTCGTGGGACTTGGCCGTCTCTTGAATTTCATCTGCGATGCTTCCGGAAAGAACCCAGGAAAGTTGATCTGTCATTCCGTTCACGCCTACTTTGACAGCTCCCAGAGGCAACTGCGTTCGCTTATCAAATGATTGAAGAAAAAGATAAGGAAGCTAAGTTCTTGGACTTGGTAGGAAGAGTGCAGAAATGCAGAAAATGCCCAAGGATGGAGGGGAGTGCGCGTGTCCTTGGCCCGGGTTGCGGGCCGTTGAATGCTCCCTTGTTGTTCGTTGGCGAGGCTCCCGGGCGTTTAGGGGCAGACGGATCTCATCTTCCATTTCATGGAGATAAGTCAGGGCACAACTTTGAGAAGCTGATCGAACAGGTGGGTATCAGTAGATACGAGGTGTTTGTCACCAATGCAGTTCTTTGCAACCCCAAGGATGAGCGTGGGAACAATGCTACGCCTACCGGTGCGGAGATTGAAAACTGTGTCCCGTTCTTGCGGGAAAGCATAGAAATCCTTGACCCCGCAATCGTCGTCACTCTTGGCGCGGTTGCCTTGAAGTCTTGTGGCATCGTTCAGTCCCACGGGCTTTCGCTCAAAGATGGCGTCCGTACCAAGAATAGTTGGATGACGCGGACACTCATTCCGGTGTATCACCCAGGGCAGAGAGCCATGGTTCACCGTAGCTTTGCGAATCAGCTTTCGGACTATCAGTTCATCGCTGAGACCTTGCGACGATTGAACCGATCTCCTCGTCGGGCTACATCCAAAAAAGCGCGATCCGGTTCGGAAAAACTGGGTGATGTGGCCCGCAGTATTCTTGAGTCGCATCCTGAAGGACTCAGCTACTTCGCTCTTCACAAGCTTTGCTTCTTGGCTGAAATCGCAAGCCTAGAGGCTTCCGGAAAACGGCTTACGAACTCATACGTTGTCCGGCAAAAGGACGGCCCGTATTTTGTCGACCTGCATCTGGCAAAGCTGCCAACGCTCGTTCCCGGTATCCAGCTCCACAGCAGCTTGGGAAAGCTGTCGTTGCATCTCTCACCGCAAATGCCTCTACTTTCGAAAAACCACAAGACGAATCTCTCGGATCAAGAGCGGCTCGTCGTGGAGCGGGTGTTGGCTAAGTACGGCTCTTGGCGAGACGCAGAGCTCAAACGTGTTGTGTACTTGAGCAAGTACATGCGAGCCCTTTTACGGAGAGAGCAGAAGACTGGAGCAAATTTGTACAACGCAGCGGTCCTACCATTCGTTTCTCTGGACGAAAAATAGAGACCCACGAGATCGTCTTGATCTAACTGCCCCGTCTTTTCCTGATGCGCGAGGCCTCCCGGGTCAGCACCAGACCTAATCCCCCTCAAGCCGCCTTCGTCTCCGGCAGCACCGCCGTCAACGCAAAGTCCACCAGCATCAGCCAGGTCTCTTCGAGCCCGGTGATGTTGTGGTGGTCCGAGTTCGACACGGTCTGCACGCTCACGGGCGTGGGCCAGGCGGCGATGAGTTTTTCGGAGCGTTCGTGCGGCACCACGTCGTCCTTCGCGGCGAGCAGCACCTGGGTCTTGGCGGCGACTTCCTTGCTGTGCTCGATGGAGTTGAAGCGGTGCCGCAGCAACAGCGACAGCGGCACGAGCGGAAAGCGCTTCTTGGCGACTTCGAGCAGCGAGTCGTAGGGGGTGATGAGCTGCAGGCTCGCAAACTCCTGCCGCGCCACGAGCTGGATGGCCACGCCGGTGCCCAGGCTGCGGCCCACCACGTGCAGCCGTGCCTGCGGAAAGGCGCGGCGCAGGTGGCTGGCGAACTGGGCGGCGTCGGCCACGGAGGCGATTTCAGACGGCGCGCCCTGCGAGTCGGCCACGCCCCGGTAGTTGAGGGCGGCAAAGCCGAAGCCCTCGGGCAGCCAGTGCAGCATCTGCGCGGTGGCGCGCACGTCTTCGCCGCGGCCGGCGAAGTAGATGAACAGGTCCTGCAGCGCGTCTTCGCCCTGCGGGTGGTAGACGTAGCCGCGCACCATGCCGCCGGGCACGGGGTGCGAGTAGGTCGAGAAGTCGTCCGACAGATGCACCACGGGCAGCTTGCGGGCGTTGAAAAGAATGTGGCCCTGGCGCGTGGCGAGCAGGGTCCAGTAGGCGGCCAGGCTGCCGATGGCGGCGGCCGAGGCCGACAGGGCAATGCGGGCAATCTTGGCTTGGGTGTTCTTCTGCAAATCAGGGCTCCCGAGAAAGTGGCGGCGTGGCATCGCAAGGGCAGGGCCTAGCCGATGCACAACGCGCAAGGGGCGTAGTTTCACCGCGTTCGCGAGGCGGTGCGTTGCGAGGTGTATGGCCGTGGCGCGCGGCGCGTCGGCCGGGGGCTGAAGATAATCCCCGCATGATCGCCATCGACTGCTACTACAGCCTTTCCTCGCCTTGGGCCTACCTCGGCGGCCCGCAACTGCAAGACATCGTGCGCCGCCACCATGTGCAGCTCACGCTCAAGCCCTACGACTTCCAGGCGGTGGTGCCGCAGACCGGCGGCATTCCGCTGAAGACGCGCCCCGAGCCGCGCCGCACGTACCACGCGCTGGAGCTGTCGCGCTGGCGCGATTACCTCGGCATGCCGATGAACCTGGAGCCCGCGCACTACCCGAAGGGCGCGCCGACCGACCCGAACTGGAACAAGTACCCCGGCTGGATGGTGATCGCCGCCCAGCTGCAGGGCCTGGACGCGCAGCCGCTGTCGCACGCGCTGTTGCGCGCGCTGTGGGCCGAGGAGCGCGACACGGCGCAGGCCGCGGTGCGCATCGCGATCGCCGACGAGAACGGCTACGACGGCGCGGCGCTGCAGGCGCTGGAGCAGTCGGCCGAGGTGCTGGCGGTGTACCGCGCCAACAGCGCCGACGCGGTGGAAGCGGGCGTGTTCGGCGCGCCCACGTTCATCCTGAACGGCGAGCGTTTCTGGGGACAAGACCGGCTGGCGTTTCTCGACCGGGCGCTCGACAAGCTGCGCGCCGGCGGCTGAGCGGCAACCTCTCTTTTTTCTTCAGAGGAACGAACGCGGCAGCAGCGCGGGCACGAGCGTGCGGTGCAGCCGCTCGCGCCACCAGCGCAGCGCCTGGCCCTGCGCGCCGGTCTTCCACGCGAGCCAGAAGGCTTCGGGCGCGCGCGGTTCCTCGGTCGGCAGTTCGACCAGCGTGCCGCGCGCCAGCTCGTCGGTGATGCAGGCGCGCGGCAGAAAGCCGTGGCCCAGCCCGGCGACCTGGCAGGCGACCTTGGCGGCCATCGACGGCACGGTGATGCGCGGCTGGCCGGCCATGAGGCCCACGGTGCGGTCCGACAGGGTGCGCGCGGTGTCGCCGACCACGATGGCGTTGCAGTCGATGAGGTCGCCGCGCTGCACGGGGCGCTTCAGCCGCGTGAGCGGGTGGGTGGGCGCGACGCAGAAGGCGAACTCGAGGCTGCCCACGGCCACGGCCTGGTGGCCGCCGCCGGCCGGGCCTTCGCCCGCGGCCACGACGATGTCGGCGCGGCCCTCGCGCAGCGCCTCCCAGCTGCCGGTGAGCGCCTCGCAGCCGATGCGCAGCCGCGTGCCGCAGCGCAGGTCTTCGAAGGCGCGGATGTCGTCCATGAAGGCCTGCGTGGGAATGAGCGAGTCGTGCACCAGCCGCAGCTCTGATTCATAGCCTGTGGCAATCTGCCGCATGCGCGATTCGAGGTCGCTCGCGGCGCCGAGCAGCCAGCGGCCTTCCTTGAGCATTTCTTCGCCGGCGGCAGTGAGGGTCACGCGCGGGCCGTTGCGCTCGAACAGCAGCATGCCCAGCTGTTCTTCGAGCTTGCCCACGGCGTAGGAGATGGTGGAGGGCACCTTGTTCAGCCGCGCGGCGGCGGCGGCAAAGGAGCCGTGGCGCGCGATGGCGTCGACGACCTCGATGGCTTCCAGGGTGAGCTTGAGCACGGGGCGTTCCTCGCAGGAAAAAAGGAATGATCGAAAACTTCGATCATTGATGATGAAAAGTTTCGTCGATAGAGGCCTGCGTGCACCGGATGATTCAGCCCACGCCAAGGAGATTCCCTCCGAAAGAGATTGTGAACTGAATCGAATATCCACGCACCCAACTTTGCCGAAGGAGCCTTTCATGACCGTCCAAGCCACCCCCACCGCCGGCGCCAAGCTGCTCACCCCCACCGACCACACGCTGGTGATGATCGACTTCCAGTCGCAGATGGCCTTTGCCACGCACTCGATCGACGCCGTGAACCTGCGCAACAACGCCGCGCTGGTGGCGCAGGCGGCGGCCGGCTTCAAGGTGTCGACCATCCTCACGACCGTGGCCGAGAAGAGTTTTTCGGGCCCGATGTTCAGCGAGATCACCGACGCCTTCCCCGGCCAGAAGATGCTCGACCGCACCTCGATGAACACCTGGGAAGACGCCGCCGTGATCGAGCGCGTGAACGCCATCGGCAAGCCGCGCATCGTGCTGGCCGGCCTGTGGACCAGCGTGTGCATCGTGGGCCCGGCGCTGTCGGCGCTGGACCAGGGCTTCGAGGTGTACGTGATTGCCGACGCCTGCGGCGACGTGTCCACCGAGGCGCACAACCGCGCGATGGAGCGCATGGTGCAGGCCGGCGCGCAGCCGATGACCTCGCTGCAGTACCTGCTCGAGCTGCAGCGCGACTGGGCGCGTGGCGACACCTACGAGTTGACGACCGGTATTGCGAAGAAGGTGGGCGGCGCCTACGGTCTGGGCGTGACCTACGCCAAGACGATGTTCGGCGCCCACGAGGGTTGAGCGCAGAGCACCCGCAAGGCCGACCGACCATGAAGACCTATGTCGTTTCCCTCGCGCTCGGCCTGCTGGTCGGCGTGATCTACGCGCTCTTCCAGGTGCGCTCGCCGGCGCCGCCGGTGATCGCCCTGGTGGGCCTGCTGGGCATCCTGCTCGGCGAGCAGATCCCGCCGCTGGTGCGGCAGGTGTTCGACCGGCCGGCCGCCACCTCGTGGCTGCATGACCAGGTCAAGCCGCATGTGTTCGGCGAGCTGCCGACCTGCGCGCAGCCCGGAGCGGCGAAGACCGCCGCCGGCAGCCGCCCGTCCGAGCGGAGCGACGCATGAACGCCCCCGACCCGCAACGCCGCCACTTCCTGGGCGCCCTCGGCGCCTTTGCAGCCACCTCCCTCGCACCCGCATCCACCATGGCCACCACCCAGACCCCCGACCTCATCCTGCGCAACGGCCGCTTCACCACGCTGGACCGTGCCAACCCCACGGCCGACGCGGTGGCCATCAAGGACGGCCGCTTCACCCGCGTGGGCCGCGCCGAAGACGTGCTGCCGCTGGCCGGCAGCCAGACCCGCGTGATCGACCTGCAGGGCCAGCGCGTGCTGCCGGGCCTCATCGACAACCACCTGCACATCATTCGCGGCGGCCTGAACTACAACATGGAGCTGCGCTGGGACGGCGTGAAGAGCCTGGCCGATGCCATGGGCATGCTCAAGCGCCAGGTGGCGATCACGCCCGCGCCGCAGTGGGTGCGCGTGGTGGGCGGCTTCACCGAGCACCAGTTCGTCGAGAAGCGCCTGCCGACCCTGGCCGAGCTGAACGCGGTGGCGCCCGACACGCCGGTGTTCATCCTGCACCTGTACGACCGCGCGCTGCTCAACGGCGCCGCGCTGCGCGCCGTGGGCTACACCAAGGACACGCCCGCGCCGCCCGGCGGCGAGATCGTGCGCGACAGCGCCGGCAACCCCACGGGCCTGCTGCTGGCCAAGCCGAACGCGGCCATCCTGTACGCCACGCTGGCCAAGGGGCCGAAGCTGCCCTTCGACTACCAGCTCAATTCCACGCGCCACTTCATGCGCGAGCTCAACCGCCTGGGCGTGACCGGCGCCATCGACGCGGGCGGCGGCAACCAGAACTACCCCGACGACTATGAAGTGATCCAGAAGCTGCACGACGACGGGCAGCTCACGATCCGCCTGGCCTACAACCTCTTCACGCAGAAGCCCAAGGCCGAGAAGGACGACTTCCTGAACTGGACCGCGAACTCCAAGTACAAGCAGGGCGACGACTACTTCCGCCACAACGGCGCGGGCGAGATGCTGGTGTTCTCGGCGGCCGACTTCGAAGACTTCCGCCAGCCGCGCCCCGACATGGCGCCCGAGATGGAAGGCGACCTCGAAGGCGTGGTGCGCATCCTGGCGCAGAACCGCTGGCCGTGGCGCATGCACGCGACCTACGACGAAACCATCAGCCGCTCGCTCGACGTGTTCGAGAAGGTCAACAAGGACACGCCGCTGGCCGGCCTGAACTGGTTCTTCGACCATGCCGAGACGATTTCCGAAAAGTCGATGGACCGCATCGCCGCGCTCGGCGGCGGCGTGGCGGTGCAGCACCGCATGGCCTACCAGGGCGAGTATTTCGTGGAGCGCTACGGCCCCGGCGCGGCCGAGGCCACGCCGCCGGTCAAGAAGATGCTGGAGCGCGGCCTGAAGGTGTCGGCCGGCACCGACGCGACGCGCGTGGCCTCGTACAACCCGTGGGTGTCGCTGTCGTGGCTGGTCACGGGCAAGACGGTGGGCGGCATGCAGCTGTACCCGCAGCGCAACTGCCTGGACCGCGAGGCCGCGCTGCGCATGTGGACCGAGAACGTCACCTGGTTCTCGAACGAAGAGGGCAAGAAGGGCCGCATCCAGGAAGGCCAGCTGGCCGACCTGGTGGTGCCCGACCGCGACTTCTTCGCCTGCGCCGAATCGGAGATTGCCGACACCACGGCGCTGCTCACGATGGTGGGCGGCAAGGTGGTCTACGCCGCCGGCCCGTTCGCCGCGCACGACGAAGGCGGCCTGCCGCCCGCCATGCCCGACTGGTCGCCCGCGCGCACCTTCGGCGGCTATGCCGGCTGGGCCGACACGGCCGAGGGCGCGCCGCTGCAGAAGGTGATGCGCAACGCCGCGATGTCGTGCGCCTGCGCCAACGACTGCAACGTGCACGGCCACAGCCACGCGACGGCCTGGAGCAGCAAGCTGCCCATTGCCGATCTGAAGAGCTTCTGGGGCGCGCTGGGTTGCGCCTGCTGGGCGGTGTGATGAAGGCCATGCACTGGACCCTGTCGCCCGCCGTGCGCTGGATCGCCTTGCTGCTGCTGTGCGCGGCCTACCTGCAGGGCGGCCTGAACAAGGCGCTGGACTTCAACGCCGCCATCGCCGAGATGAACCACTTCGGCCTGTCGCCGGCCGGCCCGCTGGCCGTGGCGGTGATCGTGCTGGAGCTGGGCGCCGCGGCGCTCATCCTCACCGGCTTCTGGCGCTGGCTCGGCGCGCTCGCGCTGGGCGGCTTCACGCTCATGGCCACCTTCGTCGCGCTGCGTTTCTGGGAGATGCCGCTGGGGCAGGAACGCTTCATGGCGGCCAACGCCTTCTTCGAACACCTGGGCCTGGTCGGCGGCTTCCTGCTCGTCGCCTGGCTCGACCTCAAGGAGCGCCACGATGACTGAGCCCCAAGCCAAAGCCGCCGGCGCCTTCGCGCCGCTGCGCCAGCCGGTCTTTGCCGTGCTGTGGGCCGCCACGGTGCTGGGCAACATCGGCAGCTTCATGCGCGACGTGGCCAGCTCGTGGCTGGTGACCGACCTGTCGGCCAGCCCGACGGCGGTGGCGCTGATCCAGACGGCGGCGACGCTGCCGATCTTTCTGCTGGCGATTCCGGCGGGGGTGCTGTCGGACATCCTCGACCGCCGGCGCTTCCTGATCTTCGTGCAGGTGCTGCTGGCCGCGGTGAGCGGCACGCTGCTGGTGCTGTCGCACACGGGCACGCTCACGGTCGAGTACCTGATTGCGCTGACCTTCGTGGGCGGCATCGGCGCGGCGCTCATGGGGCCGACCTGGCAGTCGATCGTGCCGGAGCTGGTGCCGCGCAGCGAGCTCAAGGGCGCGGTGGCGCTGAACTCGCTGGGCATCAACATCGCGCGCTCCATCGGGCCGGCGGCGGGCGGGCTGATCCTGGCGAGCTTCGGCGCGGCCGCCACCTACGGGCTGGACGTGCTGAGCTACGTGTTCGTGATCGCGGCGCTGTTGTGGTGGAAGCGCCCGGCGGCGGTGGACAGCGGGCTGTCCGAGAACTTCTTCGGCGCCTTCCGCGCCGGCCTGCGCTACACGCGGGCCAGCAAGGAGCTGCACGTGGTGCTGCTGCGCGCGGCGGTGTTCTTCTTGTTCGCCAGCTCGGTGTGGGCGCTGCTGCCGCTGGTGGCGCGCCAGATGCTGGGCGGCACGGCGAGCTTCTACGGCATCCTGCTCGGCGCCGTGGGCGCGGGCGCCATCGGCGGCGCGCTGGTGATGCCGCGGCTGCGTGCGCGGCTCGATGCCGACGGCATGCTGCTGCTGGCCTCGCTGCTCACGGCCGCGGTGATGGGCGCGCTGGTGTTCGCGCCGCCGCAATGGCTGGCGGTGCCGATGCTGGGCGTCTTGGGTCTGGGCTGGATCATTGCGCTGACCACGCTCAACGGGGTGGCGCAGTCGATCCTGCCGAACTGGGTGCGCGGGCGCGGGCTGGCCGTGTACCTCACGGTGTTCAACGGCGCCATGGCCGCCGGCAGCCTGGGCTGGGGCCTGGTGGCGCAGCAGATCGGCGTGCCGGCCACGCTGGTGGCGGGCGCCGTGGGGCTGGTGGTGATGGGGCTGGTGTTCCACCGCGTGCGGCTGCCCGCCGGCGAGGCCGACCTGCAGGCCTCGAACCACTGGCCCGAGCCGCTCCTGGCCGAGCCGGTGGCGCACGACCGCGGGCCCGTGATGATCCAGGTCGAGTACCGCATCCGCAAGGAAGACCGGCCGGCGTTCCTCGATGCGATGAAGCGCCTGTCGCTGGAGCGCCGCCGCGACGGCGCCTACGCCTGGGGCGTGCACGAGCACACGGCCGACGCCGAGCGCGTGATGGAGTGGTTCCTCGTGGAGTCGTGGGCCGAGCACCTGCGCCAGCACCACCGCGTGTCGCACGCCGACGCCGACCTGCAGGCCGAGGCGCTGCGCTTTCACATCGGCCCGGGCAAGCCCGAGGTGCATCACTTCCTGGCGCTCTGAGCGGCGCGGATTCTTTCTCTTTCCCTTTCACCCTTTCGCCCATCTCAAGGAAAAACCATGACCACACTGACCCTTCGCGACGGCACCGAGCTCTATTACAAGGACTGGGGCAGCGGCCAGCCCATCGTCTTCAGCCACGGCTGGCCACTGAGCGCCGACATGTGGGACGCCCAGATGCTGTTCTTCGCCGAGCGCGGCTACCGCGTCATCGCGTTCGACCGCCGCGGTTTCGGCCGCTCCAGCCAGCCCTGGACCGGCTACGACTACGACACCTTCGCCGACGACATCGCCGAGCTGATCGAAACGCTCGACCTGAAGGACGTGATCCTGGCGGGCTTCTCGATGGGCGGTGGCGACGTCACGCGCTACCTCGCGCGCAAGGGCAGCGCGCGCGTGGCCAAGCTGGCGCTCATCAGCGCGGTGACGCCGCTGTTCATGAAGACCGCCGACCATCCCGTGGGCCCCGAGGCGTCGCTCTTCGCGGGTATCCGCGCCGGGCTGGCCGCCGACCGGGCGCAGTTCATCGACGACTTCAGCACGCTGTTCTACGGCACCAACCGCCCGGGCGCGAAGGTGTCGCAGGGCGTGTTCAAGCAGACGCTGCAGATCGCGCTGCAGGCCTCGATCAAGGCCACCATCGACTGCGTGACGGCGTTCTCCGAGACCGACTTCCGCCCCGACATGGCGAAGATCGACGTGCCCACGCTCGTGATCCACGGCGACGACGACCAGGTCGTGCCCTTCGAGGCCACGGGCAAGCTGGCGGCCGAAATGATCCAGGGCAGCCAGCTCAAGCTGTACGCCGGCGCGCCGCACGCCACCTGCACCACGCACGCGGCGCAGGTGAACGCCGACCTGCTGGCGTTCATCCAGGGCTGAGGCCGGGTGTGTCGAAAGGGCCGCGCCCGGCGGCCCTTCCGGCGCGAAGGGCGGCGCCGGTGGCGATAATCCGGCGATGCGAATCCGCTTTACCAAGATGCAGGGAGCCGGCAACGATTTCGTCGTGCTGGACGAAACGCGCGGCACGCTGGGCCTCACGGCCGCGCAGTACCGCTTCCTGGCCGACCGCCATTTCGGCGTCGGCGCCGACCAGATCCTCACGGTGCGCCCGTCGCCCGCCGAGGGCATCGACTTCCAGTACGTGATCCACAACGCCGACGGCGGCGAGGTGGAGCAGTGCGGCAACGGGGCGCGCTGTTTCATGCGCTTCGTGAGCGAGCACGGCCTGACCGAGAAGAAAGACGTGCGCGTGCAGACGCTGGCCGGCGTGATCGAACCCCGCATGGGCGACGACGGCCGCGTGACGGTCGACATGGGCGCCCCGGTCTTCGAACCGGCGCGCGTGCCCTTCGACACGGCCGGGCTCGACCCGCAGCACGAAGGCGCGTGGCAGACCTGGCACCTGGCGCTGGGCACCCGGGCCGGCAGCGCTATCGTTTCGGTAGCGGTGCTGTCCATGGGCAACCCGCACGCGGTGCAGGTGGTCGACAACGTCGACACCGCGCCGGTGGCCGAGCAGGGCCCGCAGATCGAGCACCACCCGCGTTTTCCGCAGCGCGTGAACGCGGGCTTCATGCAGGTGGTCGACCGCACCCACATCAAGCTGCGGGTGTTCGAGCGCGGCGCCGGCGAAACGCTGGCCTGCGGCACGGGCGCCTGCGCGGCGGTGGTGGCAGGCATCCGCCTGGGGCTGCTGGATTCCCGTGTCGACGTGCAGACGCACGGCGGCATTCTCACGATCGAGTGGCAGGGCGACGGCCGGCCGGTGCTCATGACAGGACCGGCCACGACGGTGTTCGAGGGCGAGATCGACGTGCCCGACATTTCGGAACAGCCATGACCCCATTCACCCACGACAACAACGCCATGAACCCGATCACCGAAGACGACATCGCGAACTACCTGTCGAACACCCCCGACTTCTTCGAGCGCCACGCCCAGCTGCTGGCGCAGGTGCAGCTCACCAGCCCGCACGGCAACCGCGCCGTGAGCCTGCAGGAGCGCCAGGCCGAGATGCTGCGCGAGAAGATCAAGGCGCTGGAACACCGCCTGATGGACATGGTGCGCCACGGCACCGAAAACGTCGTCATCGCCGACCGCCTGCAGCGCTGGACCAAGGGCCTCCTGACCACGCGCGACCCGCGCAGCCTGCCGTACCGCATCGCGGTCGACCTGCAGTCGCTGTTCCTGGTGCCGCAAACGGCCATCAAGGTGTGGGACTGCGGCACCGAGTACCTGAACGAAGCCTATGCCCAGTGGGTGAGCGACGACGTGAAGGCGCTGGCCACCTCGCTCACCTCGCCCTATTGCGGGCTCAACGCGGGCTTCGAGGCGGCCAACTGGCTGCCCGAGCCGCAGGGCGCCGCGTCGATCGCGCTGATTCCGCTGCGCCCCGACGCCGAGTCGCCGGCCTTCGGGCTGCTGGTGCTGGCCTCGCCGGACGCGCAGCGCTTCAACGCCGAAATGGGCACGGACTTTCTCGAGCGCATCGCCGAGCTGTCGTCGGGCGCGCTGTCGCGGCTGCGCCCTTGAGCCGTTCCGCGCGAAGCGGGTGGCGCCGCCGGCCCTGGCTGACCGGCCTGTGCGTGGTCCTGCTGGCCGGCGTGCTCACCTATGCCGCCATCGCGGGCGTGATCTGGCAACGCGCCGAGGCCGCATTGGCCGGCCCGTTGCCGCGCGCGGCCGACGTGGCGCTGGTGCTGGGCAACCGCGCCTACCTCGACGGCAAGCCCAACCCCTGCCTCACGGGCCGGGTCGACCAGGGCATCGTGCTGGCGCGCGCCGGTCGCGCGCAGACGCTGGTGTTCTCGGGCGGCGTCGACGTGGAAGACGGCCGCATCGAAGCCGAGGTGATGCGCGACCACGCCACGGCCGAGGGCTACACGGGGCCGATGGTGCTGGAGTCGGTGTCGTCGTCCACGCGCGCCAACCTGTCGCTGTCGCGCACGCTGCTGGAAGCCAAGGGCGTGCGCAGCGTGATCATCGTGTCGGAGCCCTACCACCTGTGGCGCATCGAACGCCTGGTGCGTGCCAGCGGCTTCGACCAGGCCTTCGACGTGCAGTACGCCGCCGCGCCCACCTCGTGCTGGCGCCGCTGGGGCATGCTGTTCAAGGGCGCATTGCGTGAGCCCGCCGCCATCGTGAACAATGCATCGCTCGGTTATCTGTTCTAGCTAGCGCGGGCGCCGCGTGGCGCACGGAGCACGACCACACCATGGAATGGATCGACAAATACCTCGAACACGTGCGCGTGGAGCGTCGGCTCGCGCCGCGCACGGTCGAGCTGTATGCGTTCCACCTGCGCGCGCTGACCGACCACGCCGCCGAGGCCAACCTGCCGCTGGACCGCGTGCAGACGGCGCACATCCGCCGCTGGATGGCGCAGCTGCACAGCGCCGGGCGCGAGCCGCGCGGCATTGCGCTGGTGCTGTCGTGCTGGCGCAGCTTCTACCGCTGGCTCGGCCATGAAGGGCTGATCGGCTTCAACCCGGTGCAGGACGTGCACGCGCCCAAGGCGGGCCGGCCGCTGCCGAAGGCGCTGGGCGTGGACGACGCGGTGCGCCTGGCCGAGCTGTACGACCCCGAGGCCGACCCCTGGACCGAAGCGCGCGACGGCGCCATCGTCGAAATGCTTTACGGCTGCGGCCTGCGCGTGAGCGAGCTCACGGGGCTCGACGCACAGGCCAGCGCCACGGCGCGCGGCTGGGTCGATCTCGACGCCATGGAAGCCCACGTGCTCGGCAAGGGCAGCAAGCGGCGCAGCGTGCCCGTGGGCAGCAAGGCGGCCGAGGCACTGCGCGACTGGCTCGCGGTGCGCGGCGAGCGCCAGGAGCCGGCGCTGTTCGTCAGCGCGCGCGGCGCGCGCATGTCGTCGCAGGCGGTGTGGAAGCTGCTGCGCGAGCGCAGCCTGAAGGCGGGGCTGGCCGCGCCGGTGCATCCGCACATGCTGCGCCACTCGTTCGCGAGCCACGTGCTGCAGTCGAGCAGCGACCTGCGCGCGGTGCAGGAGCTGCTGGGTCATGCCAACATCGCGACCACGCAGGTCTACACGCGGCTGGACTTCCAGCACCTGGCCAAGGTCTACGACGCGGCGCATCCGCGCGCCAAGGCCCGGCCGGACAAGGACGGCAAGTAGCCACCACATCCGTCGCCTGCATCGTTTTCTTTCGTCTTTCATTTCTTCTTTCATTCATCTCCCATGAAAACCCTCCGCCTCAAGCCGGGCAAGGAGCGCTCGCTCCAACGCCGCCATCCCTGGGTCTTCGAATCCGCCATTGCGCGCGGCGGCGCGGACTCGGGGGAAACGGTGCGCGTGGAGTCGCACGATGGCCACTTTCTCGCGTGGGCGGCCTTCGGCCCCACCTCCAAGATCCGGGCGCGGGCCTGGAGCTTTGACGAGAAGCAGCGCATCGACGCTGCTTTTTTTTCCACGGTCTGTGCGCGCGCGGTGCATGCGCGCGGCCTATTCGACCTGCAGAGCGACGGCGTGCGGCTGGTGCACGGCGAGGCCGACGGCCTGCCGGGGTTGATCGTCGACCGCTACGGCGACACGCTGGTGGCGCAGTTTTTGTCGGCCGGCGTGGAGCGCTGGAAAGACGTGCTGGCCGATGCGCTGCTCAAGGCCACGGGGCTCACCAGGCTGTATGAGCGCTCCGACGCCAGCGGCCGCGAGCGCGAGGGCCTGAAGCCCGTCACGGGCTGGCTGCGCGGCGAGGGCCCGACCCAGATCACCATCCGCGAGCACGGCTGGCAGCTGTCGCTGGACATCGCCACCGGCCACAAGACCGGCTTCTACCTCGACCAGCGCGACAGCCGCCAGCGCTTTGCCGAGCTGGCGCAGCACCGGCGTTTTCGCCGCGTGCTCAATTGCTTCTGCTACACGGGCGGCTTCACCGTGGCGGCGCTCGCGGGCCTGAAGGCGGCCGGGGCGCTCGAGGGCGCCTCGCTGGTGTCGGTCGATTCGTCGCAGCCCGCGCTCGAGCGCGCGCGCGCGCACCTGGCGCTCAACGGCTTCGAAGGGCAGGGCATTGCCACGGAGTTTCTCGACGCCAACGTGAACACGGTGCTGCGCGAGTTCATCGACCAGGGCCGCACCTTCGACGCGATCGTGCTCGACCCGCCGAAGTTCGCACCCACGGTGGCGCACGCCGAGCGCGCCGCGCGCGCCTATAAAGACATCAACCGCCTCGCGCTCAAGCTGCTGGAGCCGGGCGGCGTGCTGCTCACCTTTTCCTGCTCGGGCGGCATCAGCGCCGACCTGTTCCACAAGATCGTGGCCTCGGCGGGGCTGGACGCGAATGTCGACGGTTACATCAGCGAACGCCTGGGTGCCGCGCCGGACCACCCGATGACCATCGAATTTCCCGAGGGCGAATACCTGAAGGGGCTTGTGGTGGTGAGGAAGTCTGCTTGAGCGTGGCGATGGGCCGGGCCGAGGGATGAGCCGCGGCAAGTACAGGCGTCGTGGCGAGGGCGCGCCTGCGCAGCGCAAGGTGAGGGGGAGTGCGCGCAACACGCCCGCCGCCGGCAACGCCGAACTCGACGGAAAAAATCTGGCTGCGGCACTCGCGAAGCGGTGGGGCGTTTCGGTGCCGGTGGCGCATCTTCTGTTGGTCGTCATGGTCCTCGGCGTGTTGGTGGTCGGCGCGATGCTGGTTCCGGGCTGGCCGTCAATCGCGCTGTTCACCTGGGGTGAATGGGGTCCGAAAAACTACATCGAGCCGGATCTCAGCACTGCCCAGAAGGCGGTGGAGGCGTGGCCGCTGCTGAACATCGTGGTCCTCGCGTGCTTGTTCCGCCTGATCCAGGACGTCAGATGGCGGGGCGCGCTCATCGCGGCCGTCGCCGTCACCGTTTGCAGTTGGGGCTCGTACCAGCTGGGTGCCTGGGCATCGGAAGGATCCCTGAGCGACGTCGTCAATCGATGGCGTCCGTCGTCACCCGCCGTTCATGCGACCCGGGTGGTGGACCGTAGCGAGCGGCGGCAGAACACGTATTCCCGGAACGGGAAGCACGTCACCGGGAGTTACCCCGTTTACACCGTGACGTTGGCCTCGTGGCGCAAGCCCGGCGAAACCATCGCTCTGACCGTGGAGGGGGTGCGCCACACACACGCCATGGGCGTGATCCATCGGGGCGACCCGGTGCTGGTGGACGAGCATGCGGGCCTGCTGGGCCGAGCATGGATCGCCAATGTGCGCCCCTGCGAACCCGCCACATGTCCCCCGTAGGGCCTCCCCCCCGCCGCCTCTGCGGCGCCCGGCTCCGCCCGCTAAACTTCCCGCCTTCGCTCTTCCGGACACCCCCGCCATGGCCCTCATTCCCGCGACCATCCTGACCGGCTTTCTCGGCTCGGGCAAAACCACACTGCTCAAGCGCATCCTGACCGAGGCCCACGGCCAGAAGATCGCGGTCATCGAGAACGAGTTCGGCGAGGAGAACATCGACAGCGACATTCTCGTGACCGAGTCGAAGGAGCAGATCGTGCAGATGAGCAACGGCTGCGTCTGCTGCACCATTCGCGAAGACCTGCGCGAGGCGCTGCAGCTGCTGGCCGCCAAGAAGCGCCAGGGCCTGCTCGATTTCGATCGCGTGGTGATCGAGACCACCGGCCTGGCCGATCCCGGCCCGGTGGCGCAGACCTTCTTCATGGACGACGAGATCGCCGAGAGCTACCTGCTCGACTCGATCCTCACGCTGGTCGATGCCAAGCACGCGCCTCAGCAGCTCAACGACCGCCAGGAAGCGCGCCGCCAGGTGGGCTTTGCCGACCAGATCTTCATCAGCAAGAGCGAGCTGGTGTCGGCCGAAGAGACCGATGCGCTCATCCATCGCCTGAAGCACATGAATCCGCGCGCGCCGCAGCAGAAGGCGCATTTCGGCGACGTGCCGCTGAAGGACATCTTCGACCTGCGCGGCTTCAACCTGAACGCCAAGCTGGACATCGACCCCGACTTCCTGAAGGAAGACGACCACGACCATCACGACCATGACCACGCGCATGGCGAGGCGTGCGACCACCCCTCGCACAAGCACGAGGGCCACGGTCACCATCACCATACGGACGACGACGTGAAGAGCTTCGTCTACAAGGCCGACCGCGCCTTCGACCCGGCCAAGCTGGAAGACTTCCTGGGCGCCATCGTGAACATCTACGGCCCGCGCATGCTGCGCTACAAGGGCGTGCTGAACATGAAGGGCACCGAGCGCAAGGTGATCTTCCAGGGCGTGCACCAGCTGATGGGCAGCGACCTGGGCCCGGAGTGGGGCAAGGACGAGGCGCGCCAGAGCCGCATGGTGTTCATCGGCATCGAGCTGCCGCGCGAGATCCTGGAGCAGGGTCTGGAGCAGTGCCTGGTCTGAACACGTTCGCTTGAGTCGGACAAACAAATAAAAACGGCGCTGGCCTTGCGGTCAGCGCCGTTTTTCATGGGGCGGGCCGTGCCTACTTGCCGAAATTCCCCATCGGCTTGCCCAGGAGCTTGAGCTGGCCTTCGCTGAACTCGACCTGGCTGACCAGGTCGTCGCCCGTGCGCTTCACGTAGCCGTTGGCTTCGCCCTGTTCGATCAGGCCCGCGAGCATTTCAGGCGGCGGCGTGCGGCCGCTCTCGGCGCCGGTTTCGGCCAGCTTCTCGATCCACTTCACGGGCACGCGCGCGGTGGCCTTGAGCACGCCGCGCTTGAGCACCAGCGCGTTGCCGGGCAGCTGCAGGTCTTCGTCGGTCACGCCGGCGAGGGCCACCGAGTAGCTGAGCTCGGCGCTGTGGCCGCCGATCTCGACGAGCATGCGGTCCAGGCCGGCTTCGGGGCTGTGCTTGGCCATGGCCTTGAGGTCGGGCGCGAGCTGCTCGATGAGCGCCTGCATCGCGTCCTTCTGGGCCTTGCTGCGCTGGCCGCAGCCGGCACCGGCGGTCGACTGCAGCCAGGCGTCGGCCAGCTTCTTGTAGCCGGCCGCCTGGATGCGGCGTGCGCTGCTGGCGATCTCGAACTTGTCGATGGCGGTCTCGTTGACCTTGCCCTTGCCCTTGAAGGCGCCTTCGGAGGCGTACAGGCCGTCCTTGATGGTGGCTTCGCCGGTCAGGTCGATGCTTTGCAGCAGCACCTTGATCGCCTTGGCGGGGGCGGCCTCGGTGCCCGCGCCCAGGCCCAGTCCCTTGGGCGCGTTCAGCTCGAAGCTGTCGAGGCGGCCTTCGGACTTGCCGGTGGCCAGCATCCAGCCGGCGCTGCCGTCCATGTCGGCCTTGGCGGTGAACTTGCCCATCTTCAGCTGCACGCCCTTGGAGGCGGTGCTGACGTCCAGGCCGGGCATCGTCATGTCATAGCGCACGTGGGTGCGGGCCGCGTTCATGTCCAGGCGTGCCTGCGCGCCTTGCCAGGCGAACTCGCCCTTGCCTTCTTCGGCCAGCTTGGCGGGCGCGACGGTGAAGTCGCTGGTGAAGCCGCCGCCGAAGCCGACCTGGGTGCGCGCGGTCAGTGGCTTGGCCTTGCCGAACAGCTTCTCGGCCTCGGCCTGCGCCTTGGCGTCGAGCACCAGCTCGCTGTCGATGACGGCTGCGGCCAGCGTCGCGCCGGCGATCGGGCCGTGGCGGATGGTGTCGCGGATGGTGATGCGCACCGGCTTGGGCGGGGTGGCCGCGGCGTCGCTGTCGTCTTCGGCGGGTTCTTCTTCGTCGCCTTCGGTCGCGGCCTCGGCGACGTCGGTCGTGGCGGCAGCCGGTGCGGCGGCGGGTGCCGACGCGGCAGGGGCGGTGGCGGCTTCGGCCTCGGCCGGGCAGCCCAGTTCGAGCGTCACGGTGCTCACGGCGCCGAAGAAGTTGCGTTCGTAGCTGCGCTCGATCACGCGCACCAGCGCGGTCTGCTTGGGCAGTTCGCCCAGGGCGACGTCGTAGCTCGATTTGATTTGCGTGCCGGCCCACCAGGTGCTGCCGCCGTAGGCGACGGCAATGGCCGCGGCCAGGACTCCCAATACTGCTTTTTTGCTCAAGATTATTTTCCGATCGGTTGTTTGAAGGGCCGCCGCGGTGTCTCCCCGACCCGCGGCGTGCCTGCGCCACCCCCTGTGGTGGCGCCGGGCGATGCTAACGGAGCAGGGCAGTGCGTCACCCGATGGCCTTGCGTTTCGAGTTCTCTATACAATCGCGCGCCTGTTCCGGGAGCCATGCTTCGTCCACAGGGGCGAGATATGACTTACGGCACGGGGCGCCAAGGGTTTTTGGCGGGCTTTCGGGGGTATAACCCCGGGGTTCACCACTTGAGGACGCCCCCGACAACGTGAGCCGACGCGGCCTGACACCCGCAACGGTTCCCTTGGGAGGAGACACCCAGTGAAAGCGCGTTCCAGTTCGTACAAGGAGCCAGTCACCGTGAAGAAACCCGCCGCCAAGGCCACGCCAGCCACCAAGCCCGCCGCAAAGAAGGCGACGGCTGTGAAGGCTGTACCCGCGACGAAGAAGGTTTCTGCCACCGCTGCTGCTGCCTCTGCCGCGAAAGAGAAAAGCGCTGCCAAGAAGCCTGCGGCAACCCCGGCCAAGACCGGGACCGCGGCTGCCAAGAAGTCCGCCAAGCCCGCAACCAAGTCCGCGGGCGCGGCGCCTACGTCATCCCAACCGGTCGGCCGTCCTGCGGCCGCCCTTTCTGCTCCCCCGACCCCCATGAAAAAAACGGCTGCCGCCTCTTCTTCCGCCCCGGCGACACCCTCGATCCCCGCTACGCCCGCTCCCGCTGCGCGTGGTGGCCGCGTGTCCCGGCTGTCGCAACTGACCGTGCCTTCGATGCCGCAATCCGTGGCCTCGACCGCCGCCAAATCCAGCTTCTCGCAGGCGCCTTCCACCGCGCTGGTGCCGCCGCCGCCCCTGGCCGTCAAGAAAGACCCGAAGCTGGCCAACAACTGGAAGACCAAGACGCCCGCCGAGCTGAGCGACGCCGAGGTCATCGCGATGCCCGACGACGAGTACATGAACGACAAGCAGATGGCGTTCTTCCGCCTGAAGCTCGAAGAACTCAAGCGCGGCATCCTCGAGAACGCCGGTGAGACCACCGAGCACCTGCGCGAAGACACCGTGGTCGTGCCCGACCCGGCCGACCGCGCCACCATCGAGGAAGAGCACGCGCTCGAACTGCGCACGCGCGACCGCGAACGCAAGCTGCTCAAGAAGATCGAGCAGTCGATCCAGCGCATCGACGCCGGCGACTACGGCTACTGCGACGAGACCGGCGAGCCCATCGGCGTCGGCCGCCTGCTGGCCCGCCCGACCGCCACGCTTTCGCTCGAAGCGCAGCAGCGCCGCGAGCTGAAGCAGAAAATGTTCGGGGATTGAACGGCTGCACGGTAGAACGGAACCCGCGCTTTCGATAACCTTCTCTGAATGCCAAAGGAAGAGTCAGGCCGCCTTTTCTCGAAGGTGGCCAAGTTCGTTCGAAATCCCCTGAAAGACTGGTCGGAGCTGGACACGCCGTCCTCCGACTCGTCGCTGCCCGAGCAGACCTACAGCCGCGAGATGCTGAAGGAAATGATCGAGCGGCGCCAGCGCAACGACTTCGTGCGCCGCCGCGAGTTCGACATGCTGCGCAAGCTGCGCCAGCGCGAGGCGGCGGCCCATGCCTTCGAGGCAACGGTCACGCCGTCGTCGTTCAACCTCAACAGCACCTCCGAAAAATCCGAAGGCCGCGCACTCACGCTCAAGAAGATCGACGAGATCGAAGAGCAGATGTCGCAGCAGTGGTGGAAGGGCCGCGGGCCGAACGGCGAGACGCTGGTCAATCCGCCGCCCGACGCGGGCGCTGAAACGCTGCCGCCGGTTGACAGTGGCGGCGACCAGTTGCCGGCTGAGCCGGCTGCTTCTGCGTCCGTGGCCGCAGCGCCAGAGGTTGCTGCCACCGCAGCTGTCCCCGCGCCTCAGCCGTCCCGGCTCGCGCATGACGGCGCGCTCGAAGAAGCGGTGATCCGCTTCGCGCACGGCGACGACACCGGCGCCGAAGCCATCCTGCTGCAGGCGCTGGCCGCCGAAAGTGCGTTCTCCGCCGACGACGCCACCGCAGCCGTCACGCTGGAGCGCGACGACGCCCGCTGGCGCGCGCTGTTCGACCTGTACCGCGCCACAGGCGACGCCGCCAAGTTCGCGGCCGCCCGCATGCGCTACGCGCAGCGCATGAAGCGCATGGGGCCCGACTGGGTTTCGCTCGACGAACTCGCGCGCAGCGTGAAGGCCGTCACCGCCAGCGAAGACGCCGAAGCGGCCTCCGACACAACCGGCGCCGCCGACTGGGCCAGCCCCGCGCACCTGACGCGCGAGGGGCTCATGGCGCTCACGCGCGCGCTCTCGCAGGCCGGCATGGTCTGGACGCTCGACTGGCGCGCGCTCACCGAGATCGATCCGCCGGCCGCCGCGCCGCTGCGCATCCTGTTCGCGCACTGGTCCGATTCGCCAGTGCAGCTGCGCTTCTTCGGCGCCTCACAGCTCATGGCCGTGCTGGCCGCGGCCACGCCCAACAACGAGCGCCATCCCGACGACGCCTGGTGGCAGCTGCGCCTGGCGGCGCTGCGCATGATGCACCTGCCCGACGACTTCGAGCTGGTGGCGCTCAACTACTGCATCACCTACGAGGTGTCGCCGCCGTCCTGGCAGGACCCGAAGGGTGAGTGCACCTCGCTGGCCGCGCCGCCGGCGAGCCGGCCGAGCTCGGTGTGGTCGCTGTTGTCGGTCGGGGGCGATTCCGAGAGCTTCCCGTCCACTGACAGCGGCTTTGCCGCGCTGGCGGGCGACCTGCGTGGCGACTCGCTGTCGTGCTGGCAGCGCCTGGACCACGACCTGCGCCACACGACAGCGCCGGTCATCTCGTGCGCGGCCCTGCTGCGCATGGACCTGACGGCGGCCGGCACGCTGCTGAGCTGGGTCCGCGAGCGCGATGCGAACGGTGAGCGGGTGCAGTTCGTCGACGCGCACCGGCTGATTGCCGCGCTGTTCGGGCTGATCGGCATCACCGACCACGCCACGGTCGCCGTCCGCAAGAACTGACCTCGTCACAGGGATTCCGCGGCCCCTGCGGGGCCGTGTTTTCCGCCAGCAGTTTGTCCGACCGCAAGGGTTGCATTGGCGGGCCCCATCCCCAGATGGCTGCGATGGAACAGTTTCACGGCACCACCATCGTGAGCGTGCGCCGCAAGACCCCCCAAGGCGATCAGGTCGCCATCGGCGGGGACGGGCAGGTCACTCTCGGCAACATCGTCATCAAGGGCACGGCGCGCAAGGTGCGGCGGCTCTATCACGGCAAGGTCCTGGCGGGGTTCGCCGGCGCCACCGCCGATGCCTTCACGCTCTTCGAGCGCTTCGAGGCCAAGCTCGAGAAGCACCAGGGCCATCTGACCCGCGCAGCGGTCGAGCTCACCAAGGACTGGCGCACCGACCGCGTGCTGCGCAAGCTCGAAGCCATGCTGGCCGTGGCCGACGCCACGACTTCGCTCATCATCACCGGCAATGGCGACGTGTTGGAGCCTGAAGACGGCGTGATCGCCATCGGTTCGGGCGGCGCCTACGCCCAGTCGGCGGCCAAGGCGCTGATCGACAACACCGAGCTCTCGGCCGAGCAGATCGTGCGCAAATCGCTGGCGATCGCCGGAGAAATCTGCATTTACACGAACATGAACCACACGGTGGAAGCGCTCTGACCATGTCCATGACTCCCCAGGAAATCGTCTCCGAGCTGGACAACCACATCGTCGGCCAGCCCGCCGCCAAGCGCGCCGTGGCCATTGCGCTGCGCAACCGCTGGCGCCGCCAGAAGGTCGACGAAAAGCTGCGCCACGAGATCACGCCCAAGAACATCCTCATGATCGGCCCGACGGGCGTCGGCAAGACCGAAATCGCCCGCCGCCTGGCCCGCCTGGCCGACGCGCCGTTCATCAAGGTCGAGGCCACCAAGTTCACCGAGGTGGGCTACGTGGGCAAGGACGTCGACTCCATCATTCGCGACCTCGCCGAAATCGCCGTCAAGCAGACGCGCGAATCCGAAAGCGTGAAGGTGCGCGCCCGCGCCGAAGACGCGGCCGAGGAGCGCATCCTCGACGCGCTGCTGCCTCCGGCGCGTGGTGTCGACGGTGCTGCGCCCGCACTCGACAGCCCCAACCCGACGCGCCAGGCCTTCCGCAAGAAGCTGCGCGAGCACCAGCTCGACGACAAGGAAATCGAGCTCGACCTCGCCGAAACGCGTGCGCCGCTGGAGATCATGGGCCCGGCCGGCATGGAGGAAATGACCGAGCAACTGCGCGGCATGTTCGGCCAGCTCGGCGGCGGCAAGCGCAAGACGCGCAAGCTCAAGATCGCCGAGGCGATGCGCCTGCTGATCGACGAGGAGGCCGCCAAGCTGGTCAACGAGGACGAGATCCGCACGCAGGCCATCGCCAACGCCGAGCAGAACGGCATCGTGTTCATCGACGAGATCGACAAGGTCGCCACGCGCAGCGAAGCGCAGGGCTCCGACGTCTCGCGCCAGGGCGTGCAGCGCGACCTGCTGCCGCTCGTGGAGGGCACGGCCGTGTCCACCAAGTACGGCGTGGTGCGCACCGACCACATGCTGTTCATCGCGAGCGGCGCGTTCCACCTGAGCAAGCCGAGCGACCTCATTCCCGAGCTGCAGGGGCGCTTTCCGATCCGCGTCGAGCTGCAGTCGCTCTCGGTGTCGGACTTCGAGAGCATCCTCACGCAGACCCGCGCTTCGCTCGTGAAGCAGTACCAGGCGCTGCTGGCCACCGAAGGCGTGACGCTCGACTTCGCGCCCGACGGCATCACGCGGCTGGCGGCCATCGCCTTCGAGGTGAACGAGCGCACCGAGAACATCGGCGCACGCCGTTTGTCGACCGTGATGGAGCGCCTGCTCGATGAGGTAAGCTTCGATGCCACCCGCATCGAGGGTCAGACGGTCCGCATCGATGCCGCTTATGTCGACGAGCGCCTCGCGGCACTAAGTCACGACGAAGACCTTTCGCGCTTCATCCTCTGAAGCCGCCTCCCTTGGCCCCTGTAACGGGGTCGTCCTTCACGCATCACTTTCACTGCGTGAGCTAAGTACTTCATTTTCAACACAATTCGCCGATTTCCAGGTTTGGAAATCGGCGCTAAGTCGTTGATTCCATTACAAAAAATACCCCCGAGCCCCAGTTGCGTCGCAAGTGTTTCCTGCTACAGTGGAAAAAAGTGCAGTTAAGTGGGAAAAAGTGCGGGCAACGCCCCTTTCGGGTGTCGCGGCACCTCCCACCACAGGGGTTTCGTGGTCGTGTTTCAAGGCGCTTCATCGCTCAGTCTGGATGCCAAGGGGCGGCTCTCCGTGCCGACCCGGCATCGCGACGTCCTGAGCGCTACGGCAGGCGGCCAGCTCACGATCACCAAGCATCCGCACGGATGCCTGATGGTGTTCCCCCGTCCCGAATGGGAAAAGTTCCGCGAACGCATTGCTGCGCTGCCGATGTCGGCGCAGTGGTGGAAGCGCGTCTTCCTCGGTAACGCGATGGACGTCGAGATGGACGGCACCGGCCGCGTGCTGGTGTCGCCCGAGCTGCGCGCCGCCACCGGCATCAACCGCGAGACGCTGTTGCTGGGCATGGGCAACCATTTCGAACTCTGGGACAAGGCCACGTACGAGGCCAAGGAGGCCGAGGCCACCCAGGGCGAGATGCCGGATGTGTTTCAGGACTTCGCGTTCTGAGGAGCCCCGTGAACACCCCCCTGACCCACACGACCGTCTTGTTGAACGAGGCGGTGGAAGCCCTTCTTTCCGGCAGCGCGGCAGCCACGGGCACGTACGTGGACGCCACCTTCGGCCGCGGAGGACATGCGCGCGCCATCCTCGCGCGGCTGGCGCAGGAAGGCAGGCTCATCGCATTCGACAAGGATGCAGAAGCGGTGGCCGAAGCAGCGCGCATCTCGGATGCGCGTTTTTCTATCCGCCACCAGGGATTCCGCTCGCTGGGCGAATTGCCCGACGCCAGCGTCAACGGCTTGCTGATGGACCTGGGCGTGAGTTCGCCGCAGATCGACAACCCGGTGCGCGGTTTCAGTTTCCGTTTCGACGGTCCGCTCGACATGCGCATGGACACCACGCGCGGCGAGAGCGTGGCCGAATGGCTGGCAACGGCCGAACTTCAACAAATTGCAGAGGTGATCCGTGACTATGGCGAAGAACGGTTTGCTGTTCAGATTGCAAAGGCGATTGTTGCTCGCAGACAAGAACGGGGCGCAATTTCAACCACCACCGAACTGGCCGAGCTCGTGGCTGGCACGGTCAAAACCCGCGAGCAGGGCCAGAACCCTGCAACGCGCACATTTCAGGCTTTTCGGATTTTCATCAACGCCGAGCTTGAGGAGCTGCAACAAGCGCTAGAAGCCAGCCTGTCGGTGCTCGCGCCCGGCGGCCGCCTCGCGGTGATCAGCTTCCATTCGCTCGAAGACCGCATCGTCAAGCAGTTCATCGCCAAGCACTCGAAGGAGGTCTACGACCGCCGTGCGCCCTTCGCCGCGCCCAAGGTGATGAAGCTGCACGCGCTGGAGCGCATCAAGCCGTCCGAAGAAGAAGTGCGCGGCAACCCGCGCTCGCGCAGCGCCATCCTCCGGGTGGCCGAACGCACGGAGGCCGGGTAGCCATGGCGCGCATCAACCTGCTTCTTCTGCTGGCCGTCATTGCGACGGCTTTGTACCTTGTGCACACCCAGTACCAGTCGCGCCAGCTCTACACGGAGTTCGACCGCGCGCTGCAGGAGACGCGCAAGCTCGAAACCGAGCATGACCGCCTGCAGGTCGAGAAGCGCGCCCAGGCCACGCCGCTGCGCGTGGAGAAGCTGGCCAAGGAACAGCTGCAGATGCGCACGGCCTCGCCGGCCATCACGCAGTACGTGCGCCCCGACGGCTCGGTGATCCCGGCCGTGGCGCCGCTGCCGCCGACCACGCCGCCCAAGCCCGGCACCACCGCGAGGCCTGCCCGATGAGCCGCGGCAACCGCAGCGTGCGCTACACCACCAGCCCCTTGCTCGCGAGCAAGACGCCGGTGTGGCGCAGCAAGTTCATCGTCGCCGGCATCGCCTTCGGCTTCGTCATGCTGGCGGGGCGGGCTGCGTACGTACAGGTCTTCAACAACAGCTTCTTCCAGCGCCAGGGCGAAGTGCGCTTCGCCCGCACGCTGGAGTTGCCGGCCAACCGCGGCCGCATCCTCGACCGCAACGGGCTCATCCTGGCTTCGAGCGTGGTGGCGCCCAGCATCTGGGCCATTCCCGAAGACGTGGAGCGCGACGACCCCGAGGTGCGCGCCAAGCTCAAGCAGGTGGCCAAGCTGCTCGGCATGCCGCAGAAGGACTTCGACAAGAAGCTCGAAGACGAAGACAAGACCTTCGTCTGGATCAAGCGCCAGGTCGACGAGCCCATCGCCAAGCAGATCGCGGCGCTCAACCTCAAGGGCATCTACCAGCGCAAGGAATACAAGCGCCAGTACCCCGAGGGCGAGGCGGCCGCGCACGTGGTGGGCTTCACCAACGTGGAAGACAACGGCCAGGAAGGCATCGAGCTGGCGTTCAACAAGGAACTGGCCGGCAAGGCCGGCTCGCGCCGTGTCATCAAGGACCGGCTGGGCCGCGTGGTCGAGGGCGTGGGCGAGCAGGTGCCGCCGGTCGAGGGCCGCGACATCCAGCTCAGCGTCGACAGCAAGGTGCAGTTCTTCGCCTACCAGAAGCTGCGCGACGCCGTCACCGCGCGCCGTGCCAAGGCCGGCAGCGTGGTGGTGCTCGACAGCACCACCGGCGAGGTGCTGGCGCTGGCCAACTACCCGAGCTACGTGCCCGACAAGCGCCAGAACCTCACCGGCGAGCAGCTGCGCAACCGCGCGCTCACCGACACCTTCGAGCCCGGCTCGACCATGAAGCCCATCACCGTGGCGATGGCGCTGGAGGCCGGCCGCGTCAAGCCCTCGACCATCATCGACACCGCGCCCGGGCGCTACCAGCTGGGCGGCTTCACCATCAGCGACACCCACAACTACGGGGCGCTGACGGTGGAGGGCGTGATCCAGAAGTCGAGCAACGTGGGCGCGCTCAAGATCGCCCAGAAGATGACGCCCCACGAGATGTGGGACACCTACACCGCGCTGGGCTACGGCCAGAAGCCGCAGATCCAGTTCCCCGGCGCCGTGACGGGCCGGCTGCGTCCGTGGAAGACCTGGAAGCCGGTCGAGCAGGCCACCATGGCCTACGGCTACGGCCTGTCGGCCTCGCTGTTCCAGATGGCGCATTCGTATACCTCGTTCGCGCACGACGGCTCAATCATCCCGGTCACCATCCTGAAGAACACCGAGCCGCCGGTCGGCGTGCGGGTGTTCTCGCCATCCAACGCGCTCGCCGTGCGCAAGATGCTGCAGATGGCCGCCGGCCCCGGCGGCACCGGCACGCGCGCCCAAACGGTGGGCTACTCGGTCGGCGGCAAGTCGGGCACGGCCCACAAGCAGGTCGGCAAGGGCTACGCCAGCAACAAGTACCGTGCCTGGTTCACCGGCATGGCGCCCATCGAGAAGCCGCGCATCATCGTCGCGGTGATGATCGACGAGCCGACCGACGGCCAGTATTTCGGCGGCCTCGCCGCGGCGCCGGTGTTCAGCGAAGTCGTGCAGCAGACCCTGCGCATGATGAACGTCCCGCCCGATCTGGCGGTCAAACCCCTCGTGCAGACGCAAGACGTCCCCGAGAGCTTCTGACATGCTGACACTCACTTCCCCCACCACCGCCGCGTTCTGGCTCAAGGAGCGCGTGCAGGGCGCGCTGCTCGCCGACAGTCGCGCGGTCGGCCCGGGCGATGCCTTCATCGCCTGGCCCGGTGCCGCCACCGACGGCCGCCAGCACGTGGCGGCCGCGCTGGCGCAGGGCGCCGTGGCCTGCCTGGTCGAGCACGAGGGCGTGGACGCCTTCGGCTTCGACGGCGACGAGCGCATCGTGAGCTACCCCGGCCTCAAGGCCGCCACCGGCCCGATCGCCGCCGCCTTCTACGACAACCCCTCGGCGCAGCTCGACCTGCTGGCCGTGACCGGCACCAACGGCAAGACCTCCACCGCGTGGTGGCTGGCCGAATCGCTGTCCACGCTGCGCGCGGCCGGCGGCGTGCGCGCCATGCGCCCCGACGGCACCACCGAGCGCGGCGCCCCGTCGCCCTGCGCCGTGGTCGGCACCCTGGGCATCGGCGTGCCGCCCGAACTCACCTACACCGGTCTGACCACGCCCGACCCCGTGATGCTGCAGCGCGCGCTGCGCGACTTCGTCACCGAAGGCTTCGGCGCCTGCGCCATCGAGGCTTCGTCGATCGGCATTGCCGAGCGCCGGCTCGACGGCTGCCGCATCGCGGTCGCCGTGTTCACCAATTTCACGCAGGACCACCTCGACTACCACGGCAGCATGGACGCCTACTGGCAGGCCAAGGCCGAGCTGTTCCGCTGGCCCGGCCTGCGCGCCGCGGTGATCAACATCGACGACATGCACGGCGCCAGCCTGTGCGCCAACCTGCTCGACGCCGGCATCGGCGCGCTCGACGTCTGGACCGTCTCGGCCGGCGGCAAGCCCGCACGGCTGGTGGCGCGCGACATCGGCTACGACGCGCAGGGCCTGCAGTTCACCGTGGCCGAGCACGGCAGCACGGCGCCGGCCGAACGGCTCGCGACCGGGCTCATCGGCCAGTACAACGTGGCCAACCTGCTCGGCGTGCTCGGCACCCTGCGCGCGCTGGGCCTCACGCTCGCCCAGGCCGTGGCCGCCTGCGCCCATCTCAGCAGCGTGCCGGGCCGCATGGACCGCGTGCAGCCGACCGACGGCGCGCCGCTGGCCGTGGTCGACTACGCCCACACGCCCGACGCGCTCGACAAGGCCCTCGCCGGCCTGCGCCCGCTGGCCAAACAGCGCGGCGGCGCGCTCTGGTGCGTGTTCGGCTGCGGCGGCAACCGCGACCCGATCAAGCGCCCGCTGATGGCCGCCGTCGCCGAACGGCAGGCCGACCATGTCGTGCTCACCAGCGACAACCCGCGCAACGAGAACCCCGACGCGATCATCAGCCAGGCGCTGCGCGGCTTCACGCGCGTCGAAGCGGCCCGCGTGCAGGTCGACCGTGCGCGCGCCATCGCCGAAACCATCGCCCAGGCGGCACCGCAAGACGTGGTGCTGATCGCCGGCAAGGGCCACGAAGAGTGGCAGGAGATCGCGGGCCAGCGCCTGCCGTTCTCCGACAAGACCCACGCGCTCGACGCGCTCGCGAAGCGGGGTGCCGCATGACCGCCATGGCCACGCCCGTCTCCACCCCGCTCAACCTCACGCTGGCGCAGGCGCAGCAATGGGTGCCGGGGTCGCGCCTCGTGGGCGACCCGGCCACCGTGATCGCCCGCGTCCACACCGACACCCGCACCCTGGCCGCTGGCGACCTGTTCGTTGCGCTCAAGGGCGAGCGCTTCGACGCCAACGACTTCCTGGCCGATGCGAAGAAGCAGGGCGCCGTCGCCGCCATTGCGCACGGCGGCCTCGAAGCCGCAGGGCTCGCCGGCCTCGAGGTGCCCGATTCGCTCATCGCGCTCGGTGCGCTGGGCGCCGGCTGGCGCGCGCAGTTCCAGCTGCCGCTGATCGCCGTCACCGGCAGCAACGGCAAGACCACGGTCACGCAGATGATCGCGGCCGTGCTCGCCGCCTTCCGCGCCGACCGCGCGCTGGCCACGGCCGGCAACTTCAACAACGAGATCGGCGTGCCGCTCACGCTGCTGCGCCTGCGCGCGCAGCACCAGCTGGCGGTGCTCGAGCTGGGCATGAACCACCCGGGCGAGATCGCGCGGCTGGCCGCCATGTCGCGCCCGACCATCGCGCTGGTCAACAACGCGCAGCGCGAGCACCAGGAGTTCATGGCCAGCGTCGAGGCGGTCGCCATCGAGAACGCCGCCGTGTTCGCCGAACTGCCCGACGACGGCACGGCCGTGTTCCCCTACGGCGACACCTTCACCTCGCTGTGGACCGACCTGGCGCGCCAGAGCGGTTCGCGCCGCTGTCTGACCTTCGGCGAGCACGCCGATGCCGACATCTCGCTCGACAGCGCCGAATGGCAGCAGGGCGCCTGGCGCGTTCGTGTGCGCACGCCGCTGGGTGCCTTCGACGCGCGCCTGCACATCGCGGGCCGCCACAACGTGGGCAACGCGCTCGCCGCCACCGCCTGCGCGCTGGCCGCCGGCGTGTCGCTCGACACCATCGCCGCGGGCCTGTCGGCCTTCGAACCGGTCAAGGGCCGTTCGCGCGCCAGCGAGGTCGTGCTGCCCGGCGGGCACGCGCTCACGCTGGTCGACGACAGCTACAACGCCAACCCCGACTCGGTGATTGCCGCCATCGACGTGCTCACCGGCCTGCCCGCGCCGCGCCTGCTGGTGCTCGGCGAGATGGGCGAGGTCGGCGACCGCTCGCCGGAATTCCACGCCGAGGTCGGCGCCTGGGCGCGCCAGTGCGGCCTCGACGCCGTCTACACGCTGGGCGGCGAGACCGTGCATGCGGCGACGGCTTTCAACAACAACAACGATGGTGTCGATGGACGCCATTTCGACGATTTCGACACGCTCCGCGCGGCCGTGCTCGCCCGCCTGCCGCAGCTGGGCAGCGTGCTGGTCAAGGGGTCGCGCTTCATGAAGATGGAGCGCGTGGTGCAGGCGATCGAAGCACAACAACAAAAGGAGGCCGGTCATGACGCATGAGCCGCGCAACACACCATGCTGATGTCCCTGGCCCAATGGCTGCAGACGCTGTCGCCCGAGTTCGGGTTCTTGCGCGTTTTCAACTACCTCACGTTTCGCGCCCTGATGGCCGCGCTGACCGCGCTCGTCGTCGGCCTGGTGGCCGGCCCGTACGTGATCCGCCGCCTCGCGGCGCTCAAGATCGGCCAGCCGATCCGCGGCTACGGCATGGAAACGCATCTGACCAAGAGCGGCACACCGACGATGGGCGGCGTGCTGGTGCTGTTCGCCATTGCGTTCGCCACCTTGCTGTGGTTCGACCTGTCGAACCGCTTCGTGTGGATCGTGCTGTGGGTCACGATGGGCTTCGGCGCCATCGGCTGGGTGGACGACTGGCGCAAGGTGGTGCGCAAGGACCCCGAAGGCATGCGCTCGCGCGAGAAGTACTTCTGGCAATCGCTGGTCGGCCTGCTCGCGGGCTTCTACCTGCTGTTCAGCATTTCCGAGAGCTCCAACTGGCGCGTGCTCGAGCTGTTCTACGCCTGGGTGCGCTCGGGCTTCGACCTCGACTTTCCGCCCAAGATCAACCTGCTGGTGCCTTTCTTCAAGGAAGTCAGCTACCCGCTGGGCGGCATCGGCTTCGTGATCCTCACCTACCTCGTGATCGTGGGCGCGAGCAACGCCGTCAACCTCACCGACGGCCTGGACGGCCTGGCGATCATGCCGGTGGTGATGGTGGGCTCGGCGCTGGGCGTGTTCGCCTACGTCACGGGCAGCGCGGTGTACTCCAAGTACCTGCTGTTCCCCAACATCCCCGGCTCGGGCGAGCTGCTGGTGTTCTGCTCGGCCATGGCCGGCGCGGGGCTCGCGTTCCTCTGGTTCAACACCCATCCGGCGCAGGTCTTCATGGGCGACGTGGGCGCGCTGGCGCTGGGCGGCGCGCTGGGCACCATCGCGGTCATCGTGCGCCAGGAGATCGTGTTCTTCATCATGGGCGGCATCTTCGTGGTCGAGGCGATCTCGGTGATGGCCCAGGTCACGTACTTCAAGTACACGAAGAAGCGCTTCGGCGAGGGCCGGCGCGTGCTCAAGATGGCGCCGCTGCACCACCACTTCGAGAAGAGCGGCTGGCGCGAGACGCAGGTCGTGGTGCGCTTCTGGATCATCACGATGCTGCTGTGCCTCATCGGCCTGTCGACGCTGAAGCTGCGGTAACCACACAACCATGCGGCACCTGAAAGACCTCCCCGTTCTCATCCTCGGCCTCGGCGCGTCCGGGCTGGCGATGGCGCGCTGGTGCGCGCGCCACGGCGCGGTCGTGACCGTGGCCGACACGCGCGAGGCGCCCGCCTCGCTCGCGACGCTGCAGGCCGAGCTGCCCGACGCCACCTTCATCGGCGGGCCGTTCACGGCTGCGCTGGTCGAAGGCACGCCGATCCGCGCGGTGTACCGCTCGCCGGGCCTGTCGCCCGCGACGCTGGCGCCGGTCGTCGATGCCGCCAAGGCCGTGGGCCTCGTGGTCGGCGGCGAGCTGGACCTGTTCGCGCGCGCGCTGCTCGACCTGCAGACGGTCGAGGTGCCGGTGGTGGAAGTCGAAGCTGAAGTGCCGGTCGAAACCGCCGTGGTCGAGCCTGTCGTTGAAACGCCGGCCCAGGCCGAGCTGGCCTTGAGTGAAGAAGCCCTCGTGGCGGAGGCTGCGGTGGTCGAGACGCCGGAAGTGCCTGCGCCGGAGGCTGCTGCGGTTGTCGAAGGCGAGCCCGAAGCGGCCGCGCCCGTCGAAGCTGTTGAGGCGACCGAGGCGGTTGCACCCTTGGAGGCCGTGGCCGCTGAGTCGACCGAAGCCGCACTGCCGGTCGATGCGACTGCCGCAGAAGCCGAGCCTGTTCCCGTCGAACCGACCGAAGCCGCTGAAGCCACCCCGCCCGCCATGGCCGAAGCCATGCCGCGCGATGCATCGTTGAGTGTGCCGGTGACGCCGCCCACCGAAGACGTCGTCGCCGAAGGCGCCACGACGGAAGACGCCGCCACGGAAGAGGGCGCAGCGCCAGCCGCTGCCGTGTCGCCCGCACCCGCCGCCACCGTCTCCCGCCTGCCCACCCCCGGCAAGCCCTACGTGCCCACCGCGGCGCGCGAGGCCGCCGAGTTCGTCGCCAAGATCGCCGAGTTGTCCGCCACCAACCCGGCGTCGGCCGCGGTCGAGGAAGAGGCCACGCCGCAACTCGAACTCGTGCCCGAACCCGAGCCCGAAGCGCCCAAGGGCTACACGCCCGCCGTGCTCGCCATCACCGGCACCAACGGCAAGACCACAGTCACCTCGCTCACCGGCCAGCTGGTCGAGCGCGCGGGCAAGACCGTGGCCGTGGCCGGCAACATCGGCCCCACGCTGCTCGACACGCTGGCCGGGCACCTCGACGCCGGCACGCTGCCCGACGTGTGGGTGCTCGAACTCTCGAGCTTCCAGCTCGACGGCGTGCAGGGCTTCGAGCCCACGGCCGCGACCGTGCTCAACCTCACGCAGGACCACCTCGACTGGCATGGCGACATGCCCGCCTACGCGGCCGCGAAGGCGCGCATCTTCGGCGCCAAGGGCCTGATGATCCTGAACCGCGACGACGCCGGCGTGATGGCCATGCTGCCGCCGCCGGTCAAGGTGCGGCTGCAGCGTCCGCAGATCCGCACCCACGTCACCTTCGGCGGCGCGATGCCGCTGCGCCCCGGCGACTACGGCATCGAGCGCATCAACGGCGTGGCCTGGCTGGTGCGCGCGCTGGAAGCCGACGAAACGCAGAAGCGCAAGCGCGGCGCGGTGGTGGAAGAAGAGCTCTTCTTCCAGCGCCTGATGCCCGCCGACGCGCTGCGCATCCGCGGCCGCCACAACGCCATGAACGCGCTGGCCGCGCTCGCGCTTGCCAGTGCTGCTGACTGCCCGCTGGGCCCGATGCTCTACGGCCTGCGCGAGTACCGCGGCGAGCCGCACCGCGTCGAGCCGATCGCCATCGTGGACGAGGTCGAGTTCTTCGACGACAGCAAGGGCACCAACGTCGGCGCCACCGTGGCCGCACTGAGCGGTCTCGGCGAGGAGCGCCGCGTGGTCGTGATCCTCGGCGGCGAAGGCAAGGGCCAGGACTTCGAGCCGCTGGCCGACCCCGTGCGCCAGTACGCGCGCGCCGTCGTGCTCATCGGCCGCGACGCCCCGCTGATCGAGGCCGCGCTGGCCTCCACGGGCGTGTCGCTGAAGCACGCGGGCTCGATGGAAGAAGCCGTGAAGCTCGCCGCCGCGCGTGCCCATCCCGGCGATGCCGTGCTGCTGTCACCGGCCTGTGCGAGCTTCGACATGTTCAAGGACTACGCGCACCGCGCCGAAGTGTTCTGCGAGGCCGTGGAGGCTTACGCCGACAGCCCGCGCGAGCAGGTCGGTGGCGACGACGCGGTGGTGTCGTACGCCCCGCAGGCCTCGCTGTCCACCGCCGGATCGATGGAGGACCCGATTTGAACTCCGCAGCCGCAGGCCAGGAAACCAGCACCGGCAGCCGTTTCGGCGGCTGGTTCCGGCGCGCCCGCAGCGGCATGGATTCGCTGCCCGTGCACCTGCCCGTGCGGCTGGGCGGCGCCGGCGTCGCGCAGACCAAGGCCACGCCGATGCGCGTGCTGGGCTTCGACCAGGCGCTGGTCTGGGTCACGGTCGCGCTGATGACCTGGGGCCTGATCATGGTGTATTCGGCCTCGATCGCGCTGCCCGACAACCCGCGCTTCGCACGCGCCGGCTACAGCGCCTCGTACTTCCTCACGCGGCATGCGGCCTCGCTGGTCATCGCCTTCATCGCCGCGCTGCTGACCTTCCAGGTCCCGATGAAGACCTGGGAGCGCGCCGCGCCCTGGCTCTTCGTGGCTTCGCTGCTGCTGCTGGTGGCGGTGCTCATTCCGCACATCGGCATCAACGTGAACGGCGCGCGCCGCTGGCTGCCGATGGGCTTCATGCGCTTCCAGCCGTCGGAGCTGGCCAAGTTCGCGATGGTGCTCTATGCCGCCAGCTACATGGTGCGCAAGATGGAGATCAAGGAGCGGTTCTTCCGCGCCGTGCTGCCGATGGGCATCGCGGTGGTGGTGGTCGGCATGCTGGTGATGGCCGAGCCCGACATGGGCGCCTTCATGGTGATCGCCGTGATCGCCATGGGCATCCTGTTCCTGGGCGGCGTGAACGCGCGCATGTTCTTCGTGATCGCGACGCTGGTGGTGGTGGCCTTCGGCTCCATCGTGGCGAGCAGCCCGTGGCGCCGCGAGCGCATCTTTGCGTACCTCGATCCGTGGAGCGAAGAGCACGCGCTGGGCAAGGGCTACCAGCTGTCGCACTCGCTGATCGCCATCGGCCGCGGCGAGGTCTTCGGCGTGGGCCTGGGCGGCAGCGTCGAGAAGCTGCACTGGCTGCCCGAGGCGCACACCGACTTCCTGCTGGCCGTGATCGGTGAAGAGTTCGGCCTCATCGGCGTGCTGCTGATCATCGGCCTGTTCCTGTGGCTCACGCGCCGCATCATGCACATCGGCCGCCAGGCGATCGCGCTGGACCGCGTGTTCTCGGGCCTCGTGGCCCAGGGCGTGGGCGTGTGGATCGGCTTCCAGGCCTTCATCAACATGGGAGTGAACCTGGGCGCGCTGCCGACCAAGGGCCTGACCTTGCCGCTGATGAGCTTCGGCGGCTCGGCGATCTTGATGAACCTCGTGGCGCTGGCCGTGGTGCTGCGCATCGACTATGAGAACCGCGTGCTGATGCGGGGAGGTCGCGTATG
Organism: Variovorax sp. V118; assembly: GCF_041154445.1. Taxonomy (GTDB): domain Bacteria; phylum Pseudomonadota; class Gammaproteobacteria; order Burkholderiales; family Burkholderiaceae_C; genus Variovorax; species Variovorax boronicumulans. The sequence goes on along the minus strand of NZ_AP028663.1, from coordinate 5,189,497 downwards.
ACCGGCCGCACGGCACTCGTCATGGCCGGCGGTACGGGCGGCCACATCTTCCCGGGCCTGGCCGTGGCCGAGGCCCTGCGCGAGCGCGGCTGGCGCGTGCACTGGCTGGGCGCGCCCGGCAGCATGGAAGAAAAGCTCGTGCCCCCGCGCGGCTTCGCCTTCGAGCCGGTGCAGTTCGGCGGCGTGCGCGGCAAGGGTCCGCTCACGCTGTTCCTGCTGCCGCTGAAGCTGCTGCGCGCCTTCTGGCAGAGCCTGGCTGTGGTGCGCCGCGTGAAGCCCGACGTGCTCGTGGGCCTGGGCGGCTACATCACTTTCCCGGGCGGGATGATGGGCGTGCTGATGGGCAAGCCGCTGGTGCTGCACGAGCAGAACTCGGTCGCCGGCCTCGCCAACAAGGTGCTGGCGGGCGTGGCCGACCGCGTGTTCACGGCCTTCCCGAACGTGCTGAAGAAGGCGCAGTGGGTGGGCAATCCGCTGCGCGCGGCCTTCACCTCGCAGCCCGATCCGGCCACGCGCTTCGCGGGCCGCACGGGGCCGCTCAAGTTGCTGGTGGTCGGCGGCAGCCTGGGCGCGCGTGCGCTCAATGCCGTCGTGCCGCAGGCGCTGGCGCGCATCGCGCCCGACGCCCGCCCGCAGGTGCTGCACCAGAGCGGCACCAAGCAGATCGACGAATTGCGCGCCAACTATGCGGCGGCCGGCGTCGAGGGCGAACTCACGCCCTTCATCGACGACACCGCGCAGGCGTACGCCGAGGCCGACCTCATCGTCGCGCGCGCCGGCGCCAGCACCGTCACCGAAATCGCGGCCGTCGGCGCAGCAGCGCTGTTCGTGCCTTTCCCCTCGGCGGTCGACGACCACCAGACCACCAACGCGCGCTTCCTCGTGGACGCGGGCGGCGGCTGGCTGGTGCAACAGACCGACCTCACCCCTGAATTGCTGGCTGATTTGCTACAGAAAACCGAACGCGCGACCTTGATCGACCGGGCCACCAAGGCCAAGACCCTGCAGAAGACCGAAGCAGTGGACGCGGTCGTCCGCGCCTGCGAGGAGCTTGCGAAATGAAGCACGCGATCCGTCACATCCACTTCGTCGGCGTCGGCGGCTCGGGCATGAGCGGCATCGCCGAGGTGTTGCTGAACCTGGGCTACAGGATCACCGGCTCCGACCTGTCCGACAGCGCCACGCTGCGCCGTCTCGCGGGCCTGGGCATCGGCACCTTCGTGGGCCATGCCGCCGCGCACATCGACGGCGCGGACGCGGTCGTCACCTCCACCGCCGTGCAGTCGGACAACCCCGAGGTGCTGGCCGCGCGTGAGAAGCGCATTCCGGTCGTGCCGCGCGCGCTCATGCTCGCCGAGCTGATGCGCCTGAAGCAGGGCATCGCCATCGCCGGCACGCACGGCAAGACCACCACCACCAGCCTGGCTGCCAGCGTGCTCGAGGCCGCCGGGCTCGACCCGACCTTCGTGATCGGCGGGCGCCTGAACAGCGCCGGCGCCAACGCGCAGCTGGGCAGCGGCGACTACATCGTGGTCGAGGCCGACGAGTCGGACGCCTCGTTCCTGAACCTGCTGCCCGTGATGGCGGTGGTCACGAACATCGACGCCGACCACATGGAGACCTACGGGCACGACTTCGCGAAGCTGAAGAAGGCCTTTGTCGATTTCCTGCACCGCATGCCGTTCTACGGCGTGGCCATCCTGTGCACCGACGATCCGGCGGTGCGCGAGATCGTGGCCGACGTGACCTGCCCGGTCACCAGCTACGGCTTCGGCGAGGACGCCCAGGTGCGCGCCATCGACGTGCGCGCCGTCGGCGGCCAGATGCATTTCACCGCGCAGCGCCGCAACGGCGTGACGCTGCCCGACCTGCCCATCGTGCTGAACCTGCCGGGCGAGCACAACGTGCGCAACGCGCTGTCGGTGATCGCCATGGCAGTCGAGCTCGGCATTGCCGACGAAGCGGTGCAGCGTGGCCTGGCCGGCTTCAAGGGCGTGGGCCGCCGCTTCCAGAGCTACGGCGACGTGGCCGTGCCGAACGACACGGCAGGCGGCACCTTCACCGTCATCGACGACTACGGGCATCACCCGGTCGAGATGGCGGCCACCATTTCCGCCGCGCGTGGCGCCTTCCCGGGGCGCCGGCTGGTGCTGGCCTTCCAGCCGCACCGCTACACCCGCACGCGCGACTGCTTCGAGGACTTCGTGAAGGTCATCGGCACGGCCGATTCGGTCTTGCTGGGCGAGGTCTATGCCGCGGGCGAGGCGCCCATCGTGGCCGCCGACGGCCGCACGCTGGCGCGCGCGCTGCGCGTGGCCGGCAAGGTCGAGCCGGTGTTCGTGGACGACATCGTCGCCATGCCGCAGGCCATCCTGGACAACGCCCGCGCGGGCGACGTGGTGCTGTGCATGGGCGCGGGCTCCATCGGCGCGGTGCCGGGCAAGCTGGTCGAACTCGGCACGCCGCCCGCACCCTCATCAACAACTTCAGAGCGCACTGCGCGCAAGGGGAGGGCCGCGTGAGCCTTCAGGATCCACAACTTTTCGGCAAGGTCGCCGTGCTGTTCGGCGGCAGTTCCGCCGAACGCGAGGTGTCGCTGATGTCCGGCGCGGGCGTGCTGCAGGCCCTGCGTTCGCGCGGCGTCGACGCGCACGCCTTCGACCCGTCGGAGCGCGAGCTGACCGACCTGAAGCGCGAAGGCTTCGCGCGCTGCTTCGTCGCGCTGCATGGCCGCCACGGCGAAGACGGCACCGTGCAGGGCGCGCTCGAGCTGCTCGGCATTCCCTACACCGGCTCGGGCGTGATGGCCTCGAGCGTGGCCATGGACAAGGTCATGACCAAGCGCATCTGGCAGGCCGACGGCCTGCCCACGCCCAAGTACGTGCGCCTGGCCTTCGACCAGCAAAGCCGCGAGCAGATCATGGTGGTGCCCGACGTGCTCGGCCTGCCGTTGATCGTGAAGCCGCCGCGCGAGGGCTCGTCCATCGGCGTGACCAAGGTCGAGGGCTACTCGCAGATGCAGGACGCGGTCGCGCTGTCGGCGAAGTTCGACGCCGACGTGCTGTGCGAGGAGTTCATCGACGGCGAGGAAGTCACCTGCGCCGTGCTCGGCCAGGGTCTCGATGCGCGCGCGCTGCCGGTGGTGCGCATCGCCGCGCCCGAGGGCGCCTACGACTACCAGAACAAGTACTTCACCGACGACGTGAAATACCAGTGCCCGAGCGGCCTGCCCGAGGCCGAGGAACGCGAGATCCAGCGCATCACGCTGGCGGCGTACCACACGCTCGGCTGCCGCGGCTGGGGCCGCGCCGACGTGATGATCCGCGCCAGCGACCGCAAGCCCTTCCTGCTCGAGATGAACACCTCGCCCGGCATGACCAGCCATTCGCTGGTGCCGATGTCGGCGCGCGCGGCGGGCATTCCCTACGAAGAGCTGTGCGTGCGCGTGCTGGCTTCGGCCGCACTCGATGCCAAGGGAGGCGCGAACTAAGCCATGGCCGACAGCATCCCCGCTCCCTTCGACGTCAAGCTGATGAACATCGTCGCGAACGTTGCGTTCGTGCTGGTGGCGCTCATGCTGCTGGCGGCGAGCGCGTGGTGGGTGCTGCGCCAGCCTTTCTTCCCGATCTCGGGCATCAAGGTGGACGGCGAGGTCACGCACAACAACGCGGTCACGCTGCGCGCCAACGTGGCGCCGCAGCTCAAGGGCAACTTCTTCACCATCGACCTGGCGCGTGCGCGCACCGCCTTCGAGACGGTGCCGTGGGTGCGCAGCGCGGTGGTGCGGCGCGAGTTCCCGAACAAGCTGCGCGTGACGCTCACCGAGCAGGTGCCGGTGGCGGTGTGGGGCGATGAGGCCGGCTCCAAGCTGATCAACGGTTTTGGCGACGTGTTCGAGGCCAACGTGGCCGAGGTCGATGCCGACCTGCCGCGCCTGGACGGACCGATCGAGCAGGCCGGGCAGGTGCTGGGCATGTACCGCGTGCTCGCGCCGATGTTCGAGCCCTATGACTTCGACATTGCCGAGCTGCGGCTGTCCAGCCGCGGCAGCTGGAAGGTGCTGCTGGACAGCGGGGCCGAGATCGAGCTCGGCCGCGGCCAGAGCGACGAGGTGTCGGCGCGCCTGCAGCGGTTCCTGAAGACCGTGACGCAGGTCGCGGGCCAGTACCGCCGCACGGTGGCCGACGTCGAACGCGCCGATCTGCGCCACAACGACGCGTATGCCCTGCGGCTGCGCGGCGTCACCACGGTCTCGCCCGAGGCCCCAAGAAAAATCAAGTAGCGAATACCGAGGACATCTACATGCCCAAAGAATACAAAGACCTGGTCGTAGGCCTGGACATCGGAACCGCCAAGGTGATGGTGGTCGTGGCCGAGGTGCTGCAAGGCGGCGAGCTCAAGCTGGCCGGCCTGGGCATCGCGCCCAGCAACGGCCTCAAGCGCGGCGTCGTGGTGAACATCGACGCCACCGTGCAGAGCATCCAGCAGGCGCTGAAAGAAGCCGAGCTGATGGCCGACTGCAAGATCAGCCGCGTCTACACCGGCATCACCGGCAGCCACATCCGCGGCATCAACTCGAGCGGCATGGTGGCGGTGAAGGACAAGGAAGTCACGCCCGCCGACGTGGCCCGCGTGGTCGAGACGGCGCGCGCCATCAACATCTCGAGCGACCAGCGCCTCTTGCTGGTGGAGCCGCAGGAGTTCGTGATCGACGGCCAGGACGTGAAGGAGCCGATCGGCATGAGCGGCATGCGCCTGGAGGCCAAGGTGCACATCGTGACCGGCGCGCAGAGCGCGGCCGAGAACATCATCAAGTGCGTGCGCCGCTGCGGCCTGGAGGTCGACCAGCTGATGCTGAACCCGCTGGCCTCGAGCCAGGCGGTGCTGACCGAAGACGAGCGCGAACTGGGCGTGGTGCTGGTCGACATCGGCGCGGGCACCACCGACGTGGCGATCTTCACCAACGGCGCGATCCGCCACACGGCCGTGATCCCGATCGCGGGCGACCTCATCACGAGCGACATCGCGATGGCCCTGCGCACGCCCACCAAGGACGCGGAGGACATCAAGGTCGAGCACGGCTACGCCAAGCAGCTGCTGGCCGACCCTGAATCGCAGGTCGAAGTCCCCGGCCTTGGCGATCGCGGCCCGCGCATGTTGAGCAAGCAGGCGCTTGCCGGCGTGATCGAGCCGCGCATCGAAGAAATCTTCTCGCTGGTGCAGCAGGTGGTGCGTGAGTCGGGCTACGAGGAAGTGCTGTCGTCGGGCGTGGTGCTCACGGGCGGCAGCGCCGTCATGCCCGGCATGGTCGAGCTCGGCGAAGACATCTTCCTCAAGCCCGTGCGCCGCGGCATTCCGAAGTACTCGAGCGCGCTCTCGGACATGGTGGCGCAGCCGCGCGCGGCCACCGTGATGGGCCTGCTCGAGGAGGCACGTTTTGCACGCATGCGTGGCTTCAAGGTCGCACAGAAGAACGGGTCCGTAAAGACTGCGTTCGGACGTTTCAAGGACTTCATCGTGGGGAACTTCTGACCATGAACCACTCCCCACTCTGGCTCGCACGCGCGGGCCCTCCGCTGCATTTCAACGAGCGATGGCGACGCACCGGTCCACCATCGCGACGGCGATCCCGTTGATCACGTCACGGCAGAAGAAATATTCATAGACACATAACGGCAACTGCAATATTCAAGGAGTTAGAAATGACCATCGAAATGATCGAAGTCGAAGAATTCAACCAGGGCACGCAGATCAAGGTGATCGGTGTCGGCGGCGGCGGTGGCAATGCGGTCGCCCACATGATGGAGCGTGGTGTGCAAGGCGTGCAGTTCGTTTGCGCCAACACCGACGCGCAAGCCCTGCAACGCAGCAACGCGCACAAGAACATCCAGCTGGGCATCAGCGGCCTGGGCGCCGGCAGCAAGCCCGAGAAGGGCCGTGACGCGGCCGAAGCCGCGGTGGACGACATCCGCGCCGCCATCGACGGCGCGCACATGCTGTTCATCACGGCCGGCATGGGCGGCGGCACGGGCACCGGCGCGGCACCCGTGATCGCGCGCGTGGCCAAGGAAATGGGCATCCTGACGGTGGGCGTGGTGACCAAGCCCTTCGACTGGGAAGGCGGCCGTCGCATGACCAACGCCGACGCCGGCCTGGCCGAGCTCGAAGCCAACGTCGACTCGCTGATCGTGGTGCTCAACGAGAAGCTGCTGGACGTGCTCGGTGAAGACATCCCCAGGACGAAGCCTTCGCGCACGCCAACGACGTGCTGAAGAACGCCGTGGGCGGCATCTCGGAGATCATCAACGAGTACGGCGGCGTGAACGTCGACTTCGAAGACGTGCGCACCGTGATGGGCGAACCCGGCAAGGCCATGATGGGCACCGCTGCCGCAGCGGGCCCCGACCGCGCGCGCATCGCCGCCGAACAGGCCGTGGCCTGCCCGCTGCTCGAAGGCATCGACCTCTCGGGCGCCAAGGGCGTGCTGGTGCTGGTGACGGCATCGAAGGGTTCGCTGAAGCTGAACGAGTCGAAGCTCGCGATGAACACCATCCGCGCCTACGCCTCGCCGGACGCGCACGTGATCTACGGCGCCGCCTACGACGAAAGCCTGGGCGACCAGATGCGCGTCACGGTGGTGGCCACGGGCCTGTCGCGTGCCGACGCACGCCGCCAGGCCCCGACGCTCGAAGTGATCCGCACCGGCACCGACAACATCCCGTTCACCGTGCCGACGCTCGGCGGCGTGGGCCACGCGGGTGGTGGTTCGGGCAGCCAGCCCAACTACGACGGCATGGCCGTGCCCAGCGTGTGGCGCACCAACCGCACGATGGCCGCCGCCAAGGTCGACGCCCTGTCGTCGGGCGGCATGGACGACTTCGAGATCCCCGCATTCCTGCGCCGTCAGGCAGACTGACCGCAGGCCACCGAACGCAGAGGGCACGAGGGTTCGCAAGGGGACGGGGAAGACCTGAAAGGGACTGCCCCCCGGCTCTAGGCGCTGCGTCCACCTCGTGCCCCTTGCGTCCATCGCCGGGGGCTCCCCGGCTTTTTTGTTCTTTCTTATCTGACCGGTCCATGTCTATCGCGGCCATAGCGAAGGGAATAGGGCGTCACGGTCGCCGCCCGCCTAAAATCTCGGGCGTGCTGCAACAACGAACCCTCAAGTCGATCAGCCGCGCCGTGGGCGTGGGGCTTCACAGCGGCCAACGCGTGGAGCTGACCCTGCGACCGGCCCCGGCCGACACGGGCATCGTGTTCCGCCGTGTCGACCTGCCCGAGCCGGTCGAGATCCGCATGACCGCCGAAGCGGTCACCGACACGCGCCTGGCGTCCACCGTCTCCACGGGCGGCGCCAAGGTGCAGACCGTCGAACACATCATGTCCGCCTGCGCGGGCCTGGGCATCGACAACCTCTACATCGACATCACGGCCGACGAAGTGCCGATCCTCGACGGGTCGGCCTCGTCCTTCGTGTTCCTGCTGCAAAGCGCGGGCATCGAGCTGCAGAAGGCGCCGCGCCGCTTCATCCGCGTGCTGCGCAAGGTCGAGGTGCGCGAAGGCGAGGGCGCCAACGAGAAGTGGGCGAGCCTGGAGCCGTACCACGGCTTCAAGCTGAGCTTCGAGATCGACTTCGACCACCGCGTCGTCAACTCCACCGGCCAGCGCGTGGATTTCGATTTGGGCGCCGACTCGTACAGCCGCGACATCGCGCGGGCGCGTACCTTCGGTTTCACCAAGGAACTCGAGTACATGCTCAGCAAGGGCCTGGCACGCGGAGGCGGCCTGGACAACGCCATCGTCATGGACGACACCAAGGTGCTCAATGCCGGCGGCCTGCGCTACGACGACGAGTTCGTGAAGCACAAGATCCTCGACGCCATGGGCGACCTGTACATCATCGGCAAGCCGCTGCTGGCCGCGTACACCGCGTTCCGCTCGGGCCATGCGCTCAACAACAAGCTGCTGCGCGAGCTGCTCTCGCACAGCGACGCCTACGAGGTCGTGACCTTCGAGGACGAGAAGCGCGCACCGCGCGGCTTCGGCGAAGTGGCGCGGGCCTGGTAAGCCCGGCGCACGCCTTTTCCTTCAGATGCTTCTCTTTCGCTGGGCCATCCTGCTGCTTCTGCTGGTGGCGGGCGTGTCCTTCGCGTTCTATGCGGGCACGGGGCAGGTCAAGTACCGCCGCTTCGGCTGGATCGTGTTCAAGTGGACGGTGCTGGCGGCGCTCGGCTTCTTCGCCGTTCTCATCGCCGAGCGCGTCGCGTAGCGCGAGCCGCTCAATCGACCAGGGCCTGCAGCGCCTGCACCTGCTGCGCAAGCAGCGGCCCCTTGCGGTGCGCGGGCACCAGCAACATCAGCGTGTCTCCCAGCGCCTTCGGCCGCCCCCAGGGCGCGTGCAGCCGGCCTTTCTCGAGCAGCGGCGCCACCAGCCGCTCGCGCCCCATCAACACCCCCTCGCCGTCGAGCGCGGCCTGCAGCGCGAGGCTGTAGAGCGAGAAATCGGGCCCGGCAGCCAGCGCATCGGCTTCGGTCGAGGTGGTGTCGGGGCGCACGGCCTGCAGCCAGCGCGACCAGTCGTCGCGCCACACCGTGTCGTGCAGGCCGCCGCAGCGCGCGAGCACGTCGATGAGGTCGTCGAGCGGGCGCGGGCGTGCGCTCTCCAGCGACGCGCGCACGCGCGGGCTGCACACGGGCACGAGGCGGTCGCGTGCGAGCGCGATGCCCGTGGCGCCGACGGCGGCTTCGGCGCCGCGCGCATAGAACAGCCCGAGATCGAAAGGCTCGCGCCGGAAGTTCGGTGGCTGCTCCAGCGCCGTCACCGACACCTGCACGCCGGGCAGCGCAGCCTTCAGCCGCGAGAGCCGCGGCGACAGCCACAGTTGCGCCATCGCCGGCAGGGCCGCCACCTGCAGCGTGCTGCGGCGCGCGGCGGTCTGGGTTTCCTGGCGCAGCGCCTGCACCGCGAGGCCGAGCTGGTCGACCGCCGCACTGAGCGCAGGCAGCGCGCGCCGGCCGTGCGCGCTGAGCCGGATGCCCTGGCTGTGCCGCTCGAACAGCGCACCGCCGGCCCAGGTCTCGAGCGCCTTGATCTGCTGCGCGACGGCGGCGGGCGTCACGAACAGTTCCTCGGCCGCCCGCGCGAAGCTGCCGTGGCGCGCCGCGGCCTCGAAGGCGCGCACGGCCGTGTGCGGCGGCAGGCGAGGGCGGGGTGGAGCAAGGGACATGGTGGGGAGGCCAAGTTTTTCTAGGGCTCGGGCCCAGTTTATCCGTGTTGCCCATTGGGGTACGGGGCGCGACCATGCGGTCATTCCCTTCCACCACTCCCAGCGAGACACCGCATGCCTGCAGCCCTTCACCGCCGTTCCTGGGTTCCCGCCGCCAGCGAGGACCACGTGCTCGCCATTGCCGCCGATGCCGCCGCGCGCGATGCGGCGGGCGTGGCCGCCGAGATCGAACGCCTCGTGGCCGACAGCCACCGCATCCACGACGTCGACGGGCTGAACCTCAACCCCGCCACCAACGTGATGAACCCCGCCGCCGAGGCGCTGCTGTCGCGCGGGCTGGGCTCGCGGCCGTCGCTGGGCTACCCGGGCGACAAGTACGAGATGGGGCTGGAAGCCATCGAGCGCATCGAGGTCGTCGCCGCCGAGCTGGCGGCCGAGGTGTTCGGCGCGCGCTTCGCCGAGGTGCGCGTGAGCTCGGGCGCGCTGTCGAACCTCTACGTGTTCATGGCGACCTGCCAGCCCGGCGACACGATCATCGCGCCGCCGCCCGCCATCGGCGGCCATGTGACGCACCACGCGGCGGGCGCGGCCGGGCTCTACGGCCTGAAGACCGTGCCGGCGCCGGTCGATGCCGACGGCTACTCGGTCGACGTGGTGGCGCTGGCCAAGCTGGCGCGCGAGGTGAAGCCGAAGCTCATCACCATCGGCGGCAGCCTGAACCTGTTCCCGCACCCGGTGCCTGCGATCCGCGAGGTGGCCGACAGCGTGGGCGCCAAGGTGCTCTTCGATGCCGCGCACCTGTCGGGCATGGTGGCCGGCAAGGCCTGGCCGCAACCGCTCGAAGAGGGCGCGCACGCGATCACCATGAGCACCTACAAGAGCCTGGGCGGCCCGGCCGGCGGCCTGATCGTGTCGAACGATGCGGCGCTGATGGCGCGCATCGACGCCATCGCCTACCCGGGCCTCACGGCCAACTCGGACGCGGGCCGCACCGCGGCGCTGGCGCGTGGCCTGCTCGACTGGAAGGTGCACGGCGCGGCCTATGCGGCGGCGATGCGCGACACCGCGCAGGCGCTGGCGCGCGCGCTCGATGCGCAAGGCCTGCCGGTGTTCGCCAAGGCACGCGGCTTCACGCGGTCGCACCAGTTCGCGCTCGAGGCCGCGCGCTGGGGCGGTGGGCAGCGTGCCGCGAAGCAGCTGGCCCAAGGCGGCCTGCTGGCCTGCGGCATCGGCCTGCCGATCGCGCCGGTCGACGGCGACATCAACGGCCTGCGCCTGGGCGTGCCCGAGATCGTGCGGCTGGGCTTCACGCCCGAGGACATGCCGCAGCTGGCCGGCTGGATCGCGCGGGCGCTGGCTGGCGACGCGGTGTCGGTGGCCGCCGAGGTGCGCGAGCGCCGCCGGCGCCTGGGCGACCTGCGCTACATCGTGCGCTGAAGCCTCAGCGCGAACGCCCTTGCCGGTAGGTGCCGGCGTGGGTCTTCGACAGCTCGGCCGCCTCCGCGAGCCGCGCCATCGAACGGCCGACCTGCGCGTGCGTGATCGCGATGCCCAGCGCGTCCGCCGCGTCGGCGCCCGGCAGGCCGGGCAGGTCGAGCAGGCGCTTCACCATCTCCTGCACCTGCGCCTTCGCGGCCTGGCCGTGGCCGGCCACGGCCTTCTTCATCTGCAGCGCCGTGTACTCGGCCACCGAGAGGTTGTGGCTCACCAGCGCCGTCACGCAGGCACCGCGCGCCTGGCCCAGCAGCAGCGTCGACTGCGGGTTGACGTTGACGAAGATGATTTCGACCGCCGACGCCTCGGGCTGGTAGCGCGCCGTGATCTCGCCGATGCCGTCGAACAGCACCTTCAGGCGCGCCGGCAGGTTGCCGCTGCCCAGGTGTCGGGTGCTGATGGTGCCGCTGGCCACGTAGCGCAGCGCATGGCCGTCCGCATCGACCACGCCGAAGCCGGTGGTCTGCAAACCGGGGTCGATGCCGAGGATCCGCATGAAAAGGAAGCGTAAAGGCCTAAGCCTGGGTGAGGAAGGTTGAAGAAGGTGCGAATTCGCGCGCGATGCGTGGGGGATCGCGGGCAGAATCCGCCGTTCTTGCATTCCGCCCCGCTCCGCGCGGGGCGCGCCACACAAGGAAGCGAAGGTGAATGTAGTCGAGTCCTCCGCGCAGCAGCAACCGAAGCCATTGAACGACGCCCCGGCCTTGCCCGCGCACTTGCAGCAACTTCCCGCCGAACGTGCCGCCGCGAGCTTTCGCCAGGCGGAGCTGCTGAGCGACCTCGGCCGCCGCCGCGAGGCGATCACCGCCTGCAGCCGGCTGATCGCCGAGTTCGGCGCGCTGCCCGACGCCGCCGTGGTCGTGCCCTGCTGCCAGGCGCTGCGGCTGCTCGCGCACGTGCTGCGCCAGCTGCACCGCCCGGCCGACGCGCTGGCCACGCTCGACCGCCTGGTGGCCGCGCATGGCGGGCGCAGCGAGCCCGAGATCCGCGCGCACATCGCCCACGCGCTGTACCAGCGCACCTGGCTCATCGACGACGCGGCGGCACGCTGCGAGGCCTGCGACTTCATGAGCGAGCAGCTCGACGCACAGGCCGATGCCGCGCTCGATGCGTGGCGGCTCGACGCGCGCCTGCTGAAGGCCGAGATCGAACACCACCGCGGCCTGCCGCAGGACGCGTTGGCCACGCTCGAAGCGGCCATCGAACGCTTCGAGGGCGGCGCCGAGGCCGGCGTGGTGCTGCGCGTGGCGCGGGCCCGGCTGGCCGCGGTGCTCAACCTGCGCGAGCTGGCGCAGCACACGCAGGCGCAGGTGCTGTGCCTGCAGGTGGCCGACCAGATCGAGACCGGCCTGTCCGAGGCCGCGCCCGAGCTGCGGCTCGAAGGCGTTCGCGCGCTGGCCCTGTTCTTCGACGGCCTCGGGCTCGACGAGGTCGCGCGCCGCGCCGAACTGGTCGGCTGGCTGCTCGATCGCTACGGCCACGACGCCTCCGCGCAGGTGCGCCGCCTCGCGGCCGTGCGCGCCCACGAGTGGGCCGTGGGGCTGCGGGACCAGGGCGACGGCGAGGCCGCGCTGGCTGCCTGCGAGCGCCTGCTCGGCACCTTCGCGCGTGACAGCGACGCCGTGGTGCAGCGCACCGTGGCCACCACCTTGCTGCACAAGGGCTTCGTGCTGCTCGACCTGCTGGGCCGGCCCGAGGCGGCGCTTGCGGTGTACGAGCCGCTCGTCGCGGCCTCGCGCGACGGCGCCACGCCGGAGATGCGCGAGCTGCGCGCGAAGGCGACGGCCGGGCGCGAGGCCTGCCTGAAGCGGCTGCGTAAGACCGGCGGCCTCGACGCCGGCGAGCTGCCGGCCGAGCTCTTCGATTCGGCATGCGACACCGTCCGCGAAGGCCGCAAGCTCGGCGACGCGGGCGCGTCGCGCGAGGCCATCGCGCTGTTCGACGAGGTGCTCGCCGCGCATGCCGCCTCGCCGCACCCGCTGATGCGCCGCCAGTGCGCGCGCGCGCTGTCGCACAAGACCTTCTGCCTGCTGGCGCTCGCGCACTTCACCGAGGTCGTCGAGGCGGCCGACGCGATGGATGCGCGCTACGGCGCCGATGCCTCCACCGAGATGCAGTCGCAGGTGGCGCTGTGCCTGCAATACAAGAGCACCGCGCTCGACCGCCTCGCGCGGCCCGCGGACGAGATGCGCGTGCACGACGAGATCGTTGCGCGCTGGGGCAATTCCGAGCTGCCCGACCTGCGCGCGCGCGTGGCCGGCGCGCTGTTCCGCAAAGGCGCCGTGCTGCGCCGCGCGGGCCGGTTCGCCGAGGCCGTGGCCAGCTACGACGAGGTGATCGCGCGCACGGCAATGGCACGAGACAGCGCCCTGCAGCTGTGGGCCGCCAAGTCGATGATCAACAAGGCCAAGGCCTTCGACAAGATGGACGACCTGCCTGGCCAGGCCAAGGCCTACCGCGTGCTCATCGCGCGCTTCGGCGAGTCGGGCGACGCGGCCTTGCGCGAGCGTGTGGCCAATGCCTGCGAATGGCTGGCCGAGGCCGAAGGGCGGCAGGGCCGGGTGGCGGCGCAGCGCGAGGCGCTGGAGTTGGCACTCGGGCGTTTCGGCACCGCGCTGTCGGCCGAGCAGCGCACGCGGCTCAAGCGCGAGCTTCAGGCACTGAAGACGAAGGCGTTGGGACGGCGCGTGAAGCAGGCCTTCGACCGGGTGGTGCGGCGCAAGGTCTGATCGCCCACCGCCCGCCCGGTGCTTCAGACGTTGAAGTACCAGCGGATCGAATGGAAGAAGATCGGCGCCGCGAAGCACAGCGCATCGACGCGGTCGAGCAGGCCGTTGGCGCCGGTCACGCCCACGCCCTTCTGGCCCCAGTTCGGAATGCCGCGGTCGCGCTTGAGTGCCTTCATCACGAGGTGGCCCATCGAGCCCGCGACGCAGGCAATGATCGACACCGCGAGCGCCTGCCCGAACTTGAACGGCGTGATGAACGAGAACAGCGCGCCCACCAGGCTGGCCACGACGATGCCGACGCCCCAGCTGGTCCAGTTGAAGCTGCGGCTCACGTTCGGCGCGAACGGCGTGCGCTGCATGCGCCGCGAGATCAGGTGCTGCACCAGCACCGAGGTCTGCACCACGAAAACCAGGAAGAACACGAGGAACGCGCTCTTGCCTTCGTCGCCCGGGAAGGTCAGCAGCAGCAGCGCGGGCACGTGGCTCATGCCGTAGACGCAGACCATGATGCCCCACTGCAGCTTGGCGTTGCGCTCGAGGAAATGGCTGGGGTCGTTCGCCAGCGCGCTCGCCACCGGAATGGCGAGGAACACGTAGACCGGGATGAACACCGTGAACAGGTCGAAGCGCGCGGTGGCCACCAGCCAGAACTGGATCGGCAGCACCACGAAGAACGCGAGGATCAGGCTGCGGTGGTCGCCGCGGCGCGTCGGCGAGAGCGTGATGAACTCGCGCAGCGCAAAGAACGCGATCAGCGCGAACAGCACGGTGGCCACCGTTTCGCCCAGCGCCCAGCCGATCCAGAACACGATCACCATGAACCAGGTGGTGCCCAGCAGCGCGCGGAAATGCGCCAGCTCGGCCTGCCACGACTCGTCGTGCACGGGGTTGCGTCGCTCCTTGAAGCTCAGGAAGAAGACGGCGGTGCTCACGATGAAGAGCAGGCCGAAGACGATCAGGAAAAGGGCCGCGACCTGCTGGGTCGGGCTGAGGCTGCGCAGGAACTGGTTCATACCTTCAGACGTCGCGCAAGGCGATCACGGCGGCGCGCGCACGGTCGAGGAACGGGCGGCGCTCTTCGCCGTCCTCGACACGGATCGGCGCGCCGAAGGTGACAGAGCACAGGATGGGCACGGGCACGATCTCGCCCTTGGGCATCACGCGCTGCACGTTGTCGATCCAGGCCGGCACGAGCACCACGTCGGGGAACATCGTCGCCAGGGCGTACAGGCCCGACTTGAATTTCTGCGGTTCGCCGGTGTGGCCGCGCGTGCCTTCGGGGAAGATGATGATCGAGTCGCCGCTGCGCAGCGCGTCGATGAGCGGGGCGAGTGGGTCGGCGGCTGGCGGCTCGGGCGCGGCGGCGGGCGCTTCGGGTTCGATGACCGGCGGTGGAGCGACCGGTGGTGGAGGCGGCGGGGGCGCGGGAAGGTCGAGCTGTCCCTGAATCTCCTGCGGGCCTTCGGCAACTGGTGCGTGAGACACAGTTTCGATCGGCAGCAGCGGCTCCATCGACGGCTCGATGCGCTCGTCCGGGGCGATGGGCGCCGCGGGCGGCGGTGCCTGAGGCGGTGTTTCCGGCGGCGGCGCAACCGGTGCAGCTCCCGTGGCCGCCCGCTCCACATACACCGCGTTGAACACCTCCGTCGTGATCCAGCGCTTGACCGGCGTGTTGGCCCAGTAGTCGCGCGCCGCAATGGGCCGCGTGATGCTGCGCAGCTCCTCGGGCAGCGCGGCCCAGATCATCACGAGGTCCGCGTGGCTCTGGTGATTCGCGAAGTAGATGCGCTGCTCGGCCTTCGGTGGACAGCCGTACCAGCGCGCCTGCGCGCCGGTGAGCAATCGGACGATTCCCAGCAGCAACCAACCTGTGAGCTTTGCCAGCATATGGAGGCGATGATACGGGCCATGCGATGGCGATTCGATCTTCTTTCCCTGGCGTGGGCGGTGGCCCTTTTTGTATTGCTCGTGCTGCTGGCCACCGTCGGCGCGCGCTGGGGCTGGGTGCGAAGCTTCTTCGGCGACGTGCTGGCCGTGGCGTGGGTGTACCTCGTGTTCAAGACCTTCGTTGCCGCGCGCGTGCTGCCGCTCGCGCTGGCGGCCTTCGGCGTGGGGCTGCTGGTGGAACTCGGGCAGTTCCTTGCGTCGACCTGGCACCTGCACATTCCGAACCGCGCGCTGCGCATCGTGCTCGGCGCCACCGCCGACTGGTGGGACGTGCTGGCCTACGCGATCGGCTTCGTCGCCGTGCTGGCGGTGGACGGCGCGGTGCGCAAGCTCAGGGCAGGTCGACCGCCGGCATCCGCGCCACGATCGTCGATGCCCGTCCGTTGATGTACGACGAATTGGGCCGCCGCTCGAAGAACTTCGGGCTCGGCAGCATCACGGCCAGGCGCGCTGCTTCGTAGGAACTCAGGCGCGCGGCCGGCTTCCTGAAGTAGTACTGCGCGGCGGCCTCGGCGCCGAACACGCCTTCGCCCCATTCGACGTTGTTCAGGTAGATCTCGAGGATGCGCCGCTTGTCGAGCAGCACCTCGAGCAGGGTGGCGAGCACCAGCTCCTGGCCCTTGCGCAGCATGGTGCGCTCGCCCGACAGCAGCAGGTTCTTCGCGAGCTGCTGCGTGATGGTGGAGCCGCCGCGCAGCGGGGCCGGCTGCACCGGCTTGCCGCGTGCCGCCGCGCGCGCCATGCGCTTGGCGGCCAGTTGTTCGGCGCGCGCGTTGCGCTGGCGCGCACGCTCGATGGCTTCCCACTCGACGCCGTTGTGGTCGACGAAGCCGGCGTCTTCGCTGGCGATCACGGCGCGCTTGAGGGTGTCGTTGATCTGCGTGTAGGGCACCCAGTCCTGGCGCCATCCGCCGTCGCGGCCCTGCGAGAGGGCGACGCGCCAGGCCTCGGAGCGCTGGAAGGCCGTGCTCTGCGGATCGATCACCGCCATGGCCGCGATGCGCACCACGAAGAACAGTTCGAGCGCCAGGCCCGCCACCACGAGGCAGGCGATCAGGCGCAGCAGGCCCTTCATGCGCCGGCGGCGAGCGAGGCGCGCAGCTCGGCCAGCACCTGGGCCGACGGCGGGCGCACGCCGCGCCAGAATTCGAAGGCTTCGGCGGCCTGTTCCACCAGCATGCCGAGGCCGTCGCGCGCGACCGCGCCGTGCGCTTTGGCCCAGGCCATGAAGCCTGCGGCGGCGGGGCCGTACATCATGTCGACGGCCAGCGCGCCGGGGCGCAGCACCTGCGCGCGCACGGGCACCGCGTCGCCCGCGAGGCTGGAGGCTGTGGCGTTGACCACCACGTCGAAGTCGCCCGGCACGTCGTCGAGTGCCCAGGCCTCGAGCGTGGCGCCGTGGCGCAGCGCGAGCGCGGCATGGCGCTGCACCAGCGCGATCGCCTTGTCGAGTGTGCGGTTGGCCACCACGACGTGCGCGGCGCCCGCGTCGAGCAGCGGCCCGAGCACGCCCGCCGCCGCGCCGCCGGCGCCGATCAGCAGCAGCGACCGGCCCGCCAACGGCACGCCGGCGTTGCGCACGATGTCGTTGACCAGGCCGATGCCGTCGGTGTTGTCGGCGTGGATGCTGCCGTCGGCTTCGAAGCGCAGCGTGTTCACCGCCTGCGCCAGCGTGGCGCGCTCGCTGGTGTGCTGCGCGAGCGCGGCGGCGTCGAACTTGAAGGGCACGGTGACGTTGCAGCCGCGTGCCGCATCGCCCTGTGCGGCCGCCTCGCTGCGGAAGGCGGCGATGCCTTCGGCGAAGGCGCCGATCGGCACCAGGCGCCGGCCGTAGGCCATGGGCTGGCCGCAGAGTTCGGCAAAGCGCGCGTGGATGCGGGGCGAGCGGCTGTGCTCGACGGGGTTGCCCATGACGCAGTACTGATCCATGGCCGATGCTCCGTGTTCTGCTGGGGGTGCTGTTGCTATTGGGACGACAGCTCGATGGTCTCGTCGCGCGTGAACTTGAAGCGCGACTGCAGCACGATCTGGTCGGTCTGCTTGCGCATGGCATCGGTGAACTTGCCGAAGTTGCCGACGCTGCGCACGATGGCCTGGGCGCGGCGGTCGAGCGTGGTGTTGCCCGAGCTTTCGTCGACCACGGTGTCGAGCACGCGCCCGTCGTGGTTGATGGTGACCGTCATCTTGAGTTCGCCGTAGAGCTTCTTGCCGGCCGCGGTCGGGAAGTTCTCGGTGCCCTTGACCTCGATGCGGCGGCGCAGCGTGTCGACGTACAGCGCGTAGGCCGCCTCGCGCGTGGCGGGGCTCAGGTAGCGCTTCTTGGGGCGCGCGTTTTCCTCGTTCACGCGGCGTTCGATCTCGGCGAGCAGCGCGACCATCTGGCGGCGCTTTTCCTCGCGCGCGGCGGCCTCGGTCGGGTCGCCGGCCTGGCGCGGATCGGGCACGGGCATGGCGGCCAACTCGCGCTTGAGCTGCGCCAGCATCTGCATCTGCTGGGCCTGCATGGCCTCGACCTGGCGGCGCGATTCCTCGAACGAGTCGCCCATGGTGGTGAAGCTCGACGGCGGCAGCGGGCTGGTGGCGCGGCCCTTGTCGAGGTCGCCGCCGCCCGCGAGCGTGGTCTGCGCCATCACGCGGGCCGCGGGGTCGGGCTTGTCGTTGGTCTTGCTGTTGACCAGGATCACCTCAAGCGGGGTTTCGCTGAAGACCCGGTTGAACGATTCGGGATCGACGAAGCGCACCGCGAGCAACGCGGCATGCGCGATGACCGACACGCCCAGAGCGATCTGCAGCGTGCTGAGGTCCTTGAGATTCATTCTCGAAACTCCTCCAGGGGTCGCGTGTCTCCGGTCGTTCGACCGGGGGTCATGCAGGCGTGGTCGTCGCCGGGTCGGGTGCGGCCTCGGTGTCGCTCAGGTCGACCGCGATGGCGATCGGGCCGGCGACTTCTTCCTCGTCGTCCTCGCCGCCGTCAGCGGCATCGGCCTGCGGCACGTCGAAGCGCTCGAGCACGGTGCCGCTCACGTCGAGCGCGATCTCGTCGATCTCGCCGAGCTTCACGCGCACGCGCGCGCCGCGCTCCTGCTGGCCGGCCACCGGGAACACCAGCGGCAGCGTGTCGGCGCGCACCAGCGCGCCGTTGGGAATGTCCTTGATGACCGTGGCCTCGAGCTCGGTGATGCCCTGCTGCTGCAGGTACTTCAGCGTCCAGAAGCGCTCCATGCCGCCCTGGTAGGCGTTGTACGTGGCGTAGGCCGCGTCGAAGCCCGAGAGGATGGAGAACAGGTCGGCGTCCTTCGGCTTGAAGGGCGCGGCCAGCGCGGCGGTCTTGCCGTGGCGCGCGGCCGCGATGATCTGCCACTGGTTCACGAGGTCGGTGTAGCGGCGCAGCGGCGAGGTGCTCCAGGCGTAGCTCTTCACGCCCAGGCCCGCGTGCGGCAGCGCGCGCGTGCCCATGCGCACCTTGATGCCGGGCGCCAGGCTGGCCTGGCTGCGGTACAGGCCGGGCACGCCGAGCTCGCCGAGCCAACCGCCCCAGCTGCTGTTGGCCAGGATCATGGCCTCGGACACGATCAGGTCGAGCGGCGCGCCGCGCTGGCGCGTGCTGATCTGCACCTGCTCGTTGCCGGTGGGCTCCGCGCCGTCGTTGCCGACGAGGCGGAAGTTGTAGTCGGGCCGGCTGAAGTTCTCGGGCTTGCCGCGCACCACTTCGCGCTGCGCCTTCAGGTGCTTGGCCAGGCGGAACAGGAAGGACAGCGGCGCGCGCAGCTTCGCGGCGGCGTCGGGGGTGTTGTCGGAGTTGAAGGTGGCGTCTTCGAGCCAGGGCTGCGTGACGACGGCGTCGAGCTGGTCGTGGCGCAGGTTGGCGACGATCGGCACGCGTTCGAGCTTGGTCTCGGTGCCCTGCAGCTCGAGCGTGGCTTCGTCGAAGCGCGCATAGAGCGACACGGCCGGGCGGTCGCCGCCTTCGAGCAGCGTGTAGGTGTCGACCACCTCGTCGGGCAGCATGGTGATCTTGTAGCCCGGCATGTACACAGTGGACATGCGTGCACGCGCCACGGCGTCGATGGCGCTGCCCGGCGTCAGCGCCAGGCCCGGTGCGGCGATGTGGATGCCGACCGTGATGGTGCCGCTGCCCATGCCCTGCACCGACAGCGCGTCGTCGATTTCGGTGGTCTGCGAATCGTCGATCGAGAAGGCCCGCACGCCTTCGGCCAGCGGCAGGTCGTCGGCGACGGCTGGCGCCGCGAGCGCGGGGAAGCCGGTGCCCTTGGGGAAGTTCTCGAACAGGAAGCGCCGCCAGTGGAACTGGTAGGGCGAATCGATGGCGCCAGCGCGCTCCAGCAGGTCGAGTGGCGGGCGCTGCGTGGCGCGCGCGGCGTCGACCACGGCCTTGTACTCGGGCGCGTTCTTGTCGGGCTTGAACAGGATCTTGTAGAGCTGCTCACGGATCGGCGGCGGGCACACGCCCTCGGCCAGTTGCCCCGCCCATTCGACGATCTGCGCCTGGATGGCCTTCTTCTTCTCGATGGCCGCCAGCGCCTGCTGCACGATTTCGGCCGGCGCCTTCTTGAAGCGCCCCTTGCCCGCGCGGCGGAAGTAGTGCGGCGCTTCGAACAGCGCGAACAGCGCGGCGGCCTGCTGGGCCAGCGAGGGCTTGTCGCTGAAATAGTCGGCGGCCAGGTCGGCAAAGCCGAACTCGCCTTCGGCTGCGAATTCCCAGGCGAGGTCGAGGTCCATGGCGGCGGCGAGCGTGCGCGCCTCGGCGATCAGCTCGGCCGGGGACGGTTTCTCGAAACGCAGAACGATGTTGGCGCCCTTGACCTTGACGCGCTTGCCGGTCTCGAGCTCGACCTGTGCCGAGGCTTCGGCTTCCGACAGGATGCGGCCGCCGAGGTATTTGCCGGCTTCTTCAAACAATACAAACATCCGGCGATTCTCCCACGCGGGATCGGGCGCGCTTCCGGGCCCGGGGCGGACGCTAGACGGGGTTGATGAACGCCATCACGTCGTCGAGGTGCGCTTTTTCGAAATCGGACAGCGCATGGTCGCCGCCCTCGAGCAGCTTGATGCGGCTGTCGGGGTAGCGCGCCGACATCTCGTGCCAGTCGAGCGCCTCGTCGCCCTTGGCGATGATCGCGAACAGGCGCTCGGGCCGCGTGAGCGCGCCGATTTCCATGGCGCGCAGCTCCTGGATGAATTCGGGCTGGAAATAGAAGTGCTCGGCCGGATCGTGCCAGGCGGTCTGGCTGCCGATGTAGCGCGTGAGGTCGCGCGCCGGGTGCACCGCGGGGTTGAGCAGCACGGCGCGGCAGCGCGTCATGCCGGCGACGTAGGTGGCGTAGAAACCGCCCAGCGACGAACCGATCACCGCCATCGACTTGCGCGGCCAGTGCGCGATGCCCTTCATCACCATGTCGATCGCATCGTGCGGCGACGGCGGCAGCTGCGGGCACCACCACTCCAGGTTCGGGTGCTCGCGCGCCACGTGCTTCGCCACCAGCCGCGCCTTGGTCGAGCGGGGCGACGAACGGAAGCCGTGCAGATACAACAGATGGGTGGTTTGCGGTTCCATGGGAGGAGGTGACTGGGGTGCGCTGGTCGCGCCCCGTGGCCGGATTCAGACAATTTTGCATGAGGTCCGCACCGCCCACGGCGCGGTGACCCCACAAATCCCTGCGAATCGGCCCATGAGCAGGCCGCGAGGGCGTGGCTGGAATTCGAAAGTATTCACGGTGCGGCCGCGCAGGGGGCGGCGGTGCGGCGCAAGGGCGGAAAGAAGAGACAAGTTTCGTGACGCATCTGGCAGGGGGCATCCCATGAACGAGGGAGGCAGGCCCCGCGTGCCGGTGGGTGCCCAGGCTTATGCTTCATCCCATGAATACCGAGGTACAGGATGACGGGATGCCACGCCGCTGGGGCGTGCTCGTGGTCGAGGACGACAGCCGTGCACGCGCCTTCTTCGAGGCCAGCGTGCAGCGCAGCCCGCGCCTGTTCTGGCTCGGCAGCGCCGGTACGGTGCAGGAAGCGCGCAGCTGGCTGGCCGCAACCGCGACCATCCCCGACGTGCTGCTGGTCGACCTCGGCATGCCCGACGGCACCGGGCTCGACGTGATCCGCGATGCCGTCGCGCGCTTTCCCGGCTGCGAGCCGCTGGTGGTGTCGGTCTTCGGCGACGAGGAGAACGTGCTGGCCAGCATCGAGGCCGGCGCCGTCGGCTACATCCACAAGGACGCCGCACCGGAAGACATCGCGCAGACCATCGTCGAGATGAAGGCCGGCGCCTCGCCGATCTCGCCCATGATCGCGCGCCGCGTGCTCGCCAAGTACCGCAGCCTGCAGGCGGCCGTGCCGGGCACAGCCGGCGCGGCGCCGGCGGAGACGACGCTCGACGAGACCGACCGCGGCCTGCTCTCGGCACGCGAGCACGAGGTGCTGACGCTGATCGCGCGCGGCTTCTCGTACGCCGAGATCGCGCGCCTCAAGGGCCTGAGCGTGCACACGGTGCAGACCCACATCAAGAACCTCTACGGCAAGCTCGCGGTGCATTCCAAGAGCGAAGCGGTGTTCGAGGCCACGCGCCTCGGCCTGCTGTCCCATCCGGGCTGAGGGCGGATGCTGCGGCGGCTGGCGTTCCTGTGCCTGCTCGGGCTGGCGGCGCTGTTGGCCGCGGGGGGCGCCGCCGCAGGGGAGGCGCAGGGGCCGATCGAGCTGCGTCACGCCAGGGTGACCACCACCATCGATGGCGTCGTGCAGACCGAAGCGGTCGACCTGTCCTACCACTGGGACCGCCGGCACCGCGGCCGCACCGGCTTTGCGAGCTTCGAGCTGCCGTTCCGGGTCGAGGCCCTGCCCGAGGTGCCCTGGGGCGTCTTCATTCCCCGCGCCGGCAGCGTCTTCGAGGTGCAGCTCAACGGCGCGCTGCTGCAGTCCTATGGTGACCTCGGCCAGGGCAACCGCGCCGACTACGCCAAGGCCCCCGTCTACGTGCCGGTGCCCGGGCGGCTGCTGAAAGAGGGCGAGAACCTGCTGCAGATCCGCATCCGCGCCGACAGCGAACGGCGCGCCGGCCTGTCGCGCGTCACCATCGGGCCGGCGACGCCGGTGCGCACCGCCCTGTTCGAAGGCGCCTACGCCTGGCGCTTCACGGGGTCGGTGCTGCTGACCGCGTTCAGCCTCATCGTCGGCAGCATCGCGCTGGCGCTGTGGTTCACCCAGGTCGACACCGGCGCGACCGGCCGCCGCCAGCGCGACGCCCTCTACTTCTGGGCCGCGGTCGCCGAGTTCTGCTGGGCGCTGCGCGTGGCCGACGCCATGATTCCCGAGCCGCCGCTGCCGTGGCAGCTGTGGGGCGTGCTGATGGCCGGTTGCTACGCGGGCTGGGCCGCGTCCGCCATGATGTTCTGCTACCACCTTGCGGACTGGGCGCAGAGCCCGCGCACGCGCTGGGTGCGCTGGCCGACGGCGGCCGTGGTGGTCGGCACCGTGGTGTTCACCTGGCTGGCGCTGAACCGCGAGGAGCCGCGCTGGCTCACGGCCTGGCTGGCGGTCGAGATCACGATCGTCGTCGGCTTCGTGATCGCCTTTGCCGTCGCCACGGTGCGCCGGCCCAGCGTCGAGCGGCTGCTGGTGGCCGGCGCCGCGCTGGTCACGGTGGCCTTCGGCACGCGCGACTGGCTGGTGATCCGCCTGAGCGACGCCTACGGCGAGACCACCTGGGTGCGCTATTCCTCGGTGATGTTCGGCGTGGCGCTGCTGCTGATCGTGCTGCGGCGCTTCCACTTCGCGAGCGTGCAGGCGCGCGGCTGGGTCAAGACGCTGGCCGACCGGGTGGCGCAGCGCGAGCGCGAACTGGCCTCCACCTACGCCGAGCTGGAGGAGGTGGCGCGCGACCAGGCGCGCACCCACGAGCGCGAGCGCATCCTGCGCGACATGCACGATGGCGTGGGCTCGCACATCAGCTCGGCGATCCGCCAGTTGCAGTCGGGCCAGACCAGCCCCGAGGAATTGCTGCGCACCCTGCGCGACTCGCTCGACCAGCTCAAGCTGTCGATCGACTCCATCCACCTGCCGCCCGGCGACATCGGCGCGCTGCTGGCGGCGCTGCGCTACCGGCTGGAGCCTCGGCTGGCCGCCGCGGACATCGCCTTCGAGTGGGGCGTGGACGAGCTGCCCCCGGTGACGCAGCTCGACGCCCACGCCACGCGGCAGCTGCAGTTCTTGCTGTTCGAGGCCATCTCGAACGTGCTGCAGCACGCCCATGCGAGCGCCCTGCGCATCGAGGCCGACGCGCGCGACGGGGCCGTGCGCCTGCGGGTGATCGACAACGGCGTGGGCTTCGACGCCGCCGAGGTGCCGGAGGCGCTGTCCAAGCGCGCCGCCGCCATCGGGGCCCGGCTGGCGATCGAAAGCCGACCGGGGCGCACGGTCGTTCAGCTCGTTTTCGACTGAAGGGGCGGGCGGGGCGGGGATAATCCGCCCCCATCATGTCTGCCGTGTTCAACCAGCCCTCCCTGGCGCGTCGCATTGCGCCCATCTTCCAGGGCTTCGACGGCTTCCTGGCCTTTGCCGTGATGCTGCTCGCCTTTGCCGGGCTGCTCACCATGTATTCCTCCGGCTACGACCATGGCACGCGCTTTCTCGACCATGGCCGCAACATGCTGCTGGCCGGCGGCATCATGTTCGTGGTGGCGCAGGTGCCGCCGCAGCGGCTCATGGCGTTCGCCGTGCCGCTCTATGCGGCGGGGGTGGCGCTGCTGATCGCGGTGGCGCTCTTCGGCATCACCAAGAAGGGCGCCCAGCGCTGGATCAACGTGGGCGTGGTGATCCAGCCCAGCGAAATCCTCAAGATCGCGATGCCGCTGATGCTGGCCTGGTGGTTCCAGCGCCGCGAAGGCCAGTTGCGCCCGCTCGACTTCGTGGTGGCGACGCTGCTGCTGGCGGTGCCGGTCGGGCTCATCATGAAGCAGCCCGACCTGGGCACCTCGCTGCTGGTGCTGGCGGCCGGGCTGGCGGTGATCTTCTTTGCCGGGCTGCCGTGGAAGCTGATCGTGCCGCCCGTGGTGCTCGGCGCGGTGGCCATCACGCTGATCGTGGGTTTCGAGTCGCAGCTGTGCGTCGACGGCGTCGACTGGCGCGTGCTGCACGACTACCAGAAGCAGCGCGTGTGCACGCTGCTCGACCCCAGCAAGGACCCGCTGGGCAAGGGCTTCCACATCATCCAGGGGATGATCGCCATCGGCTCGGGCGGCGTGGGCGGCAAGGGCTTCATGCAGGGCACGCAGACGCACCTCGAGTTCATTCCCGAGCGCACCACCGACTTCATCTTCGCGGCGTACTCCGAGGAGTTCGGCCTGATCGGCAACCTGGCGCTGATCGCGGCCTTCATCCTGCTGATCTTCCGCGGGCTGACCATCGCGCTGAACGCGCCCACGCTGTTCTCGCGCCTGCTGGCCGGGGCGGTGACCATGATCTTCTTCACCTACGCCTTCGTGAACATGGGCATGGTCAGCGGCATCCTGCCGGTGGTGGGCGTGCCGCTGCCGTTCATCAGCTACGGCGGCACCGCCATGGTCACGCTGGGGCTGGGGCTGGGCATCCTGATGTCGATCGCGCGGGCCCGCAAACTCGCCCAGAACTAGAGTCCCCCGGGGCGGCACGGACGGGGGCGGCTGCCTAGAATGGCAGTCATGATCTCCCGCGAACCCACCATCGAGCGCTTGGCTATAGCGCAACAGCTCCTGCTCACGCCGTTCGGCCTGGACGAATCGCACCTGAGCAAGGCCCTGGCCGAGATCACCGCGCACCGCGTGGACGATGCCGACCTGTACTTCCAGTACACCCGCAGCGAGGGCTGGAGCCTCGAGGAAGGCATCGTCAAGACCGGCAGCTTCAGCATCGACCAGGGCGTCGGCGTGCGCGCCGTGAGCGGCGAGAAAACCGCCTTTGCCTATTCGGACGATATCTCCGAGGCCTCGCTGCTCGACGCGGCGCGCACGGTCCGCTCCATTTCCTCCGCCGGTCGCACCGCGCGTGTGAAGACCGTGCCGCGCAAGATCGCCTCCAGCCGCTCGCTCTACGGCGGCATCGACCCCATCGCCACGCTCGACAGCACGGCCAAGGTGAAGCTGCTCGAAAAGGTCGAGCAGCTCGCCCGTTCGCGCGACCCGCGCGTGGCGCAGGTCATGGCCGGCCTGGCCAGCGAGTACGACGTGGTGATGGTGGCGCGCGCCGACGGCACGCTGGCGGCCGACGTGCGGCCGCTGGTGCGGCTGTCGGTCACCGTGATCGCCGAGCAGAACGGGCGCCGCGAGGTCGGCTCGGGCGGCGGCGGCGGGCGCTTTGGCCTAGCCTATTTCACTGATGCGCAGATCGCCGAGTACGTCGACCACGCCGTGAAGGCCGCGCTGACCAACCTCGACGCCCGTCCGGCCCCGGCCGGCGAGATGACCGTGGTGCTCGGCTCGGGCTGGCCCGGCATCCTGCTGCACGAAGCCATCGGCCACGGCCTGGAGGGCGACTTCAACCGCAAGGGCTCGAGTGCGTTCTCGGGCCGCATCGGGCAGCGCGTGGCGGCCAAGGGTGTCACGGTGCTCGACGACGGCACCATCGCCGACCGCCGCGGCTCGCTCAACGTGGACGACGAAGGCCACGCCAGCCAGCGCAACGTGCTGATCGAGGACGGCATCCTCAAGGGCTACATCCAGGACTCGATGAACGCCCGCCTCATGAAGGTCAAGCCCACGGGCAACGGTCGCCGCGAGAGCTACGCCCACGTGCCGATGCCGCGCATGACCAACACCTACATGCTCGGCGGCGACAAGGACCCGCAGGAAATCGTCGCCAGCATCAAGAAGGGCCTGTACGCCACCAACTTCGGCGGCGGGCAGGTCGACATCACGAGCGGCAAGTTCGTGTTCTCGGCCAGCGAGGCCTTCTGGGTCGAGAACGGCAAGATCCAGTACCCGGTGAAGGGCGCGACCATCGTGGGCAACGGCCCCGACGCGCTCACCCGCGTGACCATGATCGGCAACGACATGGCGCTCGATTCGGGTGTCGGCACCTGCGGCAAGGAAGGCCAGAGCGTGCCCGTGGGCGTCGGCCAGCCGACCCTTCGCATCGACGGCCTGACGGTAGGTGGAACGGCTTAGGACTTTCGGCACTTGCCGGTTGTTTCATTCGGTTGCTAAGCTGCGCTCCTTTTTTGCGAACGACGAATCAAGGAGCATTTCAATGGGGAACAGGATCAATTCGCCCGCCGTGCTGTGGGCCGCGACCGCCGTGGTCGCGCTGGCCACAGCCGGTTGCGCATCGCGCGGTGGTTCGGGCAGCCAGCCCGCCGCCGCACCGGCACCCGCCCCGGCCGCCGCCGCGCCTGCGGCGCCCAGCGGTTCGAAGGCCGGCATGGACGCACGCGGCAACGTGGTGGATTCGTCCAAGGTCGAGGCCGGCAGCGGCCGCACCGTCAAGGGCCTGAACGGTTTCGAAGGCGAGATCACCGGCAATCCGGCGCGCAACAGCAAGTTCACGCGCCTGCAGATCGGCATGAGCACCAAGCAGGTCACCGACCTCGCCGGCCAGCCCACCGACCAGGGCGCCTACATCACCGGCAAGGCCTGGATTCCGTTCTACTTCGGCAGCGATCGCCATCGCTTCGAGATGACCTACAAGGGCCAGGGCCGCCTGATCTTCGCGGGCGGCGGCATGGGCGATTTCAGCAGCGGCAACCTGATCTGGATCATTCACAACGCCAACGAATCCGGCTACAGGTAAAAACAACACCGACCCGGCCGCCTGGCCGGGTTTTTGTTTTCCGTGCTACATTCCGCCCACATGTCCGCCCTCCGCGCTTACTTTTTTGCCTACTTTTGGTTCCCGGTTTCCGGCGGACGAGAGGCGAGCGCGTAAAGCAAACGAACACCCTCCCAGAACCGCCGGTGGCTTCCAGCCCCCGGCGGTTTTTTTATGCCCTGACGATTTTTCATTCACACCAACAAGGAAGAGAACCATGAGCACGAACACCCCTCCCGCCGGCGACAGCTGGTATGCGAGCGTCGAAAAAACCAGCAAGACCGACGACGAACGCATCAAGGACATCAACGTGCTCCCCCCTCCCGAACATCTGATCCGCTTCTTCCCGATCCGCGGCACGCCGATCGAAACGCTGATCACCGGCACCCGCCGCGGCATCCACAACATCATGGCCGGCAAGGACGACCGGCTGCTGGTGATCATGGGCCCGTGTTCGATCCACGACCCGGCCGCGGCCCTCGAATACGCCCGCCGCCTCAAGGCCGAGCGCGACAAGTACGCCGGCACGCTGGAGATCGTGATGCGCGTGTACTTCGAGAAGCCGCGCACCACGGTCGGCTGGAAGGGGCTCATCAACGATCCGTACCTGGACGAGAGCTACCGCATCGACGAAGGCCTGCGCATTGCGCGCCAGTTGCTGATCGATATCAACCGCCTGGGCCTGCCGGCGGGCAGCGAGTTCCTCGACGTGATCTCGCCGCAGTACATCGGCGACCTGATCGCCTGGGGCGCCATCGGTGCGCGCACCACCGAAAGCCAGGTACACCGCGAACTGGCCTCGGGCCTGTCGGCGCCCATCGGCTTCAAGAACGGCACCGACGGCAACATCCGCATCGCCACCGACGCCATCCAGGCGGCGGCCCGCGGCCACCACTTCCTGTCGGTGCACAAGAACGGGCAGGTCGCGATCGTGCAGACCAACGGCAACCGCGACTGCCACGTGATCCTGCGCGGCGGCAAGACGCCGAACTACGACGCCGCCAGCGTCGAAGCCGCCTGCAAGGACCTCGAAGCCGCCAAGCTGCCGCCCACGCTCATGGTCGACTGCAGCCACGCCAACAGCTCCAAGCAGCACCAGAAGCAGATCGACGTGGCCAAGGACATCGCCGACCAGATCGCCGGCGGTTCGAAGCGCGTGTTCGGCGTGATGATCGAAAGCCACCTGCAGGCGGGCGCCCAGAAGTTCACGCCGGGCAAGGACCAGCTCTCGGGCCTGGAGTACGGCAAGAGCATCACCGATGCGTGCATCGGCTGGGACGATTCGGTGCAGGTGCTCGAGACGCTGTCTCAAGCCGTCAAGCAGCGCCGGGGCTGAAGCGCACTAGTTAGTTAGAGCATGCTGGCCAGGTCGGGCCAGTGGTGCCGCATCGACGCCGCCTCGTCGCTGCCCTGCGGCACCAGCGAGAAATCCGCGAAGTCGAAGCCCGGCCCGACCATGCAGGCGACCAGCGTGTAGTCGCCCGCCGCGTGGCCCTGGATCGGGCGCGCGGCCTGCCACTGGCCGGCGGGCACCACGTGCTGTGGCCGGGTGCCGTGCACATCGACCGGGCCCAGCTTCACGTGGGCCGGCGCGGTCCGCATCGCAGCGTCGCAGGTCCACAGCGCCAGCGGCACGCCTTCCAGGTGCACCCAGACTTCGTCGGACAGCACCCGGTGCCAGCGCGAATGCTGGTGGGCTTCGAGCAGGAAATAGATGCTGGTCAGCGCGCTGCGCGGCGCGCGGCCGTCGGCGGGCGCCACGCTCGCGGCCGACCGGAACACCTCGCTGTACCAGCCGCCCTCGGGGTGGGGCTGGAGCTTCAGGGTGTCGATCAGTTCACGCGCGCGCATGCCGTTCATGATCCGTGGGCGGCGCGCAGGGCGTCCAGCAGTTTCTCGTGCACGCCGCCGAAGCCGCCGTTGCTCATGCAGACGATGTGATCGCCGGGCCGCGCCGCGGCCACGACCTGCTGCACCAGCGGCTCGATGGCGCCGGCGACCTGGGCGCGTGCGCCCATCGGTGCCAGCGCGGCGGCCGCGTCCCAGTCGAGGCCGGCCGTGTGGCAGAACGACAGGTCGGCCGATTCCAGGCTCCACGGCAGCTGCGCGGCCATCACGCCCAGCTTCATCGTGTTGCTGCGCGGTTCGAAGGCCGCGAGGATGCGCTCACTTTGCTTGCCAGCGTCGTCGAGCTTCTTGCGCAGCCCGTCGAGCGTGGTGCGGATCGCGGTGGGGTGGTGGGCGAAATCGTCATAGACGGTGATCGCGCCGCCTTGGCCCTCGACCGTGCCGCGCAGCTCCATGCGGCGGCGCACGTTGCGAAAGCGCCCGAGCGCGCGGGCCGCATCGGCCGGCGGCACGCCCACGTGGTCGGCCGCCGCGATGGCGGCCAGCGCGTTCATCTGGTTGTGCAGGCCCGAGAGCGCCCACTCGACCCGGCCGACCACTTCGCCGCGGTGCAGCACATCGAAGGCGTCGTGCGTGCCGCGCGCCTGCCATTCCGTGGCCGGACCGCCGTCGCCGAAGCGGGCGAGTTCGCTCCAGCAGCCCTGGGCCAGCACGCGCTGCAGGCTCTCTTCGGTGGCGTTCACCACCAGGCGCCCGGTGCCGGGCACGGTGCGCACGAGGTGATGGAACTGGCGCTCGATGGCGGCCAGATCGTCGAAGATGTCGGCGTGATCGAACTCCAGGTTGTTCAGCACGGCGGTGCGCGGCCGGTAGTGAACGAACTTGCTGCGCTTGTCGAAGAAGGCGGTGTCGTACTCGTCGGCCTCGATCACGAAGGCCGGGCCGTCGCCGAGCCGGGCCGACACGCCGAAGTCCAGCGGCACGCCGCCGACCAGGAAGCCGGGCGCCTTGCCGCCCTGTTCGAGCACCCAGGCCAGCATCGAGGTGGTGGTCGTCTTGCCGTGCGTGCCGGCCACCGCCAGCACGTGGCGGCCCTGCAGCACGTGCTCGGCCAGCCACTGCGGGCCGCTGGTGTAGGGCTTGCCTGCGTCCAGGATGGCTTCCATCAGTGGGAACTTGGGGCTGCCGTCGGGCAGCCGGGCCCGCGAGACCACGTTGCCGACCACGAACATGTCGGGGGCGAGGGCCAGCTGGTCGGCGCCGAAGCCTTCGATCAGGTGAATGCCGAGCGCGCGCAGCTGGTCGCTCATCGGGGGGTACACGCCGGCGTCGCAGCCCGTGACCCGGTGGCCTGCTTCGCGTGCGAGGGCGGCTACACCGCCCATGAACGTGCCGCAGATACCCAGAATATGAATGTGCATCGGCCAATTCTAGGGAGGCGCTGCGGGTGCCCCGACGGCTTCGCCCCGGGCGTCGTACTGATGTTCATGTGAGGGACGTCCGCAGCGGGCAAAATGCCCCGATGGACACGTCCAAGCGTGAAATCGCCGCCGTTGCCGCCCGACTCGTCGTCGAGGAGGGGCTCGAGTACGGCCCGGCCAAGCGCCGGGCGCTGCGCGAACTCGGCCTCCCGACGCGCACCGCGCTGCCCAACAACGACGAGGTCGAGGCCGAGGTGCGCGACTACATCGCGGTCTTCTGCGCCGACACCCAGCCCCAGGAACTGCACGCGCTGCGCCTGCTCGCGCTCGAGTGGATGGAGCGCATGGCCGTGTTCCGGCCGCATGTGGGCGGCGCCGTCTGGCACGGCACGGCCACGCGTTTGTCAGACATTTATATTCAATTGTTCTGCGATGATTCCAAGTCGGCCGAAATCGCCCTGATCGATCACCACGTGGACTACGAGCCGCGCATGGTGACCGGCTTCCATGGCGAGCAGGTCGAAGCCCTCAGCGTCCACGCGCCGAGCCGGGCGCTGGGCGAGGAAATCGGGGTCCACCTGCTGGTGTACGACCTCGACGACCTGCGCGGCGCTCTCAAGCCTGACGCCCAGGGGCGCGCGCCGCGCGGCGACCTGAACGCGCTGCGCCGACGCATTGAACAAGAAAAGGACCAGTAATGACTTCAACGCCCACACGACGCGGCATGCTGTATGCCGGCGTGGCGGCAGTCGCTGCCGCGGCCGGCATTGCCGGCGCCTGGTGGCGGGAGCGCAATGACAGCGGCGTCGCGGCCACCGGCGGCGAAAAGCTCGATGCCGCCATGTTCTGGGACCAGCGCTTCGAGCGCCCCGAGGGCGGCGAGCTGGCCCTGTCGAGCCTGCGCGGCAAGCCCGTGCTGCTCAACTTCTGGGCCACGTGGTGCCCGCCCTGCGTCGAAGAAATGCCGATGATCGACGCCTTTTTCCGCGAACATGGCGCCAACGGCTGGCAAGTGGTGGGATTGGCCATCGACCAACCCAGCGCCGTGCGCAAGTTCCTGCAGCGCACGCCGGTCACCTACCCGACCGCGCTGGCCGGCTTGCAGGGCATGGAACTGGTGAAGAATCTGGGCAACACGGGGGGCGGCCTGCCGTTCACCTTGGTGCTCCATGCCGACGGTTCGGTGCTGGCTCGTAAAATGGGCAAGCTTGAAACGACCGACCTGGACGCTTGGCGACGCCAACTTGTTCACGGTTAGAATTTAAATACACAAGCTGGCGTTAGACGCCAAACGCCGAAAATCGACGGTTTTCGGTCAAGTTCTTTCCTAAAGACCGGCAAAGCTGGCACTGGAGTCCCATGGATCTGCGCAAACTCAAGACACTGATCGATCTGGTGTCCGAATCGAATATTTCCGAACTGGAAATCACCGAGACCGAAGGCAAGGTCCGCATCGTCAAGGGTGGCGGTGCCGCCCCCGTCCAGTACGTGCAGACCCTGGCCGCCGCGCCCGCCGTGGCAGCGCCCGCCGTGGCCGGTGCTGCCGCTCCGGCTGCCGCGGCCCCCGCCGTCGAAGCCGCACCGAGCGGCCATGCCGTGAAGTCGCCGATGGTCGGCACCTTCTACCGTTCGTCCAGCCCGGGCGCCGCGGCTTTCGTCGAAGTCGGCAGCAAGGTGAACGAGGGCGACACGCTCTGCATCATCGAGGCGATGAAGATCCTCAACGAAATCGAGGCCGACAAGGCCGGCACGGTCACGCAGATCCTCGGCGAAAACGGCCAGGCGGTCGAATACGGCCAGCCGCTGTTCATCATCGAGTAAGCATGTTCAAGAAGATTCTGGTTGCAAACCGGGGGGAGATCGCCCTTCGGATCCAGCGCGCTTGCAGCGAAATGGGCATCAAGGCCGTGATGGTCTATTCCGAAGCCGATCGCGAAGCCAAGTACGTCAAGCTGGCGCAGGAAGCCGTGTGCATCGGCCCGGCGCCTTCGGGCCTGAGCTACCTCAACATGCCGGCCATCATCTCGGCCGCCGAGGTGACCGACGCCGAAGCCATCCACCCCGGCTATGGTTTCCTGAGCGAGAACGCCAATTTCGCCGAACGCGTGGAGCAAAGCGGCTTCCAGTTCATCGGCCCGACGCCTGACAACATCCGCACGATGGGTGACAAGGTCTCGGCCAAGCAGGCCATGATCAAGGCTGGCGTGCCTTGCGTGCCCGGCTCGGAAGGCGAACTGTCCGACGACGCCGCCACCAACAAGCGCATCGCCCGTGCGATCGGTTACCCGGTCATCATCAAGGCGGCAGGCGGCGGCGGTGGCCGCGGCATGCGCGTGGTGCACACCGAAGCGGCACTGGTCAACGCGATCCAGATGACCAAGGCGGAAGCCGGCGCGGCCTTCAACAATCCGGCCGTGTACATGGAGAAGTTTCTCCAGAATCCGCGCCACATCGAAATCCAGATCCTCGCGGACAAGCACAAGAACGCCGTCTACCTGGGCGAGCGCGACTGCTCCATGCAGCGCCGCCACCAGAAGGTGATCGAGGAATCGCCGGCCCCCGGCATTCCGCGCAAGCTGATCGAGAAGATCGGCGAACGCTGCGCCACCGCCTGCAAGAAGATCGGCTACCGCGGCGCCGGCACCTTCGAGTTCCTGTACGAGAACGGCGAGTTCTACTTCATCGAGATGAACACGCGCGTGCAGGTGGAGCATCCGGTCACGGAGTTCACCACCGGCATCGACATCGTGAAGACGCAGATCATGGTCGCCGCCGGCGAGAAGCTGCCGTTCACGCAGCGCCAGATCGAGATGCGCGGCCACGCCATCGAGGTGCGCATCAACGCCGAAGACCCGTGGAAGTTCACGCCGTCGCCGGGTCGAATCACCATGTGGCACCCGCCGGGCGGCCCGGGCGTGCGCGTCGACTCGCACGTGTACACCAACTACTTCGTGCCCCCGAACTACGACTCGATGATCGGCAAGATCATCGTGTACGGCGACACCCGCGAACAGGCCATGGCGCGCATGCGCACGGCCCTGAACGAGACGGTGATCGAAGGCATCCAGACCAACATGCCGCTGCACCGCGAGTTGATGGTCGACGCCAAGTTCATGAGCGGCGGCACGAACATCCACTACCTGGAAGAGTGGCTCGCAGCGCACAAGCGCTGAGTCCACGCGCAACGCCCTGTATGTTTGAACTCCGCCTCATGGCGCCGGAAGACCGGGTCGAAATGCTCGGCGATGCGCTCGACGCACTCGATGCGCTGAGCGTGTCGGTCGAAGACGCCGATGCGCAGACCGATGCCGAGCAGGCCCTGTTCGGCGAGCCCGGCATGCCGCCGCCCAAGGAGGGCTGGCAGCGTTCGCGCGTGATCGCGCTGTTCCCCGACGAAGCGGCTGCCCACGAGGCGGCCTCGGTGCTCGCGCTGCAGGACTTCTTCGAAGGCTGCGCGGTGCTCGGTGTGGCGCCGGTGCCGGACCAGGACTGGGTGCGGCTCACGCAATCGCAGTTCGCGCCGGTCGAGATCACGCCCGAATTCTGGATCGTGCCCACCTGGCACGAGCCGCCGGCCCAAGCCAAGCAGGTGATCCGGCTCGATCCGGGCCTGGCCTTCGGCACGGGCACGCACCCGACCACGCGCATGTGTCTGCGCTGGATCGCGACGCAAGGCGAGGGCGCCTTTGCCGATCAGCGCGTGCTCGACTACGGCTGCGGCTCCGGCATCCTGGCCATCGGCGCGGCCAAGTTCGGTGCGCGCAACATCGACGCCGTCGACATCGACGAAGCCGCGGTCTCCTCGACCCGGCTCAACGCCGAGGCCAACGGCGTGCAGCTGAACGCAGGCCTGCCCGAAGCGGCGAAGGGCGAGTACCAGACGGTGCTCGCCAACATCCTCGCGACGCCGCTCAAGGTGCTGGCGCCGCTGCTGCGCAGCCACGTGGCCGTCGGCGGTTCGCTGGTGCTGGCCGGCATCCTCGAGCGCCAGGCTGACGAGCTCAAGGCAGCCTATGCGCCGTACGCCGCGCTCGAAGTCAGCGACACCGAGGACGGCTGGATCCTCATGACCGCGCGCTGCTGAAGCGCGCGGCCGGGCGCTCGCACCGCGGGCGCCCCGGGGCACCTGCCTGCACGGCGAGGGCCCAACCCTACAATCGCCCGGTCATGAGCCTCGTCACGCGTTGCCCCGCCTGCACCACCACCTTCAAGGTGGTGCGCGACCAGCTTCGCATCTCGGACGGCTGGGTGCGCTGTGGTCGATGCAGCCATGTGTTCGATGCCACGCTCGACCTGCAGGAGGCGCCCGACGGTGCGGTGTCCGCGCCTGCCGCGCCGGCACCCGCGCCCACGCCGTCACCTTCGCCGATGTCTTCGATGGCCGCACTGGTGGCGTCTTTCGAGGACGTGCGCATCGACCTGGCGGCCGCACGACCGGCGGTTGAGGAGGCAGACTTTCTCGACGACGAGTCCGAGCCGCAGGCGCCATCGCCAGCCCCTCAAGACGAAGCCGGATTGTCGACCACCGCCACCAACGTCGCGCCGGCTGCATCCCCGCTGCCCTTCGAACTGACGCTGCCCGCACACGGCCTCGCCGCGGACGAGCCCTGGTCCGACCTCGATGCCACCGAACCCGCATGGCGTCCGCCCGCGAGTTCGCTGCCGCCGTTTCCGAACATCGACCTGAACCTCGGCGCACCGCCGCCCGCATCGCCGCCGCCTGCGCCGCCCTTGCCCGACCTGCCGCGCAGCTCAGCGCTGCGCGGGCTGGTTGCAGCGACCGGCGAGAACGACGACGGCGCGGCCGCGGAGCGCGAGCAGGAAGAGAAAGACCACGACCAGCTCCTGATCCAGAAGGCGCTGCGCCGTGCGCGCGCCAAGTCGGCCAAGATCGCGAACGCCAAGGCGCGTGACGCGCAACACGAAGAGGCGTCCGCGCCGCTGCCGGGCCCCGGCATCCGTGCCGAAGGTGAGCCCGACTTCTCGCTCTCTGCGACCTTCGAGGCGCCTGAAGACCATCCCTTTGCCGAAGAAGACGAGCCGGCCGAAAAGGCCGCCGGCTTCTGGCAGCGCAAGGGCGTGCGCCGTCTGCTGGTGGTGCTGGCCGTGCTTGCGGCGTTGGTCCTTATCGTGCAGGTCGTTCGCCATGAGCGCGACGGCATCGTGGCGCGCCAGCCGAGCTTGCGGCCCGCCCTGTCGGCGCTGTGCCAGTACACCGGTTGCGAGCTCGCGGCGCTGCGCCAGATCGGCGACATCGTGATCGAGGGCGCGGCCTTCGCGCGCGAGAAGAGCGGCGGCAACGACTACCGTCTGAGCTTCACCTTGCGCAATGCCGCGACCGTGCCGCTTGCCATGCCGGCGATCGAACTGTCGCTGCTCGACACGCAGGAGCAGGCCGTCGTGCGGCGCGTGCTGACGCCCAATGACTACGGCGCGCCGGGCGTGCTGGCGGCGCGTGCCGACCGTGCGGCCTCGCTGCCGCTGACCCTGTCGGCCAGCGAGGCGGCGGCACTGCCACCGATCGCGGGCTACCGCGTCGAAGCTTTCTATCCCTGAGCGGAGCGCCGACACGCGCGCCGTTCGTTCCCTTTCTCATCCAACCTACGGTCCACCCATGGCAGCAGTGATTTGCGGTTCCCTCGCGTTCGACACCATCATGACTTTCGAAGGCCGGTTCGCCGACCAGATCCTGCCGGACCAGCTGCACATCCTGAATGTGTCGTTCCTGGTGCCGGGCCTGCGCCGTGACTTCGGCGGCTGCGCCGGCAACATCGCCTACAGCCTCAACGCCCTGGGCGGCACGGCGCTGCCGATGGCCACGCTGGGCAGCGATGGTGCGGATTACGCCGAGCGCATGCGCACGCTGGGCATCAGCACGGAGTTCGTGCGTCAGCTCGACGACACCTTCACCGCGCAGGCGATGATCATGAACGACACGGACAACAACCAGATCACGGCGTTCCATCCCGGCGCGATGCAGCAGGCGCACATCACGAAGGTGGTGGCGCGCGAGGACATCAAGCTCGGCATCATCGCGCCCGACGGCCGCGAGGCGATGCTGCAGCACGCCGAGCAGTTCGCCGCCGGCGGCATTCCCTTCGTGTTCGATCCGGGCCAGGGCCTGCCGATGTTTGACGGCGATGCGCTGCGCCACTTCATCGAGCTCGCGAGCTGGGTCGTGGTCAACGACTACGAAGGCAAGATGCTGTCGCAGCGCACCGGCTGGAGCCTGGCCGAGATCTCGCAGCGCGTGCGCGGCCTCGTGGTCACGCTGGCGGCCGAGGGCTGCGAAGTGTGGACCGGCGGCGAGCGCGAGCACGTGCCCGGCGTGACGCCCACGGCCGTGGTCGAGCCCACGGGCTGCGGCGACGCGTGGCGCGGCGGCCTGCTGTACGGCCTGGAAAAGGAATGGCCGCTGGCGCGCTGCGCAGCGCTCGGCAACCGCATCGGTGCGCTCAAGATCGCGCAGCGCGGACCGCAGAACTACCAGATCGATCGCGCGACGCTCGACCTGTGATTCGCTGACGACCTGCCCGCATCGCTTCGGCGATTCGGCGGCGGCGGGCGTCCATGAAAAAAGCCCGGCACCTTGCGGTGCCGGGCTTCGTGCCTTTCAAGGCCGCTGAGAATTCACTCAGGGCTTGCTGGCCGTCGGAAACGGCCAGGCTGCCTGGGGATTCAGCGTCGTTTGCGCCGCAGGGGCAGGCGCTACGGCAGCCTTCGCAGGCGCGGCGGCCTTCTTGGCAGCAGGCTTCTTGGCAGCAGCGGCAGGCTTGGCAGCGGGCTTTTTCGCGGCTTTCTTGGCCGCGGCCTTCTTGGCAGGGGCCTTCTTGGCGGCAGCCTTCTTCGCAGGGGCCTTCTTGGCAGCAGCCTTCTTGGCAGGCGCCTTCTTCGCTACGGCCTTCTTGGCAGGCGCCTTCTTGGCGGCGGCCTTCTTTGCCGGAGCCTTCTTGGCAGCGGCCTTCTTCGCCGGTGCAGCCTTCTTCGCTACGACCTTCTTGGCTGCAACCTTCTTGGCTGCAACCTTCTTGGCCGCGACCTTCTTTGCCGGAGCCTTCTTTGCCGGAGCCTTCTTCGCTACGACCTTCTTGGCGACAGCCTTCTTAGCCGGAGCCTTCTTTGCAGCGACCTTCTTTGCCGGAGCCTTCTTCGCGGCGACAGCCTTCTTAGCCGGAGCCTTCTTTGCAGCGGCCTTCTTGGCCGGCGCTTTCTTTGCAGTTGCCATTTCTATTTCTCCTTGATCAAGTTGAAAAAATCAACCTATTGAAGCACTCCACGCGCGTTGGGAGCGTGAAGCGATTCATGGCGTTGGAATCTGAGCCCCAGCACCATGAACACCTGAGCCCTCGTCCATGCCGCGCTCTTTGGCGCAGTCGGTGGCAAGGGCAATTCTTGAATTCATGAATTGTTGTGTATCGAAAAATTCAATCCCAGGAGAGCGCACCACCCGACTGGTACTCGATCACGCGGGTTTCGAAAAAGTTGCGCTCTTTCTTCAGGTCAATCATTTCGCTCATCCAGGGGAACGGGTTTTCCTCGTTCGGGAAGAGCGTTTCGAGGCCGATCTGCTGCGCGCGCCGGTTGGCGATGTAGCGCAGGTAGCCCTTGAACATGGAGGCGTTCATGCCGAGCACGCCACGCGGCATGGTGTCTTCGGCGTATTTGTATTCGAGCTCGACGGCCTTCATGAAGAGGTCCTTGATCTCGGCCTTGAACTCTGCGGTCCACAGGCCGGGATTCTCGAGCTTGAGCTGGTTGATCAGGTCGATGCCGAAATTGCAGTGCATCGACTCGTCGCGCAGGATGTACTGGTACTGCTCGGCAGCGCCGGTCATCTTGTTCTGGCGGCCCAGCGCGAGGATCTGCGTGAAGCCGACGTAGAAGAAGAGACCTTCCATCAGGCAGGCGAACACGATGAGCGACTTGAGCAGCGTCTGGTCGGTCTCGTGCGTGCCGGTCTTGAAGTTCGGGTCGCTGATGGCGTCGATGAACGGGATCAGGAACTGGTCCTTCTCGCGGATCGACGGCACTTCGTTGTAGGCGTTGAAGATCTCGCTCTCGTCCAGGCCGAGCGACTCGACGATGTACTGGTACGCGTGCGTGTGGATCGCTTCCTCGAAGGCCTGGCGCAGCAGGAACTGGCGGCACTCGGGGGCCGTGATGTGGCGGTAGGTGCCCAGCACGATGTTGTTGGCGGCCAGCGAATCGGCGGTCACGAAGAAGCCGAGGTTGCGCTTGACGATGCGGCGCTCGTCTTCGGTCAGGCCGTTCGGGTCTTTCCACAACGCGATGTCGCGCGTCATGTTCACTTCCTGCGGCATCCAGTGGTTGGCGCAGGTGGCGAGGTACTTTTCCCAAGCCCACTTGTACTTGAACGGCACCAGCTGGTTGACGTCGGTCTGGCCGTTGATGATCCGCTTGTCGGAAGCCTTGACGCGCTGGCCTGCAGCGGCGGCCACCGGTGCGGTGGCAGTGGCGGGTTGTGCAAGCGACGAAGTCGGAGCGGCGACCGCGCGGCCAGCGGAAAGACCGCCGGTCGATGCGTGGTGCTGCTGCAATCCTTGTTGCATATCCTTTGGTAAGGAGGGCTTGACTTCTTCGTCCCAGGTCAACATAGAAAAATCCAATGCGCAATTATCGGAGCAACGATGTGAGTTGCAAAGTGCTCGTTCACATCGTGCGCCATTTATGGGGTTGTTATGTTGCTCGCATGCATCGCGCGACGTCAGTCAATGCCTTGATTGATTGAACGTCGCGCGCTTTTCACTTGTGCGAGCACCTCGCTGATCGATCGAAGCGTCTTGTGTGTTGACGCTTCACTTGCACATCACTGGCAGGCTTCGCAGGTCGGATCGTCGACACCGCAGAACGCGATGTCGGTGGCGGGCATCGCGCTCATCTGTGCCTTCGCTGCAGCAGCGGCGGCTTCGAGTGCGCTCATGCCCGAGGGTGCGTCGTTGCCCGACGACACCGCGTTGAGACGGCCCGATTGCACCGTCGACTTTTCAGCGTGCGTCGCGCTCTGCGTGCGCAGGTAGTAGGTGGTCTTCAGGCCGCGCAGCCAGGCGAGCTTGTAGGTGTCGTCGAGCTTCTTGCCCGAGGCGCCGGCCATGTAGATGTTCAGCGACTGCGCCTGGTCGATCCACTTCTGGCGACGCGCGGCGGCTTCCACCAGCCACGTCGTCTCGACTTCGAATGCGGTGGCGTACAGCGCCTTCACGTCCTGCGGCACGCGGTCGATGGGACGCAGCGAGCCGTCGAAGTGCTTCAGGTCCATGACCATCACGTCGTCCCACAGGCCCAGGCGCTTCAGGTCGCGCACCAGGTAGTGGTTGATCACGGTGAACTCGCCCGACAGGTTCGACTTGACCGACAGGTTGCCGAAGCAGGGTTCGATCGAGGCGTCCACGCCGATGATGTTCGAGATGGTCGCCGTGGGGGCGATGGCCACGCAGTTCGAATTGCGCATGCCGTCGGCCTTGATCTTGGCGCGCAGCGAATCCCAGTCGAGGGTGGCCGAGCGGTCCACTTCGACGTAGCCGCCGCGGGCCTTCTCGAGCAGGTCGAGCGAGTCGATCGGCAGGATGCCCTTGTCCCACAGCGAGCCCTTGTAGCTGGAGTACTTGCCGCGTTCCTTGGCCAGCTCGGTCGAGGCCCAGTAGGCGTGGTAGCAGATGGCTTCCATCGACTCGTCGGCGAACTGCACGGCTTCCTGCGAGGCGTAGGGAATGCGCAGTTCGTACAGCGCGTCCTGGAAGCCCATCAGGCCCAGGCCGACCGGACGGTGGCGCAGGTTCGAGTCGCGCGCCTTCTTCACGGCGTAGTAGTTGATGTCGATCACGTTGTCGAGCATGCGCATCGCGGTCGAGATGGTGCGCTTGAGCTTTTCCTGGTCGACCTTGCCGTCCTTCAGGTGCTGCAGCAGGTTCACGGAACCCAGGTTGCACACGGCGGTTTCGGTGTCGCTGGTGTTCAGCGTGATCTCGGTGCACAGGTTCGACGAGTGCACGACGCCGGCGTGCTGCTGCGGCGAGCGCACGTTGCAGGCATCCTTGAACGTGATCCAGGGGTGGCCGGTCTCGAACAGCATCGTGAGCATCTTGCGCCACAGGTCCGAGGCCTGGAGGGTGCGCGCGGGCTTGATCTCGCCGCGGGCGGCCTTCTCTTCGTAGGCGACGTAGGCCTTCTCGAAGTCGGCGCCGAACAGGTCGTGCAGGTCAGGCACGTTGGAGGGCGAGAACAGCGTCCAGGTGCCCTTTTCCATCACGCGGCGCATGAACAGGTCGGGGATCCAGTTGGCGGTGTTCATGTCGTGCGTGCGGCGGCGGTCGTCGCCGGTGTTCTTGCGCAGCTCCAGGAACTCCTCGATGTCGAGGTGCCAGGTTTCCAGGTACGTGCAGACGGCGCCCTTGCGCTTGCCGCCCTGGTTCACGGCCACGGCCGTGTCGTTCACCACCTTCAGGAACGGCACCACGCCTTGCGATTCGCCATTGGTGCCCTTGATGTGGCTGCCCAGTGCGCGCACGCGGGTCCAGTCGTTGCCCAGGCCGCCGGCGAACTTCGACAGCAGCGCGTTTTCCTTGATCGACTCGTAGATGCCGTCCAGGTCGTCGGGCACGGTGGTCAGGTAGCAGCTCGAGAGCTGCGAACGCAGCGTGCCGGCGTTGAACAGGGTGGGCGTGCTCGACATGAAGTCGAACGACGACAGCACTTCGTAGAACTCGATGGCGCGGGCTTCGCGGTCGATTTCGTTCAGCGACAGGCCCATGGCCACGCGCATGAAGAACGCCTGCGGCAGCTCGATGCGGGTCTTGCGCACGTGCAGGAAGTAGCGGTCGTACAGGGTCTGCAGGCCCAGGTAGTCGAACTGGTTGTCGCGCTCGGCCTTCAGGGCGGCGCCCAGGCGGGGCAGGTCGTACTGCAGCAGCTTCTCGTCGAGCAGCTCGTTCTCGACGCCCTTCTTGATGAACTGCGGGAAGTAGTCGGCGTAGGCGGTGGCGCGCTCGACCGGCATCACTTCGCGGCCGATGATTTCCTTGAAGATCGTGTGCAGCAGCAGGCGCGCGGTGGCGAAGGTGTAGTCGGGGTCCTTCTCGATCAGCGTGCGGGCGGCCAGGATGGAGGCCTTGTAGACCTCGTCCAGCGGCACGCCGTCGTACAGGTTGCGCATCGTCTCGGCGACGATGGGGGCGGCGGTGATGCTGTCACCCAGGCCCTGGCAGGCCGATTCGATCAGGCCCTTGAGCTCGTTCAGGTCCAGCGCCACGCGCTCGCCGTTGTCGAGCACGTGCAGTGCCGGTGCGGCGGGCACGTCCTGCTCGCCCTGCTTGGAGCGCTCCTGGGTGCGGCGTTCGCGGTACAGCACGTAGGCGCGCGCGATTTCATGGTGGCCGCCGCGCATCAGGCCGAGCTCGACCTGGTCCTGCACGTCTTCGATGTGGAAGGTGCCGCCGCCCGGACGCGAGCGCACCATGGCGCGGATCACGCCTTGCGTCAGCGTGTCGACGGTCTCGCGCACGCTGGCGGAAGCCGCGCCCTGGGTGCCGTGCACCGCCAGGAAGGCCTTCATCATCGCGATGGCGATCTTGTTCGGTTCGAAGGGAACGACGGCGCCGTTGCGGCGGATGATCTGGTAGTGCGCGAGGTTCTGACCGGTGGGCGAGCCCGCAGTGTCTTGTTGCTGCTGCGGCGTCGCGGGGACGGCGCGGGGGGTCGACGGGGTGTTCAGTGCAGTTTGCATTCGCTTCCTCTCGGTTGTGCAATTCTTGTTGGTTGGCAAGCCTCGCGGGCCTTGCGTCGGCGTTGTTGCCGAACGGGAAGACACTATATCTAGGGTGTCTGTGCCCTACAAGCCACTACAGGTAGTGTTTTCCTATGGACGCAACCCTGACAGGAATTGCGCCGTACCCAGCGCATCGCCAGCGATGCCGCGTGAATACTGGCCCATGGTGGCGCAACCCGCATGGGGCGCGGCTTGCAAGGCGATTTGGGCCTGCAGCCCGCATGGTTGCTACGTCGCGTGCCTGCGCTTGCGAGATTGCTGCGCTGCGAGAGCGGCGCATCGCGGGCCACGGAGCGATTGAAAAAATTAGCGCGCGACCACCTGCTCGGGAAACATCTGTGGATTCCAGCCGAGCTGTTCGCGCAGCAGGCGCCAGTCGAAACCGGCGCCGGGGTCCTGCTTGCGACCGGGCGCGATGTGCTCGTGGCCGGCGATGTGGGCGATGGCGTAGTGCTGCGCGAGCGCGGCGCAGAGGCTGGCCAGCGTCTCGTACTGCGCCTCCTCGAAGCGTTCGCCCTCGAGGCCTTCGAGCTCGATGCCGACGGAGTCGTCGTTGCAGTTGGTGCGCCCGCGCCACGACGACACGCCGGCATGCCAGGCGCGGTCCTCGCAGCTCACGAACTGCCAGAGATCGCCGTTGCGCCGCACATAGAAATGCGAGGACACCTCGAGCCCGCGGATCGACTGGAAGTACGGGTGCGCGTCCCAGTCGAGCCGGTTGGTGAAGAGCTGCTGTACGGCGTCGCCGCCGTATTCGCCCGGTGGCAGGCTGATGGAGTGCAGCACGATCAGGTCGGTCTGCGCGCCGACGGGGCGCGGTCCGAAGTTGGGCGAGGGCAGGGCCTTGGCGAAGCGGTACCAGCCGGCCCGCCAGAGTCCGTCGTCGCTGGCCGGTGTCGTGGCGAGGTCGTCAGTCGTCGGCATGCGCGGTGGTGCCGTCGTCGCCGTTGGGCGTGGAGATGCCCAGGCGCGCGATGCGGTAGCGGATCTGGCGCAGGCTCATGCCCAGCCGCGCGGCGGCGGCCGTGCGGTTGAAGCCGCTTTCGTGCAGCGCGCGCACGAGGATCTCGCGCTCCTGCTGGTCGAGCCAGGCTTGCAAGTCGGAGGGCAGCGGCGGCGGCGCGGGCTTGGGCTCGACGGCGGGTGCGGGGACGGGAGCCACCGCAACGGCGGCTGGCGCTTCAGCGGATTCGCCGCGCGGCGCGGCCGGCATCGGCGTCATCGCACCCATCAGGTCGATGTGCAGCTCGTCGCCGTCGTTCAGCGCCACGGCGCGGTGCAGCAGGTTCTCGAGCTCGCGCACGTTGCCGTCGAGCGGGTGCTGGGCCAGGCGCTGCAACAGCGCGTCGGACAGGCGCGGCACGGGCAGGCCGCCGTCCTGCGCGATGCGCGCGAGCAGCGCGGTGCACAGCGCGGGCAGGTCTTCGCGGCGCTCGCGCAGCGCGGGCACGGCGATCTCGATCACGTTGAGGCGGTAAAACAGGTCCTGCCGGAAGCGGCCGGCCAGCACCTCGGCGTGCAGGTCTTTATGGGTGGCGCTCACGATGCGCACGTCGACCGCGTCTTCCTGCGTCGAGCCGATGGCGCGCACGCTGCGTTCCTGGATGGCGCGCAGCAGCTTCGACTGCATGGCCAGCGGCAGGTCGCCGATCTCGTCGAGGAACAGCGTGCCGTCGCGCGCGGCCTGGAAGTAGCCGTCGCGGTCTTGCGAGGAGCCGGTGTACGAGCCCTTCTTGGCGCCGAAGAACTCGGCCTCGAGCAGGTTCTCGGGGATCGCGCCGCAGTTCACCGCGACGAAGGGGCCTTCGCTGCGCTGGCTGCAGCCGTGCACGGCGCGCGCGACCAGTTCCTTGCCGGTGCCCGATTCGCCGCGCACCAGCACCGGCGCCATGCCGCGCGCCACCTTGGCGATGCGCGACTTCACGAGGCGCATCGGGTCGGAGTCGCCGACCAGCCGGTCGAGCGCGGTGGCGCCGCTGCGCGTCACGGCCAGTGCGTCGGGGCGTTCGCCGCCCTGGCCGGCGGCCTGCGGCGGCGCCTTCTGCGGCACGACCACCGCGGCGCGGTTGGCCTGCACGGCCGACGCCACCACGGCGCGGAACTGCTTCAGGTCGACCGGCTTCGTGAGGTAGTCGAAGGCGCCGGCCTTCAGCGCCTCG
Organism: Variovorax sp. V118; assembly: GCF_041154445.1. GTDB lineage: Bacteria > Pseudomonadota > Gammaproteobacteria > Burkholderiales > Burkholderiaceae_C > Variovorax > Variovorax boronicumulans. The sequence goes on along the minus strand of NZ_AP028663.1, from coordinate 5,145,100 downwards.
ACCGCGTTCTCGGCCGAGCCGTAGGCGGTCATGACCACGCAGCGCTCGCTGCGCTGGTCTTTCTGGATGCGGTGGATGATCTCCATGCCTTCGCCGTCGGGCAGCCGCATGTCGGTGATCACGGCGTCGAAGCGGCCGGCCTCCAGGTGCTGCCAGGCTTCGGACACGCTGCCCGCGGCTTCCACCCGGTAGCCTTCGCGCAGCAGCGTGAGTTCGTAGAGCGTGCGCAGGTCGGGTTCGTCGTCGATGACGAGGATCTGCGCGGGGCGCGGGGCGGCGGCGGAAGGCGGGAGGGAGCTCACGGCCGCTATTGTGTCAGCCGGTTTTCGCTCGGTGCGAAGCTGACGAAGAATTCATTGCCCTCGGGGCCGCCCGGCACCAGCGCGCGCCGTTCATAGCCGATGGTGGCGCCGTGGCGCCGGCACAGCTCGCGGCACAGGAACAGGCCCAGGCCGCTGGAGCGGCTCTCGGACGAGAAGAAGGGTTCGAACAGGTGGCGCTGCACCGCCGGCTCCAGCGGCGCGCCGTCGCTCCACACCAGCAACGCGGCGCGCTGCACGCCGGCGCGCTGCACCGTGGTGATGACCTGGATCGCGCCGTCGCGCTGGCTGGCGTAGCGCGCGGCGTTGTCCAGCAGGTTCACCAGCAGGCGGCGCAGGTGCTCGGCCTCGAAGCGCACCTCGCTGCCCTGCGCGTCGAGCGCCACGCGCACGCCCTTGCGCTGGGTCTGGCGTATCCATTCCTCGGCCAGGATCTGCGCCGCCGGGTCGAGCACCAGCTGTTCGCCCAGCGAGAGCACGCGCTGCTGGCGCGCGCGCGAGACGTCGAGCACGTCGTCCACGATGCGCGCCAGGCGCTGCGCGTTGTGCTGCACCATGTCGGTCAGCTTGCGGTGCGCGGGGTCGGTCAGGTCTTCGCTGAGCAGCGCGCTGGCCTGCGCGATGGCGGCCAGCGGGTTGCGGATTTCATGCGCCACCGCAGCCGACATGCGGCCCATCGCGGCGAGCTTTTCGGTGCGGATGCGGGCTTCGAGCTCGCGCAGGTCCTGCAGGAACATCACGCACAGGCTGTCGGCGCGCCGGTCGTCGGTGGGCGTGAGCCGGGTGCGCACGCGCACCTCGCGCGCCGCGCCGCGCGCCTGCGCCACCGGGATCTCTTCGGTCTGCGGCGCGCGGCGCGCGAAGGTCTGGCGCGCCAGCGCGGCCAGCGCATGCCAGGCCGGTTGGGTGTGCAGCGGGAACGGCAGTGGCAGCTGCGCCAGGCCCTGGCCGAGGATCGCGTCGGCCGCCGGGTTGGCTGCGTGCACCAGGCCGTCGGTGTCGATCACCAGCACGCCTTCGCTGAGGGTTTCGATCACCAGGTCGTTGACCTGCGCCTGCATCTGCGCATGGCTGCGGCTGCGCTGCGCCACCGCTTCTTCGCGCGCCAGCCGGCGCGCGAGTTCGTGCGCGAGCAGCGCCACCACGAACAGGCCGGTGCCGGTGAGGGCGGCCTGCACGAAGCGCGCCGAAGGATCGCCGGGTTGCTGCAGCCAGTGCCAGCCGGCGTCGGCCAGCAGCAGCAGCGTCACGGTGGCCGTGGTGCCCAGGCCCACGAGCAGCGTGCCGAGCACCGCGCTCATCAGCACGGGCAGCGCGAACAGCGGCGTGTAGTTGACGCTGCCGCCCTGCAGCACCTGCAGGGCGCTGAAGATGCCCAGGTCGACCCCGATGGTCAGCAGCCAGAGCGTCGAGAAGCCGCGGATCGGCGGTTCGAAGTGCGCATAGCGCATCTCCAGCCAGGCCAGGACGAGGTAGCCGCCCGACAGCACGATCGGCAGCGGCTGCACGGCCTGCCCGATGGCGAAGGCCACGCCCTGCAGCAGCACCAGCACCAGCGCCACGAAGCAGCGCGCCGCCATGAAGCCGCGCCACAGCCGCAGCAGCGCCGTGCTGTCGCCGGCGCCCAGGTCGAGCACGTCCCAGTCGGTGGCCGGCTCGCCGCGCGACCGGCGCAATGAACTCATGCGGCGGTGCCGGCCTGGCGGTGCGCGGCGCTGCAGAACACCGCGCCGTCCGGCCCGGGGAGTGCGTCGGCCGCGGGCAGGTGCAGCCCGCAATGGGCGCAGCGCACCATGGCCTGCGGCGGGCCGACGGCCGGCGTGCGCTGTTGCGCCTTCTTGGCGCGTTCTTGCTGAGCGTCGCGCATCTCTTCGCGCCGGTTCTTGCGCCAGAGCCAGATCGCGACCCACACCACCGCGAGGACGAGCAGGTACTTCATGCGGGCAGGCGCGTCAGCACGACTTCGAGCACGAAGCGCGAGCCCACGTAGGCCAGCAGCAGCAGCAGCGCCGCGCCCGCATACAGCACGCGCCGCGCGGTGCGCCCGCGCCAGCCGAAGCGGGCGCGTCCGGTCAGCAGGACCGCGAAGCTGAGCCAGGCGAGCATCGAGAAGATGGTCTTGTGGTCCCACTTCCAGGCGCGGCCGGCGGCGCCGTAGAGCTGTTCGCTGAACAGCAGGCCGGCCAGCAGCGTGGCCGACAGCAGCACGAAGCCCGCCGTCACGAAGCGGAAGGTGAGCCGTTCCAGCGTGAGCAGCGGCACGCCCGCCTGCGCATCGGCGCTGGCCAGGCGGATCTGCTTTTCGGCCCGCGTGATCAGCCAGGCGTGCACCACGGCAGCGCCGAACAGGCCATACGAGGCGATGCCCAGTGCGAGATGCAGCGGCAGCCAGGGCGAGGCGCTGACATGCAGCGGCGTGCCCGGGAACAGCAGCGCCAGCAGCACGGCCGCCGCGCCCAGCCAGGCCAGCGCGCGGCGTGCCTTCAGTTGCGGATACAGGCGGCTTTCGACCGCGTAGACCGTGAGCACCAGCCACGCCGTGACCGACAGCGCCGGCGCAAAACCGAAGCGAGGGTCGCCGCCGATCAGCCCGTGGCCGAGCACCGCAGCGTGCAGCAGCCATGCGATGCCGAGCGCCCATTGGGTGGTCTGGCGGCTGAGCCGCGCACCGGCGGCAGCGGCAAAACCGTAGGCTGCCGCGGTGGCGATGCCCAGCGCCACGCCGAGTGGGGAGGGGATCGCTAAAATCATCGGTGGAGTGTATAGGCTCGTCCCCCGGCTTCGCGCACGTCGCGTCGCTTCGCCCACCCCCTCCCGGGGACACCCCCCGCGAGAGAGCGGGCCCACATACCGCTTCCAGGTTTTCACGACTTTCCATCGGTCCGCTGCCGCGGACAACAAGGTATTTCCTTCATGGCCACCGCCCTCACCGAAAAGTTCTCCCGCCTCGTCAAGACGATGAGCGGCCAGGCGCGCATCACCGAAAGCAACGTGCAGGACATGCTGCGCGAGGTGCGCATGGCGCTGCTGGAGGCCGACGTGGCGCTGCCCGTGGTGCGCGACTTCGTCGCCCGCGTGAAGGAGAAGGCGCTGGGCCAGGAAGTGCTGGGCTCGCTCAAGCCGGGTCAGGCGCTGGTCGGCATCGTCAACCGCGAACTCGCCGCCACCATGGGCGAGGGCGTGTCCGACATCAACCTCGCGGCCCAGCCGCCGGCGGTGATCCTCATGGCCGGCCTGCAGGGCGCCGGCAAGACCACCACCACCGCCAAGCTGGCCAAGCACCTGATCGAGAAGCGCAAGAAGAAGGTGCTCACCGTGTCGGGCGACGTGTACCGCCCGGCCGCCATCGAGCAACTCAAGACTGTCACCAAGCAGGCCGGCGCCGAGTGGTTCCCGAGCACGCCCGACCAGAAGCCGCTGGACATCGCGCGCGCCGCGCTCGACCACGCCAAGCGCCACTACTTCGACGTGCTGCTGGTCGACACGGCCGGCCGCCTCGCGATCGACGAAGTGCTGATGACCGAAATCAAGCAGCTGCACGCCGAGCTCGATCCGGTCGAAACCCTGTTCGTGGTCGATGCCATGCAGGGCCAGGACGCGATCAACACCGCCAAGGCCTTCAAGGAAGCGCTGCCCCTCACCGGCATCATCCTGACCAAGACTGACGGCGATTCACGCGGCGGCGCGGCGCTGTCGGTGCGCCAGGTCACGGGCGTGCCGATCAAGTTCGCCGGTGTGAGCGAGAAGATCGACGGCCTCGAGGTGTTCGACGCCGAGCGCCATGCGGGCCGCATCCTGGGCATGGGCGACATCGTCGCGCTGGTCGAGCAGGTCACGGCCGGCGTCGACGTGGCGGCGGCGCAGAAGCTGGCCGCCAAGGTCAAGAGCGGCGCGGGCTTCGACCTGAACGACTTCCTCGGCCAGCTGCAGCAGATGAAGCAGATGGGCGGCCTCTCCAGCCTGATGGACAAGCTGCCCCAGCAGATGGCCGCCAAGGCCACCGAGGCCGACATGACGCGCGCCGAGCGCGACATCCGCCGCAAGGAAGGGATCATCCAGAGCATGACCCCGCTGGAGCGCCGCAAGCCCGAGCTGCTCAAGGCCACGCGCAAGCGCCGCATCGCGGCCGGTGCCGGCGTGCAGGTTCAGGAAGTGAACCGCCTGCTCAACGAGTTCGAGCAGATGCAGGGCATGATGAAGAAGATGAAGGGCGGCGGCCTGATGAAGATGATGAAGAAGATGGGCGGCATGAAGGGCATGGGCGGAATGCCCGGCATGGGCGGAGGCGGCGGCAAGCTGCCGTTCTGAGCCCGGCCGCTCGACGCATGCATATATAGAGAGGCGCGCAGCCCCGCCATGTCCGCAGGCGACTGGAAAGAGCTCTACCAGGGCGCACTGACCGGCGACCTCGACCTGGTGCGCTATCACATCGGTGCGGGCGTGAATCCGAACTACCAGCACCCCGAGATCCTGTGCACGCCGCTGGTGGCCAGCCTGGTCCAGGGGCACGGCGAGATCGCCAGCTACCTGCTGGACCACGGCGCCGATCCGAACCTGCTGTCTGAATTCGACGGGCTCACGCCGCTGCAGGCCGCCCGCAAGCACGGCCGCGAGGCGCTCGTCGCGGCGCTGGTGGCGCGCGGCGCCCGCGCACCCCGTCCGCCGTTCTGGCGTCGCTGGCTGCCCTTCTGACATATCGATGCGCATCGCGTACCGCCCAGCAAAAAGCCCGCCGAAGCGGGCTTTTTCTTTGGAGCGATCAGCCGCAGGGCTGAGATCGCATCAGGCCGTGGCCAGTGCCGCCGGGCGCGCCAGGCGCAGCGCATGCATCCAGGCGCGGCGCAGCACGGCGGGCGAGCGCGATTCCTCGGGAATCAGCAGGAAGCCGCGGTCGCGCAGCGTGGTGCCCAGCGCGATCTGGCTGGTCAGCACGGTCAGCGGAATCGCCAGCAGCAGCGGCAGGCCGACAGGCATGAGCCAGATCAGCGCGCTCGGGTCGATCATGGCGACGCCGACGGCCAGCATGGCGATCACCAGCGTCATGGGGGCCAACTGCGAGGCAGCGACCTTCCACGGCACGGCGTTGGCTTCACGCGGGGGCGACTTCCAGTCGAGCTTGATGCCGGTGAGGGCGACCAGCACGAACAGCGAGTGGGCCAGCATGCGCACCGGAGCCTGCACGATGGCCAGGCCGGCTTCGAGCACCGAGCTCTTCACCAGGCCCCACACACCGCCGTACTGGCGTTGCTCGCCGCGCATCAGCACGGCAGCGATGCCCAGCACGCGCGGCAGGAACAGCAGGCACAGGGTCCAGACCCACAGGCCGGCCAGTTCGGCGGGCAGCACGTTCCAGCTCGACACGAGGCTCGAGCCGCTCAGCCACAGGGCGGTGCCCAGCGTCAGGAAGGCGAGCCACAGCGGGGCCGAGACATACGCCATGGTGCCGGTCACGAACATCGCGCGGTGCACCGGGTGGATGCCGGGCTCGGCCATCAGGCGGGCGTTCTGCAGGTTGCCCTGGCACCAGCGGCGGTCGCGTTGCAGCTCGGCCAGCAGGTCCGGCGGTTGCTGTTCGTAGCTGCCGACCAGGTCGGACACCAGCCACACGTGGTAGCCGGCGCGGCGCATCAGCGCGGCTTCGACGAAGTCGTGCGACATGATGCCGCCCGACATGCCGCCGGTGCCCTTGATGGGGGCCAGCGCGCAGTGCTTCATGAAGGCTTCGACGCGGATGATCGCGTTGTGGCCCCAGTAGTGCGACTCGCCGAGCTGCCAGAACTGCATGCCCAGCGTGAACAGGCGACCCGTCACGCGCGAAGCGAACTGCTGGGCGCGGGCGTGCAGCGTGACGTGGCCGATGGCCTGCGTCGCGGTCTGGATGATGCCGGCGGTGGGGTTGGCTTCCATCAGCTTGACCATCGAGGCCAGGCAGTCGCCGCTCATCACGGAGTCGGCGTCGAGCACGACCATGTAGCGGTAGTCCTTGCCCCAGCGGCGGCAGAAGTCGGCCACGTTGCCGGCCTTGCGGTGCGTGCGGCGGGTGCGCAGGCGGTAGTACACCTCGACCTGCGGCTGGTTCGGGCTCTCAGCCAGGGCGGCGCGCAGGTCTTCCCAGGCGGCGCGCTCGGCGGCGGCGGTCTCGGGGTTGTAGCTGTCGGACAGCACGAACACGTCGAACTGCTTGGCGTGGCCCGTGGAGGCAACCGATTCGCAGGTGGCGCGCAGGCCGGCGAACACGGTGGCCACGTCCTCGTTGCAGATCGGCATGATGATCGCGGTGCGTGCCTCGGGGTTCATCGGGTGGTGGGCCACCTGTTTCGCCGAGAGGGCGTGCTTGTCACCGCGCACCGAAACATAGAAGCCCATGAGCGCGGTCACGAAGCCGGTCACGACCCAGCCCGAGAGCAGGCCGTACAGGCCGATCTGGCCGTATTCGAGCCAGACGTTGTCGTAGTCGGGTTGCACGCTGGCGAACAGCGACGACGCGATCACGGTGCTCAGCAGCGTGAGCAGCATGAAGGCGAGGCGGCGCTGGCCGGCGGCGCGTTCCCAAGCCTGCGGGGCCGGGGCGGCCTGCTTGGCGGCGGGGGCGCTGTCGGCGTTGCGGCCGGCGCCCAGGCGCACGAGCAGCGCGGTGCCGAGGCTGTTCCAGAAACCACGCCAGGGGCGCGGTGCCATGGAACCGCGGTTCAGCGGCGGTGCGGTGACGGCGTTGGGGTGGCGTTCCTCGCGCAGCGCGCTGCGGCGTGCGAAATCGGATTCGGCGAGGACGTTGAGGTGGGAGAAGTCGTTCGGCTTCATCGGTTCATTCACCAACGTTGCTTGTCGAGGGGGGTGTCGCCAATGGCCGGAAGGCGCTTGAAGACGCAATCCGTGGCGGCGCCGCCGACGCCGGAGAGCGCGGTCAGCGAATGGCCCGCGGCACGGGGCCGCGAGGAGGAAAACTGCTTTTGACGCAGGCCGTCGCGCTGCGGACGCAGAGCGAAAGATGGGCTGGTAAGTGCTGTCATGCCAGTACAGGGGCAAACCCTGTGCCAGCCTGGAAAAACGCTTTTAAATCAACGACTTGGAGCGACTCGGAACCGTTTTTCGTGGGGGAGAGGCCCGCCAGGCCCCCGAAACCCCTGTTTTTGTCGCCGAATCCCGACAAGCCGGGGAGGCCCTCGAGAAACAGCCTTTCAAATCAACGACTTAGGCCTGTCGCTACTCGGCGACAGGGTCGCCACCGGGAGCGACAACGTCGGCCTTGAAGTTGCCCGGCGTGAGCTCGTGCTTCTGCAGCAGGCGGTAGAACTCGGTGCGGTTGCGGTCGGCCAGGCGGGCCGCGTCGGCCACGTTGCCGTCGGTCAGCTTGAGCAGGCCGACGAGGTAATCGCGCTCGAAACGCTGCTTGGCCTCGGCATAGGTGAGCACCTCCACGCTGGGCACGCGCAGCGCGCGCTGCACCAGCGCCAGCGGGATCAGCGGCGAGCCCGACAGCGCGCAGACCTGCTCCACCACGTTGTAGAGCTGGCGCACGTTGCCCGGCCACGCGGCGGTGGTCAGCGCCTTCAGCGCCTCGGGCGCGAAGCCGGACAGCCGCTTGCCGTACTTGGTCGACAGCTTCTGCAGGAAGTGGTTGGCCAAAAGCGGAATGTCCTCGCGCCGCGCCGACAGCGGCGGCAGCGTGAGCGTCACCACGTTCAGGCGGTAATAGAGGTCTTCGCGGAACTGGCCGGCTTCCATCGCGGCGTCCAGGTCGCGGTGGGTGGCCGAGACGATGCGCACGTCGACCTCGATCGACTGGCTCGCGCCCAGCGGGCGCACCGCGCGCTCCTGCAGCACGCGCAGCAGCTTGACCTGCAGCGCGGGCGGCATGTCCCCGATTTCGTCGAGCAGCAGCGTGCCGCCGTCGGCCTGCTGGAACAGGCCCTTGTGGTTGGCGTGGGCGTCGGTGAAGGCGCCTTTCATGTGGCCGAACAGCTCGGATTCGAGCAGCGCCTCGGGAATGGCGCCGCAGTTGACCGCCACGAAGGGCTTGTCGGCGCGCGCGCTGGCCTTGTGGATGGCGCGCGCCAGCAGCTCCTTGCCGGCGCCGGAGTCGCCGCGCAGCAGCACGGAGGCGTCCGACTTGGCGACCATGCGCGCCTCGGCCAGCAGCTCGGCCATGCGGTTGCTGCGGCTCACGATTTCCGAGCGCCAGCTGTCGTCGCCGGTCTTGCTCGGCGTGGCCGCCGGAGCGCCGAGCGCCAGCGCCTGCGCGATCTTCTCGAGCAGTTCGCGCGCGTCGTAGGGCTTGGTGAGGTAGGTGAACACGCCGCGCGCCGTGGCCTCGACCGCGTCCGGAATGGTGCCGTGCGCGGTCAGCAGGATCACCGGCAGCGTCGGGTGGCGCTTGCGGATCTCGTCGAACAGCTGCAGGCCGTCGCGCCCGGGCAGGCGCACGTCGCTGAGCACCAGCTGCGGGTGCTCGATCTCGAGCTGCGTGAGCGCGGTCTCGGCCGAAGTGACGGCCGTGACCTGGTAGCCCGCCGACACCAGCCGCATCGAGAGCAGCCGCAGCATGTCCGGGTCGTCGTCGACCACGAGGAGGCGGGCACCAGCTGTACTCATGGGTTGGATCTGCTTCCGTTGGAGGGCGTGGGGGCCGGCGTGTTCGGCCGGGCGAAGCTGCGCTCGATGGCGCGCAGCGCCTCGATGCGCTCGTTGAGCTGGTCGATGCGGCGCTGGCTGTCGCGCAGCTGCTGCACCTGCTTGTCGCGGTCGTCCTCGACGCGGCGCTGCTCGACATAGCGCGCCGCCAGCGCCCGCGCGAGCGGATGCAGCGGCTGCGCCTCGGGCGCCGGGTTGGCGATCACGCGCTGCAGCAGGCCCAGCGCGCGCGCCAGGTCGGCCGGCACGCGGGTCTGTGCGAGCAGGATCGCCAGCTGCATCTGCGCGGCGGGCGTCTCGCCCTGTTCGCCGACGCGCGCAATTTCGGCGCTCAGGTCGGCGCCGCCCAGCGGGCGCACCTTGTCGGCATAGGCCAGCATGGTTGCGACGGGGCCTTGGGTGAGCTGCGTGAAGAGCGAGGCCGGCTGCGTGGCCGGCGCGCGGGGCTCGGCCTCGACCGGCACGACGCGCGGCGCGGCCACGGGCGGCGGCAGCGCGTCGGCTTCGGCCGGCGGCTTGGGCTGGGAGGCGCAGGCCGCCAGCAGCAGGGCGCATGGCACGGCCATGGCCCCGGCGAAGGTGGATCTGCGGACGAACGAAAGGAACATGGGTCGAAAAGGCGCGGGGCGGTGTGGGTGGGGTGTCCGGGGTCAGGTCGTGCGCGGCAGTTCGATGCGAAAGCGTGCACCGGGGCCGTCCGGCAGCAGGGCGATGCGGCCCCCATGGGCTGCAATGTACTCCTGCACGATGGAAAGTCCGATGCCGGTGCCTTTCACCGTGTGCTCTGGCTGGCGCTCGCCGCGGAAGAAGGGTTCGAAGATGCGGTCGCGGTCGCCCACGGCAATGCCGGGGCCGGCGTCGCACACGTCGATGTGCACCGCCTCGGGCGTGCCCGACACGGCCAGCGTGATCACGCCGCCCGCGGCCGAGAACCGGATCGCGTTCGACAGCAGGTTGGCGATGGCGGTGCCGAGCTTGGTGCGGTCGACCGTGAGGGCGATCGGCTCGCCCTCGGCGCGCACGCGCAGGCCGTGCGCCTGCCACTGCAGGCGCTGGGCCTCGATCTGCTCCTCGATCAGCGGCAGCAGCTCGGTGCGCTCGCGGCGCAGCTCGCGCGCCTCGAAGGCGGCGGCGTTGAAGCGCAGCAGCGCCTCGATCTGGTTCTGCAGCGACACGGTGTTCTGCTGCAGGATCTGCGCGACCTCGAGCTGGGCCGGGTTCAGCGGGCCGGTCACGCCGTCCTCGAGCAGCGACACGCCTTCGCGCAGCGCCGCCAGCGGCGTCTTCAGCTCGTGCGACACGTGGCGCAGAAAGCGCGCCTTGTCGGCGTCGAGCTCGGTCAGGCGCAAGCGCAGCCATTCGAGCTGCTGCGACACGCGCCGCACGTCGGCCGGGCCGCGGATGTCGATGGGTTCGTCGAGCCGGTTCTGGCCCAGGCCGACGATGGCGTTCTCGAGCCGCTTGAAGGGGCGCGCCAGCCAGATGCCGAAGGCCAGCGCCAGCGATACGGCCAGCACGCTGGCGGCGACCACTTCGCGCATCAGCCGGCGGCGCGCGTTCTCGATGCGCTTGGCCAGCGCGTCGTTCTGCGTTTCGATCAGGAACTGCGCCTGCTGGGCGATGTTGGTGTTCAGGGCGTCGAGTTCGCGGAACTGCATCGCCATCGTGCTCTCGCGCGCCAGGGCGCTGTCGGGGCTGCCGCCGAGCAGCCCTTCGATCACGCCGAGCTGGCTGCGCCACATGTCGATGCCGGCGGCCGGCAGGCCGTTGCGTTCCAGGCGCTCCAGCACCTGGTGGGCTTCGCGCGCCGCCTCGTCGAAGCGGCGGCGCAGCACGGCGTCGTTGAGCACCAGCGACTGGCGTCCCGCGCGTTCCATGGCCGCGCTGCGCTCGGCCAACGACTGCGAGGCACCCGACAGGCGCAGCGCGCGCGCGGCGGCGTCGCGGCTTTGCGTGACGAGCGCGTCGTACTGCAGCACCGAGCGCAGCGCCACGCCCACCAGCAGCGCAGTGATCAGCAGGAAGGCAAACAGCAGGAGCTGCTGGAACGAGCCCCGGACGGACGGTCGCTTCGCCATCAGTGGGCGAGCGCCGTGGCAGCAGCAGCCAGGGCCGATTCGCGCGTGACCACTTCGCCGCGCAGCGTGTAGGCCAGCGAGCGGGTGATGCGCAGGTCGGCCATCTGGCCCACGAGGCGGGCGTCGCCTTCGAAGTTGACGACGCGGTTGCAGGCGGTGCGGCCCATGAGTTCGTTCGCGTCCTTGCGCGAGGCGCCCTCGACCAGCACGCGCTGCGTGCTGCCCACCAGCGCATCGCCGAAGCGGCGCACGTTGCCGTCGATCACGCGCTGCAGCGTCTGCAGTCGCGCCAGCTTCACCTCGTGCGGCGTGTCGTCCTGCAGCGCGGCGGCGGGCGTGCCGGGGCGCGGGCTGAAGATGAAGCTGAAGCTGTTGTCGAACTGGCAGTCGTCGATGAGCTTCATCATCTTGTCGAAGTCGGCGTCGGTCTCGCCGGGGAAGCCGACGATGAAGTCGCTGGAAAGGGCCAGGTCGGGGCGGATGGCGCGCAGCTTGCGCACCGTGCTCTTGTATTCCATGGCCGTGTAGCCGCGCTTCATGGCCATGAGGATGCGGTCGCTGCCGTGCTGCACCGGCAGGTGCAAATGCGAGACGAGCTGCGGCACCTTGGCATAGGCCTCGATGAGCCGGGGCGTGAACTCGTTCGGGTGGCTCGTGGTGTAGCGGATGCGCTCGATGCCGGGGATCTCGGCCACGTACTCGATGAGCAGCGCGAAGTCGGCGATTTCGGCGGTGTCGCCCATCTTGCCGCGGTAGGCGTTCACGTTCTGGCCCAGCAGCGTGATCTCGCGCACGCCCTGGTCGGCCAGGCCGGCGATTTCCACCAGCACGTCGTCCAGGGGGCGGTTCACTTCCTCGCCGCGGGTGTAGGGCACCACGCAGTAGCTGCAGTACTTGGAGCAGCCTTCCATGATCGACACGAAGGCGGTCGCGCCTTCGACGCGCGCGGGCGGCAGGTGGTCGAACTTCTCGATCTCGGGGAAGCTGATGTCCACCTGCGGGCGGTCCAGGCGCTCGCGGTCGTTCAGCATCTCGGGCAGGCGGTGCAGCGTCTGCGGGCCGAACACGATGTCGACGTAGGGCGCGCGCGCGATGATGGCCTGACCTTCCTGGCTCGCCACGCAGCCGCCCACGCCGATCTTCACGCCCTTGGCCTTCAGGTGCTTCACGCGGCCGAGGTCGGAGAACACCTTCTCCTGTGCCTTCTCGCGCACCGAGCAGGTGTTGAACAGGATGAGGTCGGCCTCGTCCACGTTCTGCGTGGGCTCGTAGCCCTGCGCGGCGTGGAGCACGTCGGCCATCTTGTCCGAGTCGTACTCGTTCATCTGGCAGCCGAAGGTCTTGATGAATACTTTTTTCATGGGGAGCTCTCTGTGCCCTTCGCAAAGAGGAAGGGCTGCGAGGCGCGCGTGGCGCCCGCGGATTTTTGCTTGCTTGCGGCCCGGCCGCGTTACTGCGTGTTCAGCGTGTCGTTCGAGACGAACGGCCAGATGTTCAGGAACGGCTTGTTCAGCGATTCGCGGCTGGCCATGGCCTCGTCGGGCGTCAGGATCCAGACCTCGCGCAGCAGCCCGGCGGCGTCGCGCGTGTAGTTCACGAGGTACTTCTGGCCGATGATCGCGCCGGGCATCACCAGCATGTTCTGCGGGCTGCGGATGCGCGCGCCGGCGCCCAGGCGGTCGGCCCGGCCGTCGAGTTCGACGTCGGGGGCGCTGGTCACCATGAACTTGCCGCGCAGCGTGCCGATGGGGAAGTTGCGCCCGCCGTTGAGCGACTCGTTCTGGGTCTGCGGACGGGGCACCTCGTCCTGGGCGCTGGCCTGGAGGGAGAAAAGACCGGCGGCGCCGGCAAGGGCGGCGCAGATAGCGAGGGAAGTGAGCGTTTTCGTGGGTGTCTTGCAGCGGTTCATGGGGTATATCCAGAGGCTGTGGACCGGCGATTTTAGCGAGGGGGTGTTTTCCCTCATACCGGGTGCAGCGGGTGGTGCGGGGGCTTTGCGTCGGCCTGCTTTACATTTCTTTACGGCGCCCGTGAACACCGTGCGTCGGCCACTGCTCCAATAGCTGCTGTCAGCCCAAAGTGCACAAGAACCCATGAAGAAATCTGCCGCCTTCGCCCTCGCGGGCGTGTTGATCGTAGCCGTCGCAGTCGGCTGGTGGCGCATGTCGGGCGATCGGCCGGCCGCGAAAGACGCCAAGTCCGCGAACGCCGGGCCTCCCGCCGCGCTGGTCACGCTGGCCACGGCCGAGAAGCAGGACGTGCCGGTCACGGTGCAGGTCAACGGCAGCGTGGTCTCGCTCAACAGCGTCGACCTGCGTCCGCAGGTCACCAACACCGTGAGCGCGGTGCACGTCAAGGAAGGCCAGTTCGTGAAGGAAGGGCAATTGCTCTTCACGCTCGACGACCGCAACGACCAGGCCAACCTGGCGCGCGCCCGGGCCCAGCAGCAGAAGGACGAGGCCACCATGGCCGACCTGGAGCGCCAGTACAAGCGCAGCCAGGACCTTGTGGCGCAGAACTTCATTGCCAAGAGCGCGGCCGACGCCACGCTGTCGCAGCTCCAGGCGCAGCGCGCCGCCGTCGCGGCCGACCGCGCGGCCGTGCAGTCGGCGCAGGTGGCGCTGGGCTACGCCACGCTGCGCGCGCCCATCGCGGGGCGCATCGGCGCCGTCAACATCTACCCGGGTACGCTGGTGCAACCCACGCTGTCGCTGGTCACCATCACCCAGCTCGACCCCATCGCCGTGAGCTTCCCCGTGCCCGAAGGCAACCTGCAGGACCTGCTGGCCGCGGCGCGCACGCGCGCCAAGGTCGAGGCGCTGGTCACGGGCCGGCGCGAGCCGCTGTTCGGCACGCTCGACTTCGTCGACAACACGGTCGATCCGCAGATCGGCACCGTGCGCGCCAAGGCGGTGTTCGCCAACGCGGACCAGAGCCTGTGGCCCGGCCAGTTCGTCAACACGCGCATCACGGTGCGCATGTTCGACGGCGTCACGGTGGTGCCGGCTGCGGCGCTCATGATGCTGTCCGACGGTGCCACGCTGTACGTGGTCGATGCCGAGCGCAACGCGGCGCGCCGCCAGGTCAAGGTGCTGCACACCTTCGGCACCAAGGTGGCCGTGAGCGGCGTGACGCCCGGCGAGCAGGTCGTGATCGAAGGCAGCCAGAACGTGCGCCCGGGCGGCAAGGTGCGCATCGACGTGAAGGCACCGGCCGGGCCGGGCGGTGCACCCGCCAACGGCACCACGGGTGTCACGCCCGGCAGCGCCGCTTCGTCGGATGTTCAGCCGGCACGAGAACGCGCATGAACATTTCAGAGCTCTGCATCCGCCGTCCGGCGATGACGGTGCTGCTGTCGGCGGCCGTCGTGGTCATCGGCATCTTTGCGTACTTCAGCATCCCGGTCGCGGCGCTGCCGAGCTACAACACGCCGGTCATCAACGTCAACGCGCAGCTGCCGGGCGCCAGCCCCGACACCATGGCGAGTTCGGTCGCGCTGCCGCTCGAAAAGCAGTTCTCGACCATCCCCGGCCTGCAGACCATCAGCTCGGTGAACACCCAGGGCGTGAGCTCGCTCACGCTCGAATTCGTCAGCAGCCGCGACATCGACGCCGCCGCCGTCGACGTGCAGGCCGCGCTGCTGCGCGCCCAGCGCCAGCTGCCGCAAGAACTCACGCAGCTGCCTTCGTACCGCAAGGTGAACCCGGCCGACGCGCCGGTGCTGTTCATCGCGCTGATCTCGCCGTCGATGAACCCGTCGGAGCTCAACGACTACGCCGAGAACCTCATTTCGCCCACGCTCTCGACCATCGACGGCGTGGCGCAGGTGGGCGTGTACGGGCGCAAGGCCTTCGCGGTGCGCATCAAGGCCAACGCCGACCTGCTCAATGCGCGCAACATCACGCTCGACGAACTGGCCAAGGCCGTGAACTCGGCCAACGCCAACACGCCGGTCGGCACGCTCGACGGCCCGCGCCAGACGCTCACGATCCAGGCCAACCGCCAGCTCATGAAGGCGGCCGATTTCGCCAAGCTGATCATCGCGCAGCGCAACGGCGCGCCGGTGCGGCTGGACGAAGTGGCCACGCTCGAAGACAGCTTCGAGTCGGTCAAGACCGCCAGCAGCTTCAACGGGCAAGACTCGATTTCGCTGGCCGTGCAGCGCCAGCCCAACGCCAACACCGTGCAGGTGGTGGACGCGGTGCGCGCGCTCATCCCGCGCTTCAAGGCCGAGCTGCCGCAGTCGGTCGAGATCCAGATGGTCAACGACCGCTCGATCTCCATCCGCGAGGCGGTGCATGACGTGCAGCTCACGCTGCTGGGCACCATCGCGCTGGTGGTGCTGGTGATCTTCCTGTTCCTGCACCGGCTGGTGGCCACGCTGATTCCGGCGGCCACCATCCCGATCTCGCTGATCGGCGCCGTGGCGCTGCTGTATGCCTTCGGCTACAGCCTGGACAACGTCTCGCTGCTGGGCATCACGCTGGCGGTGGGCCTGGTGGTGGATGACGCCATCGTGGTGCTCGAGAACATCATGCGCTACGTCGAGAAGGGCATGGAGCCGATGGCCGCCGCGCTGCGCGGCGCGCGCGAGGTGGGCTTCACCATCGTGTCGATCTCGATCTCGCTGGTGGCCGTGTTCATCCCGATCTTCTTCATGCCGGGCGTGATCGGCCTCTTGTTCCACGAGTTCGCCGTGGTGGTGGCACTGGCCGTGCTGGTGTCGGCCGTGGTGTCGCTCACGCTCGTGCCCATGCTCGCGAGCCGGCTGCTCAAGCACGTGCCGCGCAAGGCCGGCGCGCTCGACCACGAGGAAGAGCACCCCGAGCCCGGCACGGCGATCGGCCGTGCCTTCGAGCGCGGCTACCGCGCGGTGCACGGCGGCTACATGCGCACGCTCGACTGGACGCTCGGGCACCGCGCGCTGATGCTGGTCATGGCGGGGCTGACCTTCGTGGTCACGGCCTGGCTCTTCGTCAGCATTCCCAAGGGCTTCTTCCCCGAGGAAGACATCGGCCAGATCCAGATCACCACCGAGGCGGCCGAAGACATTTCGTTCACCGCCATGAAGGCGCTGCAGGACCGCGTGGCCGCCGCGCTCAAGGCCGACCCGAGCGTGGACTACGTGAGCTCCTTCGTCGGCGTGGGCGGCCCGACCGCCACGCAGAACTCGGGCCGGCTGTTCGCGGTGCTCAAGCCGCGCAGCGAGCGCCCCAAGATGGCCAAGGTGCTCGAGTCGCTGCGCCAGCGCTTCCGCGAGATCCCGGGCATTGCCGTCTACATGCAGCCGGTGCAGAACCTGCGCCTGGGCGGGCGCCAGAGCAAGGCGCGCTTCCAGTACACGCTGCAGAGCGTGAACGCCGGCGAGATGGTGCCGTGGTCGACGAAGCTCATGGAGCGCATGCGCGCCGACCCCGACTTCCGCGACGTGACCAGCGACTCGCAGAACCGCGGCCTGCAGGCCACGCTGGAGATCGACCGCGACAAGGCCGGCGTGCTCGGCGTGGCCGTGGGCGACCTGCGCACCGCGCTGTACAACGCGTACGGCGACCGCCAGATCGGCAGCATCTACGGCGCCAGCAACACCTACCAGGTGATCCTGTCGGCGGCCGACAGCGACCGCCAGTTCGAGGAAGACGTGGCGCGCCTGTCGGTGCGCAGCACCACCGGCAAGCTGGTGCCGCTGTCGGCCTTCTCGACCGTCAAGCGCACCGTGGGGCCGACCTCGGTCAACCACCAGGGCCAGCTGCAGGCGGTGACGGTGTCGTTCAACCTCGGCCCCGACGTGCCGCTGGGCAACGCCACCGCGAAGATCGACCGCTTCAAGGACGAGCTGAAGATGCCGCAGTCGATCATCACGACCTACGGCGGCGACGCGGCGGTGTTCCAGAGTTCGCAGTCGAGCCAGGCCGTGCTGCTGGTGCTCGCGGTGCTGGTCATCTACGTGCTGCTGGGCGTGCTGTACGAGAGCTACATCCACCCCTTCACCATTCTGGCGGGCCTGCCTTCGGCGGCGGTGGGGGCGCTCATCTCGCTGAAGCTCTTCGGCTTCGACCTCACGCTGATCGCGACCATCGGCATCCTGCTCTTGATCGGCATCGTGAAGAAGAACGCGATCATGATGATCGACTTCGCCCTCGACGCGCAGCGCACCGAAGGCATGAAGCCGGTCGACGCGATCCGCGAAGCCTGCCGGCTGCGCTTCCGCCCGATCCTGATGACCACGCTGGCCGCGCTGATGGGCGCGCTACCGCTCGCGCTGGGCCTGGGCGCCGGCGCCGAGCTGCGCCAGCCACTGGGCGTGGCGGTGGTGGGCGGGCTGATCTTCTCGCAGGTGATCACGCTGTACATCACGCCCGCGATCTACCTGGCGCTCGACCGCTACAGCGGAAGCGGGCCGATGGTGGAGCTGCCGGGCGAGGCGAAGGCCGAGGCTGCGGCGGGGCACGCGGCCTCGCACGCCTGAGGGCGATTCAAATCACGCGCCTGACGGCGATTCAAAAGATGCCGGATGGCGATGAGCGTGAGCCACCCGGCCAGGAAGGACTTGTGCAGTCCAGCGTTACGCCACACCCGGACCATCGCCCATTGAAGGCGCTCCGGCCTCTCTCCTCAACGGCTCTCTCCATTCCCTCCGCCGCTGCTCTTCCCATGTGTGTGACGGGATGAATGATCGCGAGGGGATGAGGGTGTCGACGGTATCCAGCGATACAGGAAGCGGGCTTTTTCCTTACGGTGTCGCGTCGCGGAAACGATGCAGAGCCGGCGCATTCGGGATGGCGACCTGCCGGGCCCGCGTTTCAATGAGCCCTTCTCTCGCCAGCGAATTCAACGTGCGTGTGACGGTGACGCGGCTCAGGGCTGTCATGGCGCCGATCTGCTCGTGCGTCAGGTCCACGGTGAGTTGTTTCGGTGCCTGCGCCGATGGCGGGCGCGCCACCCGCAGCAGCAAGTCGATGACCCGCTCCTTGGGCGCCGCCGAGGCCACCCCGGCGAGCTTGGCGACGATCATGTGGTTCTTGAAGCCGAGCAGCTGGATCAACGAGGTCGCGAGCTCGGGCAGCGCCGAAAACTGCTGCGCAACATCTGCCGGTCGATAGCGGCTGAGAACGGCCGGCGCAACCGCCCGGGTCGTCGTCGGCCGGGGGCTGTCGGCAAACGCCGGGCCTTCGCCGAAGATCGCGCCCGGCCCGAAGATCTCGAGCAGGAACTCCGAGCCGTTGCTTCGGTGGATCGTGGAATGCACGAAGCCCGATCGCAAGAGATAGAAGTAATCGTGCCGTTCGCCTTCGCGCGCAATGGTGTCGCCGGCCTCCAGGGTGACGAAGCTTCCCAGGTGCGTGGCGTCGATCCAGGGCGCGGACAGCGACTGGGAGGCGTCCCAGCTGGCGTACGCCGAGGGCGTGGGGTTCGTTCTTTTCATGGGAGCGTCTTGCCCGGGGCGAAGAAAGGCAAGCGGCTCACCCCACTAGGTCGTGGTCTCGTCCAGCGGCGCGTCCGTCGCCAGGTGCGCGATGTCGCTCCAGCCGACGAGGCTGAAGCCCTCGGGCGTCCACAGCATGCGGTTGATGGCCGCGTTGCCGAGCTGCCAGGTGCGCGGCGCCTGCAGCTCCTGGCGCGTGGCGGCGCGGTAGAGCACGTCCATCACGCCGCCGTGGGCCACCAGCACCACGAGCTGGCCCGGGTGGCGCGCGGCGATGGCCGAGGCGGTGCCGGTCACGCGGTCGCGAAAGGTCAGCAGGCTCTCGCCGCCGCCTTCGGGCTCGAACTCGGGGTCGCGCTCGCGCCAGCGGCGCGCGTCCTCGGGCAGCGTGGCCTCGATCTCGGCGAAGCTCATGCCCTCGAAGCGGCCGAAGGCGCGCTCGCGCAGGCCCAGGTCGGGCTGCACCTCGAGGCCGTGGGGCTCGGCGATGGCCTGGGCGGTCTGCCAGGCGCGCGAGAGGTCGCTGGCATAGACCGCCGCGACCGGCTCGTCGGCCAGCGCCTGCCCGGCGCGCTGCGCCTGCCAGAGGCCGGTGGCATTGAGGCCGATGTCGAGGTGGCCCTGGATGCGGGTGTCGACGTTCCAGGCGGTTTCGCCGTGGCGCACGGCGATCAGGCGGGTGAGATTGGCTTCCATCCGTCCGAATTCTAGAAGTGCGTCATTTTTTGGCGGCCGGCGCGAGCTCGATGTTCACGCGGCGCTCGCCGGGCGGCGGGTTCGGAAAGCCCTGCAATGCGGCCTCGAACATCACCGGCAGGATCGCCGCGCTCGAGCTGTAGGGGCCGTCGTTGCGCGCGCGGGTCTCGTACACCACGCGGTGGCTGCCACCCGCCTCGCGCAGCACGAGGCTCACCTCGCGCTGGTACCAGGGGTTGGCCGGCGGCGTGAACATCGGGCCGCCGTACCAGCCGCTGCCATACCAGCGGTGGCCGTAGTAGCCGCCGTAGCCGTAGCCCCAGGGGCCGGGCCCGTACAGCCACGGATCGGCCCAGGGCGACAGCGCCGCCGTGACGCGCGCGCCGATCTGCGCCGTGTACTGCGGCCTTGTGTCGTCGCGGCGCAGGCCGACCTTGTCGAGCGCGGCCGCGGCCATGGCCTCCAGGCCTTCCTGGCGCGCCGTGTCGGCCTGCTGCGAAGGCAGGCGCTCGAAGCGGTAGGTGGCGCCGGGCGGCACGGTCGCGCCCGGCGTGGCAAAGCTCTTGACGTTGCTGTCGACCACCCAGGAGGTGGCGCAGCCGCTCAGGGTTGCTACCAAAAATAGAGCTGAAAACGCACGATACATAAGGGTCTCCGGGCCTGCGGCCCTCAAAGTCCCCTGGGTTGCCCGAGTCAGCCCTGGACGATGCGCAGGGCCGAGGGTGCCTGGGAGAGCAGGTCGAAAGCGGGCGTGTCGAAGGCCTTGTCGCCGTTCTCGTCGGCCACGCCCGTCGCCTTCAGACCCTGGAAGTCGTGCAGCGTTCCGTCCAGCAGGTGCGAAGGCACGACGTTCTGCAGCGCGGTGAACATGTTTTCCACGCGGCCGGGGTACTTCTTGTCCCACTCGCGCAGCATCTCGCCGACCTGCTTGCGCTGCAGGTTCTCCTGGCTGCCGCACAGCGTGCAGGGAATGATCGGGAACTCGCGGTGCTGCGCCCAGCGCACGGTGTCTTTTTCGGCCACGTAGGCCAGCGGGCGGATCACGATGTGCTTGCCGTCGTCGCTCACCAGCTTGGGCGGCATGCTCTTGAGCTTGCCGCCGAAGAACATGTTGAGGAAGAAGGTCTGCAGCATGTCGTCGCGGTGGTGGCCCAGCGCGACCTTGGTGGCGCCCAGCTCGTCGGCCACGCGGTACAGGATGCCGCGGCGCAGCCGGCTGCACAGGCCGCAGGTGGTCTTGCCCTCGGGAATGACGCGCTTGACGATGCTGTAGGTGTCCTGGTTCTCGATGTGGAAGGCCACGCCGAGCTCGCTCAGGTACTTGGGCAGCACCTCTTCGGGGAAGCCGGGCTGCTTCTGGTCGAGGTTGACCGCGACGATGTCGAAGTGGATGGGCGCGCGCGCCTTCATCTTGAGCAGGATGTCGAGCAGCGCGTAGCTGTCCTTGCCGCCCGAGACGCACACCATGACCTTGTCGCCCTCTTCGATCATGTTGTAGTCGACGATGGCCTGGCCGACCTGGCGGCACAGGCGCTTCTCGAGCTTGTGCGTCTCGCGTTCGATCTTCAGCGAGTTGGAGGGCGCACCGGCTTCGGGCGTATCGTCGATCCAGACGGCGTTCATTGGGGGGCTACTTCGGGCAAATCGGGGGAAAGACCCCCGATTTTGCCTTGGATCACCATTCCCCGGCTTCGATGCGGATGGCGACTTCGCAGTCGTCGAAGATTTCGAGCTTGGCGATCTTCACGCGCACGCCCCGCACGCCGGGCAGTTGCAGCAGGCGCTGCGCGAGCTTGCCGATCAGGCTTTCGAGCAGGTTGACGTGCTCGGCGGTGCACTCGTCGATGATGATGCGGCGCACCTTGCGGTAGTCCAGCACGTGGAAGATGTCGTCGTCCTGCGGCAGCAGCGGCTGCGGGCCGAGGTTGAGCTCGGCGTCCACCAGGATCGGCTGCGGCGCGGTCTTTTCCTGCTCCAGGATGCCCAGGTTGGCGTCGAAGCGCAGGCCCTGGAGGGTGAGTGTCTGGTGGCCGTGCGGTGTGTTCGTGGACATGGTGGTGGTGCTCGTCACATGAGCGAGAAGTCGCGCTCGAATTTCATGAGGTGCTGGCCGCCGTCGACGAGCAGCGTGGTGCCGGTGATCGAGCTGTTTTCCAGCGCGAACTTCACGGTGGCGGCCACGTCGTCCGATGTGGACGAGCGGCCCAGCGGCGACAGCTTGTGCAGCTGCGCGAACTTGTCGTCGTCGAGCATGTGGCTCGCCAGCGTGAGGCCGGGCGCCACGCCCACCACGCGCACGCGCGGCGCGAGCGCCAGCGCGAGCATGGGAGTGGCGGCTTCGAGTGCGGCCTTGGAGAGCGTGTAGCTCAGGAAGTCGGGGTTCGGGTTCCACAGCTTCTGGTCGAGCAGGTGCACCACGGCGCCGCCGTGCGCGTCGCGCCGGGCCAGGTGGTCGTGCAGCGCCTGCGCCAGCAGGATGGCCGCGCCGGTGTTGCTGCGCGCGTGGCGCTCCATGAGCGCGTAGCTGAAGCTGGCGGCGTCGTCGTGTTCGAAGAGGGCGGCGCTGTGCACCACGGCATCGACGGCACGAAAGCGTGCCGCCACGCGCGGCAGCAGGGCGCGCGTGGCCTGCTCGTCGGCCAGGTCGGCCTCGAACAGCGCCGAGTCGCCCGAGCGCGCGGCGCAGTCGGCCACGGTCTGCTCGGCCTCGGCGCGCGAGCTGCGGTAGTGCACCGCCACCTGCCAGCCGCCCGCGGCGAGCGCCAGCGCGATCTCGCGGCCCAGCCGGCGGCCCGCGCCCGTGACGAGGACGGTGCGGCGGCGATCGGGGGAGGTGGGTGGGATGGCGCTCATTCGGAGGAAGAAGACAGAAGACAGGAAGAGGACAATGGCGCCGTGACGACGCCAACGACAAACAGTTTACCCATCGCCCTCGACCATCTGATTGCCCGCTCCGTCGAGCGCGCGGGCGGATGGATCGGCTTCGACCGCTTCATGGCCCTGGCCCTGTATGCGCCGGGGCTGGGCTATTACGCCAACACTTCGGCCAAGTTCGGCCACATGCCCTCGTCCGGCAGCGACTTCGTGACCGCGCCCGAGCTGACGCCGATGTTCGGCCACACGCTCGCGGTGCAGGTGCTCGAGGCGCTGGAGAAGACGGGCACCGACACCGTGTGGGAGTTCGGTGCGGGCTCGGGGGCGCTGGCGGTGCAGCTGCTGCATGCGCTGGGCGAGATGGGGCGTAGCGACGTGCGCTACCGCATCGTCGATCTGTCGGGCACCTTGCGCGAGCGGCAGCAGCAGGCGCTGGCGGGGTATGCGGGGCGGGTCGAGTGGCTCGGGGAGCTGCCTGAGTCCATGGCGGGCGTGGTGGTCGGTAATGAGGTGCTCGACGCGATGCCGGTGCAGTTGCTGGCGCGGGTGAAGGGGGCCTGGTTCGAGCGGGGGGTGGTGAGGAATCCGGCGGGGGATGGGTGGACGTGGGCGGATCGGCCGACGGATCTTCGGCCGCCGGTCGAGGTGCCTGGGGTGCATGACTACCTCACGGAGGTGCATCCGCAGGCGCAGGCGTTCATTGCGACGCTGGCGGATCGGCTCGGGAAGGGGGCGGCCTTTCTCATCGACTACGGGTTTCCCGAGGGCGAGTACTACCACCCGCAGCGGCACATGGGGACGGTGATGTGCCATCGGGGGCACCAGGCGGATGGCGATCCTCTTTCGGAGGTGGGGTACAAGGACATCACGGCGCATGTGGACTTCACGGGGATTGCGGTGGCGGGGCAGGAGGCGGGGCTTGCTGTGCTCGGCTATACGAGCCAGGCGCGGTTTCTTTTGAACTGCGGGATCTTGAGGCGGATGGAGCGGGGGACTGTGGCGCAGCGGGGGATGGCGGCTCGGTTGATTCATGAGCATGAGATGGGGGAGTTGTTCAAGGTGGTGGGGTTTGCTGTGGGCGAACCTTGGGACGCCGTCGGGTTCTCTGAAGGGGATCGGAGTCACACGCTCTGAGGTCTTGTTTGTTTCCCGGGGCCGGGTCTCGCCCCGGCGGGCGACTCACTTTCTTTTGCTTCGCCAAAAGAAAGTAAGCAAAGAAAAGGCGACCCCACTGTCTGCGTCCCTCCGCTTCGCTGCGGGCAACCTGCGGTGCTCGCGTTTCGCGGGGTCTCGCCCAAACTCGCTTCGCTCAAACAACGGCGAGCCCTGATCCGCGAAACGCTGCGCTCCTCGGCGCAGCCAGAGGGGCTTGGATACCGGGCGGGCCGTCGCTTCGCTCGGCCCGGGGCTTGTGCTTTCAACGGAAAGACTTGGTCATAAGCAAGCAACAAAGACTTCGTTGGGGAATGGAGGGCGCGCTTCTACATTCGCGGCATGACTGCCGTTCTTTCCCGTGCAACCTCCACTGCCGAGGCCCCGGCGCAGCCCTTCGAGGTGCGGCCTTTCGATGCGCCTGTCGGTGCGGAGATCGTCGGGCTCGACATCGCTGAGCCGATCAACGCCGCCGACTTCCAACGCATTCACCGCGCGCACCTGGACCACCACGTGCTGGTCTTTCGCGACCAGCGCATCACGCCCGCGCAGCACATCGACTTCAGCCGCCGCTTCGGGCCGCTCGAGATCCACGTGCTGCACCAGTTCCAGCTGAAGAACCACCCCGAGATCCTGATCGTCTCGAACATCAAGGAGAACGGCGAGCCGATCGGTCTCGGCGACGCGGGCGTGTACTGGCACTCCGACATTTCGTATAAGCCCAACCCCAGTCTGGGCTCGCTGCTGCACGCGCAAGAGCTGCCGAGTGAAGGCGGCGACACGCTGTTTGCCGACCAGCACCTGGCGTGGGAGGCGCTGCCTGCCGAGCTGCAGCAGCGCATCCTGCCGCTGAAGGCCGAGCACAGCTACCTCGCGAAGTACGAGGAGCTGCGTGCGAAGAATCCGTGGCGGCCCAAGCTCTCGCAAGCGCAGATCGACCAGGTTGCACCCGCCGTGCAGCCTGTGGTGCGCACGCACCCGGAGACGGGGCGCAAGGCGCTGTTCGTCAGCGAGCACTTCACGACGCGCATCGTCGGCCTGCCGCAAGGCGAGAGCGACGCGCTGCTGGCCGAGCTGTTCGCGCACAGCGTGAAGCCCGAGTTCGTGTACCGCCACACGTGGGCGCCGCACGACCTGGTGTTCTGGGACAACCGCTCGCTGATGCACCTCGCGGCAGGCACGCCCGATCACCTGCGCCGCCGGCTCAACCGCACCACCATCGTGGGCGACACGCCGTTCTGATTTCTTTTCTTTCCCTTTTCCGGACTTTCCAATGAACAGCTTCACCCGCCGCGCCGCCGCGCTCGTCACCGGCCTCGGCCTTCTCGCCGGCAGCCTGGCCGCGCACGCCGAAGGGCAGATCCGCATCGCCGAGCAGTTCGGCATCGTCTACCTGCTGCTCAACGTGGCGCAGGAGCAGAAGCTGATCGAGAAGCACGCGAAGGCCGCGGGGGTCGATGCGAAGGTGGAATGGGTCAAGCTCTCGGGCGGGTCGGCGGTGAACGATGCGCTGCTGTCGGGCAACATCGAGATCGCGGGCGCCGGCGTGGGGCCGCTGCTCACGCTGTGGGACCGCACCAAGGGCAAGCAGAACGTGAAGGGCGTGGCCTCGCTGGGCAACTTCCCGTACTACCTGGTGAGCAACAACCCGAACGTGAAGTCGATCGCCGACTTCACGGACAAGGACCGCATCGCGCTGCCGGCCGTGGGCGTGTCGGTGCAGTCGCGGGTGCTGCAGATCGCGTCGGCCAAGCTGTGGGGCGACAAGGAGTTCAACAAGCTCGACAAGATCAGCGTGGCGCTGCCGCACCCCGACGCGGCGGCGGCGATCATCAAGGGCGGCACGGAGATCACGGGGCACTTCGGCAATCCGCCGTTTCAGGAGCAGGAGCTCGCGGGCAATCCGAACGCGCGCATCGTGCTGAACTCGTACCAGGTGCTGGGCGGGCCGTCGTCGGCCACGGTGCTGTACGCGACCGAGAAATTCCGCAACGAGAACCCCAAGACCTACAAGGCGTTCGTCGACGCGCTCGACGAGGCGGCGAAGTTCGTCACGGCCAACCCCGAGAAGGCGGCCGACATCTACCTGAAGGTGAGCAACGCCAAGCTCGACCGCGAGCTGCTGCTGAAGATCATCAAGAACCCCGAGGTGCAGTTCAAGACCGCGCCGCAGAACACCTACGTGTTCGCGGAGTTCATGCACCGCGTGGGAGCGATCAAGAACAAGCCGGCGTCGGTGAAGGACTATTTCTTCGACGATGCGCACACCGCCTCGGGGAACTGACGCGATGCTGTCCCGGCTCGAGCGCCTGGCGGGGCCGCCCGCCGCGGCCTTCCTCGGCGGCAGCGTGGCGCCGCAGCGGCCGGCACGGCGGCGCGGCGTGGTGGCCACGGGCGACGCGGCACCGCCGTACGTGCACGAGGCGCTGCTGCAGGTCGACGGCGTCAGCCTCGAGTACCGCACGCCCGAGCGCGTGGTGCGCGCCACGCACCGCGTGAGCTTCGACGTGCATGCCGCCGACCGCTTCGTGCTGCTCGGGCCTTCGGGCTGCGGCAAGTCCACGTTGCTCAAGGCCGTGGCCGGGTTCATCCCGCCGGTCGAGGGCGAGATCCGGCTCGACGGCCGGCGCGTGTCGCAGCCGGGCCCCGACCGCATCGTCGTGTTCCAGGAGTTCGACCAGCTGCCGCCGTGGAAGACGGTGAAGCAGAACGTGATGTTCCCGCTGCTCGCCTCGCGCACGCTGGGGCGCAAGGAAGCGGCTGAGCGCGCGCTGCACTACCTGGACAAGGTGGGCCTCTCGAAATTCGCCGACGTGCACCCGCACCAGCTCTCGGGCGGCATGAAGCAGCGCGTGGCGATCGCGCGGGCGCTGGCGATGCAGCCGCGCGTGCTGCTGATGGACGAGCCCTTTGCCGCGCTCGACGCGCTCACGCGCCGCCGCATGCAGCAGGAGCTGCTCGAACTGTGGGACGAGGTGCGCTTCACGCTGCTGTTCGTCACGCACTCGATCGAGGAGGCGCTGGTGGTGGGCAACCGCGTGGCGCTGCTGTCGCCGCACCCGGGGCGCATGCGCGCCGAACTCAACAGCCACGGTTACTCGCTGGACAGCCTGGGCGGTGCGGACTTCCAGGCGACGGCGCGGCGCATCCACGACATGCTGTTCGAGGAAGAACAGGGCACCCCATGAGCACCCTGACGCCACCCATCCGCCCCGAATACGAACGCACGCTCGAGCCCTTCACCGAGCTGCCGGTCGAACGCGCGCTGCCGCTGGCCACGCGCCTCGCCTCGCACACCTGGCTGCGCAAGGGCCTGATCCTCGCGGTCATCGCCGTGCTGTGGGAGCTGGCGGCGCGCTGGCAGGACAACGACCTGCTGCTGCCCACCTTCACCGCCACCGCCCGTGCATTGGTCGAAGGGCTGGCGAGCGGCGAGCTGGTCGAGAAGGTGCGCATCTCGCTGGCCGTGCTGCTGCAGGGCTACCTCGCGGGCGTGCTGCTGGCCTTCGGGCTCACCACGCTGGCCGTGTCCACGCGCATCGGGCGCGACCTGCTGGACACGCTGACCTCGATGTTCAACCCGCTGCCCGCGATCGCGCTGCTGCCGCTGGCGCTGCTGTGGTTCGGGCTGGGCCGGGGCAGCCTGGTGTTCGTGCTGATCCACTCGGTGCTGTGGCCGCTGGCGCTCAACACCTATGCGGGCTTCCAGGGCGTGCCCGAGACGCTGCGCATGGCGGGGCGCAACTACGGGCTGAAGGGGCTGCGCTACGTGCTGCAGATCCTGGTGCCGGCCGCGCTGCCGTCGATCCTGTCGGGGCTGAAGATCGGCTGGGCCTTTGCGTGGCGCACGCTGATCGCGGCGGAGCTGGTGTTTGGCGCCTCGTCGGGCAAGGGCGGGCTGGGCTGGTACATCTTTCAGAACCGCAACGAGCTGTACACCGACCGCGTGTTCGCGGGCCTGGCGCTGGTGGTGCTGATCGGCCTGCTGGTGGAAAGCCTGGGCTTTCGCACACTGGAGCGGCTCACCGTGCGGCGCTGGGGCCAGCAGCGCTAGCCCGCAGGGGAAGGGGCCGGGCGGACGAATGCCCCGGCGATGGCGCAAGGGCTGCGGGCTCGGGTCTAATCGCAGCTTTTGGCACGCGTTCTCCTTCCCATGAGCTCTTCCGCCCCCGACCTTTCCGCGATCGCCGGTGCGCTGGCCGATGCCGCCGCCGCCCAGTCGATGCGCTACTTCCGCACGCCGCTGGACATCATCACCAAGGCCGACGAAAGCCCGGTCACGCTGGCCGACCGCGCCGCCGAAACGGCCATGCGCGAGATCCTCGGCGCGTGCGTGCCGGTCGACGGCATCTTCGGCGAGGAGCACGGCCCCGAGCGGCTCGACGCCGACCGCATCTGGGTGCTCGATCCGATCGACGGCACACGCAGTTTCATCACCGGCTCGCCGTTGTGGGGCACGCTCATCGGCGTGCTGCAGGGCGGTCGCGTGGTGCTGGGCATGGTCGACATGCCGGTGCTGAAAGAGCGCTGGATCGGCGAGGCCGGCAAGGGCGCGACGCGCGACGGCCAGCCCGTGCGCGTGAGCGGCTGCACCGAGATCGCCAAGGCCCGCATCGTGACCACCTCGCCTGACATCTTCTCGCCGGCCGACTGGAGCGCCTTCGACCGCCTGAGCCGCCAGTGCGCGATGCGCCGCTTCGGCGGCGACTGCTACGGCTACGCGCAACTCGCGGGCGGCACCATCGACCTCGTGGTCGAGACCGGCCTGCAGCCCTACGACTTCCTGGGCCCGGCGGGCCTGATCGAAGCCGCCGGCGGCGTCGTCACCGACTGGGAGGGCCGGCCGCTGGGGCTGAATCCCGACCAGCGCGTGATCGCGGCCGCCACACCCGAACTTCACCGACAAGCCCTGGCGGTACTGGCCGCCTAGACTGTCTGCATGTTCCGCTGGCTGATCGTCGTCGTCCTGGCGCTGGTGCTCATGAGCGGCCTGACCGCCTGGCTGCGCCGCTTCGGCTTCGGACGGCTGCCCGGCGATTTCGAGTTTCGCGCCTTCGGCCGCGACTGGCAGCTGCCGATCGCGAGCACGGTGGTGCTCAGCATGATCGCGGCGCTGGTCGCGCGGCTGCTCTGAGCACGGCGCGGCGATGCCTGAGAAGTGCTTGAGAAAGAAGAGAACCCCGCAATGAGAGCCTGCGTAGACATCGGTGGCACCAAGGTCGCCGTGAGCCTTTCCGCTTCGAGCGACGCGCCGCTGATCGGCCGCCGCAGCGAGCCCACCGCCAAGACCGGCAACAACGACGCCGTGGCGGTGCAGATCCTGCGGCTCATCGACGAGGTGTGCGCCGAGCAGGGCATCGACCCGGCCAGCATCGACCGCGTGGGCGTGTCGTCGACCGGGCCCTTCGAGCTGCACGACGGCATGGTCGAGCTGGCCACGCCCAACATCTGCGGCGGCATCGCCGGCCCCTCGCGCGGGCTGCCCAACAACTGGATGACGGCCATCGTCGAGGCGCCGCTGGCGCGCCGCTTCGCCCGCGTGCGCGTCGAGAACGACGCCGTGGCCGCGCTCGAGGCCGAGCGCCACTGGGGCGCGCTGAAGGGGCTCGACAACTGTGCCTACGCGACCTGGAGCACCGGCGTGGGCGTGGGCCTGTGCGTCGACGGCAAGGCGCTGCGCGGCAAGAACGGCAACGCCGGCCACGCGGGCCACAGCTTCGTGGTCGACGACGACAGCGGCGCGCTGTGCGGCTGCGGCAACCTGGGCGACGTGGAAGCGCTGGCGGGTGGCAACTCGATTGCGCACCGCTTCGGCCAACCCGCGGCCGATCTGTTCACAGCCGCCGCGGCCGGTGACGCCGCTGCCCTCGAGAAGGCCGACGCGCTGTGCCGCGTGATCGGTCGCATGCTCTACAACCTGGTCATCACGCTCGACCTGCAGCGCATCAGCCTGGGCGGCAGCGTGTTCTGGCACCACCGCGACTTCGTGCTGCCGCGGCTGCAGGCGCAGGTCGACGGCAAGCTGCCGCCGCTCACGCGCGGCGTGCTGCTGGTGCCCGCCGGACTCGGCGACAAGGTGGGCGACTACGCGGCCCTGGCGCTGCTCGACTGAGTTGCAGCGCGCGGCGACCGGACCAGGGTCGCCGGCTGGTTTTTCTGCGCCGCGCAGCCTTCCTCGACGATCCGCCCGAGCCGCCGCAGCCCCGCATCGACCGCTTCGCTGAAGGGCCAGCCGCAGTTGATGCGCAGGTAGTGGTCGAAGCGCGAGGCGTTCGAGAACTGCGCGCCCGGTGCCACCAGCATGTGCTCGCGCAGGGCCGCCTCGAACACCGCCACCGACGACAGCCGCTCGGGCAGTTCCACCCACAGCTGGAAGCCGCCGCGCGGCAGGTTCAGCCGGGTGCCGGCCGGAAAGTAGCGGGCGATGGCGTCGGCCGTCTGGTCGCGCTGCGTGTGCAGGCGTTCGCGCAGGCGGCGCAGGTGGCGGTCGTAGCCGCCGCTGGCAATGATCTCGCCCGCGGCGATCTGCGCCAGCGCCTCGTTGTTGCGCGTCTGCGCGTACTTGAGCATCTCGACCTGCGCGTGCCAGCGCCCGGCCGTGATCCAGCCCAGCCGCAGGCCCGGCGCCAGCACCTTGTGCAGCGAGGCGCAATACACCACGTTGCCCGTGCGGTCCCAGGACTTGATGGCGCGCGGCGGCACCTCGGTTTCCACCAGGTCGCTGTAGGTGTCGTCCTCGACCAGCGCGATGCCGTGGCTTTCGCACAGCTGCACCAGCCGCTGCTTGTGGGCGTCGGGCATCACGCTGCCGATGGGGTTCTGCAGGTGCGGCACCACCACCACGGCCTTGATGTCGTCGTAGGTGTGGATGGCCAGGTCGAGCGCTTCCAGCGAGATGCCGGTCTGCGGGCTGGTGGGAATCTCCAGCCCGCGCAGGCCCAGGCTTTCGAGCACCTGCAGCAGGCCGTAGAAGGTGGGCGATTCGACCGCCACGGTGTCGCCGGGCTTGGCGATGGCGCGCAGCGCGAGGTTCAGCGCCTCGATGCAGCCGTTGGTGACCAGCACGTCGTCGGGCGCCACCGTCATGCCCACGCGCAGGTTGCGCTGGGCCACCACCTGTCGGAACTGCTCGTGGCCCTTTTGCGAGGAGGCCGTGGTGAGCAGCTCGGGGCGCTGGCGCAGCGCGCGCGTCATGGCGTTGCGCAGCGCCTCGGCCGGGTAGAGCTCGGGGGCTGCGCGCGAGATCGCGAAGTTGAGCTTCACGTCGTTGAGGCGTCCGCGCGCCATGAAGTTGGCCATGCGCGTGCGCATGTTGACGAACTGCGCCGGGTCGGGCGGCAGGCCGGACACGGGTTCTTCCATCGCCGCGATGGCCAGGCGCTGCGGACGGCGCACGAAGTAGCCCGAGCGGTCGCGCGCCTCGACCCAGCCTTCGCTTTCCATGGCGCGGCACACCTGCAGCGCGGTCGAGAGGCTGATGTCGTGCAGCCGCATCAGGCTGCGCAGCGAGGGGAGCTTGTCGCCGGCCTTGAGCGAACCGGCGTGGATCGCGTCCACGTAGTGCGCCGCGAGCTGGCGGTAGAGCGGTAGCGAGTCCATGGGTCGATGTTCCCCGCATCGGGCATCCGAAAACAGATGCAGTTGACCGGGAAAAAGACCATAACAGATGGCGTGGCGGCCCGGCTGTTCCGGTCGCAATAGCCGTCGGGTGTGCCTGTTTTTCGGGCGGCGGAATTCCTACGATGAAGCCCACATCCACCCGAGGTCCGCCATGATCACCACCCTGTCCGAAGCCCCCGATTCCATCGTCCTCGAACCCGGCCAGTCGCTGCGCACCGCGGTCGACGCGGGCGCCTGGCTGCAGCTGGCCGAGGGCCGCGCTCGCGTGGTGTCGCCGCCGGGCTGGCTGGGCGAGACGGTGTTCATGACCGAGACGCTGCTCGGCGAGGGCGACATGCACTGCGTGCCGCAGGGCGGGTGGATCGAGGTGTCGGCGGTGACGGCGGTGCACCTGCGGGTGCATGCGCCCCAGCGCGTCGCCCTGGCCACGGCGCCGGTGGCGGCACGGCCGGTGATGCGCTTCGTGCGCCTGCTGACGGGGTGGTGAGGTCCGGGGCAGGGCGCCTGCCCCGAACCAGAACCCGAAGCCGCCGTCAGTTCTTCGGCAACTTCTGCGGCCGCTTCCAGTTCGCGAAGCTGACCTGCTTGCCCCGCGCCACGGTCAGCGCGCCGGGCTCGGTCGACTTGTTCACCGTCGAGCCGCCGCCGATGGTGCCGCCCGCGCCGATGGTCACGGGGGCCACGAGCACGCAGTTGCTGCCCACGTGCACGTCGGCCTCGATCACGGTGCGGTGCTTGTTGGCGCCGTCGTAGTTGGCCGTGATGCTGCCCGCGCCGTAGTTCACGCGCTCGCCCACCGTGGCGTCGCCCAGGTAGGCCAGGTGGTTGGCCTTGGCCCCGGCCGCCAGCGTGGAGTTCTTGACCTCGACGAAGTTGCCGATGTGCACCTCGGCGCCCAGCTGGGCACCGGGCCGCAGCCGCGCAAACGGCCCGACCAGCGCGCCTGCGCCCACCGTCACGCCGGCCTTCTCGCCGTCGATGTGGGTGAAGGGGTGGATCACCGCGCCCGCCTCGATGCGCACGTTGGCAATGACGCAGTTCGCGCCGATGCGCACGCCTTCGCCCAGCGACACCGTGCCTTCGAACACGCAGTTGACGTCGATGTCGACGTCGGCGCCGCAGCTCAGCGTGCCGCGCAGGTCGAAGCGCGCCGGATCGGCCAGGCGCACGCCCTGTTCCATCAGCGCGTTGGCCTGGCGCAGCTGCCAGGCGCGCTCCAGCGCCGCGAGCTGGGCCGGGCTGTTGATGCCGGCCACCTGCAGCGCGTCGGTCGTGACATGCGCCACCACCGGCACGCGGTCGTCGGCCGCGAACTTCACGATGTCGGTCAGGTAGTACTCGCCCTGGGTGTTCTTGTTGTCCAGCCGCGCCAGCCAGCCCTTGAGCAGCCGCGCGGGCGCGGCCATCACGCCGCTGTTGATCTCGCGCACGGCGCGCTGCGCCTCGGTGGCGTCCTTGTGCTCGACGATGGCCGTCACCTCGCCGCCGGCACGGGTGCGGATGATGCGGCCGTAGCCCGTGGGGTCGTCGAGTTCAATGGTCAACAGGGCGAGCCGCTCGCCACCGCTGGCAGCGATGAGGGTGCGCAGCGTGTCTTCGGCGATCAGGGGCACGTCGCCCGACAGGATCACCACCGTGCCGTCGTCCGGCAGCTGCGGCGTGGCCTGTTGCACGGCGTGGCCGGTGCCCAGCTGGGGCTCCTGGCGCGCGAAACCGAGGGCGGCGGCGTTCACGGCGGTGGCCTTGATGGCGGACTCGACCTGCTCGGCGCCGTGGCCCGTCACGACCACGACATGGCGCGCGCCGATGCGCGCGGCGGTGTCGGTCACGTGGGCCAGCAATGCGCGGCCGGCCAAACGATGCAACACTTTGGGCAGCTTGCTCTTCATGCGCGTGCCCTTGCCGGCCGCCATGATGACGACGTCGACCGGTCCCTGGTTGCTCTGCTGCGGAGTCTGATTCATGCGCTTTTCTTCCCGGATTCGTTGTGCTGGACTGGCCCGAATTATCGGTGTGCTGCTGCTGGCCGCTGCCCTGGGGGCTTGCAGCGCGGTCAAGCTCGCCTACAACAACCTGCCCGAGCTGAGCTACTGGTGGCTCGACGGCTACTTCGACTTCGACGGCGCCCAGACCCCCAAGGTGCGCGACGAGCTCGCCCAACTGCTGGCCTGGCACCGCCAGAACGAGCTGCCGCGCATCATCGGCCTGCTGCAGGAGGCCCAGGGCCTGGCGAGCGCCGAGGTGACGCCGGCCCAGGCCTGCCAGCTGGCCGACCGCGTCCGCGAGCGCCTGCTCGCCGTCACCGAGCGCGCCGAGGCCGCCAGCGCCGAACTCGCACTGAGCCTGAGCGACGCGCAGCTGCAGCAGCTCGAACGCAAGTACGCGAAGAACAACACCGACTACCGCAAGGACTGGCTCGATCGCAGCCCCGCGCAGGTGCAGGAGAAGCGCTACGACCAGTTCCTCGAGCGCCAGGAAGACTTCTACGGCCGCCTCACGACCGAGCAGCGCGCGCTGCTGCGCCAGCAGGTGGCGCAATCGGTGTTCAGCCCGAAGCTGGCGTACGAGGAGCGGCGCCAGCGCCAGCAGGAGGCGTTGGTGCTGCTGCGCGGCTTCCTGGGCGGCAACGGCGGCCCGCGCGCTTCGCCGGCCGAGGCCCGCGCCGCGCTGCATGCCTACATCCAGCGCATCGCCGATCCGCCGCCCGGCCCGTGGCGCGACCAGCAGCAGGCGCTGCTGCAGGAAGGCTGCCGCAACCTGGCGGCGCTGCACAACACCACCAGCGCCACGCAGCGCGAGCAAGCGGTGCGGCGGCTGCAGGCCTACCAGGGCGACCTGCGGCAGCTGGTGGCGGCGCGCTGAGGCAGGCAGCGCCTTCAGATCATCGGCACCGGGCGCAGCGGGCGCTCGAAGTAGTCGCCCAGCGTTTCGAGCGCGTGCGGCTCCAGGATGCGCAGCCAGCCGCCGTCGAGCTTGTACAGGCCCAGGCGCTGCAAGCGCCGCATCGTCTTGTTGGTGTGCACCAGCGACAGCCCCAGCGCGTCGGCGATGTGCTGCTGGTTGAACGGAAACTCCACCCAGCCGTCGCGCACCATGCCCACGCGCTGGGCGCGCCGGTACAGGTGCATGAGCAGCATGGCCACGCGCTCGCCGGCGTTGCGACGCCCGGCGGTGACGAGGTGGTCGTCCACCAGCTTTTCCTCGCGCGCGGCCAGCCAGGTGATGTCGTAGCCGAGCCGGGGCTGGGTCTGGAACAGCGCCCACAGCCGTTCGCGCGCGAAGGCGCACAGCGTGGCGTCGGTCACGGCCTCGACGCCGTGGGTCTGGCCGTCGGCGAACTCGTCCTGCAGGCCGATGAAGTCGCCGGGCAGCAGGAAACCCAGGATTTGCCGCCGGCCGTCGCTCAGGGTCTTGTAGCGGAAGGCCCAGCCCGCGTAGAGCGTGAACAGCTGCGGGCTGGCGCGGTGCTCGTCGACGATGGTGCCGCCCGCCTCGACGCGCCGGGTGCCGCTGCGAAAGGACTGGATCGCCTCAACTGCTGCGCCGTCACCGGCAGGAAGGCCTCCAGGCGCCGCAGCGCGCAGTGTTCGCAGGGGTTCGCACCCTGCGGCGGGGAGGCGGCAACGGGGTAGTCCTCGAACTTCACGCAGCACTATAGGCTGGCGGGGCTATGTCTTTTGACATTTCGAGGCGCAGGATGGCCCCCTAGACTCGAAACGATGTCCCCTTCTTGCACCGCATGACACAAGAACAAGCCTCTGCAGAACTCCTGTACGAATTCCTCTATTGCAGCCTGCTCGCCCCCGACCTGCCGCCCGCCACCGTGGGCGCGATCGTCACCCAGGCCCGCGCGCGCAACGCCGAGGACGGCATCTCCGGCCTGCTGGTGTTCGACGGCCAGTGCTTCTGCCAGCATTTCGAGGGGCCGCGCGAGGCGGTGCAGGCGCTGATGGCGCGGCTGCAGCGCGATCCGCGCCACGTGGCGCTCGTGGTGGTCCACGACGGCCCGCTGGCCGCCCGGCGCTACAGCGGGTTTGCGATGGGCCTGGCCGAATGCGAAGGCCCGGACCCGGTCTCGGGCCTGCGGGCCCTGCGCGGCGAGGCGGCGCTGGCGCACTTCCTGGCGCTGCGCGCCAGCTTCGACATCAGCACCTGACCGGCTGACTGACGGAAAACTGAAAACGACGGGCAAAGAAAAAGGCGGCCGAAGCCGCCTTTGTTCAGAAGAGCCGGGAGTGCAGGCGGTCGGTCAGACCGGGTCCCACACGTAGGTGGCACCGTAGCCATCCCAGGCTTCCATGACGATGCGCTGGCCGGCGGCCACGGTGAGCGACTCGCCCGGGGCCAGCACGATGTCTTCGCTGGGGCCATGGGCGGTGGCGTCGGGCGTGACCCACACGCGGCCCTGCTTGACGCGCAGCACGCTCGCCGACCGCGCCTTCAGGCTCATCGCCTCGCCGGGCGCAATCTGCCAGGCGCCACGGCGCACGGCCGGCGGAATGGCCGCGGTGCGGGTGGAACGGGACAGGGAAGCGAGCGATTCGTTGGTGCAGACGGCGGTGGACATGATGAGGACTCCTTGGCTGATCCGAAGCGCCTTTGACAGACAGAGAGGTTGGCGCAGTTCGGGAATGAATGATCGTTTTTGCGGCCTTGGAGGTCCAATGAAAACGAGGTAGCCTACTGATGCGATTCCCGCATCAATCAACTGGGCGCCGGGAACGCACACCAAAGTCATACCCATGCAACATTCGCAAACCCACCTGCGCTCCCGCCCCATTTCGGCGGGGCACCTGCGGGCCTTCGAGGCGGTCGCGCGGCACCTCAATTTCCGCGCCGCGGCCGAGGAAATGGCGCTCACCCAGTCGGCCGTGAGCCGGCAGATCCAGTCGCTCGAAGAGGAAGTGGGCGTGTCGCTGTTCCTGCGCCACACGCGGGCGGTCGAGTTGACCAGCGCCGGGGCGCAGCTGCTGCTGTCGGTGCAGCAGGCGCTGCCGCGCATCGACATGGCCGTGCGGCAGATCCGCCAGAGCGCGGGGCGCAAGAGCGTCGCGCTCACCACCTTCGCCTCGTTCGCGTCGATGTGGCTGATCCCGCGGCTGGAGGCCTTCCAGCGCGACAACCCCGAGATCGACATCCGCATCGACGCCAGCGACATCGCGGTCGACCTCGACGTGGCCGACGTGGACATCGCGCTGCGCTACGGCCCGCCCGAAGGCATGCCGCCCGGCGCCGTGCGGCTGTTCGGCGAAACGCTGACGCCGGTGGCGAGCCCGTGGCTCATCAAGAGCAACCCGCCGATCAAGACGCCGGCCGACATCGCCCGCTTCACGCTCATCGAGGCCGGCGACGCGCACCGCACGCACCTGGAATGGCTCACGTGGCGGCGCTGGTTCGAAGTGAACGGGCTGGAGCGCGCGCAGCCCAAGCGCTGGCTCTATTTCAACTATGCGTACCAGATGGTGCAGGCCGCGCTCACGGGCCAGGGCCTGGTGCTGGCGCGCAGCTCGCTCATTGCCGAAAGCCTGGCCAACGGCGACCTGATCGAGGTGCTGCCGCAGCACCGGCTGGATTCACCGATGGCCTACTGGCTCATCTCGGGGCCGCGCAATGCGCTGCGGCCCGAGATCAAGGCCTTTTCCGACTGGCTGGAGGCGCAGGCCGTGACCACGCGCCAGACCATCGGCGAGGTGCCCGACCCCGACACCGTCGACAACCTCGATTGACGGAAAGGATTTGTCCCTTCCAGGAACACCGCGGAACCGGCTTTGCCGGGCCGCTGGTGTTGCCCCCGGCGAGGGGGTTGGCGAAGCGACACGAAGTGCGCGCAGCCTGGGGGAGAGTCAAGTGACTGGCCAGACGACGCCGTTGTCGTTGAGGATGGCGTCCAGGGGCAGGTCGTGCGCCTCGGGCTCGAAGTCTTCGAGGAAGCCGTTCGTGAAGCCCAGCCCCACGGTGAACGGCCGGGGCTCGAGCGCCGCCAGCGTGCGGTCGTAGAAACCGCCGCCGTAGCCCAGCCGGTAGCCGCCCGCGCTGTAGCCCACGCAGGGCACGAACAGCAGGGTCGGCACGATCAGCTCGGTGTCCTTGGGCTTGGGAATGCCGTAGGCGTCTTCTTCCATCTGGCAGCCCGGGTACCAGGCATGGAAGGTGAGCGTCTTGTGAACTTTGTCGATCACCGGCAGTCCGATGCGGCGGCGCTGCGTTTCTTCCATGAGTTCGCCGTCTTCCTTCCAGCGATGCAGTGCGGGCAGCGGGTCGAACTCGCCCTTGATCGGCCAGTAGGCGCCGATCACGGTGTCGGGCCGGCCGACCAGCCAGATCCGCATCACCCGCTGCAACAGGTCGGCCCGCGCGAGGCGGTCGGGCAGCGCCAGGCGCTGCTCGATGAGCGCCTTTCGCAGTTGACCCTTCAGAAAACTCGCCGTGGCCGAGGTGTCGGCATCCTTTGACTTGTCCATAATCCCCCGATGCAGTTCCCAAGCATTTTGGCATCCGCGCGCGCTCGTCAGCGTCGCGGCGCGCCCGCCCTGGTTTTTTCCGCCGTTCTCGCACTCGCCGCGCTGCTGTCGCAACAGCCCGCCGCCGCGCAGAACAACACCAACGACGACGTGCTGGTCCAGATGAAGCAGGCCTTCCAGCGCGGCGACAAGGCCCGTCTCACGGCCTTGCTGCCGCAGGCCCGCGGCCACGCACTCGAACCCTGGGCCGCCTACTGGGAGCTCAAGGCCCGCCTGCAGGAAGCCGCGCCCAACGAGGTGCAGGACTTCTACGCGCGCTATCCCAACACCTACCAGGAAGACCGCCTGCGCAACGACTGGCTGCTGCTGCTCGGCCAGCGCCGCGACTGGGACGGTTTTGCCGCCAACATCGCCGGCTTCCGCATGGGCGACGACGCCCAGGTGCGCTGCTACGCGGTGCTGGTCGACACGCTGCGCACCGGCACGGCCACGCAGGCGCAGGCCGACGAGGTGCGCCGCAACTGGTTCGCGCAGAAGGACAGCGACGACGGCTGCCTCACCGCCGCCGACCGCATGGTCGCGGCCCGCCTGATGACGACCAACGACGCCTGGAAGAAGGCGCGCCTGGCCATCGAGGCCAACCGGCCCGCGGCCGCGCGTGGCGCCGTCACCATCGCCGCGCCCGACGCGCTGCCGCTGTTCGAAGAGGTCAACGCCAGCGCCGCCAAGTTCCTCACGGGCCGCGCCTTCGTGGCCGCCAAGTCGCGCAAGGAACTGGTGGTGCTCGCGCTCATCAAGATCGCGGTGGCCGACCCCGACCAGGGCGCCGCGCAGCTCGACGGCAAGTGGGGCCCGATGCTTTCCGCCGAAGAGCGCAACTGGGTCTGGGGCACCATCGGCCGTGCGGCCGCGAACAAGCTCTCGCCGATGGCCGTGAGCTATTTCGGCAACGTCACGAAGAACAGCGACCTGTCCGACGACATGCTCGGCTGGCGCGTGCGCGCCGCCCTGCGCGCCAGCCAGTGGAAGGACGTTGCGCCCGCCATCAACGCCATGAGCGACGCCGCCCAGCAGGACCCGACCTGGGTCTACTGGAAGGCCCGCGCGCTCAGCAGCGCCGGCGGCGACGAGCGCCGCGCCCAGGCCCGCGAGCTGTACACCAGCATTGCCGGTACGCGCGGTTTCTACGAAATGCTGGCGCTCGAAGAGCTGGGCCAGCGCGTCGTGGCGGCCACGCGGCCCGCGCCGCTCACGCCCGAAGAAAAGAACGCCGCGCGCACCAACCCGGGCTTGCAGCGCGGCCTGCAGGCCATCGGCATGGGCCTGCGCTCCGAAGGCACGCGCGAGTGGAACTACGCCACCAACCTGCACGACAAGGGCGGCATGGACGACCGCGCCCTGTTGGCCGCCGCCGACCTGGCCTGCCAGCGCGAGGTGTGGGACCGCTGCATCAACACCAGCGAGCGCACCAAGGGCGTGATCGACGTCGAGCAGCGCTTCCCCATGCCCTTCCACGACACGGTGCTGCGCAAGAGCCAGGACATCGGCCTGGACCCCGCATACGTGTACGGCCTGATCCGCCAGGAAAGCCGCTTCATCATGGACGCGCGCTCGGGCGTCGGCGCCTCGGGCCTGATGCAGGTCATGCCCGCCACGGCGCGCTGGACCGCCCGCAAGATCGGCCTGACCGACTTCACGCCCGGCCAGATCAACGACCGCGAGACCAACATCACCATCGGCACCAACTACCTGAAGCTCGCGCTCGACGACTTCGACGGTTCGATGGCGCTGGCCGCCGCGGCCTACAACGCCGGCCCGGGCCGCCCGCGCAACTGGCGCAACGGCCCGGTGATCGACGCGGCCATCTGGGCCGAGAACGTGCCCTTCAACGAGACGCGCGACTACGTGAAGAAGGTGCTGGCCAACACCACCAACTACGCCGCCATCATCAGCGGCAAGCCGCAGTCGCTGAAGGAACGCCTGGGCCGCGTGGGCCCGCGCAACGCCAACGAGCCGGAACCCAACAAGGACCTGCCCTGACATGAGCTGGCGCGACGAGGTGCTCGACACCGTCGCGTCCGAATTCTCGGACGTGGGCGATGTCGCGCAGCTCACGCGCATCTCGGTGCGGCTGCTGCTGGCGGCCGTGCTGGGTTTCCTGCTCGGCTTCGAGCGCGAGCAGCAGGGCAAGGCGGCCGGCGTGCGCACGCACATGCTGGTGGCCATCGGCTCGGCGCTCTTCGTGCTGATCCCGCAGCAGACCGGCATCGTGCCGGCCGACATGAGCCGCGTGATCCAGGGGCTGGTGGCCGGCGTCGGCTTCCTGTGCGCCGGCACCATCCTCAAGCAGGGCAAGGACGAATCCCACGTGCAGGGCCTCACCACCGCTGCCGGGCTGTGGATGACCGCCGCCATCGGCATGGCCTGCGGGCTCGGCCGCGAGGTCACGGCCGTGTTCAGCGCGCTGCTGGCGCTCGCGGTGCTGTCGCTGGTGCCGCGCCTCGTGGGCCTGATCGAACGCGTCGTGAAGCCATCCACGGACGCCTCCGGCCCGCGCGTGATCGTCCCGCCCGAATCCCGCCAGGACGGCGACCGCTGAAGCGGCCTGCATCAATTCGCGCCGCCTTCGTCATCAATCGCAGCCCGCCGCCCGGCTAGCATCGACGGCTTTGCCCCGCATTCCCGCACTGACCCGGAGACCCAGATAGATGTCCAAGCTCTACATCGGCAACAAGAATTACTCGTCGTGGTCCATGCGCCCCTGGGTGCTCATGACCCAGGCCGGCATTCCCTTCGAGGAGGTGATGGTGCGCTTCGATTCGTTCGATGCCACCTCGCAGTTCAAGCACGTGATCGGCGCCATCAACCCGGTGGCCAAGGTGCCGGTGCTGGTCGACGGCGACCTGGCCGTCTGGGACACGCTGGCCATTGCCGAGTACCTGGCCGAGCGCTTCCCCGAGAAGCAGCTGTGGCCCCAGGGCGTGGCCGAGCGGGCCCGCGCGCGCAGCATCTGCGCCGAAATGCACTCGGGCTTCACCAATCTGCGCGGCAACTGCCCGATGAACATCGAGGCCTCGCTGCCCGAGGTGGGCGCGCGGCTGCTGGCCGAGCAGCCCGGCGTGCAGGAAGACCTCGACCGCATCGTGCAGATGTGGACCGAGCTGCTCGACCGCCACGGCGGCCCGATGCTGTTCGGCGCCTTCACCATCGCCGACGCCTTCTTCGCGCCGGTGGGCATGCGCATCCGCGGCTACGGCCTGCCGGTGCCGCCGGCCATCGACGCGTACATCGCGCGCGTGGCGGCCCTGCCAGGCGTCGCCGCGTGGATCGACGGCGCCCTGGCTGAAAAAACCTTCGTGGCTTTCGACGAGCCTTACCGCACCTCGCGCGACTGAGGCCCTTCGGACTTCATCAGAACCGGTACGTCGCCGCCAGGTAGGTGACGATCGGGTTCAGCTTCAGGCTCGCCTCGCTGCGCGCCACCGGCAGGCCGGTGATGCTGGTCGTGGTGAGCTTGGCCTTGGTCTTCAGCGGGATGTAGGACACCGAGAACGACACGCCCCAGTGCTTGTCGAACTGGTAGGCCACGCCGGCGTTGAGCACGGGCGCGAACGAGCTGTCGAGCTTGGCGGTGGTGTTCACCGAAGACGGACGCACGTGGAACTGGCTGGCCAGCGCGCCTTGCAGGTTCGACGTGAGCTTCACGTCGCTGTACCAGACGTAAGTGGCGCCCAGGCCCACGAACGGACGGAAGGCGTCGTTGCCTTCGTTGAAGTAGTACTTGGCCAGCACGGTCGGGCTCCACTGGCGGGCCTGGCCGAGTTCGCCCACGCGCGCCAGCGTGCCGCTGCCGTTGAGCTTGAACTTGGGCGGCACGCCGAGCACGCCCTCGACGGCCCAGTGGGGATCGATGAAGTACGCGACGTTCAGGCCCAGCGTGTCCGAGTTGGTGACGCTCGCGCCCGAGCCGGCCAGCACGCTGTGCACGGGCGAGGTCACGGTCAGC
Organism: Variovorax sp. V118; assembly: GCF_041154445.1. Classification (GTDB taxonomy): domain Bacteria; phylum Pseudomonadota; class Gammaproteobacteria; order Burkholderiales; family Burkholderiaceae_C; genus Variovorax; species Variovorax boronicumulans. The sequence continues at coordinate 5,103,839 of NZ_AP028663.1, read as the reverse complement.
GGCTTGCTCGAATCCTGCGGCGACAGGTGGAACCAGCCGGTGCCGACGACCCAGTCGCCCGCGTTCTGCGCCAGGGCGCTGCCCGATGCCAGGACCCCGAGTGCCGCCAATGCCAACGATGCTGTTGTTGTGAGTTTCTTCATAGCTGTGAATGCTCCTTGGGTGTTGAAAACAGCCCCGCGCACGGGGGCACCGGCCAGCGACCGGTGCTTCGCGCGATGCGAATTTACGAACGGTCGTTCGCATCGCTCGGCGATTATCGAACGACCGTTCTTTTTTTTGCGGGGAGAGTATCCCTACACTGCACTCATGAACATTTTTCTCGTCGGCGGTGCACTGCGCGACCGGCTGCTGGGCCGCCCCGTGTCCGACCACGACTGGCTGGTGGTGGGCGCCACGCCCGAGGCCATGGTGGCGCGCGGCTACCTGCCCGTGGGGCGCGATTTCCCCGTGTTTTTGCATCCGCGCACGCGCGAGGAGTACGCGCTGGCCCGCACCGAGCGCAAGAGCGCGCCGGGCTACCGTGGCTTCGTGGTGCATGCGGCGCCCGACGTCACGCTGGAGCAGGACCTGGCCCGGCGCGACCTGACCGTCAACGCCATCGCGCTGCCCGCCGAGCACGTGGGCGCCGACGGCAGCTTCGACCCTCGCCCCGAAACCCTGGCCGACCCCTTCCACGGCCAGCGCGACCTGCGCGACAAGGTGCTGCGCCACGTCACCGACGCCTTCCGCGAAGACCCGGTGCGCATCCTGCGCGTGGCGCGCTTTGCCGCGCGCTTCGACGACTTCACCGTCGCGCCCGAAACCATGGCGCTGATGCGCGAGATGGTCGCGGCCGGCGAGGTCGATGCGCTGGTGCCCGAGCGCGTGTGGCAGGAGCTCGCGCGCGGCCTGATGGAAACGCGGCCCTCGCGCATGTTCGAGGTGCTGCGCGCGTGCGGCGCGCTTGCCGTGCTGCTGCCCGAGGTCGACCGGCTCTGGGGCGTGCCGCAGCCGGCGCAGCACCATCCCGAGATCGACACCGGCGTGCACCTGATGATGGTGCTCGACACCAGCGCGCGGCTGGGCGCCACGCTGCCCGTGCGCTTCGCCTGCCTGATGCACGACCTCGGCAAGGGCACCACGCCCGCCGACATGCTGCCGCGCCACATCAACCACGAGCTGCGCAGCGTCGACCTGCTGCAGACCGTGTGCGAACGCTGGCGCGTGCCGGTGGAGCTGCGCGAGCTGGCCGAGGTGGTGGCGCGCGAGCACGGCAACATCCACCGCAGCGGCGCGCTCGACGCAACGCCGCTGGTGCGGCTGCTGGAGCGCTGCGACGCCTTCCGCAAGCCGGCGCGCTTCGCCGAGGCGCTGCTGGCCTGCGAATGCGACGCGCGCGGCCGGCTCGGCTTCGAGGACACGGCCTACCCGCAGCGTCCGCGCCTGCTCGCGGTGCTCGCCGCGGCCCAGGCCGTGGCCACCGACGTGGTGGCGCGCGAGGCGCAGCAGGCCGGCGCCACCGGGCCGCGCATCGGCGAGGCGATCCACCGTGCGCGCATCGCGGCGGTGAAGGCCTCGTTGCCGGCCACGGCCGACTGAATCCCCGTCATCGGCGCACGCCGGGACTTTGGCCGACACGCGCCGCGTGCGAGCCGTGCTATGGTTTTTCCCAATGCCAAAGTCCTCCAGCAGCAACGCCCAGTTGCCACCTCCGCCGGGCCGGGACGCCGCCCTTTTTCTCGACTTCGACGGCACGCTGGTCGGCCTCGCCGCCACGCCTGAAGCCATCGAGGTGCCGCCCGCCCTCGTGCCCCTGCTGAGCGACCTGCGCGACCTGCTCGGCGGCGCGCTCGCCGTGGTGTCGGGGCGCCAGATCGATGCCATCGACCGCTTTCTCGCGCCGCTGCGGCTGCCCGCGGCCGGCGAGCACGGCGTGCAGCGCCGCGATGCCAAAGGCGGCATGCAGGAGCAGCGCCCGCCCGACCTCGTGCCTATCCTGGAGGTGGCGAACGAGCTCGCGCGCATCCACGAAGGCCTGCTGGTCGAGCGCAAGCACGGCGCCATCGCGCTGCACTACCGGCTCGCGCCGCAGCTGGAGGCCGTGTGCCGCGACGCGATGGCGCGCGCCATCGAAGGCCGTCCGCAGCTCGAGCTCATGCACGGCAAGTTCGTGTTCGAAGTGAAGCCTTCGGGCGTCAACAAGGGCCTCGCGATCGAAGCCTTCATGACCGAAGCGCCGTTCGCGGGCCGCACGCCGGTCTTCGCGGGCGACGACACCACCGACGAGAGCGGTTTTGCTGTCGTGCAGCCGCGCGGCGGGGTCGCGATCAAGGTCGGCGCCGGGCCCAGCCTGGCGCTGCATCGGCTCGAATCGCCGCGCGCGGTCTACGAATGGCTGGTGCAGGCCCGCGACCTGCTGGCCGCACCCGATCACCACAAAGCATCACCGAGGAGCCCCGCATGAGCGAACAACAACTGCCGGTGGCCCCCGAGGACCGCGCGGGCGACGCCCTGGCCGGCGCGGCGGGCCCCGACGACCAGGCGCCCGTCGACGCCGCGAAGGTGGCTGCGGCACCGCCGCGCGGCTTCGCGCCGCCGGCCGAGCCCTCGCTCAATGTCGGCGTGATCGGCAACTGCGCCTACAGCGCGCTCATCGATGCGCGCGCCCGCGCCGTCTGGTGCTGCCTGCCGCGCTTCGACGGCGACCCGGTCTTCAACGCGCTGCTGCACCCCGGCGAGGAGGCCGGCGCCTGGGCCATCGAGATCGAGGACTTCGCCTCCAGCAAGCAGTGGTACGAGCCCAATACCGCCGTGCTGCGCACGCAGCTGTTCGACAGCGCGGGGCAGGGCATCGAGATCACCGACTTCGCGCCGCGCTTTCACAGCCGCTCGCGCTACTTCCGTCCGCTCATGATGGTGCGCCGCGTGCGCCCCATTGCCGGCGCGCCGCGCATCCGCGTGGCGCTCGACCCGCGCTTCCAGTGGGGCGCCTCGGCGCCGACCGAGGTCACGCGCGGCAGCAACCACATCCGCTACGTCGGGCCCGACGTGACCTTGCGGTTGAACACCGACGCGTCGATCTCGCACATCCTGTCGCGCCAGCCCTTCGTGATCTCGCGCGAGTACAACTTCATGTTCGGCGTGGACGAGACGCTGCTCGAAGGCATCGCCGACACCGCGCGCAAGTTCGAGCAGGAAACCATCGCCTACTGGCGCACCTGGAGCAAGCGCCTGGCCATTCCCTTCGAGTACCAGGACGCGGTGATCCGCGCGGCCATCACGCTCAAGCTCTCGCTGTACGAGGACACCGGTGCCATCGTCGCCGCCATGACCACCAGCATCCCCGAGGCGCCGGGCAGCCAGCGCAACTGGGACTACCGCTACTGCTGGTTGCGCGACGCCTTCTTCGTGGTGCGCGCGCTCAACTCGCTGAGCGAAGTGGGCACGATGGAAGACTACCTGCGCTGGCTCGGCAACGTGGTGATCGGCTCGCACGGCGAGCACATCCAGCCGCTGTACGGCATCGGGCTGGAGCGCGAGCTGCCCGAGTCCTTCGTCGAGGGCCTGCCCGGCTACCGCGGCATGGGTCCGGTGCGCGTGGGCAACCAGGCGCAGGAGCACTTCCAGCACGACGTGTACGGCAACATCGTGCTCGGCGCGGCACAGGCTTTTCATGACCACCGGCTGCTCAGCCGCGCGGGCGTGGCGGAGTTTCCGCACCTGGAGGCGGTGGGCGAGCAGGCCGTGCGCGTGTACGGCACGCCCGACGCCGGCATGTGGGAGCTGCGCACGCGCGCCCGCGTGCACACCAGCTCGGCCCTCATGAGCTGGGCCGCGTGCGACCGCCTCGCCAAGATCGCGCGCACGCTGGAGTTGCCCGAACGCGCCGCCTACTGGCACGGCCATGCCGCACGCATGAAGGAAGAGATTCTTGCCAAGTCGTGGTGCGAAGAGCGCCAGGCCTTTGCCGAAAGCTTCGGCGGGCACGAGCTCGACGCGAGCATCCTGCTGATGGTCGAGGTGGGCCTGATCGATGCGCGCGACCCGCGCTTCATCTCCACCGTCGACGCGATGGAAAAGTCGCTGTGCGACGGCCCCTACATGCGCCGCTACGAAGCGGCCGACGACTTCGGCAAGCCCGAGACCGCCTTCAACATCTGCACCTTCTGGCGCATCGACGCGCTGGCCAAGATCGGCCGCAAGGCCGAGGCGCGCCAGATCTTCGAGACCATGCTGGCGGCACGCAACCCGCTGGGCCTGCTGTCGGAAGACACGCACCCGGTCACGGGCGAGATGTGGGGCAACTTTCCGCAGACCTATTCGATGGTCGGCATCATCAATGCGGCCGTGCGCCTGTCCGCTCCCTGGGATTCGTGCATATGAGTCGTCTTGTCGTTGTTTCGAACCGCGTGGCCGACCCGCGCAAGCCCGCCGCCGGCGGCCTGGCCGTGGCCCTGGGCGAGAGCCTGCAGCAAAGCGGCGGCCTGTGGTTTGGCTGGAGTGGGCAGATCGTCGAGGGCGGGCCCACGGGCGAAGGCGAGCTGCACAAGCAGCAGGCCGGCAAGGTGACGCTGGCCACGCTCGACCTGAGCCGCGACGACCACGACAGCTACTACCTGGGCTACAGCAACGACGTGCTCTGGCCGGTGTTCCACAACCGCCTGGACCTGGCGCATTTCGATGCCGGCTTCATCGGTGGCTACCGGCGCGTGAACCAGCTGTTCGCGCGCAAGCTGATGCCGCTGCTGAAGGATGACGACATCATCTGGATCCACGACTACCACCTGATGCCGCTGGCCGCCGAGCTGCGCGCGATGGGCTGCAAGCAGCGCATCGGTTTCTTCCTGCACATTCCGCTGCCGCCGCAGATCATCATCGCGGCCATTCCGCAGCACGAATGGCTGATGCGCTCGCTGTTCTCGTACGACCTGATCGGCTTCCAGGCGCAGCAGGACGTGCAGCACTTCGAGCACTACGTGCGCAATGAGGCCCATGGCGAGTACCTGGGCAACGACATGTACCGCGCCTACGGGCAGACGGTGCGCTGCAACGCCTTCCCCATCGGCATCGATGTGGACGAGTTTGCGGCGCTCACGCACGCCAAGGAGTCGCGCGACATGTACGAGACCATGAAGCGCGAGTACTCGAGCCGCCGGCTGCTCCTGGGCATCGACCGGCTCGACTATTCGAAGGGCATCCCGCAGCGCGTGCGTTCGTTCCGCGAGCTGCTGGCCAACTACCCCGAGAACCGCCGCAGCGCCACGCTGATCCAGATCGCCTCGCCCACGCGCGAGACGGTCGATGCCTACGCCGACATCCGCAAGGAACTCGAATCGCTGTGCGGCGCCATCAACGGCGACTACGGCGAACTCGACTGGATGCCCGTGCGCTACATCCACCGCATGGTGGCGCGCCGCCGTGTGCCCGGCCTGTGCCGCGCGGCGGCCGTGGGGCTGGTGACACCGCTGCGTGACGGCATGAACCTCGTGGCCAAGGAGTACATCGCGGCGCAGGACCCGGCCGACCCCGGCGTGCTGGTGCTGTCGCGTTTCGCGGGCGCGGCCGAGCAGTTGAAGGAAGCGCTGCTGGTGAACCCGTACGACACGCACGGCACCGCGGAGACGGTGCAGCAGGCGCTGCAGATGCCGCTGGAAGAGCGACGCGAGCGGCACCAGAAACTGCTGTCGCGCATCCGGGCGCAGGACATCCATTGGTGGCGGCGCACCTTCCTCGAGGCGCTGCGCGAGGCGGCGAGCGAACGCTGATCGCGCACAGAACCAGCGTCAGCCCAGCGGCATGCGGGCCCCGAACTTCGCGCGCTTGAGGCTGAAGAACGCCTTCACGTTGCGCACGTTGGCGTCGGCCGTGAACAGCCGCTGCGTCAGCGCGCCGTAGCCGGGCATGTCGCGCGCCACCACCACCAGCACGAAATCGGGCCCCGGCGACACGCGCCAGCACTGCTGCACCGCGTCGTCCGCGATCACGCGGGCCTCGAAGGCGTCGAGCGCGGCGGCGTCCTGCCGGTCGAGCGAAATCTCCACCACCGCCTGCAGGCCGTGACCCAGCACCGTGGCGAGGCGGTCGGGCGAGAGCAGGGCGACCTGGCGCTCGATGAGCCCTTCCTGGCGCAGGCGCTGCACGCGGCGCAGGCAGGTCGGCGGCGAGATGCCCACCTCGGCGGCCAGGCGCTGGTTGGTCTGCGAAGCGTCGTTCTGGAGCGCGTCGAGCAGCTTGAGGTCGATGGCGTCGAGGGAGATTGATTCCATATGGATTGAAATTATGGAATAAAACTCCATCTATGGGTTTTGGTGAAATAAAAGTCCGAAATCTAGGAAATTTAGACGCCATATTTCTTGGGTGTCTCCCTACCATCGAGCCCTTCTGTTCTTCAAGACAAGGTACACCCCATGTGCGGCATCGTCGGCGCAGCCTCCCATCGCGACATCGTTCCGGTCCTGGTCCAGGGCCTTCAGCGGCTCGAATACCGCGGCTATGACTCCTGCGGCGTCGCGGTGCATGCGGGCGGCCTGAGCCGTGCGCGCACCACCTCGCGCGTGGCCGACCTGCTGACGCAGGTGCGCGACGACAAGGTCGAAGGCCTCACCGGCATCGCCCACACGCGCTGGGCCACCCACGGCGCACCGGCCGTGCACAACGCCCACCCCCACTTCAGCCACGGCGTCGGCGCCGACGCGCCCGCAGCGCGCCCGGGCCGCATCGCGCTCGTGCACAACGGCATCATCGAGAACCACGAGCCGCTGCGCGCCGCGCTCGAGGCCAAGGGCTACGTGTTCGAGAGCCAGACCGACACCGAGGTCATCGCCCACCTCGTCGACAGCCTCTACAACGGCGACCTGTTCGAAGCCGTCAAGGCCGCCGTGCTGCAGCTGCACGGCGCCTACGCCATCGCCGTCATCTGCCGCGACGAACCGCAGCGCGTCATCGGTGCGCGCGCCGGCTCGCCGCTGATCCTCGGCGCGGGCAAGGACGGCACCGAGAACTTCCTGGCCAGCGACGCCATGGCACTGGCCGGCGTGACCGACCAGATCGTGTACCTCGAAGAAGGCGACGTGGTCGACCTGCAGCCGGGCAAGTACTGGATCGTCGACAAGAACCACAAGCCCGTCACCCGCACCGTGCGCACCGTGCACGCCCACAGCGGCGCGGCCGAGCTGGGCCCGTACCGCCACTACATGCAAAAGGAAATCTTCGAGCAGCCGCGCGCCATCGGCGACACGCTCGAAGGCGTCGAGGGCATCGTGCCCGAGCTGTTCGACGGCATCGGGCAGGACGGCGCCACCGGCGCGAGCGCGCACCGCGTGTTCCAGGACATCGACAAGATCCTCATCCTGGCCTGCGGCACCAGCTACTACAGCGGCTGCACCGCCAAGTACTGGCTCGAGAGCATCGCGAAGATCTCCACCCAGGTCGAGATCGCCAGCGAGTACCGCTACCGCGACTCCGTGCCCGACCCCAAGACGCTGGTCGTCACCATCAGCCAGTCGGGCGAAACCGCCGACACGCTGGCCGCGCTCAAGCACGCGCGCTCGCTGGGCATGGAACAGACGCTGACCATCTGCAACGTCGCCACCAGCGCCATGGTGCGCGAGTGCAAGCTGGCCTACATCACGCGCGCCGGCGTCGAAATCGGCGTGGCCTCGACCAAGGCCTTCACCACCCAGCTCGCGGGCCTGTTCCTGCTCACGCTGGCCATCGCGCAGTCCAAGGACCGCCTGAGCGCGCTCGACGAAGCGCGCTACCTGAAGGAAATGCGCCACCTGCCCGTCGCGCTGCAGTCGGTGCTGGCGCTCGAGCCGCAGATCATCGGCTGGGCCGAAGACTTCGCGCGCAAGGACAACGCCCTGTTCCTGGGCCGCGGCCTGCACTACCCGATCGCGCTCGAAGGCGCGCTCAAGCTCAAGGAAGTGACCTACATCCACGCCGAGGCGTATGCCGCCGGCGAACTCAAGCACGGCCCGCTCGCGCTCGTCACGAGCGAGATGCCCGTGGTCGCCGTGGCGCCGAACGACGCCCTGCTCGAAAAGCTCAAGAGCAACCTGCAGGAAGTGCGCGCCCGCGGCGGCGTGCTCTACGTGCTGGCCGACGGCGACACGCAGATCGCCAGCGGCGAAGGCCTGCACGTGATCCGCATGCCCGAGCACTACGGCGCGCTGTCGCCGCTGCTGCACGTGGTGCCGCTGCAGCTGCTGGCGTATCACACGGCGTGTGCGCGTGGGACGGACGTCGACAAGCCGCGGAACCTCGCTAAAAGCGTGACGGTGGAGTGAGGGGGCGAGGGCTGCTCTTCGCCATCGGCTTCGCGCGCAGAGCACGCACCATGGTTGCTGACGACCGTGCCCGCGCGAAAACGGAGTGCCTTCTGTCTGCGCCCGGTCGCTGCCCCTGACGGCGCAAGGCGTATTGACACTGAAGCCCGGTTCAATCTTAAAGTCTGCTCCGAGCCGAGGGGCGTTCCCGCGAGGGGGTGCTCGGCCTCTCTCGCCGTCGGTGCCGCTGCCCCGTGCATCGCGGCCGACTTCACAGGGGGCGCGGCTCAAGCCCGTTCAACCTGCCATTGCACAGCAAGGAGTCAAGACCATGGCCTATGTGACGACCGAGGATGGGGTTCAGATCTTCTACAAGGATTGGGGGCCCCAGAGTGCGCAGCCTCTTGTCTTCCATCACGGCTGGCCCCTGAGCGCAGACGATTGGGACGCACAGCTGCTGTTTTTCCTGGCCCAGGGCTACCGCGTCGTCGCTCACGACCGCCGCGGGCATGGACGCTCGTCGCAGGTCAGCGATGGACACGACATGGACCACTACGCGGCGGATGCCTCCGCGGTGGTCGAGCATCTGGATCTGAAGAACGCCGTCCATATCGGTCATTCGACCGGCGGTGGCCAGGTGGCGCGCTACGTCGCCAGGCATGGCCAGCCGCAGGGCCGCGTCGCCAAGGCCGTCCTGATCAGTGCGGTCCCGCCGCTCATGGTGAAGACGGAGAGCAATCCGGGCGGCACCCCGGTCGAGGTGTTCGATGGCTTTCGCAAGGCGCTGGCCGACAACCGGGCGCAGTTCTTCCTCGACGTGCCTTCGGGACCGTTCTATGGCTACAACCGGCCCGGAGCGAGTGTTTCCCAGGGCGTCATCCAGAACTGGTGGCGCCAGGGAATGATGGGCAGCGCCAAGGCCCATTACGAAGGCATCAAGGCGTTCTCGCAGACCGACCAGACGGAAGACCTGAAAGCCATCAAGGTGCGGACGCTCATCATGGCGGGAGACGACGACCAGATCGTTCCCTACAAGGCGGGCGCGCTGCGTCAGGCCGAGCTGATCGAGAACAGCGAGCTCAAGGTCTATCCCGGCTTCTCGCACGGCATGTGCACCGTGAATGCGGAAGTCATCAACGCCGACTTGCTCGCGTTCATTCGCGCGTGATCTGAGCCGTTGGGTTGAGGAGGGGCCGCAGCGCCCTTCGCCCACGCGCGCCCACGCGCCTTACATGGACAAACGGTAATGAAGCGCGGGCTTTTCCCGCTTCCACCTGGGCTAGCATTTGCATTGCAGGCCCCCGCATTCCAGGGGCCGCAACGTGAGCACAACCGCACCGCCATCCATGGGTATTTCTTGCCGTGGCCGCACCGACTGACGTGCTCGGCCCCACCGTCATCTGGAACTGCCTCATCGTCGAGGACGATGCCGACAACGCGCGCTACATCGCCGAAGGCTTCCGCTCGCTCGGCCATGTGGCGGTGATCAGCCGCGATGGCGCGGATGCGTTCGCGCGCGCCACGGGCGAGACGTGGGACCTCGTCATCCTCGACCGCATGCTGCCCAACGACGTGGACGGCCTGTCGATCCTCACCACGATGCGCGCGCTCGGCAAGAAGACGCCGGTGCTGGTGCTCAGCGCCTTGAGCGCGCTCGACGAGCGCGTGCGCGGGCTCAAGGCCGGCGGCGACGACTACCTGGCCAAGCCCTTTGCTTTTTCCGAACTCGCGGCGCGCGCCGAGGCGCTGGTGCGGCGCTCGCGCACCGGGCCCGAGATCCGCACGCTGCAGCTGGCCGATCTCACGCTCGACCTGGCGCGCCGCCACGTGGAGCGCGGCGGCCGGCCCATCGCGCTGCAGCCGCGCGAGTTCAGGCTGCTGGCCTATCTCATGATGCATCCGGGCCAGGTGGTCACGCGCACCATGCTGCTCGAAGCCGTGTGGGACTACCAGTTCGACCCGCAGACCAACGTGATCGACGTGCAGGTGAGCCGCCTGCGCGGCAAGCTCGATGCGGGCGGCGTGCCGACGCTGATCCACACCGTGCGCGGCGTGGGCTACACGCTGGCCGCGCCGCAATGACCCGGGCCTTGCGCCAGCTGTGGCGCTCGGTCGGCTTCCGGCTCGCCTTCTACTACGGGCTGCTGGTGGCCATCACGATGCTGGCCGCACTGGCCATCGTCTACATGCAGACCGTCGGCGTGCTGCAGCAGCGCATGGTGCGGCAGGTGGCCGCCAGCGTGCAGCAGCTGGTGGTGCGCTACGAAGCGCGTGGCGCCGAGGGCGTGGCGGGCGAGATCGCCCATGCGCTCTCCGACGGCCGCAACTCCGACAACGAGATCTACCTGCTCACCGACCGCAACGGAAACAAGCGCGCGGGCAACCTCGACCAGATGCCCTCGCTGGCGCCCGACGCGGGCGACGGCGTGCACCGCCGCGTGGTGCGCGCGGGGCAGACCGTCATCGCCTATCTCGTGATGCGCCCGTTGCCCGACGGCGGCATGCTCGTGGTGGGGCACGACCTGCGCGACCAGGAGTCGATCGAATCGCTGGTGGTGAGCGCCAGCGCGGCGGCGGGCATCGTGGCGGTGCTGCTGCTCATCGGCGGCACCTTTGTCTTCCGCCAGGAGCTGGAGCGCAGCGTGGGTGCGGTGCGGCGCACGGCCGCGCGCATCGCGGCGGGCGAGCTGCAGGAGCGCGTGGCGCCTTCGGGCCAGGAGGACGAGTTCGCGCTGCTGGAAGGCGACATCAACGCGATGCTCGACCGCATCCAGTCGCTGATGGACGGCGTGCGCCACGTGTCGAACACCATCGCGCACGACCTGCGCACGCCGCTCACGCGCGTGCTGGTGCGCCTGCGTGCGGTGGAGGCGGGGCTCGGCGACGCCCACCATCCGCAGCGCGAGGCCGTGGCCACCGCCATCCGCGAGCTCGAGGAGCTGGCGGTGATGTTCGAGAAGCTGCTGCAGATCGCCGAGGTCGAGGCCGGCGCGCGGCGCCAGCAGTTCGCGCCGGTGGCGCTGCATGTCATTGCCGACGACGTGGCGGAGCTGTACGAGGCGGTGGCCGAGGTGCGGGGCATCGCGCTGCTGCGCGAGCCTGCCGACCGCGCCATCGCGCTCGGTGACCGCGACCTGCTCGCGGGTGCCGCGGCCAACCTGCTCGACAACGCGCTGAAGTACGGCGGGGCCGGCGCCACCGTGCGCATCGGCACGCACACGGTCGACGGGCGTGCGCAGCTGTTCGTGCAGGACGACGGCCCCGGCATTCCGAGCACCGAGTACGAGCGCCTGGGCGTGCGCTTCCATCGGCTGGACCACAGCACGCCGGGCCACGGCCTGGGGCTCGCGAGCGTGCAGGCGGTGGTGGCGCTGCATGGCGGGCGCCTGCAGTTCGGCGATGCCCGCCCGGGCCTGCGCGCCTGCATCGACCTGCCGACGGCGGACGGCTGAGCGGCGCCTTCACCGTCTTCTTGCGCCTCGAACATTGCCGAATGGCAATGCTTTGTTCATACACACCGCCGCGCTGAATTCCTAGGATCGCTGACGCACATCCTGTGCCGATCAACGCAGTTCCAGGAGACATCAACGGTGAGAATCAAGAGTCAGAGAGACTTCTGCTCGGGCGTGCTTTTCAGCGCCTTCGGCGTGGCCTTCGCATGGGGCGCCACGACCTACAACGTGGGCACCGGCGCCCGCATGGGCCCCGGCTACTTTCCGCTCATCGTGGGCATCCTCATCGCGTGCATGGGCGTGCTGATCACGTTCAAGGCCCTCACGGTCGAGACCGCCGACGGCGAGCCCGTGGGCCGCATCGCATGGAAGCCGCTGCTGTTCATCATCGGCGCCAACCTGGTGTTCGGCGTGCTGCTCGGCGGGCTGCCGAGCATCGGCCTGCCGTCGATGGGGCTCATTGTCGCGATCTATGCGCTGACCTTCATCGCGAGCCTGGCGGGCGACAGCTTCGGCTGGAAGGGCGTGACCCTCCTGGCAACGGTGCTCGCGCTCGGCAGCTACCTGGCCTTCGTGGTGGCGCTGAAGCTGCAGTTCCAGGTGTGGCCCACCTTCATCGCCGGCTGACCCGCGCAGAACAACAAGAAATCCAAGAGAACAATGGACCTGATTACCAACCTCTCGATCGGCTTCGGCGTGGCCTTCACCGCGCAGAACCTTGTCTATGCCTTCGTCGGCTGCCTGCTGGGCACGCTGATCGGCGTGCTCCCGGGCATCGGCCCCGTGGCCACCATCGCGATGCTGCTGCCCGCCACCTACGCGCTGCCGCCTGTGTCGGCGCTGATCATGCTGGCCGGTATCTACTACGGCGCGCAGTACGGCGGTTCGACCACCGCCATTCTGGTCAACCTGCCGGGCGAATCGTCGTCGGTGGTGACCGTGATCGACGGCTACCAGATGGCGCGCAAGGGGAGGGCCGGGCCGGCGCTCGCCGCGGCGGGCCTGGGCTCGTTCTTCGCAGGCTGCGTCGGCACGCTCATTCTTGCGGCCTTCGCACCGCCGCTGACGGAGCTGGCCTTCAAGTTCGGTCCGGCCGAATACTTCTCGCTGATGATCCTGGGCCTGATCGGCGCCGTGGTGCTCGCCTCGGGTTCGCTGCTCAAGGCCATCACGATGATCCTGCTCGGACTGGCACTGGGCCTCGTGGGCACCGACGTGAACTCGGGCGTGGCGCGCTACAGCTTCGACATCCCTGAACTCACCGACGGCATCGGCTTCATCGCGATCGCGATGGGCGTGTTCGGCTACGGCGAGATCATCGCCAACCTGGCCGTGCCCGAGCATGAGCGCGAGGTGTTCACCGCCAAGGTCAAGGGCCTGTGGCCCACCAAGGAAGACTTCCGGCGCATGACGCCAGCGGTGCTGCGCGGTACGGCGCTGGGTTCCGCCCTGGGCATCCTGCCGGGCGGCGGCGCGCTGCTGTCGGCCTTCGCGGCCTACACCATCGAGAAGCGCATCAAGCTCAAGCAGGGCGAGGTGCCCTTCGGCAAGGGCAACATCCGCGGCGTGGCGGGACCGGAGTCGGCCAACAACGCCGGTGCGCAGACCTCGTTCATTCCGCTGCTGACGCTGGGCATTCCGCCCAACGCGGTGATGGCGCTGATGGTGGGCGCGATGACCATCCACAACATCCAGCCGGGCCCGCAGGTGATGACCAGCAACCCCGAGCTGTTCTGGGGCCTGATCGCCTCGATGTGGATCGGCAACCTGATGCTCATCGTGCTGAACCTGCCGATGATCGGCATCTGGATCAAGCTGCTGACCATTCCCTACAAGTGGCTCTTTCCGTCGATCGTGCTGTTCTGCGCGGTGGGCGTGTACTCGGAGAACAACAACACCTTCGACGTGTGGATGGTCGCGATCTTCGGCATCGTGGGCTACCTGTTCCTCAAGCTCAAGTGCGAGCCCGCGCCGCTGCTGCTGGGCTTCATCCTCGGGCCGATGATGGAAGAGAACCTGCGACGCGCACTGCTGCTGTCGCGCGGCGACTGGAGCGTGTTCGTCATGCGGCCGCTGTCGGCGGGGCTGTTGGCCGCCGCGGCGCTGCTGCTCATCGTGGTGCTGCTGCCTTCGGTGAAGGCCAAGCGCGAAGAAGCCTTCGTCGAGGAGTGACGCGGCCGTGGCGCGGCGTCAAAGCCGCGTCACCCGCCGAACAGGCGCCGCATCCACCCCATCTTGACCTGCCCCGCGGCGCCGCCTTGCTGCACCGCCTTGCGCACCTGCGCATGCACCAGCACTTCCGCCGACGAATCGGTCGTGTGCAGGTGCGCCTTCACGGTCGGCACGTAGGCGCCGTCCTCATGGCGGATGTGGTTGAACAGCCAGCGCGAGAGCATGTCGTGCAGCTCGGCCAGCACCTCTTCGCCGTGCTCGAAGCGCGTGCGGAATTCGGTGACGCGGCGCACGAAGATCTCGTGCACCTTCCGGTGCGGGCCCGTGAAGGGGTAGCCCGCGTCCTCGATCATGGCCTCCTCGAACGCGAAGTGCGAGGCGGTGTAGTCGATGGTCTCTTCGATGATCCGGCCCACGACCTTGCGGTCGTTCGTGCGGCGGGCATCGTCCAGTGCATTGATGTACTGCACGATGCGCTGGTGCTGCGTGTCGATCTCATGGATCCCCGTATTGAGCTCGGTCTTCCATACAAGGTGGGCCATGGTCTTCAGAACTTTGCAGGTGGATGTAAAAGTCCAGTATCGGCAGCCGAAAGCGGCGCGCGGTTGATCTGAATCAAGCGCGTCGGTGCGGTGAAAGAGAAAGAAAGACAATCGGCCCGTGACGCCCGCCGAAGACCCCCAGAACCCGCCCGCTGTCGTGGAGCCCCGGCCGTTGCCGCTGGTCGTGCGCTGGCTGCTGATGGCCTTTGCCGCGCTGTGCCTGGTGCTGGCCGCCATCGGCGTGGTCGCGCCGGGCATGCCGACCACGGTCTTCGTGCTGATGGCCGCGTGGGCCGCCGCGCGCAGCTCGCCGCGGCTGCATCGCTGGCTGCTGAATCACCGGCTCTTCGGGCCGCTGCTGCGTAACTGGGAGAACGGCCGCACGGTGAGCCGGCGCGCCAAGTGGAGCGCCACCGCGGCGATGGCGTTCTGCGCGGTCGTCATCGGGTTCACCGCCCACAAGCCGTGGCTCGCGGGCGTGGCCATCGGCTCGATGGCGGTCGTGCTGACGTGGCTGTGGCGGCGGCCGGAGCCGCCGCAGGGCGGCTGATCAGCCCTAGCCCTTCGCCAGCTCCGCGCAGACCGCCGGGTTCCAGTGGAAGCTGCGTGCCTTGTAGTCGGTGTCGAAGATCACCTTGTAGCGGCAGCTCGTGGCGCCGCCACCCGAGCGGAAGTGAAAGACGTAGTCCCACTCGCGCACGGCCGCCATGCCTTCGTCGAAGTGCGGGCGGCCGATGAGCGCGTACAGCTGGTCCTTGGTGGCGCCGGGGCCGATGGCGCGCAGGTTCTCGCGGTTCGGAAAGCTGCCTTCGGTCTGCCAGGTCTGCTGCTGGTCAGCGCCGGGCCAGACGAGTTCGGTGGCCTTGCCGTCGCTGTCGATGCCGCGGCTCACGTACGAGGTGCAGCCGGCGAGGGTGAGCAAGGCCAGCAGCGCGGCGGTGGGCAGAAAAAAGGTGCGTGTCATGAAGGAGGAATGCGTGGGGCCTGGAGCGATGGCGGTTCTGTGGTTCATGCGGCTCACCACTGGTAGCCCGCACCGGCCGAGACGCCGACGCGGCCGCGCGAGTTGGCCGAGCCGGTGAACTTCATCACCCACTTGCCGTTGTCCGAGATGCTCGAGAAGCCGACCGCGAGCGCGCTCTGCCCCTCGTAGCCGGCGATTCCGGCCGCGATCATGTTCTTGCCCGGCATGTAGGCCTGCGGCATGCCGGCCATGGCCATCGCACCGGCGGTGCCGGCGTTGGCGTCGCGCTGGTTCACGCGGATGGCGTCGCGCCACTGCGCGCCCTGGGCGTTCAGCTGGTTCACGTTCACGGCGTCGGTGCCGGCCACGCCGGGCGCCACGTTGGACACGGTGGTGCCGTTGGGCGCCTGTCCGTTGCCCAGCACGATCTGGTTGTGGTTCACGCTGCCGTCCACGTTGGTCACGTAGTTGACCGCGCCGGCCTGCACGGCCTGCAGCTGGCGCACGTTGACCGCGTCGGTCGCCTGCGTGCCGCCCGCCACGTTCGTGATCTGCCGCTCGCCGCCCGCGCTGCCGACCGAGACCGCGCCCTGCGTGGAGCCCACGGCGACGTTCGAGAAGCGCTCTTGCTGGCCGTTCATGCCCGCGCGGTCGGCGGTGGCGCCGGCGCCGAGTGCCATGCCATTGACGGCGCTCGCTGTCGCGCCGGTGCCGATGGCCACGGCGGACGCGGCCGATGCGGTGCTCTGGCGGCCCACGGCCACGGCCGACTCGGCGCCCGCCGTGGCGCGGTCGCCCACGGCCACGGCGCTGTCGGCCAGCGCCTGTGTGTTCGCGCCCAGCGCGGCGGCGTTGATGCCGTCGGCAATCGCCTTGTCGCCGGCCGCCAGGCTGCTCTTCTTGCGCGCCTGCGTGTTGGCGCCGAGCGCGGTCGAATTGATGTCGCTCGCGGTGGCGCGGTCGCCCACTGCGACGCTGCTGGTGGCCACGGCCGTGCTGTTGGCGCCGATGGCCGTGGCGTTGGTGCCGAAGGCCTGGGCCACGTTGCCCACGGCGGTGCTGCTGACGCCCGCGGCCACGGTGGTGGAGCCGATGGCGGTGGCGTAGGTTTCGGTGGCGCGTGCGTCGGAGCCCGCCGCCACGCTGCCGAAGCCGGTGGCCTTGGCGGCCGTGCCGCCGAGCAGCAGCGCGTCGCCGCCGAGGTTGCCGCTCACCATGCCTTGCAAGGCCGCGGCATCGGGGCCGCCGTTCACGGGGTCGGTCGGCACGCCCGTGATGAGCGCGAAGCCGCCGCTGCCGTTGGGCACCTGGCACGCCCATGTCGGGCCGGCGCCGCCCGAGCTGCAGACCGCGCCCGAGCCGGTGGTGTAGCTGGCACCGCCCAGGCTCACGTCGGCCCAGGCCGACGGGCCGGCAAGGCCGGCGGCCAGTGCGAGCACGGCGCCCGCGATGCCTCTGGTTTTCTTCTGGTGGACGAATGCGACGCGCGCACCGCCTCCCACGTGCTGGATGACGTGTTCCATGGTTCTCTCTGCTCCCTGAGATGGCGCCTGATGGCGCGCTTGATGTGTGACGCTTCGACTGTATGAACCGCAGGGCGCGTGAACCTAGGACCTAATTCACAATAAATGTGAGCGACCCGAAAGCAATTGTTGCTTTCCATCGCGCATTCACACTTCAGGAGATCGCATGAAACCCCAGCCCATCGAGCACGCCGCCGCTTCCGACGAGGTCCGCGCGGTGTTCGACGACATCAAGGCGTCGCGCAACGTGCCCGACGTCAACAACTTCTGGAAGTACCTGGCCAACGACCCGGCCACGCTCAAGCGCACCTGGGCCAGCCTCAAGGAGGTGATGGCGCCGGGCGCGCTCGACCCGGTGGTGAAGGAAATGATCTACCTTGCGGTGAGCGTCACCAACAACTGCGGCTACTGCATCGCGAGCCACCACGCGGGCGCGGAAAAGGCCGGCATGACGCCGGCCATGTTCGCCGAGCTGATGGCCGTGGTCGGCATGGCGAACGAGACCAATCGGCTGGTCAACGGCTACCGCGTGCCGATCGATCCCGCGTTCGATAAGTAAGCCTGCTCACCCGATCGTCATCAGGCTCGCATTGCCGCCGGCCGCGGCCGTGTTGACGCTCAGCGCGCGCTCCAGCACCAGGCTTTCGAGCGGAATGCCGGTGTCGCCCGGCGCGAAGCCGCGCACGCCGACGATGGGGCCGGGCCGCGCCGCCACCTGCTGCAGCACGCCGGCAAGGTGGCCGGCGTCGCCGTGGTGCAGCACGGCATCGAAGACCACGGTGGGTGCGCGCCAGTCGTTGGCGAGCACGACCGCGTGGCGCGCTTCGTCGGGCAGCGCGGCCAGCAGCGCGTGCGCGCCGGGCGCATCGGCGGGCCAGATGGCGGTGCTGCCGACCGACAGCACGGCCGCCAGTTGCACGAGCCGGTCGGCTTGCGCATCGGCGAGGCACAGCACGGCCTCGCGCGGCTGCAGCGTGTAGACGTTGCGCTCGCCGGTCGGGCCGGCCAGCGTGCGTGCGCGGCCCACGTGCGCCAGGCCGGCGAAGCGGCGGCACTGCGCGGCCAGGGCGTCGCGGCCTGTGTCGCGCGCCCAGCCTTCGAGCGCCGCGAGGCCGGCCGATGGTGAGACGGGTGCGTCGCCCGCCACGGCGCGCGCCAGCACGTCGTCGGGCCGCGCCGACAGCAGGCGTGCCATGTACAGCGGCCCGCCGGCCTTCGGCCCGGTGCCCGACAGGCCTTCGCCGCCGAAGGGCTGCACGCCCACCACCGCGCCGACCATGTTGCGGTTCACGTAGACGTTGCCCGCCTGCGCCTGCGCCACCACCTGCGCAATGGTCTCGTCGATGCGCGTGTGCACGCCCAGCGTGAGGCCGTAGCCGCTGCCGTTGATCTGGCCGATGAGCGCGCCCAGGTCGCGGCGGCGGTAGCGCAGCAGGTGCAGCACGGGGCCGAACACCTCGCGCTGCAGCTCGCCCAGGTGTTCCAGCTCGACCAGCGTGGGCAGCACGAAGGTGCCGTGGCGCGTGTCGTGGCCGAACTCGCGGCCCTGGCGGAACACGCGCCGGCCGCGCCCGCGCATGCCGGCGATGTGGCGCTCGATGCCGTCGCGCGCCTCGTCGTCGATGACCGGGCCCACGTCCACCGCGAGCCGCGCGGGGTTGCCGATGCAGCTCTCGGCCATCGCGCCCTGCAGCATCGCCACGAGGCGGTCGGCGGCTTCTTCCTGCACGCACAGCACGCGCAGCGCCGAGCAGCGCTGGCCCGCGCTGTCGAAGGCCGAGGCCATCACGTCGGCCACCACCTGCTCCACGAGCGCGGACGAGTCGACGATCATCGCGTTCTGTCCGCCGGTCTCGGCGATCAGCGGCACCGGCGCGCCGTGCGCACCGAGGCGCATCGACAGCGTCTTCTGCAGCAGGCGCGCGACCTCGGTCGAGCCCGTGAACATCACGCCCTGCACGCGCGCGTCGCCGACCAGCGCGGCGCCGACGGTCTCGCCGCGCCCCGGCAGCAGCTGCACCGCCGCGCGCGGCACGCCGGCCTCCCACAGCACGCGCACCGCCTCGGCGGCGACCAGCGGCGTCTGCTCGGCCGGCTTGGCCAGCACGGGGTTGCCCGCCGCGAGCGCCGCGGCCACCTGGCCGGTGAAGATCGCGAGCGGAAAGTTCCACGGGCTGATGCACACCACCGGCCCGAGCGGGCGGTGCGTGGCGTTGGCGAAATCGGTGCGAGCCTGCGCCGCGTAGTAGCGCAGGAAGTCGACCGCCTCGCGCACCTCGGCGATGGCGTTGGCGCCGCTCTTGCCGGCCTCGCGCATCAACAGGCCGAGCAGGCGCGGCTGCTGCGCTTCGAGCGATGCGGCGGCACGGTCGAGGGCGGCGGCGCGCTCGGCGGGCGGCGTGGCGGCCCACGCGGTGGCGACGGCTTCGGCCTGCGCAATGGCCGAGGCCACGTCGCCCGGCACCGCATCCTGCACCTGGCCGACGAGGTCGCGGCGGTCGGCGGGGTTGCGCACCTCGGCCCAGGTGCGACTGGCTTCGTCTTCGGCGCGCGGCGCGGCGAGCATCGGCGTGGCGCGCCACGGCTCGCTCGCGCTGGCTTGCAGCGTGGCGGCGAGCGCATGCAGCGTGGCTTCGCTCGCGAGGTCCAGGCCCTGCGAGTTGGCGCGCTGCGCACCGTAGAGTGCGGCCGGCAGCGGAATGGCCGCGTGCGGCAGGCCCATCGCGCCTTCCTCTGCAGCCATGCGCTCGACGGTCGCGACCGGGTCTTCCACCAGCGTGTCGAGCGGAATCGACGCGTCGGCGATGCGGTTCACGAACGAGGTGTTGGCGCCGTTCTCCAGCAGCCGCCGCACCAGGTAGGCCAGCAGCGTCTCGTGCGTGCCCACCGGCGCGTAGATGCGGCAGGGCCGCCCGAGCGGCCCCACCACCTGCTCGTACAGCGGCTCGCCCATGCCGTGCAGGCACTGGAACTCGTACTGGCCCGGCGTGTAGCGCGACGGGTCGGCCATCGTGTAGATCGCGGCCAGCGTGTGGGCGTTGTGCGTGGCGAACTGCGGGTACACCGCGTCGGGCGCGTCGAGCAGGCGGCGCGCGCACGCGAGGTACGACACGTCGGTGTAGGCCTTGCGCGTGTAGACCGGGTAGCCCGCCAGCCCGTCGAGCTGCGCGCGCTTGATCTCGCTGTCCCAGTAGGCGCCCTTCACGAGCCGCACCATGAGCCGGTGGCCGCTGCGGCGCGCGAGGTCGATCACCCAGTCGATCACGAAGGGGCAGCGCTTCTGATAGCCCTGCACCACGAAGCCGATGCCCTGCCAGCCCGCCAGCGCGGGCTCGAAGCACAGGCGCTCCAGCAGGTCGAGCGAGAGTTCGAGCCGGTCGGCTTCTTCCGCGTCGATGTTCAGGCCGATGTCGTAATGCAGCGCCAGCAGCGCCAGGTCGCGCAGCACCGGGTACAGCTCGGCCATCACGCGCGTGTACTGCGCGCGGCTGTAGCGCGGGTGCAGTGCCGACAGCTTGATCGAGATGCCCGGCCCGCCGTACACGCCGCGCCCGTTCGAGGCGCGGCCGATGGCGTGGATGGCGTCTTCGTAGGCCGCGCGGTAGCGGCGCGCATCGTCGGCCGTGAGCGCGGCCTCGCCGAGCATGTCGTACGAATAGCGAAAGCCCTGCGCCTCCAGCGTGCGCGCATGCGCCAGCGCCTGGGCGATGGTTTCGCCGGTGACGAACTGCTCGCCCATCATGCGCATCGCCATGTCCACGCCCTTGCGGATCAGCGGCTCGCCGCCCTTGCCGATCAGCCGTGTGAGCGTGGCCGACAGGCCCGTCTCGCTGTGCGTGGCCACCAGCCTGCCCGTGAGCAGCAGGCCCCAGGTGGCGGCGTTGACGAACACCGACGGGCTGTGCCCCGCGTGCGCCTGCCACTGGCCCTGGGCGATCTTGTCGCGGATGAGCGCGTCGCGCGTGTCGGCGTCGGGAATGCGCAGCAGCGCCTCGGCCAGGCACATCAGCGCGACGCCTTCCTGCGACGACAGCGCGTACTCCTGCAGCAGGCCCTGCACGAGGCCTGAGCGGCCACCGCCGTTTTTGCGCTGGCGCAGCTGGTGGGCGATGCGATGGGCCAGGGCGTGGGCTTCGGCGGCCTGATCGGCCGGCAGCCGGGCCTGCGCGAGCAGCGGTGCCAGCGCCTCCGATTCGGGCGGCCGGCAGGCGGCCGTGATGCGGGCGCGCAGCGCGGACGGCGCGGCGGGGCCGTCGGCGAAGGTGGCAAACGTCGAGGGCAGGGGGGCGGGATCGTTGGCGCTCATGGTGCGTCGGTGGTGGTGATGTGTTGGATGATTTCAGCGATTGGCATGAATATTTCTCCAAAGAACAGTCACTTCGACGAGCAAGTCTCTGCGGTCGAGACGGCCGGCGTTCACCCCGGGGTTGACTGAATTTCTATTTCATTGGATATTTCATCCAATATGAAAGAAGAATCAGCTTCGACCCCCAGCCTCAACGACCGCATCGCCCAGCGTGTGCGCGCCCTGCGCGCCGCGCGCGATCTCTCGCTCGACGCCCTGGCCACGCACTGCGGCGTCAGCCGCTCCATGATCTCTCTGATCGAGCGCGGCGAGAGCAGTCCGACGGCCGTGCTGCTCGAAAAACTCGCGACCGGCCTGGGCGTGCCGCTGGCCTCGCTGTTCGAGTCCGACGCGCCGGCCGCCAGCCCGGTGTCGCGCCGCGCCGACCAGCTCGAATGGCGCGATCCGCATTCGGGCTACCTGCGCCGCAACGTCTCGGCCGGCGGCGATGCCTCGCCGATCCAGATCGTCGAGGTGCTGTTTCCGCCCGGCGCGCGCGTGGCCTACGAAACCGGCGCGCGCGAGCCGCGCATCCACCAGCAGGTGTGGGTGCTCGAAGGCTGCATCGAACTCGCGGTCGGCGACCAGCAGCACCGGCTCGAAGCGGGCGACTGTCTCGCGCTCGTGCTCGACCAGCCGACGAGCTACTTCAACCCCACCCGCGAGACGGCGCGCTACGCGGTCGTCATCACCAGCGCGCCTTCTCACGCATCCAACCGGAAATGACCATGACTGCTGCCACCACCACCCCGCGCCTGCGCGCCCTTTCTTCCGTGACCGAGGCCGAGCTGAACGCGCTGGCCGACGTGCTCATCGACTGCGTCGACGGCGGCGCCTCGGTGAGCTTCATGCAGCCGCTCACGCCCGAGCGCGCGCGGGCCTTCTGGCGCCACGTGGCCGACGGCGTGGCGCGCGGTGAGCGCGAGCTGCTCGTGGCCGAGGACGACGCAGGCATCGTCGGCACCGTGCAGCTGGTGCTGGCGCAGCCCGAGAACCAGCCGCACCGCGGCGAGGTCGCGAAGATGCTGGTGCACCGCCGCGCACGCCGCCACGGCCTCGGCGCGCTGCTGATGAAGGGCGCCGAACAGCGCGCGCGCGACCACGGCAAGACGCTGCTGGTGCTCGACACCTCCAGCCCCGAGGCCGAGCGGCTGTACACCCGCTGCGGCTGGCAGCGCGTGGGCACCATCCCCGGCTACGCGCTGCTGCCCGACGGCACGCCGTGCGGCACCACCTACTTCTACCGCGCGCTCGGCGACTGACGGCCGTGCGGTCTACAGTCGGCCGGTCCGTTCATTTCCCGTCGCCATGAAACACCCCTTCGCCGAACTGATCGACCTGCACTGCGAGCAAGCCACCGCCGGCGCCAGCACCATGACGCTGGTCGTCGCGCCGCAGCACCTGAACCCGCACGAGGTGGTGCACGGCGCCGTGCTGTATGCGCTGGCCGACACGGGCATGGGCACGGCGCTGTACCCCACGCTCGAGGCGGGCGAGATCTGCGCCACCATCGAGATCAAGATGAACTACTTCAAGCCCGTGTTCGAAGGCCAGGTCGTCTGCAGGACCACGCTGCTCAACCGCGGGCGCACCGTCGCCAACCTGGAGTCGCGGCTGTACGTGGGCGAGGTGCTCGTGGGGATGGCGAACGGCAACTACGCGATCTTCCGGCGCAGCCGCGCCGAGGGCTGAGCGCTGTTCATGGCGTGACGCCGCAGGCGCGCTGACCCGGCGTCGGCGCGCGGACCGGGGTCACCGGCGTTGCCGCCCGCTTCGCTGCCGCCACATGCAGCAGCAGCGCCACCACCACCATCGCCACGCCGACGATCTCGTGCGTCGCGGGCGGCTTGCCCAGCGCCACGCCCATCAGCAACGCCGACACCGGCACGAAGTTCAGGAAGGCCGTGCCCGTGACCGCGCCGAGCGCGCGCACGCCGTGGTTGAAAGCCAGCACCGCGAGCGCCGACGGCACCAGCCCCACGTACAGCAGCACCTGCCACGACAGGCGCATACCCTGCGCGTCGGGCGCGGGCGAGGCGCCCAGCGCGGTCATGCCCACCGCCACGGCCAGCAGCAGCGGCCACGAGGCCAGCACCGTGAGCGCGGTGTAGTCCACCGTGTCCAGCGTCGGGAAGCGCGCCGCGCCGCGCGTGTAGACGACCCAGCCCAGCGTGCCGACGAAGGCGATGGCGTCGCCGAGCAGCGTGTCGTGCGACAGGCCTGCGCCGCCCGGCGACAGCAGCCCGGCCACCGTCGCCACGCCGGCCAGCGCCAGCGCGGCGGTCAGCAGGGTCGTGCGTGTCGGGCGCACGCCGTCGAGCCACCAGCGCAGCAGCTGCGTGGTGATCGGCGTGGTCGCGATCAGCACGGCGCCATGCGAAGGCACCGAGTGCGAGAGCCCGACGAACAGCAGGATGCTGAACACGCCGAAGCCCGCAAAGCCGTGCAGCGCCAGCGGCACCGCATGCTGCCGCAGCTTGTGCCAGCCGCCGCTGCCGCGCAGGCCGAGCAGCGCGGCGAACACCAGCGCCGACAGGGTGTAGCGGATGAGCGTGAGCCACACCGGCGCCACGTGCTGCAGCACGCCCTTGCCGACGAGGAACAGGCTGCCCCAGCTGGCGGTGGCGAAGAGCAGGGCCGCAATGCCCGGCAGGCGTGAGGAAGGGGAGGACACGGGAAGGCCTTTCAAGAAAACGGTGAGTGCGTGACCTAGAGGATGGGGACGCCCCGCCGCGAAGGCCATTCGTTTCTTTGGACAGGGGCTTCCGAAAAAGCGAACGGACGACCGCACCGCACGCGCTCACAATCCGCGGTCATGGAGCTGTACCAACTGAAGACCTTCGTCGCCATCGCGAAGGAGGGCAACCTGACCCGCGCCGCCGAACGCGTGTTCACCAGCGCCCCGGCCGCCAGCGCGCAGCTCAAGGCGCTCGAAGACGAACTCGGCGTGCGCCTGTTCGAGCGCACGCCGCGCGGCATGTCGCCCACCGCGGCCGGCCGTCGCCTGCTCGAAGAGGCCGAGCGCACCCTGGCCTCGGCGATGCGGATGCAGTCGGCCGCCGACCAGCTGCGCGGCGCGGCGCAGGGCGTGGTGCGCTTCGGCACGGTGGTCGATCCGGTGGCGCTGCGCCTGGGCAGCGTGCTGGTCACGCTGGCGCAGCAGCATCCGCAGGTCACGCTGCAGCTCAAGCAGGGGCTGTCGTACGAAACCCTGGCGGCCGTGCAGCGCGGCGAACTCGACTGCGCCTACGTGCTCAGCGATGCCGAGCGGCTCGAAGGCTTCGAGCTGCGGCGCCTGGGCGTGGTCGACCTGGCCGTGGGCCTGCCGCTGGCGGTGGCGCAAACGCACCCCGATCTCACGCTCGCGCAGCTCACCGACCTGACCTGGGTCGGCACGCCGCCCTCGTGCATCCTGCGCGCGCACCTCGAAAAACTGTTCGCCTCCGCCGGGCGCGACTACCGCCAGGGCGTCACCGCCGACGGCGAGAGCGCCATCCGCAGCATGGTCGCCAGCGGCATGGGCGCGGGCCTGATGCGGCTGGACCAGGCCGAGCAGGGCGAGCGCGAGGGCGAACTGAAGATCTGGAACGGTTGGCGCTCACACACCTGGCTGTGCTGGATCGCGCCGGCCGGCGGCCAGCGATCGGCGGCGGTCGAGGCCGTGCGCGGCGCGGTGTTCGACGCCTGGGCGTGACCCGGGCCTGATCCGGGTCTGACGCCGCCCCGGATTTCCGCAGTGGCAGGCCGCGCCGGGGCCTGTCATCATTCGCGGCGCATGACTCACCAAGCTCCCGTCCCCCTCGCCGATCTGTTGAACCGCGCCAGGCAGGCCCTGGCCACCCCGGACGGGGCGCTGCCCCCGGCCCCGCCCGCCACCGACGAGGCCGGCTGCGTGGTGTTCCTCGCGATGGGCGAGGGCGAAAGCCGCGCCCGCGTCGTCATGGGTCGCGGCCCCGACACCGAGGCCGCCTGGCAGGCCGCCGCCGAGGCGCTGGCCGTGAAGGCGAAGCGTGCCGAGCGGCCCGCGCAACGGCTGCGCGCGGAGATCGTCGAGCACGCCACGCCCATGACCTGGGGCGAACTGAAGGCGCGGCTGGCGCAGACCAAGCGCAACTACTTCAACGAAGGCATCGCGCTCGACGCGCGCTTCGAGACCGCGCTGCTCGCGCAGGAGATGCACGGCAGCGCCGTGCTCTACAACGGCACGGTCGACCACGCGGAGCCCAACAACGGCAACCTGCGCACGCACACCAAGCGCCGCTTCGGCGACGAGCGCGACTTTCCCACCGACGACGCCGCGCCCGTGTGGTGCTTCACCACGCGCGCCGTGTACGTCGACGCCGACGGCGCCTGGCCGCTCACGGCCGAAGGGCAGGCCGCGGGCTTTCGCGCGCTCACCGACTGGGACGCGGCGCAGGTGCGCACGCTGGTCGACTCGGCGAGCGATTACCTGGCCGAACAGGTCAAGCCCACGGGCGAGTTCCACTACGGCTGGTTTCCCTGCTTCGACCGCGCGATTCCCACCTACAACACGCTGCGCCACGCCAGCTCCACCTACGCCATGCTCGAAGGCTGGGAGCTCACGCGCAGCGACGTGCAGAAGGCGGCCATCGACCGCGCGCTGGCCTTCCTGAGCCAGCGGCTGATCCGCCGCGCCACGCTGGCCGACGGCACGCAGGCCGCGTTCCTGGTCGACATCGGCAACGAGATCAAGCTCGGCGGCAACGCCGTGTGCCTGCTGGCGCTGGTGAAGTACACCGAGCTCACCGGCGATGCGCAGTACCAGCCGCTGATGGAGCAGCTGGCGCTGGGCATCCGCTCCATGCAGGACCCCGAGACCGGCTGCTTCGTGCACGTGCTCAACCACCCGGGGCTCGACGTGAAGGAGCCGTACCGCATCATTTACTACGACGGCGAAGCGGCCTTCGGGCTGATGCGGCTGTACGGCCTCACGCGCGACGCGCGCTGGCTCGCGGTGGTCGAGAAGGCCTTCGAGCATTTCATTGCGGCGGGCCACTGGCGCGCGCACGACCACTGGCTGAGCTACTGCGTCAACGAGCTCACGCGCTTCAAGCCCGAGACGCGCTACTACCAGTTCGGCCTGCAGAACATGGCGGGCCACCTGGACTTCGTGCTGGAGCGCATCACCACCTTCCCCACGCTGCTCGAGCTGATGATGGCTGCACGCGAGATGGTGCTGCGGCTGGAAGCCGACCCTGCCCTGCGCCCGCTGCTCGCGGGGCTCGACCGCCACAAGTTCGACCGCGCGCTGGAGCACCGCGCGCGCTACCTCGCCAACGGCCACTTCTGGCCCGAGCTGGCGATGTTCTTCCGCCACCCCGATCGCATCGCGGGCGCGTTCTTCATCAAGCACCACAGCTTCCGCGTGCGCATCGACGACGTGGAGCACTACCTGTCGGGCTACGTGGCCTACCACCGCCTGCTCGAAGCGCGCGAGGCGCAGCAGCAGAGCGCGCAACTCACGCAGGTCACGGCCGAATCGGCCGCGCCGCGCGGTGCCGAGGGCATCGTGCTGTGGGGCGGCGACGTCAACCTGGGCCGGCGCCAGCACTACCGCATGCACGACCTCGGCGGCCCGGCCCGCATGCTGGGCGACATCCCCGCGCTGCGCGAGGCCGACCTGCGCATCGTGAACCTCGAATGCGTGGTCGCCACCACGGGCGAGCAGGGCGTCGAGAAGGACGAGGGCTGCCCCTACTACTACCGCGCGCGGCCCGAGATGCTCGCGGTGCTGACCGAGGCCGGCATCGACATGGTCGCGACGGCCAACAACCACAGCGGCGACTACGGCCCCGAGGCGCTGCTGGAGCAGCACGGGTTGCTGAACGCCGCCGCCATCGCGTTCGCTGGCACCGGGCCTGATCTCGACTCTGCACTGAGCCCCGCCTTCCGCCAGGCCGGTGGGCTGCGCGTGGCGCTGTTCTCGCTCGACGCCACGCAGCCGCGCTTCGCCGCCACCGCGCAGCGCCCCGGCGCGGCCTGGTTGTCGCTCGATGACCCGGCGGCATGGCGCGCCACGCTCGCGCCGCGCATCGCCGCCGCGCGCCAGGAGGCCGACGTGGTGCTGGTGGCGGTGCACTGGGGCGAGAACCTGGAGACCGCGCCCTCGCGCGCCGAGATCGCCGTCGGCCATGCCATCGTCGAAGCCGGCGCCGACGCGGTGCTGGGCACCTCGGCCCACGTGCTGCAGGGCATCGAGGTCCATCAGGGCCGGCCGATCCTGCACGACGCGGGCGACCTGCTGTTCGACGCCATCCGCAACGACCTCGCGGACTCCGGCGTGTTCTCGCTGCGCCTCGGCCCGCATGGTGTCGAGGAGGTGGTGTTCACGCCGGTGGGCGTGGGCTTCGGTTTCTCGCAGCAGCTTGCGGGCGAAGCGGCCGCAGCCGCGAGCGCACGTTTCGCCGAGCTGTGCCGCGCGCTCGGCACCGAGATGACGGCGCAGCCCGACGGGCGTTGCACGCTGCAGCTGTCGCCGCCCGAACGCACCGCGCCGGCCGGGCGCCCACCGCTGGCGCCGCTGTCGGCCTCGCGCCCGCCCGCGCTGGTCGGCCCCGTGCTCGCGCCCCGGCCCGAGTGGTCGGTCGATGCCGTGCCCGAGGACGCCAGGATGCGCCCGCTGCAGTTCGGCCCGCTGCGCCTCGTGGGCATCCGCCTCGCGCCGACGCAGATCATCGGGCGGCGCCTGCTGTGGGTCGAGTCGTTCTGGACCGCCGATGCGCCCGTGAGCGCCGACCTGCGCGTGCAGTTCCGCGCGCTGCCGATGCGCAGCACCACCATGCCGGCCTGGGGCGAGGCCATGGACCACGACCCCTGCGACTGGATGTGGCCCACCAGCCGCTGGACGCCGGGGCGCATCTACCGCGACCGCTACGGCCTGCGCGCGCCGCGCCTGGGCCTGCTCGAGAACGACGCGCTGCAGATCGAGGTGCGCGTGCGCGGCAGCGTGCCCGACCTGCCGGGCGCGCGCCGGCTGCCCGTGTGGTGCGGCCTGCGCGTGCCGAAGTTTCCGACGCCGCTGCCCGAGCGCCCCGCGCCCGTGCTCGCGGCGCTGCGCCCCGGTGCCCCGGCGCAGCCGTCGCCCGTGTGGACCGCCGACGACCTGCAGCGTGTCACCGGCGGGCAGTGGCTGGTGCCGCCGCCGCCGGGCTGGTTCGTCAACGCGGTGGTGCGCGGGCCGACGCACATGGCGCGGCTGCCGAAGCCGGCATTGTTCATTGCATCGGACTACCGCACGCTCGCCAGGCACGAGAACTACAGCAAGCCGCGCGCCGACAACCCCGACCGCCACGAAGACGTGCCCGTGCTGCAGCACGCGCTCGCGGGCGCCGTGGTCGCGCACCCGGTGGACGGGCTGGACCCGTCGTTCCCGCTGCTGCAGGTGGAGGACCCGATCCGCGCCATGATCGACCTGGGCGTGGCCGCGCGTGCGCGCTTCCAGGGGCGCGTGGTGGGCGTGACCGGCACGGTCGGCAAGTCGTCCACCATCGCCATGCTGCGCGACCTGCTGCCCGAGGCGGCGCGCGTGCACACCACCATCGACAACTACAACTCGCGCGTCGGCGTGCCGGCGATGCTGGCCAACCTCGCGGCCGACGCCGACGTGTGCGTGCTCGAGATGGCGCAGAGCGCGCTGTGGATGGACCGCGGCCCGATCTCGCTCGTGGCGCGCCCGCACGTGGCCATCCTCACCGAGATCGGCTTGTCGCAGACCCGCCAGACCGCCACGCTCGAGCAGACGGCCGAGTTCAAGTCGCGCATCTTCCTGGGCCTGGAGCCCGGCGGCGTGGCCATCGTGCCCGACCACATCCCCTGCCTGATGCAGGTGGTGCGGGCGGCCGCGCGCACGGCGGGCGCCATCTGGGTGGTGGGCAGCAGCCCCGACGCCAACATCCGCATCGTCGACACGCGGCCCGAGCCCGACGGCGGCTGCCGCGTGCGCATCGCGCTGCCGGGTCGCACGGTCGAGTACCTGTTCCCGATCGCGAGCGCCGGGCTGGTGCGCAATTCGGCGCTGGCCTTCGCGGCGCTGCTGGCGCTGGGCTTCGACGCCGAGGCCGCGTGCGCGCGCATGCCCTTCGTGCGCCTGCCGGCCTCGGTGATGCAGCTGCGCCCGCTGCGCACGCAGGGCGGCGTGCAGGCGACGCTGATCGACGACAGCTGGAACGCCGAGGTCATGTCGATGCGCAACGCGATGGAGTTCGTGCGCACCTGCCAGCATGCGGCGCACGGGCCGGTGACGCGCAAGATCGGCGTGCTCGGGCGCATCATCAACCTCGACAAGGAAGCCGAGGCGATGCACCGCAGCCTGGCCGCGCCGCTGCTGGCCTCGGGCATCCAGCACTTGGTGACGCACGGCGCCGAGATGCGCTGGCTGCGCGAGGAGGTGCCGGCCGAGCTGCTCGGCCCGCACTTCGAAGACGCCGCGCAGCTCACCGGCTACCTCGGCGAATTCCTGCGCGACGGCGACCTGGTGCTGGTGAAGGGCGACCGCCAGCAGTCGGACTTCGGCCTCATCTCCGAACTGCTGCAGAAGCTATGAGCCCGCGCGCGCGCCTGGCCTGTGTGCTCCTTGCCCTCGTGCAGACGGCCTGCGCGCAGCGTGCCGATGCGCCGAAGGCCGCAGCGCCGCGCGAGCCGGTGGCCTCCGCCTCGGCCGAGGGCGCGCTGCTGCACTGGAACCAGCCCGCCGTGCGCGCCAACTGCCCCGACCGCCCGGGCTTCCTCTGGGTGCAGGCGGTCGAGGGACCGTCGTGCATCCGCTACTTCGCGAGCCGCGACATCGACGACGCGCGCATCGCCATCGTGCAGTTCTCGGGCGACCGCGACAGCGTGATGAACCTGTCGCCCACGCGCATTCCCGGCAACACCGAACCGCTGCGCACGCTCGACGCGCAGGCCGCGAGCGACCGCGCGGGCATGCCGTGGATCTTCATGGCGCGCCCCGGCACCTACGGCTCGTCGGGCGACCACCGCCAGCGGCGCGAGGCGGTGGAGTTCCATGCGCTCGATGCGGCGCTCGAAGCGCTGATGCAGCGCCACCGGCTGCAGCGCGTGGTGCTCTTCGGCCACAGCGGCGGCGCCACGGCCGGCGCCGCGCTGCTCACGCTCGGGCGCACGCGCGTGGCCTGCGCGGTGCTCACCTCGGGCGCCTTCGACCTGCTGGAGCGCGCGCGGCTGCTCGGCCGCTCGAAGAACGGGCGCACCGACACCACGGGCAGCATGCAGGTCTACGACCCGCTGGACCATGTGGCCGGCATCCCGCGCGACCCGCAGCGGCGCATCGTGCTCATCGGCAACCCCGGCGACCGCAACACGCCGTTCGCGCTGCAGCAGCGCTTTGCCGACGCGGTGGGCAAGGCGGGCCATCGCGTCGAGGTGATGACGCACGACGCCGAGCCTCCGACCTTCCACGACCTGAAAGACCGCATCGGCCTGCGCACCGCATCGCAGTGCGCGCGCGAGGCGCTGCAGTCGCAAGCCCGATGACCGAACCCCTCACTTCGCGCCCCTTCGGCGCCATGCCCGACGGCCGGCCCGTCACCGAATACACGCTCGACAACGGCCACGGCCTGCGCCTGAGCGCCATCAACCTCGGCGGCATCGTCACCGCGCTGCACGTGCCCGACCGGCAAGGACGCAGCGCGAACGTGGTGCTGGGTCTGCCGTCGCTGGCGGACTACCTGAAGCCGCACCCGCACTTCGGCACCATCGTCGGCCGCTACGCGAACCGCATCGCGGCGGGCCGCTTCACGCTCGATGGCACGGCTCACCAGCTGGGCCTGAACGACGGCGTGAACACGCTGCATGGCGGCGCCACCGGCTTCGGCAAGCGCTACTGGGAGATCGTGCCGGTGCCGCACGAACTCGCTCTCGAGCTGCGCTACATCAGCGCCGACGGCGAAGAAGGCTACCCCGGCGAGGTGCAGCTGACGGTGCGCTACACCTTGAGTGCCACCGCCAACACCTGGCGCATCGATTACCGCGCCACCACCGACCGGCCCACGGTGCTCAACCTGAGCCACCACGACTACTTCAACCTCGCCGGCAGCGGTTCGGTGATGGACCATGTGCTGACGCTGCCCGCGAGCCGCTACTGCCCGGTCGATGCCACGCTCATTCCGCTCGGGCTGGGCGAGGTGGCCGGCACGCCTTTCGATTTCCGCACGCCGACGCGCATCGGCGATCGCATTCGCGAAGGGCACGAGCAGCTGCTGCGCGCGCACGGCTACGACCACAACTGGGTTCTCGACGGCGATCGCAGCGGCACGGGCCTGGCGTTTGCGGCGCGCCTCGCCCACGAAGCCTCGGGCCGCGTGATGGACGTGCACACCACCGAGCCCGGCGTGCAGTTCTATTCGGGCAACTTCCTCGACGGCAGCCTGCGCGGCAGCGCGGGCGCGAGCCTGCGCCAGGGCGACGGCCTGTGCCTGGAGACGCAGCACTTTCCCGATGCGCCGAACAGGCCGGCGTTTGCGTCGACCGTGCTGCGCCCCGGCGAGGTGTTCGCCAGCGCGACCGAGCACCGCTTCGGCATCGGCTGACCACGGATCAGCGCTGCGGGCTCTGCACCGTCGCCGCGACGATCCGGCGCACCACCGGCAGCACCACGAGCAGCGAGGGAAACGCGGCCAGCCACGACACGCCCCATGCGGCCATCCACATCTGGAAGAGGCCCGAGGCCAGCCCCACGCTCTTGAGCGTGGAGATGCCCGCCACGATGCACGACATGAAGATCGACAGCAGGAAGGGCATGGCGATGCCCGCATAACGGGCCGGCAGTTTTCTTGTGCTCATGATTGGGCAAGCTCCTGGATGTGGTTGTTCAAGGTGCGCGGACGGGGTTGCAGCCCCTCTGAGTCGTCGGCGCCGATCACCGGCACGGTGGGTCTGTGTCGTCGTTTCATGGAATGATTCCTTCGTTTTTTGGCAATGCGGCCTGCGACCGCGAGGCCTCGAAGATACGAACGGCAGGCGCCATCGGGAAGCCACGCGCGCCGCCATAGACCTTCATCCAGACCGAGAGAATCCATGGACCAGATTCAGGACATCCGGGCCTTCGTGGCCATCGTCGACCACGGCAGCCAGAGCGCGGCGGCACGGCAACTGGGGCGCTCGGTGCAGTCCATCAGCCGCTCGCTGAGCGTGCTCGAGCGCAGCCTGGGCGTGCAGCTCCTTCGCCGCACGACGCGGCAGTCGTCGGTCACCGAAGTGGGGTTGGCCTACCACCGCCGCGTGCGGGCCGCGCTGGCGGAGTTCGATGCGGCGGCCGTCGAGGCCAGCAGCCAGCTCGACTCGCCGCGGGGCCTGCTGCGCGTGGCCGCGCCGGTGCAGTTCGCGCCGGCCTTCGTGGTGCCGCTGATCGGCGCGTTCATGCAGCGCTACCCGGACATGGAGGTCGAGCTCACGGCCTCCGACCGTTTCGTGGACCTGATCGAAGGCGAGCTGGACCTGGCCATCCGCATCGGCGAGCTGCCCGATTCCGAACTGGCGGCCAAGCCGCTCGGCGAGCTGCGGCTGGTGGTGTTCGGCTCGCCGGCGTACTTCGCGCGGCACGGGCGGCCGCAGCGGCCCGAAGACCTCGCCGACCACCAGTGCGTGGTGCGCACCACGCACGGCAGCGACGCGCACTGGCCCTTCACGGTCGACGGCACGCTGCAGCGCGTCAAGGTGACGGGGCGCTTCCGGGCCGACAACACCGCCGCGATCTATGCGGCCGTGCTGAGCGGGCTGGGCCTGTTCTTCACGCCGCTGTGGCAGATCCGCGACCTGCTCGACAGCGGGCAGGCCGAACTGGTGCTGACCGAGTTCGAGTCGCCGAGGATTCCGGTCCACGCGGTGTGGCCCTCGTCCCGTGGCAGCTTCGCGCGGGCCCGGCTGTTCGCCGATTTCGCGGCGGCGCACCTGCCGTCGCTGCAGCCGCGCGAGGGGCCCGGGGTGGCCTAGCCCGCGAACAGCGCCGCCGGCACGCCCGGGCTGTCGATGCGCACCGAGAAGAGCCCACCGGCCAGCGGTTCGCTCTTCAGCTGTGCTTCGGTGCGGCCGTTGCGCGCTGTCGTGATGTAGAGCGTCTGCATATCCGCGCCGCCGAAGGCGCAGTCGGTCACGTTGCTCGCGGGCAGCGCGATGCGGCACAGCTCGGCGGCGCTCACCGGGTCGTGGCAGGTGACGCAGGCGCCGTCCCAGTGCGCGATCCACAGGCGGCCGGCCGCGTCGGTGGTCATGCCGTCGGGCAGGCCGTCGCCCTTCGGGAAGCGGTGCCACAGGCGCTTGTTCGACACCGCGCCGGCTTCCATGTCGAAGTCGTAGGCGTACATCGTGTTGATCGCCGTGTTGTTGAAGTACATGGTGCGGCCGTCGCCCGACCACGTCGGCCCGTTGGTCACCTCGAAGCCGTCGTCGTGCCGCGTGCAGTGGCCGTCGGCGTCGAAGCGGTAGAGCGCGCCGGTGGGCGCCTTGCAGTCGAAGTCCATGCTGCCGGCCCAGAAGCGGCCGCGGCTGTCGCACTTGCCGTCGTTGAAGCGGTTGCCGGTGCGCTCGGGTTCGGGCTGGTGCAGGTAGCGCGGCTGCGTGGTGTCGCCGGGCGCGGTGGTGTCGAACAGCGCGAAGCCGCGGCGCAGCGTGAGGAACAGGCCCGGCGCCGACGCGCGCTCGGCGATGGCGGTGATCTCTTCGTCGAAGTGCCAGGTGCGCTGCGCGCCCGTGGCCGGGTCGTAGCGGAACAGGCGTGGCTGCAGGATGTCGATCCAGTACAGCGCCTGCTCGCGCACCGACCACAGCGTGCCTTCGCCGAGGTCGGCGGCGGCCGGCCAGAGGCATTCGGGGGTGCCGAGCACGCGGGGCGCTGCGAGCGGCGAAGAAGGGGCGCTTGTCTCTTGCATGTTCATTTGTTCTTTCTGTAGGTCATGTCGCCTTGACGCGGCGGATCGTATCAAGGCATATTGATAATAGAAATTGAAAATAACTGCATCGATTGATATGTGTTTTGCAATGTCATGAGATGCCCCCTGGAGACCTTGTCCTTGAATTCCCCCCAGCTTTCCATCCATCCCAGCCTGAAGGGCCGCACCGTGTTCGTCACCGGTGGCGGCAGCGGCATCGGCGCGGCCATCGTCGCTGCTTTCGCGGCGCAGGGCGCGCGCGTGGCCTTTGTCGACATCGCGGAAGCCGCCAGCGCGGCGCTCGCCGCGCAGATCGCCGAAGCCGGCCACGCCGCGCCGTGGTGGCGCGCCTGCGACGTGCGCGACATCGGCGCGCTGCAGCAGGCCATGGCCGACGCGGCCGCCGAGCTCGGCGACTTCGCGGTGCTGGTCAACAACGTGGCCAGCGACGACCGCCACACGCTCGCATCGGTCACGCCCGACTACTACGACAACCGCATGGCCATCAACGAACGGCCCGCGCTGTTCGCGATCCAGTCGGTGGTGCCGGGCATGAAGCGCCTGGGCTTCGGCTCGGTGATCAACCTCGGCTCCACGGGCTGGCAGACCAAGGGCTCGGGCTACCCCTGCTACGCGATTGCCAAGTCGTCGGTGAACGGCCTCACGCGCGGGCTCGCGGTGGAGCTGGGCCGCGACCGCATCCGCATCAACACCGTGTCGCCCGGATGGGTGATGACCGAGCGGCAGGTGGCGCTGTGGCTCGACGAGGAGGGCGAAAAGGCGCTGCACCGCAACCAGTGCCTGCCCGACAAGCTGATGCCGGAAGACATCGCGCGCATGGTGCTGTTCCTCGCGTCGGACGACGCGAAGATGTGCACCGCGCAGGAGTTCACCGTCGACGCGGGCTGGACCTGATCAGTCCATCTCGAGCTTGCGTCCGTAGACGCTCATGCTCGCCGTCTTCAGCGCCTTCATCATCACCTTCGCGGCGGGCGACAGCAGCCGGTCGGTGCGCGTGATGATGCCGAAGGCGTCCATGTGGCAGGGCATGTCCAGCGGCAGCAGCGACACGATGCCGTGCGACGCGTAGTAGCGCGCCACGTCGGTCGCCAGCACCGCGACCATGTCGCTTTGCTGCAGCATGCGCGTGATGAACAGCAGCGCCGGGCTCTCGATGATGTTGCCCGGCGGCGCCAGGCCTTCCTCCTGGAACATCAGCTCGAAGCGGTGGCGCAGCACGCTGCCCGCGGGCGGCACGATCCAGCCGGCGCCCACCACGTCGCGCAGCGTGAGCCCGCTCACGCCCAGCAGCGGATGGCCGGGGCGCACCAGCGCGCACACGGGCTCCTCGGTGAGCGCCTCGTAGCGCAGCTGCGACTTGTCGTGCTCGGCGAACAGCCGCGCCACGAGGATGTCGAGCTTGCCCTGCTCGAGCCGCTCGAGCAGCACCGGGCTGGTCTCGATCTCCAGTGACACGCGCAGGTCGGGCTGCTCGCGCTTGACCATCGCCACGGCCGGCGGCATCAGCGTGAGGCCCGGCGCGGTGATGGCGCCCACGTTCACCTGGCCGAGGCGCCCGGCCTTCAGCGCGGTGAGCTCGTCGTGCGCCTGGTTCAGGCTGGCCAGCGCCACGCGGGCGTGGCGGATCATGGTCTCGCCGTACCAGGTGGGGCGCATGCCGCGCGGCAGGCGCTCGAACAGCGGCACCTCGAGCACGTCTTCCAGGTCCTTCAGCAATTTCGACGCGGCGGGCTGCGTCATGTTGAGCACCTGCGCCGCGCGGTGGATGTTGCCTTCCTCGGCCAGCGCCACCAGCAACAGCAGTTGCCGGGTCTTGAGGCGGGCGCGGATGAACCAGTGGTTGTAGGTGTTCATGAAGAGGGTGCGAACGAAGGTCTGACGGGGTTTTCCAGAATCCACCGATTGATATGCATTTTGTCTAAAAAACGATTGGATCGATATCGAAATCGTTTCTAGACTTCCGCCCCAGTCCCATAACAACAGAGACAAGGCAACGCCACGGTGATCCACGGCGAGCTTCGGCAGAGCGTGCGCCAGTACATCAACGGCCGCTGGGAAACCAGCGCGACCACCGGTGTCAGCGTCAATCCATCGGACACCAGCGAAGTGGTGGCCGAGTACGCACGTGCCGACCGGCGCCAGGTCGAGCTGGCGATCCGCGCGGCCAGCGAGGCCTTCGTGCACTGGAGCCACAGCACGCCGCAGCGGCGCGCCGACGTGCTCGACCGCATCGGTGCCGAGCTGCTCGCCCGCAAGGACGAGCTGGGCCTGCTGCTGGCGCGCGAGGTCGGCAAGACCCTGCCCGAGGCCGTGGCCGAGGTGGCGCGCGCCGGCCAGATCTTCAAGTTCTTCGCGGGCGAAGCCCTGCGCGGCGGCGGTGGCGAGAACGTGGCCTCGGTGCGCGCTGGCGTGCAGGTCGACGTGACGCGCGAGCCGGTCGGCGTGGTGGGCCTCATCACGCCGTGGAACACGCCCTTCGCGGTGCCGGCCTCCAAGATCGCCGCGGCGCTGGCGCACGGCAACAGCGTGGTCTTCAAGCCGGCCGAGCTGGTGCCGGCCTGCGGCTGGGCGCTCACCGACATCATCGGCCGCGCCACGCTGCCGGCCGGCGTGTTCAACCTCGTGATGGGCAGCGGCCGCGAAGCCGGCCAGGCGCTGGTCGACAGCCCGCTGGTCGATGCGCTGAGCTTCACCGGCTCGGCCGCCAACGGCGAACGCGTGCTGCAGGCGGCCGCCGCACGGCGCGCCAAGGTGCAGCTGGAGATGGGCGGCAAGAACGCGCTCGTGGTGCTGGCCGATGCCGACCTGGACCGCGCCGTCGACTGCGCGGTGCAGGGCGCCTACTTTTCCAACGGCCAGCGCTGCACCGCATCGAGCCGCCTCATCGTCGAGGCCGCCGTGCACGACGCCTTCGTGGCGCAGCTGCGCCAGCGCCTGAAGACGCTGAAGATCGGCCACGCGCTGGAACGCGGCATCGACATCGGCCCCGTGGCCGACGAAGAGCGGCTGGCGCAGAACCTCGCGTGGATCGACATCGCGCGCGAAGAGGGCGCGGAGCACGTGTGGGGCGGCGAGGCGCTGCAGCGCGCCACCGCCGGCCACTACATGAGCCCCGCGCTCTTCCTGGCCCAACCCGAACACCGCATCGCGCGCGAAGAGATCTTCGGGCCGCTGGCCTGCGTGCTGCGCGCCGCCGATTACGACGAAGCGCTCGCGCTGTGCAACGACACGCCCTTCGGCCTGTGCGCGGGCCTCTGCACCAACTCGCTGAAGCACGCGATGCACTTCAGGCGCCATGCCGTGGTCGGCATGACGATGGTCAATCTGCCGACCGCGGGGGTGGACTTTCATGTGCCCTTCGGCGGCCGCAAGGGGTCGGGCTACGGGCCGCGCGAACAAGGGCGCCACGCCGCGGAGTTCTACACGACGGTGAAGACCGGCTACATGCTGGCCTGACCGAACACATCACAGACTCATCAAGAAGGAGACAACCATGACCATGAATCGCCGCACCCTCAACACCGCCCTGGCCGCCGCTGCGCTCGGCGGGCTGCTGCCCGCTTCCGCCCTCGCGCAGAAGAAACTCGTGCTCGGCTTCGCGCAGGTGGGCGCCGAAAGCGAATGGCGCACCGCCAACACCGAGTCGATCAAGTCCTCGGCCAAGGAGGCGGGCATCGAGCTCAAGTTCTCCGACGCGCAGCAGAAGCAGGAGAACCAGATCAAGGCCATCCGCTCGTACATCGCGCAGAAGGTCGATGTGATCGCGTTCTCGCCCGTGGTCGAGTCGGGCTGGGAAACCGTGCTGCGCGAAGCCAAGGCCGCGAAGATCCCGGTGGTGCTGACCGACCGCTCCGTGAACACCAAGGACGACTCGCTCTACGTGACCTTCATGGGCTCCGACTTCACCGAGGAAGGCCGCAAGGCCGGCCGCTGGCTGGTCGAGAAGATGAAGGACCAGAAGGGCGAGGTGAACATCGTCGAGCTGCAGGGCACCGTGGGCTCGGCCCCTGCCATCGACCGCAAGAAGGGCTTCGAGGAAATCATCAAGGCCGACCCGAAGTTCAAGATCACCCGCTCGCAGACCGGCGACTTCACGCGCGCCAAGGGCAAGGAGGTGATGGAAGCCTTCCTCAAGGCCGAGGGCAAGAAGATCAATGTGCTCTACGCGCACAACGACGACATGGCCATCGGCGCGATCCAGGCGATCGAAGAGGCCGGCATGAAGCCCGCGAAGGACATCACCATCATCTCCATCGACGGGGTGAAAGGCGCCTTCGAAGCCATGATCGCCGGCAAGCTCAACGTGTCGGTCGAATGCAGCCCGCTGCTCGGGCCGCAGCTCATGAGCGCGGTGAAGGACATCAAGGCCGGCAAGACGCTGCCCAAGCGCATCGTCACCGAAGAAGGCATCTTCCCGATGGAAGTCGCCGCCAAAGAGTTTCCGAACCGCAAGTACTGAGGACCGACCGACATGAAACGCAACTTCCTCAAGGCCTCGCTCGCGGGCCTGGCCTTCGCCGTCGTCGGCTTTACGCCGCTGGCCCATGCGCAGGACAAGGGCCTCATCGCCATCTCGATGCCCACCAAGTCGTCGGCGCGCTGGATCGCCGACGGCGCGAACATGGTCAAGTACTTCAAGGACAAGGGCTACAAGACCGACCTGCAGTACGCCGACGACGACATCCCGAACCAGCTCGCGCAGATCGAGAACATGGTGACCAAGGGCTCGAAGGTGCTGGTCATCGCGGCCATCGACGGCACCACGCTGTCCGACGTGCTGCAGAAGGCCGCTGACAAGGGCGTGAAGGTCATCGCCTACGACCGGCTCATCAAGGGCTCGAAGAACGTGGACTACTACGCCACCTTCGACAACTTCCAGGTCGGCGTGCTGCAGGCGCAGTCCATCGAAACCGCACTGGGCCTGAAGAGCGGCAAGGGCCCGTTCAACATCGAGCTGTTCGGCGGCTCGCCCGACGACAACAACGCCTTCTTCTTCTACAACGGCGCGATGTCGGTGCTCGACCCGTACATCAAGAGCGGCAAGCTGGTGGTGCGCAGCAAGCAGATGGGCATGGACAAGGTCGGCACGCTGCGCTGGGACGGTGCGGTGGCGCAGGCGCGCATGGACAACCTGCTGTCGGCCTTCTACACGAAGGACCGCGTCGATGCGGTGCTGTCGCCGTACGACGGCCTGTCGATCGGCATCCTGTCGTCGCTCAAGGGCGTGGGCTACGGCTCGGGTTCGCAACCGATGCCGGTGGTGTCGGGGCAGGACGCGGAGATTCCCTCGGTCAAGTCGATCCTGCGCAAGGAGCAAAGCTCCACCGTGTTCAAGGACACGCGCGAGCTGGCCAAGGTGACGGTGGCCATGGTCGACGCCATGCTCTCGGGCAAGGCGCCCGAGGTGAACGACACCAAGACCTACAACAACGGCATCAAGGTCGTGCCCTCGTACCTGCTCAAGCCGGTGAGCGTGGACGGCTCCAACTGGAAGCAGGTGCTGGTGGACAGCGGCTACTACAAGGAAAGCCAGGTCAAGTGAGCCAAGCCGGCGAAGCGCGCACGATCCTCGCGATGCGCGGGATCACCAAGACGTTCCCGGGCGTGAAGGCCCTGAGCAACGTCAACCTCGCCGTGCGCGCGGGGGAGATCCACGCGGTGGTCGGCGAGAACGGCGCGGGCAAGTCGACGCTCATGAAGGTGCTGAGCGGCGTCTACCCGTGCGACTCGTACACCGGGGAAATCCATTTCGAGGGCGAGCTTCGCCGCTTCAAGGGCATCGCCGACAGTGAGAAGCTGGGCATCATCATCATCCACCAGGAGCTCGCGCTGGTGCCGCTGCTCTCGATTGCCGAGAACATCTTCCTCGGCAACGAGATCGCGAGCGGCGGCGTGATCGACTGGTTCGCCGCCTATGCGAAGACGCGCGAGCTGCTCGCCAAGGTGGGCCTGAAGGAGCCGCCCACCACGCTGGTGACCGACCTGGGCGTGGGCAAGCAGCAGCTCGTGGAAATCGCGAAGGCGCTGGCGAAGGAAGTGAAGCTGCTGATCCTCGACGAGCCCACCGCGAGCCTCAACGAGAACGACAGCGATGCACTGCTCGCGCTGCTGCTCGAACTGAAGCGCCAGGGCATCGCGTCGATCCTCATCTCGCACAAGCTCAACGAGATCGCCAAGGTGGCCGACTCGATCACCGTGCTGCGCGACGGCGCGACGGTGGAGACGATGGACTGCCGCAGCGCGCCGATCAGCGAAGACCGCATCATCCGCGGCATGGTGGGCCGCGACATGGAACACCGCTACCCGCAGCGCTCGCCGAAGATCGGCGAGACGGTGCTGGAGGTGCGCGACTGGCGCGTGCACCACGCGCTGCATGCCGACCGCGAGCAGATCAAGGGCGTGAACCTGCAGGTGCGCCAGGGCGAGATCGTCGGCATCGCGGGCCTCATGGGCGCGGGGCGCACCGAACTGGCGATGAGCGTGTTCGGCAAGTCGTACGGCCAGCGCATCAGCGGCTCGGTGCTGATGCACGGCCAGCCGGTGGACGTGAGCACGGTGCGCAAGGCCATCGACCACGGCATTGCCTACGTCACCGAAGACCGCAAGGGCCTCGGGCTGGTGCTGGAGGAAGGCATCCGCAAGAACATCAGCCTCGCGAACCTCGACGCGATTGCCGAACGCGCGGTGATCGACGACGGCCGCGAGTTCAAGGTGGCCAACGACTACAAGAAGGCGCTGAACATCCGCTGTTCGGGCGTCGAGCAGCTGGTGGTCAACCTGTCGGGCGGCAACCAGCAGAAGGTGGTGCTGAGCAAGTGGCTCTTCACGAAACCCGAGCTGCTGATATTGGACGAACCCACGCGCGGCATCGACGTGGGCGCCAAGTACGAGATCTACACCATCATCGACCAGCTCGCGAGCGAGGGCAAAGGCATTCTCATGATTTCTTCCGAACTGCCCGAGCTGCTGGGCATGTGCGACCGCATCTACGTGATGAACGAGGGGCGCTTCGTGGCCGAGTTCACCGCGGCCGAGGCGTCGCAGGAACGCATCATGCATGCGATCGTGAGCGCAGGGAGTTCCGTTCATGTCCCTGCCTGAAGCCAACGCGGTGCAGGGCGCCGCTCCCGTCACCCCGAAGCTCCATGTGGGCTTCCTGAAGAACAACCTGCGCGAATACGGCATGCTGATCTCGCTGGTCGCGATCATGGTGCTGTTCCAGGTGCTGACCGACGGCACGCTGCTGAGGCCGCTGAACCTCACCAACCTGCTGCTGCAGAACAGCTACGTCGTCATCATGGCGCTGGGCATGCTGCTGGTGATCGTGGCGGGGCACATCGACCTGTCGGTGGGCTCGGTCTGCGGCTTCATCGGCGCGCTCGCGGCGGTGCTGATGGTGGAGTACGAGTGGCACTTCGTGCCGACCGCGATCATCAGCATCGCGGCGGGTGCCGTCATCGGTGCGGCCCAAGGCTGGTTCGTCGCGTTCCGCAAGATCCCCTCGTTCATCGTCACGCTCGCGGGCATGCTGGTGTTCAAGGGGCTCACGCTGGCACTGCTGGCGGGGCAGTCGGTGGGGCCGTTTCCGGTCGAGTTCCAGCGCCTGAGTTCGGGCTTCATTCCCGATCCGCTGGGTGGCGACACCTTGCGCACCACCTCGCTGATCGTGGGCGCGCTCGCCGCCGCGGCGCTGGTGTTCTTCAAGCTGCGCGGGCGCGCCAAGCTCAAGGCGCATGGCATGGAGCAGGAGCCTTACGCTTTCTTCCTCGTGAAGAACCTGTTCTTCGCGGCGATCATTCTTTTCTTCAGCTACCTGCTCTCGACCTACAAGGGCCTGCCCAACGTGCTGGTGGTGATGGCGGTGCTGATCGTGGTGTACGACTTCGTCACCAACCGCACGACCATCGGCCGGCGCATCTATGCGTTGGGCGGCAACGAGAAGGCGGCGCGGCTGTCGGGCGTGAAGACGCAGCGGCTGGCGTTCCTCACCTTCGTGAACATGGGTGCGCTGGCGGCGCTCGCGGGTCTCGTGTTCGCGGCGCGCCTGAACACCGCCACGCCCAAGGCGGGCCTGGGTTTCGAGCTCGATGTGATTGCTGCCTGCTTCATCGGCGGCGCCTCGGCCTCGGGCGGCGTGGGCCGGGTGATGGGCGCGGTGATCGGCGCCTTCATCATGGGCGTGATGAACAACGGCATGTCGATCCTCGGCATCGGCATCGACTACCAGCAGGTGATCAAGGGGCTGGTGCTGCTGGCCGCGGTGTTCATCGACGTCTACAACAAGAACAAGTGAGCGCATGACCGACAGCGGCGTCACCCCCGTGCTGGAGTTGCGGGGCATCCACAAGCAGTTCGCCGGCATCCCGGTGCTCAACGGCGTGCAGCTCAAGCTCTACCCGGGCGAGATTCACGCGCTGATGGGGCAGAACGGTGCGGGCAAGTCGACGCTCATCAAGGTGCTCACGGGCGTGCTGCCTTCCAGCGGCGGCGAGATGTTCCTCGGTGGCGAGGCCATCCGTCCCGCCTCGCCGCTGGAAGCGCAGAAGCTGGGCATCAGCACGGTCTACCAGGAGGTGAACCTGTGCCCGAACCTCTCGGTGGCGGAGAACGTGTTCGCGGGGCGCTATCCGC
The DNA here is from genome assembly GCF_041154445.1 of Variovorax sp. V118. Taxonomy (GTDB): domain Bacteria; phylum Pseudomonadota; class Gammaproteobacteria; order Burkholderiales; family Burkholderiaceae_C; genus Variovorax; species Variovorax boronicumulans. Next base: position 5,061,038 of record NZ_AP028663.1, on the reverse strand, counting down.
GCTGCGGCGCGCTGCAGGGCTTTCGCATCGACTGGGCGGCGGTGAACCGCCGGGCGTCTGAGCTGCTCGCCCGCATCGGGCTCGACATCGACGTGACGCGGCTCCTGTCGAGCTATTCGGTCGCGGTGCAGCAGATGGTGGCGATTGCGCGGGCACTCGGCGTGTCGTCGAAGGTGCTGATCCTCGACGAGCCGACATCGAGCCTCGATGACGACGAAGTGGAAAAGCTGTTCGAGGTGCTGCGGCGCTTGCGCGGCGAGGGCCTGGCCATCGTCTTCGTGACGCACTTCCTGAACCAGATGTACGCGGTGTCCGACCGCATCACCGTGCTGCGCAACGGCAACTGGGTGGGCGAGTGGAAGGCCGCAGAGCTTGGCCCGCAGGCGTTGATCGCGGCGATGCTGGGTCGCGAATTGGCGGCGCAATCGGCACGACCTGCCGCGCTGCCCGCTTTCGACGAGGCCGCGCCGGCGTTGCTGCAGACCGAAGGGCTGGGGCAGGCGGGGCAGTTGCAGGCGACCGACCTGCGCGTGCGTGCCGGCGAGGTCGTCGGCATCGCCGGCCTGCTTGGCGCGGGCCGCACCGAACTTGCGCGCCTGTTGTTCGGCCTCGAATCGCCCGACCGTGGCGTGCTGAAGATCGACGGGCGCTCCGTCAGTTTTTCGAATCCGGCCGATGCGATCCGCGAAGGCCTTGCGCTGTGTCCTGAAGAGCGCAAGACCGACGGCATCGTGGCCGAGTTGTCGGTGCGCGAGAACATCGCGCTGGCGTTGCAGGCGCGCCTGGGCACTCGGAAATTTCTTTCTCACGCGGAGCAGACCGCGATGGCCGAGCGCTTCGTCGCCTCGCTGGGCATCAAGACAGCGAGTGTCGAAACCCCCATCGGCTTGCTCTCGGGCGGCAACCAGCAGAAGGCCATGATCGCGCGCTGGCTCGCGACCGAGCCGCGCCTCCTGATCCTGGACGAGCCCACGCGCGGCATCGACGTCGCGGCCAAGCAGGAAATCATGGAAGAGATCCTGCGGCTCGCGCGCGCCGGCATGGCGGTGATCTTCATCTCGTCGGAGATGAGCGAGGTGGTGCGCGTGGCGCACCGCATCGTGGTGCTGCGGGATCGGCAGAAGGTGGGCGAGCTGCCGGGCGGCTCTACCGAGGACGAGGTCTACGAAATGATTGCCGCCGCATGAACCGCCTCTCGACCCTCATGAGCCACCGGCTCGCCTGGCCCGTCATCACGCTGCTGTTGCTGCTCGCCATCAACACTGCGTTCAACGCGAGCTTCCTGCACCTCGAATGGCGCGACGGCCATCTCTACGGCAGCCTCATCGACATCGTGAACCGCGCGGCGCCGCTGGTGCTGGTCTCGCTCGGCATGACGCTGGTGATCGCCACGCGCGGCATCGACATTTCGGTGGGCGCGGTGGTGGCCATTGCGGCGGCGGTCGCGGCCTGGATGATCGGCGGCTCGGTGTCCAGCGACGTGAGCCGCTTCCCGATGCCGCTCGCGATCCTCGCGGCGCTCGGTGTCGCGCTGCTGTGCGGCCTGTGGAACGGGTTGCTGGTCGCCAAGGTCGGCATGCAGCCGATCATCGCGACGCTGATCCTCATGGTGGCGGGGCGCGGCATCGCGCAGCTGGTCGCGGACGGGCAGATCATCACGATCTACTACAAGCCCTTCTTCTTCCTCGGCAGCGGGTACCTGCTGGGGCTGCCGTTCTCGCTGTTCATCGTGGCGGCGGTGTTCGCGCTGCTGTACCTGGCGATCACGCGCACGGCGCTCGGCCTGTTCATCCAGGCGGTGGGCATCAACCCGACGGCCGCGCGCGTGGCGGGCATCCAGGCGCGGCGGCTGGTCGTCGGTGCGTATGCGTTCTGCGGCGTGTGCGCGGGCGTGGCGGGCCTGCTGATCAGCTCGAACGTGAAGAGCGCGGACGGCAACAACGCCGGCCAGCTGCTGGAGTTGGACGCGATCCTCGCGGTCACGCTCGGCGGCACGGCGCTCACGGGCGGTCGCTTCAGCCTCGTGGGCAGCGTGATCGGCGCGCTCATCATCCAGACGCTCACCTACGCGATCTACTCGCTGGGCGTGCCGCCGGAGATCAACCTCGTGGTGAAGGCGGTGGTGGTGTTCGTGGTGATGCTGATGCAGTCGCCGGAGTTTCGGGCGGAGGTTCGCACGCTGGTGCAGCGGCCGGTGCATGACGGGGGCAGGGCATGAGCGCGGTGATCGAGGCGGCGCCTGCTGCCCAGCCCACTCCCGCGCGTGGGAGCAGGGCAAGGCTCAATCCGAAGTACCTGCCGCTCACCGCGACCATCTCGCTGTTCGTGCTGATGGCCACGTTGGGCTCGGTGTTCTACGACGGCTTCTTCTCGGCACAGGTGTTCCTCAACCTGCTGATCGACAACGCCTTCCTGATCGTCGTCGCGGTCGGCATGACCTTCGTGATCCTCTCGGGCGGCATCGACCTCTCGGTGGGCTCGGTGATCGCGCTCACGACGATGGTGTCGGCCTCGCTGGTCGAGAAGCACGGGTGGAGCCCGGCCATCGTGATTCCGCTGGTGCTCGCGATGGGCACGGCCTTCGGCGCGTTCATGGGCCTGCTCATCGAGCGCTTCCGGCTGCAGCCCTTCATCGTCACGCTGGCGGGCATGTTCCTCGCGCGGGGGCTGTGCTACCTCATCAGCATCGACTCGATCAGCATCACGAACGCCTTCTACTCGGAGGTCTCGCAGATCCGCATTCCCATCTGGGGCGAGGCCTCGGTGTCGGTCAGCGCGGTGATCGCCATCGCCGTGCTGCTGGCCGCGGTGTTCATCGCGCACTGCACGCCGTTCGGCCGCGCGGTGTACGCCATCGGCGGCAGCGAGCATTCGGCGATGCTCATGGGCCTGCCGGTGCGCCGCACGCTCGTGGGCGTGTACACGCTCTCGGGTTTCTGTTCGGCGCTGGCGGGCGTGATCTTCACCTTCTACATGCTCTCGGGCTACGGCCTGCATGCGCTCGGGCTGGAGCTCGACGCCATCGCGGCGGTGGTGATCGGCGGCACGCTGCTCACGGGCGGCGTGGGCTACGTGGCGGGCACGCTCTTCGGCGTGCTGATGCTCGGGATCATCCAGACGCTGATCTCTTTCGACGGCACGCTGAGCTCGTGGTGGACGCGCATCGTGGTCGGCGCGCTGCTCTTCGTGTTCTGCCTGCTCCAACGCTTCTTCACCTCGCGCGCCCCGCGCCGCTGACCACTTCCCCATGACAAAGAAACTGCGCTCGACCGAATGGTTCGGCTCCGCCGACAAGAACGGCTTCATGTACCGCAGCTGGATGAAGAACCAGGGCATCCCCGACCACGAGTTCGACGGCCGCCCGATCGTCGGCATCTGCAACACCTGGTCGGAACTCACGCCCTGCAACGCGCACTTTCGCAAGATCGCCGAGCACGTCAAGCGCGGCATCTCGGAGGCGGGCGGCTTCCCGGTCGAGTTCCCGGTGTTCTCGAACGGCGAATCGAACCTGCGGCCCACCGCGATGCTCACGCGCAACCTCGCGAGCATGGACGTGGAGGAGGCCATTCGCGGCAACCCGGTCGATGCGGTGGTGCTGCTCACGGGCTGCGACAAGACCACGCCCGCGCTGCTGATGGGCGCGGCCAGCTGCGACATCCCGGCCATCGTGGTGACGGGCGGGCCGATGCTCAACGGCAAGCTCGACGGCAAGGACATCGGCTCGGGAACGGCCGTGTGGCAGCTGCACGAATCGCTGAAGGCGGGCGAGATCAACCTGCACCAGTTCCTCTCGGCCGAGGGCGGCATGTCGCGTTCGGCGGGCACCTGCAACACGATGGGCACGGCCTCCACCATGGCCTGCATGGCCGAGGCGCTGGGCACCTCGCTGCCGCACAACGCGGCGATTCCGGCGGTCGATGCGCGGCGCTATGTGCTCGCGCAAATGTCGGGCGCGCGCGCGGTGCAGATGGCCAAGGACGGGCTCACGCTGTCGAAGATCCTCACGCGCGAGGCCTTCGAGAACGCGATCCGCGTGAACGCGGCCATCGGCGGATCGACCAACGCGGTGATCCACCTGAAGGCGATCGCGGGGCGCATCGGCGTCGAGCTCGAACTGGAAGACTGGACGCGCATCGGCAGCCACACGCCGACCCTCGTGGACCTCATGCCCTCGGGGCGCTTCCTCATGGAAGAGTTCTATTACGCGGGCGGCCTGCCCGCCGTGCTGCGCCGCCTCGGCGAGAACGGCCTGCTGCCGCACCCGGGGGCGCTCACCGTCAACGGCCAGTCGCTCTGGGACAACGTGCGCGAGGCGCCGAGCCTCAACGACGAGGTGATCCGCCCGCTCGACAACCCGCTGATCGCCGACGGCGGCATCCGCATCCTGCGCGGCAACCTGTCGCCGCGCGGCGCGGTGCTCAAGCCCTCGGCCGCCACGCCCGAGCTGCTCAAGCACCGGGGCCGTGCCGTCGTGTTCGAGAACCTGGAGCACTACAAGGCGCGCATCGTCGATGAAGACCTCGACATCGACGCGAGCTGCGTGATGGTGCTGAAGAACTGCGGCCCCAAGGGCTACCCCGGCATGGCCGAGGTCGGCAACATGGGGCTGCCGCCGAAGCTGCTGCGCCAGGGCGTGAAGGACATGGTGCGCATCTCCGACGCGCGCATGAGCGGCACGGCCTACGGCACGGTGGTGCTGCATGTCGCACCCGAAGCCGCCGACGGTGGGCCGCTCGCGGCGGTGCGCGACGGCGACTGGATCGAGCTCGACTGCGATGCAGGGCGCCTGCACCTGGACATCAGCGACGAGGAGCTGGCGTCGCGCCTCGCCTCGTTGTCCGCGTCCGATGCGCAGCCCATGAGCACGCGCGGCGGCGGCTACCAGAAGCTCTACGTGAACCATGTGCTGCAGGCCGACGAAGGCTGCGACTTCGATTTCCTGGTCGGCTGCAGAGGCTCGGCCGTTCCCCGTCACTCCCACTGATCACACGTCATGACCCCCCGATACCGCGGCATCTTCCCGGTGGTGCCCACCACCTTCACCGAACAGGGCGCGCTCGATCTCGAAAGCCAGAAGCGCTGCGTCGATTTCATGATCGACGCGGGCTCCGACGGGTTGTGCATCCTCGCGAATTTCTCCGAGCAGTTCGTGCTGTCCGACGACGAACGCGAGGTGCTCACGCGCACGATCCTCGAGCACGTGAAGGGCCGCGTGCCGGTGATCGTGACGACCACGCACTACAGCACCCAGGTCTGCGCCGAGCGCAGCCGCCGCGCGCAGGCGATGGGCGCGGCGATGCTGATGGTGATGCCGCCGTACCACGGCGCGACCTTCCGCGTGCCCGAGCCGCAGATCTACGAGTTCTACGCGCGGCTGTCGGATGCGGTGACGATTCCGATCATGATTCAGGACGCACCCGCGAGCGGCACGGTGCTGTCGGCGCCGTTCCTCGCACGCATGGCGAAGGAGATCGAGCAGGTCGCGTACTTCAAGATCGAGACGGCCGGCGCCGCGTCGAAGCTGCGCGAGCTGATCCGCCTGGGCGGCGATGCCATCGAAGGGCCGTGGGACGGCGAAGAAGCGATCACGCTGATGTCCGACCTCGATGCAGGCGCGACCGGTGCGATGACCGGCGGCGGCTACCCCGACGGCATCCGCCCGATCATCGAGGCGCACCGTTCAGGCGACCGCGACCAGGCCTTCGCGCTGTACCAGCGGTGGCTGCCGCTCATCAACTGCGAGAACCGCCAGGCGGGCCTGCTGGCCTGCAAGGCGCTCATGAAGGAAGGCGGCGTGATCGCCTGCGAAGCGCCGCGGCACCCGCTGCCCGCGCTGCATCCCGAGACGCGCGCCGGCCTCATCGAGACCGCGCGGCGGCTCGATCCGTTGGTGTTGCGCTGGGGGAAATGAAAAAGGCGGGCCCGGGTACGCCAGGTACCGGACCGCCATGGGACGGGCTCAGGAAGCGGCGCTGTTGCCCGCTTCGAGCTCGGTGACTTGCAGCGAGAGATCGAACAGCTTGGACTTGCTGGCGTAGTAGCGGTCCAGGCGCCACTCCTTCAGGATGTCCATCGCAAGCTGGAAGCTCTTGTAGTCGAGGCTGTAGAGCGTGATCAACTCGAAGCTGCGTTCGGCTTCGAGCGCCAGCACGAGTTGGGCAAGGATCTTGGCCGATTCGTTGGCCGGGTCCGTTTCAATGAATCGGCGAGCGACCTTGATGGCATTCATGGGAAAGTGTTCCTCGGTTGGCAGGGACCGGGAACTATAGCTAGCACATGCCTGTATTTTGTGACGATTTAATGACAAACGAGGGCATCGCCCGCGAACGTGTCGTCGGTGTTATCACCGAGGCGCATTCCGGGCGATGCGCATCGGGTCACTGCACCGGCACGGGGCGCGGCATGGGCATCGGCATCGGTTCCGCAGGCATCGGTGCCGGCATCGGGGCGGCCATCGGCGGTGGCAATGTTGCGGCCGGTATGTTCACCACGCGGGTCGAGACCGATTCGCGGATCACGCCGCCGCCCATCACGCTGCCATCGACATTGCTGCGGATGTTGCCTGCGCTGCCCAGCACGCGGGCTTCGCAGTCGGCACGCTCGGCCGGCGGCTGCAGGCCGCAGCGGGCCACGGCGTTGGCGCGGTAGTCGGGCGCGGAGGTGAGGCCGCCGCGCGCCGCGGCCTGGCGCGCGGCCCCGGCTTCGCGGATGCAGGCGGCTCGGTCCTGCTGGTTGTGGCCGCAGACCGCAACCTCCTGCTGGTAGGTGCTGCCGCCGCCGTCGCCACGGGCGGCCGTGGCGATGGTGGTGGTGGCCAGCCCGCTGAGTGCGAGCAGGGCAAAGATCATCGAACGCGCATTGTTTGGCATGGTGTGCTCCTTGTTGGCGTATCGGGGTGAAGGCCGGCCTCGCGCGATCAGCGCGCCGGCTGCACGGGCTGCGGCGGCAGCGGGGTGACGGTTTCGCGGATCACGCCGCCGCCCATCACGCTGCCTTCGGTGGAGGTGCGCGCACCGCCGCGGATGCGCGCTTCGCAATCGGCGCGGTCGGCCACGGGTTGTTCGCGGCAGCGTGCGAGCGCGTTGGCATCTTCGCGTTCCGCACCGGGGGTGGTCAGGCCGTGGCGACCGGCTTCCTGGCGCGCGGCGCCGGCTTCGCGCAGGCAGGCCGCGCGGTCCTGTTGCACGCCGTCACAGGTGGCGCGTTCCTTTTGCATCCGCGCGTCGCTGCCGGGCGCCTGGGCCGAGGCCAGCGGCGCACAGGCCATGAAGAAGCCGCCGAACGCCACGAGGGCGGCGGTCGACACGGTGGAACGGAGGGAATGGGTCGTCATCGGGGCTCCTGGAAAGGCGCGCCGTGCGAGCGGACATGAGGAAGACAAAAGCACGCAGGGCGCGACCGGTCCCCAGTGTGGGCCGGGCGCCCGGGCCGGGCTGTGGGACAAGCCGCACGCCGTGGAGCGGGCCGGACGCGCCCCTGCGTGTGGGACACGTCCGTCAGCGCCAGGAGGGCGGGCCTCCTGCGCTGCGGGGCGGGCGGATCAGCCCTGCGCGATGCGCTGCGCGAGGTGGGCCAGCGCCTCTTCGACCTGGTCGACGAGGATGAGCGACAGGTCGCCCGGCTGCAACCGCGCCAGCGCGGTGTCGATGGCGACGAACTCGCCGCGGATCTCGTCGATCTGGCGCGTGCGCGATGCACCCTGCAGGCCCTGGCGCAGCAGCGCCATCACTTCGCCGTCGGCCCGGCCGCGCTGCGCCGCGTCCTGGTACAGGATCACGTCGTCGAAGGCCTGGCCGAGGATCGCGGTCTGGTCGCGGATGTCGGAGTCCCGCCGGTCGCCTGCGCCGCTGATGACCACCGAACGCTTGTTGGCGGGCATTGTGTCCACGGCCGACACCAGCGCCTTCATGGCGTCGGTGTTGTGGCCGTAGTCGGCGATCACGGTGGCGCCGCGGTAGTCCATGACGTTGAAGCGCCCCGGCACGCCGGCCGCGTCGTTCATGAAGCTCGACAGGCCGCTGCGGATGGTGTCCCAATCGAGGCCCACGGCCCACGCGGCGGCCACCGAGGCCATCACGTTGTCGACCTGGAAGCCGATGGTGCCGCCGCGCGTGATGGGCACGTCGCGCAGCGCGATGCGTTCGCGCCACGAGCCTTCGGCGGCCACCAGCGTGTCCTGGTCGACGTACACGGTGCGCTTGCCTTGCGCGCGGTGCGTGGCCATCACCGGGTGCATGCGGTCGGCGGTGAAGAAGATCACGTTGCCGGGGCAACCGGCCGCCATGGCGGCGACGTTCACGTCGGCCGCGTTGAGCACCGCGTAGCCGTCGGGGGCCACGTTGCGCACGATCACGCGCTTGAGCACCGCCAGGTCTTCCACCGTGGTGATGTAGTTCAGGCCCAGGTGGTCGCCGCTGCCGATGTTGGTGACCACGGCCACCTCGCAGCGGTCGAAGCCCAGGCCTTCGCGCAGCACGCCGCCGCGGGCCACTTCGAACACGGCCGCGTCGACGTCGGGGTGCATCAGCACGTTGCGCGCGCTCTTGGGGCCGCTGCAGTCGCCGCTGTCGGTCTGGCGGCCGTTGACGTACACGCCGTCGGTGTTCGTCATGCCGGTGCGCAGGCCGCTGGAGGCAATGATGTGGTTGATCAGGCGCGCGGTGGTGGTCTTGCCGTTGGTGCCGGTGACGGCCACCACGGGAATGCGGCCGTCGTCGCCGGGGGCGAACAGCGTGTCCATCACGGCTTCGCCGACCGCACGGCCGCGGCCGAACGAGGGCGAGATGTGCATGCGCAGGCCGGGCGCGGCGTTCACTTCGACCACGCCGCCGTGCTGCTCTTCGAGCGGGCGCAGCACGTTCTCGCAGACCATGTCGACGCCGCAGATGTGCAGGCCGACCATCTGCGCCGCATCGACCGCGCGCGCGGCCACTTCGGGGTGCACGGTGTCGGTGACGTCGGTGGCGGTGCCGCCGGTCGAGAGGTTGGCGTTGTTGCGCAGCACCACGCGCTGGCCCAGCTCGGGCACGCTCTCGGGCGTGAGGCCCTGCGACTCGAGCCGGCCGATGGCGATGTCGTCCAGGCGGATCTTGGTGAGCGAGGTGGCGTGGCCTTCGCCGCGGCGCGGGTCGAGGTTCACGGTGTCGACCAGCTGGCGCACGGTGGAGCTGCCGTCACCGATCACCTGCGGCGGGTCGCGCCGCGCGGCGGCCACGAGGCGGTCGCCCACCACCAGCAGGCGGAAGTCGAAGCCGGGCAAAAATTTCTCGACCATCACCTCGCCGTACGCGGCGGCCGAGTCGTAGGCCGAGTTCAGCTGCTCGCGCGTGGTGATGTTCACCGTCACGCCCTTGCCCTGGTTGCCGTCCTGCGGCTTGACCACGACCGGCAGGCCGATTTCTTCCGCGGCGGCCCAGCCGTCGTCGGCGCTGCTCACGGGGCGGCCCAGCGGCACCGGCACGCCGGCGGCGTTGAGCAGCTGCTTGGTGAGTTCCTTGTCCTGCGCGATCGATTCGGCCACGCCGCTGGTGCTGTCGATCTCGGCGGCCTGGATGCGGCGCTGCTTGGAGCCCCAGCCGAACTGCACCAGGCTGCCGCTGGTGAGGCGGCGGTACGGAATGCCGCGCGCCACGGCGGCGTCGACGATGGAGCCGGTGCTCGGGCCCAGGCGCTCCGATTCGTCGAGATCGCGCAGCTCGGTGATGGCGGCGTCGGCGTCGAAGGGGGTGTCGGCCAGCGCGGCCTGGATCAGCGCTTCGGCCAGCGCGAGGGCGCGGCGGCCCACGTCTTCCTCGGTGTACTGCACGGTGACCTGGTACACGCCTTCTTCGGTCGTGGGCGCGGTGTTGCCGAAGTTGACGGCGCAGCCGGCCTGGGCCTGCAGCGCCACGGCGGCGTTCTCGAGCACGTGGGCCAGCGCCAGCGGCTGGCCGAGCACCATCGGGTGCAGCTCGCCGATGGTCGGGAAGCGGGCGCGCAGGCGGGCTTCGAACCCGTCGAGCTTGCCGACGGCGTTCTCGTCGCCTTCGCAGGCCACGACGGCCTCGATGGTGGTGTGGCGGCTCCAGAGATTGGGGCCGCGCAGGGCGCGGATGCGGGTGACTTTCATGGGGCTACGGCACGGGGCGCGCGGTTGCGGTGATCTTGCGGTGTGACCAGGGCGCCGGCCCCGCGGGTGGCGGGGCGGCGCATCGTGTCATGCCAGTTGTAGTTGCGGGGAGAGCGGCGAGGCCTGCGACAGCTGCAGCGAGGCCAGGGCCGCCTGCAGGTCGGCTTCGAAGGCTTCGACACCGGCGCCGATCAGGTTGAGCGGAATGCCCATAGCCCAGGCGGCGGCCACGGCGGCCAGCAGGCTTTCGAGGCTCACGCCGACGTGGGTCGCGCGCCAGATGGTCAGTCGGCCCAGGCCGGGCAGGAACGATTCGCTCGTGCCGTTGGCCAGCACCACGCGGTCCTGGCGCACCAGCACGGCCTTGCCGCCTTCGGCCTGGTGCGCGGCGAGCGCGGCGGCCTGCGGGTCGGCCGCATACAGGATGACGGCGCCGTCGCACAGCGGCGCCAGCGCGGCGATGCGCGGCTCGTCGGCGTTCAGCACGGCCGTGCCTTCGCCCAGCACCACGTCGACCTGGGTGCGCAGCACCTTGACCATCTGGTCGCTCTCGGTGATGTCGTAGTCGGCCAGGGCTTCGCAGCCTTCGAGGTCGGTCACGATGCCGACCTCGCAGCGGTCGTAGGCCAGGCCGTCGCGCAGGATGGTCTCGGCGCCGTTCTCGATCACCACGGCCTCGACGGCGCGGTTCACGAGCAGGCGGTGGCCGGCGTCCCAGTTGGCGCTGTCGCGTGCATCGACGCGGCGGCGTTCCAGGAACAGGCCGTCGCGGCAGGCCAGGCCGGTGTGGCGCCCGCCGAGGTTGATGAGCCAGGCCACCAGCCGCGCGAGCACGGCGGTGTCGCGCGAACCGGCCACGCCCACCACGGGGATGCGGCCGGGCGCGTCGTTCGGGAACAGGTGGTCGCAGATGGCGCGGCCCACGGGGCGCGGCGAGCCGATGGCCGGCTTCAGGTGCATCAGCAGGCCGGGGCCGGCGTTCACCTCGACGATCGCGCCGCCCTGCGGGCCCAACGGCTTGGAAATGTCTTGCGCGACCATGTCGATGCCCGCGATGTCCAGGCCGACCACGCGGGCGGCGAGCACGGCGGCGTGCGCCACCTCGGGGTGCACGAGGTCGGTGCAGTCGTAGGCCATGTTGCCGTTGCGCTGGATCGTCACCACGCGGCCGGCGGCCGGCACCGAGTTGCCGTCCAGTTCCTGGCGCTTGAGCTCCAGCTGCAGCTTGGCGTCGGTGGCCAGCACGATCACGTCGAGCGGGAATTCTTCTTCGGCGCCGCGGCGCGGGTCGCTGTTGAGCTGCTTGTCGATCAGCCCGGCCACGGTGTTCGTGCCGTCGCCGGTCACGGTGATGATCTCGCCGCGCGCGGCCGCCACCACCTCGCCGCCCACCACCAGCAGGCGGTGCTCGTGGCCGCGGATGAAGCGTTCGACCATCACGTCGCTGCCCTCGGGCTCGGCGACCGCGAAGGCGGCCATGACTTCCTCGCGCGTCGTCAGTTCGAGCGACACGCCGCGGCCATGGTTGGCGTCCGACGGCTTCACGACCACGGGCAGGCCGATGTCCTCGGCGGCTTCCCAGGCTTCTTCGGGCGACTCGACCACCTGGCCGTGCGGCACGGGCACGCCGCAGCTGGCGAGCAGCGACTTGGTCAGTTCCTTGTCGCTGGCGATCGATTCGCCGATGGCGCTGGTGTAGTCGGTTTCCGCGGTCCAGATGCGTTGCTGGTTGGCGCCGTAGCCCAGCTGCACCAGGTTGCCGCTGTTCAGGCGCATGTGCGGAATGCCGCGGTCGGTGGCGGCGGACACGATGGCCGCGGTGCTCGGGCCGAGGTAGCAGTCTTCGACCTTGGCCTTGACGGCCTCGACGGCGGTCTGCACGTCGGCGGCGGTGAACGGATCGTTGTTGATGGCCGCCATCAGCAGGCGGTGGCCTTCGGTGAGCGCCACGCGGGCGACCTGCTCGTCACGCGCGCGGAACACCATGCGGTACACGCCGTGCTCCGAGGTGCTGCGGGTCTGGCCGAAGCCAGTCGGCATGCCGGCCAGGTTCAGCAGCTCGATCACGACGTGCTCGAGTACGTGGCCCGACCAGGTGCCTTCGGTCAGGCGCTGGATGAACCCGCCGCGCTCGCCCACGCCGCAGTGGTGCTCGATGAGCGCCGGCAGCAGGGTGGTCAGCCGGTCGGTGAAACCGTCGATCTTGTTGGAGGGGAAGTCTTCCAGTTGGCCCAGGTCGAGCCAGACTTCGAGCACCGGACGGTAGGTCCAGAGGTTGGGACCGCGCAAATAGTTGATGCGCAGCAATTGGATGTCGTCGAAACGGGTCATGCAAACGTTCGATGTGCTTTGGCCGAGCACCACGGCGCCTTCAAGCGCACCCATGGCGATCGGTCAGAATCGGCGCCCGACCAAGGACGCCATGACGCGGTCCCAGCGGCCCGCGACGGGCAAGAGTCAAATAAACACAATGCAACATCACGATCCAGTCGGCGCCCAGGCGGGCGAAACGGAGGCGGTCTCAGGCGTGCTGAAAAGCCGACTCGCAGGCGCTGAAAACGTTTCGGTAACACTTGCGGTTGACCTCGACGACCAACTTCGCTTCGCCACCGGCCTCGTCGCCCTGACCGACCAGCGGCTCATCGCCCTGGAACCCGGCGGCGAGTGGCGTGAGTGGCCACTCACCGAGCAGGCCTTGGAAATGCGTCTTTCCGACCACGCCGGCATCGGAACCCTCGACCTCATCGGCCCCGCCGGACAGCTCGCCCGCTGGCGCTACACCCTGGCCGGCCAGCCGGCGGCGCTGAAGCTGCTCAAGCTGTTCGGCCAGCGCGCCGCGCCCGCTGTCGCGAAGGCGACAGAAGAGGTGCCCGAACTTCTCGACGTGGACGGCACCGACACCGAGCTGCAGACCCCGCCCTCGACCTGGGTGCTGCTGCGCCTGGGCCGCTTTGCCGGGCCGTACCGCAAGCAGCTGATCCTCGGGTTTGTCCTGACCCTGATCTCCACCGCCGCCACGCTGGTGCCGCCGTACCTGACCATCCCGCTGATGGACGACATCCTGATCCCGTTCCAGAACGGGCAGAAGATCGATTCCGGCCGGGTCGGCCTGTACCTGGGCGGCCTGCTGATTGCGGCGCTGGTCGGCTGGGGGCTGGGCTGGGCGCGCACCTACCTCTTGGCGCTGGTCTCGGAACGCATCGGCGCCGACCTGCGCACCACCACCTACGAGCACCTGCTGACCCTGCCGCTGGACTACTTCGGCGGCAAGCGCACCGGCGACCTCATGGCGCGCATCGGCTCGGAAACCGACCGCATCAACGTCTTCCTGTCGCTGCACGCGCTCGATTTCGCCAACGACGTGCTGATGATCGTCATGACGGCGGCCATCCTGATCTCGATCAACCCGCTGCTGGCCGTGGTCACGCTGGTGCCGCTGCCCTTCATCGCCTGGATGATCCACGTCGTGCGCGACCGCCTGCGCACCGGCTTCGAGAAGATCGACCGTGTCTGGTCCGAAGTGACCAACGTGCTGGCCGACACCATCCCCGGCATCCGCGTGGTGAAGGCCTTTGCGCAGGAGCGCCGCGAAGCCGAGCGCTTCCGCGTCGCCAACGCCTACAACCTGCAGGTCAACGACAAGCTCAACCGCACCTGGTCGCTGTTCACGCCGACCGTGTCGCTGCTGACCGAAATCGGCCTGCTCGTGGTCTGGGCCTTCGGCATCTGGCAGGTGGCGCGCGGCAGCATCACGGTGGGTGTGCTCACCGCCTTCATCGCCTACATCGGCCGCTTCTACACGCGGCTCGACTCGATGAGCCGCATCGTCTCCGTCACGCAGAAGGCCGCGGCCGGCGCCAAGCGCATCTTCGACATCCTCGACCACGTGAGCAACGTGCCCGAGCCGGCCAACCCGGTGAAGGTGGAGCGCGTGCAGGGCCGCATCGAGATGAGCGGTCTCGGTTTCCGCTACGGCTCGCGCGCCGTGATCCACGACCTCGACCTGACCATCGAGCCCGGCGAGATGATCGGCCTCGTGGGCCACAGCGGCTCAGGCAAGAGCACGCTGGTCAACCTGATCTGCCGCTTCTACGACGTGACCGACGGCGCCATCAAGGTCGACGGCACCGACATCCGCCGCTTCGCCGTGGCCGACTACCGCCGCCACGTCGGGCTGGTGCTGCAGGAGCCGTTCCTGTTCTTCGGCACCATCGCGCAGAACATCGCCTACGGCAAGCCCGATGCCACGCGCGAAGAAGTCGTCGCAGCGGCCCGCGCGGCCCATGCGCATGACTTCATCCTGCGCCTGCCGCACGGCTACGACTCGCTGGTGGGCGAGCGCGGGCAGGGCCTGTCGGGCGGCGAGCGCCAGCGCATCAGCATCGCGCGCGCCTTGCTCATCGACCCGCGCATCCTGATCCTCGACGAGGCAACCTCGGCCGTCGATACCGAGACCGAAAAGGAAATCCAGAAGGCGCTCGACAACCTCGTGCAGGGCCGCACCACCATCGCCATCGCCCACCGCCTGTCCACGCTGCGCAAGGCCGACCGCCTCGTGGTCATGGACCGCGGCGAGGTGGTCGAGGTCGGGCCGCACGACGCGCTCATGGCCAAGCAGGGCGCCTACTGGCGCCTGTACCAGGCGCAGCTGCGCCAGGGCGACGAAGACGATGTGAGCGAGGGCGCCGCCGACGAGCGCGCCAACGCCCAGGCGCCGCTGGCCGTGAGCCATGCCGCCCATCCGGCAGGGGACGTGTGATGAGCAGCACCAATACCACCATCAGCTTCGAACTCGCACGCGACACCTTCGGGCGCCTCGTGCTGACCGACGCACAGGGCGAGCGCCACGTGGGCGTGACGCCCGTGCGCGCCTTTCCGCTGAGTGCGCCCAACGAGGGCGTGTCGCTCGTCGGCAGCGAGGGCCGCGAACTCGTGTGGGTCGACCGCGTCGACCAGCTGCCCGCGCCCACCCAGGCGCTGCTGACCGAAGAACTCGCCGTGCGCGACTTCGCGCCCACCTTGCTGAAGCTGCACGGCGTGTCCAGCTTCGGCGTGCCCAGCACCTGGACCGTGAGCACCGACCGCGGCGACACCAGCTTCGTGCTCAAGGCCGAGGAAGACATCCGCCGTCTCGAAGGCGGCGCGCTGCTCATCGCGAGCGCGCACGGCGTGCAGTTCCGCATTCCCGACGCGAAGGCGCTGGATCGCGCGTCGCGCAAGCTGCTGGAGCGCTTTCTCTAGAAGCACCGCAGAACAGGGCGGCCGGCAGCATCGATCGGCTGCGAAAATCGCGCATTTGCACTACAGCGGCCCCGCCGTTGACGGACATGCCCCTGCACACCACCGCCCTCGTTCTCTTCTCCGGCGGCCAGGACTCGGCCACCTGCCTGGCCGAGGCCCTGTCCAAGTACCAGCGCGTCGAAACGCTGGGCTTCGACTACGGCCAGCGCCACCGCGTCGAGCTCGACGTGCGCGGCACCGTGCTCGCCAAGATGCGCGAGCGCTTTCCCGAATGGGCGCCGCGCCTGGGCGAAGACCACGTGCTCACGCTGGCCGCGCTGGCGCAGCTCGGCGGCTCGTCGCTCACCGAAGAAGTCGCCTTCGCCATGCAGGCCGACGGCCTGCCCAACACCTTCGTGCCGGGGCGCAACCTGCTGTTCCTCACGCTGGCGGGCGCGCTGGCCTACCGGCGCGGGCTGCAGGTGATCGTCACCGGCGTGTGCGAGACCGACTTCTCGGGCTACCCCGACTGCCGCGACGACACCATGAAGGCCATGCAGCTGGCGCTGTCGCTCGGCCTGGAGCGCCGCCTCGTCATCGAGACGCCGCTCATGTGGATCGACAAGGCCGAGACCTGGGCGCTGGCCCACCGCCTGGGTGGCCAGCCGCTGGTCGACCTGATCGTGGAAGAAACCCACACCTGCTACCTCGGCGACCGCGAACACCGCCAGGCCTGGGGCTACGGCTGCGGCGAATGCCCGGCCTGCGACCTGCGCAAGAAGGGCTGGGAGCGTTACGTCGCTGCGGCCTGAGCCGCTGTAGAGGTATCGAGCCGGTAGCGCGCGCCACCGGCCGCGCTTTCTTCCTGCGGCACCAGCGTCCACCGCTGGCCATGGAAGTCGCCCACGGCGGGGCGGTGCGCGATCGACACCATCGCGCCACCGCCCGCGCGCACCGTGTCGGCGAGCCGCTGGTAGAGCACGGCTTCGGCCGGTGCATCGAGCGCGCTGGTCACTTCGTCGGCGAAGAGCCACGCCGGTTTCTTCAGCAACACCCGCGCGATGGCCAGTCGCTGCTGCTCGCCGCCCGAGAGCTTCTGGCTCCAGGCGTCGCTGTCGTCGAGCCGGTGCACGAGGTCGGGCAACAGCGCATCGGCCAGGGCCTGGCGCAGCTGGTCGTCGCTGAAGCCGGCGGCCGGGTGCGGATAGGTCAGCGCCTCGCGCAGCTTGCCGTCGGGCAGGTAGGGGCGTTGGGGCATGAAGACCGCGTCGGCCGGGGCCTGCACCTTGCCGCGCGCAAACGGCCAGATGCCCGCGAAAGCGCGGAACAGCGTCGACTTGCCGCTGCCCGAGGGGCCTTGCAGCAGCACGCTGTCGCCGGGACGCACCGCCAGCGCGGCGCCGGCCAGCAGCTGCGTGCCGTTGGGCAGCGCGAGCGTGAGGTCGCTGGTGCCCAGCGTGGCGGCGCCTTCTTCGCGCTGCAGGGCGTCTTCGCGCGCGGCGTGGGCGCGCATCGCGTCGTCGAAGCTGATCAGGCGGTCGGTGGTGGCGCGCCAGACGGCCACGCGGTCATAGTTGGCGACGAACCAGCTCAGCGATTCCTGCACCTTGTCGAAGGCCGATGAAATCTGGATCAGCGCGCCCAGCTGGATGGCACCGCTGAAGAAACGCGGCGCCGACACGATGAACGGAAAGATCACCGACGCCTGTCCGAACATCGCGGTGAAGGTGACCAGGTTCTTCTGCTTCTTGATCAGCTGCAGGTAGTTGCGCAGCACGGCGCCGAAGCGCGTGTCGAGTTGGCCGCGCTCCACCGTCTCGCCGCGGTCGAGCGCGATGGCTTCGCTGTACTCGCGCACGCGCACCAGGTGGTGGCGGAAGTCGGCCTCGAAGCGCTGCTGGCGAAAGTTCAGGCCGATCAGCGGCCGGCCGATGAAGTGCGTGATGACCGTGCCGACCACGCAGTAGACCAGCGCCAGCCACACCATCGAGCCCGCGACCTGGTAGGTGCTGCCGCCCAGCGACAGGTCGAAGGTGCCCGACAGGCCCCACAAGATGCCGATGAAGCTCAGCAGCGTGACCACCGCGTTCAGGATCTCCATCGACAGCGTCATCGTGGCGTTGGTGAACATCTGCATGTCCTCCTGGATGCGCTGGTCGGGGTTGTCGGGCGTGGCGCCGTCGGCCTGGGCATAGCGCGCCAGCTCCAGGTGATAGAAGGTGCGGTCGGCCATCCAGCGGCCGAGGTAGTGGCGGGTCATCCACGAGCGCCAGCGCAGCTGCAGCAGCTGCGTCAGGTAGAACTTCGCCACCTGGATCGCGATGTTGAAGAAGGCCAGCCAGGCGAACACGCGGATCTCGCGCCAGAACACCACCGCGTCCTTGTTCTGCAGCCCGTCATAGAAGCGCCCGTACCACTGGTTGAAGAGCACCAGCGCGTACACGTACGCCAGGTTCAGCGCCACGATGCCCGCGAACATGAGGCGCGCCCGCCATTTTTCTTCGTCCGAACTGAAGTAGGGCGCCGCGAGCCGCAGCACGCGGCGCAGGACCTGGACGAACGCGCCGGCACGCGCCGCGATGGTGGGGGATGGAGCAGATGACATGCGGATTTCCTCGCAGGCGCCGATGCGCCGGACCTCGTGAGGCGCCCATCGTAGACAAGTGCGTCTTAAGCGGGGCTGAAGGCGGCCCCTTCCGCCCGGAGCGATGCGCTGGCCCTCAGCGCAGCATCACGCGCGCCGCCGTCGCCAGGAAATGCGCCAGCGGCGGCGTTCGCAGCCCCTCGGCCTTGGCCGCTTCATCCCACAGCCGCAGCCGCACGGCGTCGCCCGACCACGGCAGGCCCGCAAAGCGCTGCGCCGCCTCGTCGTCCATCACGCCGCCCTGCAGCGCCAGGCTGCGCACCGAATCGGGCGAGAGCATCGACACGTAGCCCGGGCGCGTCGCGCACAGGTAGCGCTTGGCGTCCACGTGCAGGCGGATCGGCTCGCGCACGGCCACGTCGAAGGCGCCGCGCAGCAGCGGCAGCGCGATGTACTGGTGGCGGTCGTCAATGCCCAGTTCGGTGGGCGAGCGCGACAGCGTCTGGTGCTCGGCGATCAGCAGGTGCCCCAGGTCGTGCAGCAATGCGGCCGTCACGAGCGTGTCGCCGGCGCCGGCCTGTTCGGCCAGCCAGGCGCATTGCAACGCGTGTTCGAGCTGCGACACCGGCTCGCCCGCGTACGCCAGCCCGCCGCGTTCGGCGAACAGGCGAGCAATCTCGGCGAGGTCGAGTGTCATGGGATTGCAAAAGAACGGTGTGCGACAGCCTGTACAGGCTCGCGTCGCTCGATGACAGCCGTGTGACGAAAGTGCAAACGCCGCAGCGCGGGTACGGCCGTGTGACAAACCTTTGTCACATAGCGCTGCGAGCATCGCTGCGTTCACGCCCCGGCCGTGTTTTCTTTTTGCGTACACCGCCTGTTCTTACCTCGAGGGAATCTCCCATGCTGCATCGTCGTCTGATGTGGGCCGCCGTGCCCGCCGCCTTGTTTTCGCTGGCTTTCTCCGCCTCGGCCCAGGGCCGCACCGAGCTGCTGGTCTACACCGCGCTCGAAGCCGACCAGGTGCAGGCCTACAAGGCCGCCTTCGAAAAGGAGAATCCGGCCATCGAACTGAAGTTCGTGCGCGACTCCACCGGCATCGTCACCGCCAAGCTGCTGGCCGAAAAAGCCAACCCCCAGGCCGACGTGGTGTGGGGCCTGGCCGCCACCTCGCTGATGCTGCTGGACAAGGAAGGCATGCTCCAGCCCTACGCGCCCAAGGGCCTGGACGCCATCAAGCCCACCATGCGCGACACGGCCAACCCGCCCAAGTGGGTCGGCATGGACGTGTGGTCGTCGGCCATCTGCTTCAACACCGCCGAAGCCACGAAGAAGAACCTGCCCAAGCCCACCAGCTGGGCCGACCTGACCAACCCGGTCTACAAGGGCCAGATCACCATGCCCAACCCCGCTGCCTCGGGCACCGGCTACCTCATGGTGTCGGGCTGGATCCAGATGATGGGCGAGGACAAGGCCTGGAAGTACATGGACGCGCTGCACCAGAACATCGGCGTGTACAGCCTGTCGGGCAGCAAGCCCTGCCGCCAGGCCGGCGCCGGCGAGTTCGCGCTCGGCATGTCGTTCGAATACCGCGCCAACAAGACCAAGCGCGACGGCGCCCCCATCGACATCGTGCTGCCCAAGGAAGGCCTGGGCTGGGACATGGAAGCCACCGGCATCATCAAGACCAGCAAGAAGCAGGACGCCGCCAAGGCCCTGGCCGACTGGGCCGTGACGAAGCAGGCCAACGAGCTGTACGCGAAGAACTTCGCCGTGCTCGCGCTGCCGGGCATCCAGGAAAAGCTGGAGTTCGTGCCGGGCGACGTCGAGAAGCTGCTGGCCAAGAACGACTTCAACTGGGCTGCCGCCAACCGCGACCGCATCCTGACGGAATGGTCGAAGCGCTACGACGCCAAGGCTGAAAAGAAGCCGATGTAATGGGCTCTCCCCCAGTCTTCGCGCACTTCGTGTCGCTACGCCAACCCCCTCACCGGGGGCAACACCAGCGGCCCGGCAAAGCCGGTTCCGCGGTGTTTCTCGACTGGGGCCACTGAACATGACCAGCTTTCTCTCTCTTCGCGGCATCGGCAAGTCCTTTGGCGCCACGCGCGTGCTCGACGGCATCGACCTGGACATCGAGCCCGGCGAGTTCGTCTGCCTGCTCGGTCCTTCGGGCTGCGGCAAGACCACGCTGCTGCGCATCGTGTGCGGCATCGAGCGCGCCGACAGCGGGCAGATCCTGCTCGGCGGCCAGGACATCGCGGGCCTGCCGCCCGCGGCGCGCGGCTTCGGCGTGGTGTTCCAGTCGTATGCGCTGTTCCCCAACCTCACGGCGGCGCAGAACATCGCCTACGGCCTGCACCCCACGGGCGCCCTGGCGCGCGAGATGGCCAAGCGCTCGCGCGAGATGCTCGACCTGGTCGGCCTTACCGCGCATGCCGACAAGTACCCCGTGCAGCTCTCGGGCGGCCAGCAGCAGCGCATCGCGCTGGCGCGCGCCCTGGCGCCCAACCCGCGCCTGCTGCTGCTCGACGAGCCGCTCTCCGCGCTCGACGCGCAGGTGCGCGCCACGCTGCGCAGCGAGATCCGCGCGCTGCAAAAGCGCCTGGGCATCGTCACCATCATGGTCACGCACGACCAGGAAGAAGCCCTCTCGATGGCCGACCGCGTGGTGCTGATGCACAACGGCCGCATCGAGCAGGCCGGCACGCCCGACGAGCTGTACCGCAAGCCGCGCACCCGCTTCGTGGCGGGTTTCGTGGGCCGCATGAACATGCTGCCCGCCACCGTGCTGGCCGACGGCAAGGTGCGCGTGCGCGACAGCGAACTGTTCTGCGCGCCCGGCAGCCTCAGCGTCGGTTCGCAAGCCACCGTGGGCATCCGCCCCGAGCATGTGGTGGTGAAGCGCTTCGGTTCCGAACTCGGCACCAACAGCTTCGCTGCGCGCCTGCTCGACACCGAGTTCTTCGGCAACCGCACCTCGGCCCGCCTGGCCTGCGAACCGCTCGGTATCGAGATCGAGGCCGAGCTGCCCGCCGATGCACGCAGCGGCGGCGAAGAGCCGCTGGTGCCCAGCAGCATGGTGCACATCCAGCTTCCCTTGAACGCGCTGTCGGTCCTGGCGCAATGACATGACGTCGCGCGTGCGGGGTCCTTGTCGCGTGGTGCGCAGCCATCCAGGGCGCGCTCCCGCCGACGGGGAGCCTTGCTCCGCGAATGTCCTCCGCCCTTCGGGCTCCTCCTTGATTTCGCTGCGCAAGGCACCCCATCGGCGTGAGCGTGACGCAGTGCGGTGGTTGATCGAACAGCACAACGACCACGCCCATCGTGCGCAGGGCACCGGGTGCTTCCCGCAGCGAAATCAAGGAGGAGGGCGAAGCCCGGGGGACATTCGCGGAGGGAAGTACCCGGTGGCCTGTGCACGCGCCCTGAACAACGACACCAAAAGAACAACAACATGAGCACTCCTTCCGAAGCCCTCGCCCCGATCGCGATCCCGCGTTCGAATCACTTCGACCGCGAACGCTGGCTCACCGGCGCCGCCGTGCTGCTCGTCGTGCTGCTGCTCGTCGTGATCGTCGCGCTCCCCGTCGGCGCGCTCGTCGGCCAGAGCTTCTACGACCGCGCAGGCAGCTTCGTCGGCCTGACCAACTTCGCGCGCTACCTCGAGAGCCCCGCGCTCGTGCAGTCGGCCTTCAACAGCGTGCTGCTCGCCGTGATCAGCGCCGTGCTGTGCACCGCCATCGCCTACGTGTACGCCTACGGCCTCACGCTCTCGTGCATGCCTGCCAAGGGCCTGCTGCGCGCCGTGGCGCTCATGCCGCTGCTGGCGCCCTCGCTGCTGCCGGCCATCAGCCTGATCTACCTGTTCGGCAACCAGGGTCTGTTCAAGGGGCTGCTGGGCGACCTGTCGATCTACGGCCCGCTGGGCATCGTGCTCGGCTCGGTGTTCTGGACGCTGCCGCATGCGCTGCTGATCCTCACCACCGCCATGGCTACGTCCGACGGGCGTTTGTACGAAGCCGCCCAGACCCTGGGCGCCTCGCGCTGGCGCATCTTCCGCACCGTCACATTGCCCTCGTCGCGCTACGGCCTCATCGTGGCCGCGATGGTCGTGTTCGTGCTGGTCATCACCGACTTCGGCGTGCCCAAGGTCGTGGGCGGCCAGACCGGCGTGCTCGCGACCGACATCTACAAGCAGGTGGTCGGCCAGCAGAACTTCCAGATGGGCGCGGTGGTCGGCCTCGTGCTGCTGATTCCGGCCGTGCTGTCGTTCCTCGTCGAGCGGCGCGTGCGTCGCAAGCAGGCCGCGGCGCTGTCGGCGCGCGCCACGCCCTACCAACCCGAGCCGGTGAAATCGCGCGACCGCGCACTGCTCGTGTTTTGTACGCTCACCGCCATCGCCATCGTCGTGATGATCGGCATGGCCGTGTTCGCCTCGCTCGCCAGCTACTGGCCCTACAAGCTCACGCCCTCGCTGAAGAACTACGACTTCAGCAACATGGACGGCGGCGGCTGGGGCAGCTACGGCAACTCGCTGCGCCTGGCGCTGTGCGCGGCCGTGGCGGGCGCGCTCGCCACCTTCGTGTCGGCCTACTTCGTGGAGAAGCCGCGCCACTTCGGCCTGATGCGCGAGCTGCTGAACCTGCTGGCCAACCTGCCGCTCGCGGTGCCGGGGCTGGTGCTCGGCGTGGGCTACATCTTCTTCTTCAACTCCGCTTCGAACCCGCTGCACGGGCTGTACGGCGGCATGGCGATTTTGGTGATCTGCACCGTGGCGCACTTCTTCTCGGTGGCGCACCTCACCTCGCTCACCGCGCTGCGCCAGCTCGACCGCGAGTACGAGCTGGTGTCCGAGTCGATGGGCGTGCCGTTCTGGCGCACGCTGTGGCGCGTGCACCTGCCGGTGGCGCTGCCCACCGTGCTCAACGTGGCCGGCTACTTCTTCGTCAACGCGATGACCACCGTGTCGGCCGTCGTGTTCCTCTACTCGCCGCAGACCACGCTGGCCGCCATCGCCGTGCTCAACATGGACGATGCCGGCGACGTGGCACCCGCCGCCGCCATGGCCTCGCTCATCATGCTCACGGCCGCCGTCGGCCGCGGCCTGTTCGCGCTGGCCGGGCACTGGGCGCTGAAGCGCACGCAAGCCTGGAGACAACGTTGATGAACCCCAGCATGTCCGTCGACAGCTTCGACGTGATCGTGGTCGGCGCCGGCATCGTCGGCCTGGCCCATGCCTACACCGCCGCGCAGCGCGGCCTGCGCGTGTGCGTGGTCGAGCGCGATGCCGCGTGCCTGGGCGCATCGATCCGCAACTTCGGCTTCATCACCGTCACCGGTCAGGCGCCGGGCGACATGTGGCGCCGCGCCATGCATTCGCGCGACGTGTGGCAGGCCGTTGCGCCGCAGGCCGGCATCGACATCGTGCACCGCCACCTCTGGCTCGCGGCCTACCGTCCCGAGGCGCATGCCGTGCTCGAAGCCTTCCTGCGCACGCCGATGGCCGAGGCCTGCGCGCTCATCGACGCCACCGATGCGCAGGCGAGGGCGTCCGGCCTAAACCTCGCGCAGGCGCGCTCGGTGCTGTTCAGCCCGCACGAGCTGCGCGTCGAATCGCGCACCGCCGTCGGCCTGCTCGCGCGCTGGCTGGCCGAAGTGCACGGCGTGGTGTTCCGCTTCGGCGAGACCGTGCACGAGGTCGAAACCCCGCGCGTGCGCACCTCGCGCGGCACCCTGCGCGGCGAGCGCGTGGTGGTCTGCACCAACACCGAATTGCACGGCCTGTTCGCTGGCCGCATCGCCGCGCACGACCTCACGCTGTGCCGCCTGCAGATGCTGCGCGTGCAACCCGAGGCGGGCTTTCGGCTGCCGGGCGCGGTGATGACCGACCTGAGCCTGGTGCGCTACGAGGGCTACAGCAGCTTGCCCGAAGCGGCGGCGCTGCGCGCGCGGCTGATGCAGGAAGAACGCGCCTCGCTCGACCACGGCATCCACCTCATCGTCGTGCAGAGCGCCGACGGCTCGCTGGTGGTCGGCGATTCGCACCACTACGGCGACGCGCCCGAACCCTTCGCCATCGAGGCGGTCGACCAGCTCATCCTGCGCCACCTGCGCAGCACGCTCAACCTCGAGACCGCGCAGGTCACCGAGCGCTGGACCGGCGTGTACCCGTCGTCGAAAACCACGCCCTGCGTGATCGACGCGCCCGACGACGCCACGCGCGTGGTGCTGGTCACCAGCGGCAGCGGCGCGAGCACGGGCTTCGGCATTGCCGCCGATGTGTTCGACGCGTGGTGAGCATCACCGCCTTCTTCATCCCTTTTCTTCTTTCGTCGCCATGAACGCCCATCCCCATGCCAGGCTGCAGGCCGTCGTCTTCGACTGGGCCGGCACCATCCTCGACTTCGGTTCCTGCGCGCCCATGGGCGCCTTCGTGAAGCTGTTCGCACAGTTCGGCATCGACATCACCATCGACGAGGCGCGCGCCCCGATGGGCATGGCCAAGTGGGACCACATCAAGGCCCTGGGCACGCAGCCGCGCGTCGCCGCGCAGTGGGAAGCGAAACACGGCCATGCCTTCAGCGACGCCGACGTCGACCGCCTGTACGAGGTGTTCACGCCGATGAACGCGGCCAGCGTGCGCGACCACACCGACTTCATTCCGGGCGCGATCGAGGCCGTCAACGCGGCGCGCGAGCGCGGCCTGAAGATCGGTTCGACCACCGGCTACAACCGCCCGATCATGGAGGTCGTCACGCCCATCGCCGCGGCCGGCGGCTATGAACCCGACAACCTCGTGTGCGCGGGCGACCTCGCGGCGGGCCGCCCGTCGCCGCTCATGATGTACCGCTGCTTCGCCGACCTCGGCGTATGGCCGCCACACACCGTCGTCAAGGTCGACGACACCGGTGTGGGCCTGCAGGAAGGCCTCAACGCCGGCACCTGGGCCGTCGGCGTGTCGGTCAGCGGCAACGTCAACGGCCTGACGCTGGCCGAGTGGCAGGCGCTCGACGCCGACAGCCAGCAGGTCCGCCGCGCCCGCGCCACCGCCGAGCTGCAAGCCGCCGGCGCGCACTACGTGATCGACAGCGTGGCCGACCTGCCGAACGTGCTGGAAGACATCGAGCGCCGCCTGCAGGCCGGCGAGCGCCCGGAAGTCCTCTTGCGCTGAAGCAGAAAGTTCGTTTTACCGACGGTGGCTGGCGCTGCCGTCCGACTTGACGCGCCACTTCGCGGGCTTAGCATGCGCCGCATGCGAAGCACAGCCTTTGTTCTTCTGCTCTGTCTCGGCCTGCTGACCGCGGCCTGCGACGGCAAGCGCAAGCCCGGCACTCCGATGCCGAAGGCCTTCTTGTCGTCGAGCGTCGTGGTGGTGATGGCGCCCGCGCCGTTCGTGGGCTGAGGCTGCCGGCGCGTTCAGCGCACCGGCCGCGGCGAACGTCTCAGGACGGGACGTACGCCAGCACTTCATCGCCCGCTGCATCGAATTCGCCGGTGGGCTTCCAGCCCAGGTGCCGGTAGAACCCGTGCGAGCGCACCTGCGGATCGGGCGAGCAACCCAGGAAGAGCCGCTGGAAGCCCAGCCCCTTGAACTCCTCGACCATCAGCGCGAGCAACGCCTTGCCGATGCCCTGGCCTTCGTACGCAGGCAGCAGCGCCAGCACGCCGATCTCGCCGGTGTCCCGCTCGCCGAAGCAATAGCCCGCCAGCTCGCCGTCGACGAGCGCGACGTAGCCGGGCAGGGAACCGTCGGCGATGCCGGCCTGCCAGCTTTCCAATGTGATGCCGATCGCTCTCAGGTCTTCGACCGAGAAGGCGTTCTCTCGCGTGCGGCCTCGCAGGTCGAGGCACGCGGGCGTGTCTTCGGGAATGGCTTGTCTGTAGGTAATTGGCATGCGTCGGATGCTCGAGGGCGCACGCAGCAGGCGGCGCGGCCTTCCGCGAGAATGCCACACGACGTGCGCCACCCGATGCACGCGTGGAGACAAGAAGAATGAAGACGACCCAAGCGACAACCATCGTCCACCAGCCTGACTCGCGCTACGCCATGGTGCGCCTGGCGCTCACGCTGCTGGTCATGACGGTCGGCAGCAGCGGCATGTACGTGGTGTCGGTCATGTTGCCCGCGGTGCAGGCCGAGTTCGGCGTGGCGCGCGCCGATGCCTCCATGCCCTACACGCTGCTGATGCTGGGCTTCGGTTTCGGCGGCGTGCTCATGGGCAAGCTGGCCGACCGCATCGGCGTGATGAAGCCGCTGCTGATGGGCTCGGTCTTCCTGGCCGCCGGCTACATCGCCACGGGCCTTTCGGAAGGCATCGTGTCCTTCACCGTCGCGCAGGCGCTGCTGGTCGGCCTGCTCGGCAGCTCGGTGGCCTTTGCGCCGCTGGTGGCAGACACCTCGCTGTGGTTCGTCAAGCGGCGCGGCATCGCGGTGGCGGTGTGCGCCAGTGGCAACTACCTCGCGGGCGCGGTGTGGCCGCCCATCGCGCAGCACTTCGTCGAGCAGGTGGGCTGGCGCCAGACCTACATCGGCATGGGCATCTTCTGCGGCGTGACGATGGCGCTGCTGGCGCTGTTCTTCCGCGCACGGCCGCCAGCCCTGGCCGAGGTGGCGCCGGTGTCGCAGGTGGCGGGCAGCACTCTGGTGCGCGACATGACGCGCCCCTTCGGCCTGAGCATGGGCACGGCGCAGGGCCTGCTGTGCGTGGCGGGCGTGGCCTGCTGCGTGGCGATGGCGATGCCGCAGGTGCACATCGTGGCCTACTGCGGCGACCTGGGCTACGGCCCGGCACAGGGCGCGATGATGCTGTCGCTGATGCTGGGCTTCGGCATCGTGAGCCGGCTGGTGTCGGGCGCCATCTGCGACCGCATCGGCGGGCTGCGCACGCTGATGCTGGGCGGCGTGCTGCAGTGCGTGGCGTTGCTGCTGTTCCTGCCCTTCGACGGGCTGGTGCCGCTGTATGTGATCTCGGCGTTGTTCGGCCTCTTCCAGGGCGGCATCGTGCCCTCGTACGCGATCATCGTGCGCGAGCACTTTCCGCCCAAGGAAGCTGGCGCGCGCGTGGGCACGGTGCTGATGTTCACGCTGTTCGGCATGGCGCTGGGCGGCTGGATGTCGGGCAAGGTGTTCGACCTGACGGGCAGCTACCACGCGGCCTTCCTGAACGGCATCGGCTGGAACCTGGTGAACGTGAGCATCGCGGCGTTCCTGCTGTTCAGGGTGCGCCGGATGCGACGGGGTGGGGTGGCGGTGGCGGCCTGAGGCCGCGAAAGATCGCGCCGCCTAGCTTTCGCACCATGTGACCCCTTCGGGCCGCGCGCCGTTACGGTCGCGGAAATCGATGAGGGCCTGAAGGCACTGTGCGACGTCGATGCACCACGCGAGCGGGTACTCGTCGACCTGTCCGTTGCCCAGCGTGAAGGCTTCCACGCCCGGCCGGTGCGTGTCGCCCACCGACCTGAAGCCGCTGTCGCCCGGCTCCCGCAGGTACATGAGCCAGGCGCTCTCGCCGTTTCGCAGCATGCACATCGACGGGCCGTCGGGCACGCAGACCCACAACTCGAACCGGGAGGTCGACTGGATCAGATCGAGCGCACGGGCCCATGGGCCCGGCGCCGAAATGTCCAGCAAACGATCGTCGAGCGTCATCTGAATCACGTGCGGCATCTCGTGTCTTGCGTCCGGACAGTCGTTCCTAATTCATCGTCGGCTGCTGCGGCGGCGACGTGATGAAGAACCGGATCGGCACCTCCCGCCACACCACCGTGCCATCGTCCGGCGTCGGCTTGAAGCGCCATGTGCGGACGGTCTCGACGGCCGAGCGGTCCAGCCGTGCGTGGCCGCTCGACTCTTTCACCTCGACGCTCGCCGGCAGGCCGGCCGGCGTGGTGCGCACGCGCAGCAGCACCATGCCTTGCTCCCCGTTCATCCGCGATTCGGCCGGGTAGGGCGCGTTCGGGTTGGGGGGCTGCGGCGACCATTCGCCGGGCGCCGGCGGCGGCGGTGCCGCGCAGGCGGCGAGCAGCGCGGCGGTGGCAGCGCCCGCCAGGAGCGCGTGTCGGGGAGCGTGGCGTGGTGTCTTCATCGGTGTTCCGCAATCCTTCGAAAGGAGGCCCCGCGCATTGTGACCCGGGCGCGTTCACCGCCTTCGCGCCCGGTACGTAGTTCCCCTCGCGCCCACGTCAGATTCCGATCAGCTTGCAAAAAGAGCATCGATCCGTCCGGAACTTCCCTCCGGACGGAGACACGCCCGCACCGGTTGCACCGGTTGCACCGGTCGCGGGCGCATTCGAATCACAACACTCCGTGAGCGCATGAATGAAAAATAGAAACCTTGTCAGAGGTCTGTTCCTCATGGCGATCGCGCTGGCCTTCGGCCTGACCGCGCTGCGCTATCCCATCGGCGACTTCAGCCGGGCGGGGCCGGGCCTGTTCCCCGTGATGGTGAGCAGCCTGCTGCTGCTGATCGGCGTGGCCACCGTGGTCCGGTCGTTCGTGGTGGCGCCGGTGACGCTGGACCTGAACTTCAAGAACATCGGACTCATCCTGTCGAGCCTGTGCGGGTTCGCGCTGATCTCGATGTACGTGAACATGATCGCGGGCATCGTCTTCATGGTGTTCTGTTCGGCCTTCGCGGGCAGTTCCAACTCGTGGCTGCGCAACGTGAAGATCTCGGCGGGCCTGATCGCCATGGCGCTGGCGCTGCAGAAGCTGCTCGGCCTGAACCTGCCGCTTTTCTGAGGCCACGACCATGACGGAAGTCCTGAACAACCTGGCGTTCGGTTTCTCGCACGCCCTGACACTGCACAACCTGATGTACTGCGCCATCGGCTGCACGGTGGGCACGCTGGTCGGCCTGCTGCCGGGCCTGGGGCCGCTGGCCACCATCAGCCTGCTGCTGCCGCTGACGTATTCGATTCCCACCACCGGCGCGCTGATCATGCTGGCCGGCATCTACTACGGTGCGCAGTACGGCGACAGCGTGAGCGCGATCACGATGAAGATCCCGCACGCCAGCAGCATCGTGGCCTGCATCGACGGCTACGCGATGACGCTCAAGGGCCAGACAGGGCTGGCGCTGTTCACGGCGGGCTTCTCCAGCTTCATCGGCGGCACGGTCGCGATCCTGGTGCTGTCGTTCCTGGCGCCGACGCTGGGCGAGGTGGCCTTCCTGTTCGGCCCGGCCGACTACGTCGCGATGATGCTGGTGGGCTTCGTGTGCGTGAGCTTCGTGACCACGGGCAGCCTGCTGAACGGACTGGCGATGTGCATGATCGGCGTGCTGCTGGGCACCATCGGAACCGACGTGAACAGCGGCATGGCGCGCTTCACGATGGACATGCCGTTCCTGACCGACGGCGTGGGCATCGTGAGCATTGCGCTGGGCTGCTTCGGCATCGCCGAGATCACCAAGAACCTCGACTCGCGCGAGGAGCGCTCGCCCTTCAACGGCAAGATCAACCTCATCCCGACCTGGGCGGAGTTCAAGCGGATCATTCCGAGCGCGCTGCGCGGCAGCGTGGTCGGCTCCATCCTGGGCATCCTGCCCGGCGGCGGCCCGACGATTGCGCAGTTCGCGGCGTATGCGCTGGACAAGAAGGTCAGCAAGTACAAGCACGAGATCGGCACCGGCTGCATCGAGGGCGTGGCCGGCCAGGCCGCAGCCGACGAGGCGGCGGCGCGCACGAGCTTCATTCCGCTCATGAGCATCGGCATTCCCGAGAACGCGGTGATGGCGCTGATGCTGGCGGCCTTCATCATCAAGGGCATCCAGCCGGGCCCGAACATGATCGCCAGCCATCCCGAGCTGTTCTGGGGCCTGGTGGCCAGCATGTGGATCGGCAACGTGTTCCTGCTGGTGCTGAACGTGCCGCTGGTGCGTTACTGGCTCTCGGTGTTCAAGATTCCGTACAGCGTGCTGTTCCCCTCGATCCTGTTCTTCTGCTGCATCGGCACCTACAGCGTGAACAACAACCTGCAGGACGTGTTCATCACCGCCGCGTTCGGCTTCATGGGCTACATGTTCATGCGGCTGGAGCTCGACGCCGCGCCGCTCATGCTGGGCTTCATCCTCGGGCCGATGCTCGAGGAGAACTTCCGACGCGCGATGCTGCTCAGCCGCGGCGGCTTCGGCACCTTCGTGTCGCGGCCCATCAGCGGCACGCTGCTGGGGCTGATCGCGATCTTCGTGGTGTGGCAGCTGGTGGCGTTCGTGCTGCAGGCGCGCAAGAAGAGCGGGGCGCCGGCGCCGGCGGCGCTGGAACCGCAGGAGTAGCTCGACATGCCCGCACAACGCCCGCCCCTTCGGCGGGCGTTGTCGTTTCAGCTCGCTTCTTCCACCAGCCGCCCGAGCGTCTGCAAGGCCTGCTCGCTGTGCGCGTCCCACGCGTGGCCGTAGTTCAGCCGCAGGCAGTTGGCGAACGCACGCGTGGCCGAGAAGATCGGGCCGGGCGCGACGCTGATGCCGCGCTCCAGCGCCAGGCGATGGATCTCCAGCGCATCCACCTGCGCCGGCAGCTCGACCCACAGGAAGTACCCGCCCAGCGGCCGCGTGGCGCGCGTGCCGGCCGGAAAGTAATGCCCCACGGCCTGCGTGAAGCTGGCCTGCTGCATCGCCAGCGTCTGGCGCAGCTTGCGCAGGTGCTTGTCGAAGCCGCCCTTCTCGAGGTAGTCGGCCAGCGCCAGCTGCGCGGGCACCGAGGTGCTGAGCGTGGTCGTGAGCTTCTGGCGCGCCACCTTGCGCGCGAAGCGCCCGGCCGAGGCCCAGCCGATGCGGTAGCCGGGCGCGAGGCTCTTCGAGAACGACGAGCAGTGCAGCACCAGCCCCTGCGTGTCGAAGGCCTTGGCCGGTGGCGGGCGGCGCTCGCCGAAGTAGAGCTCGGCGTACACGTCGTCCTCGATGAGCGGCAGTTCGTGGCGCGCGAGCAGTTCGACCAGCGCCTTCTTCTTCGCGTCGGGCATCAGGCTGCCCAGCGGGTTCTGGAAGGTGGTCATGAGCCAGCAGGCGGTCGGCTTGTGCGCGGCGATGGCCTGCGCCAGCGCGTCGAGGTCGATGCCTTCGCCCGGGTGCGTCGGCACCTCGATGGCGCGCAGGCCCATGCGTTCGAGCGCCTGCAGCGCGGCATAGAAGGTGGGCGACTCGACGATCACCGCGTCGCCCGGCCGCGTCACGGCCGAGAGGCACAGGTTGAGCGCCTCGAGCGCGCCGTTGGTGACGACGATCTCCTCGGCCGGCACCGGCAGGCCGTCGGCCAGGTAGCGCAGCGCGATCTGCCGGCGAAGCGCCGCGCTGCCGGGCGTGAGGTCGTCCACGGTGCGCCAGGGGTCGAGCGCCTTGGCGCTGGCCGCCATGAACTGGCCCAGCCGCGCCAGCGGAAACAGCAGCGGGCTCGGAAAGGCCGAGCCGAAGGGCACGACCTGGCGCGACATGCTGGCTTCGAGGATGTCGAAGACCTGGTCGCTCACCTCGAGCGCGCGCGGGCCTTCGGCGGGGCGCGAGGTCAGGGTGGTCTCGGGCGGCGCGTCGCGCAGGCCGCCGCCGGCCACGTAGTAGCCCGAGCGGTCGCGCGCGCGCACCAGCCCGCGCGCCTCCAGCAGGTAGTAGGCTTGGAACACGGTGGAGGCGCTCACGCCGCGGCTGCTGCCCGTGTGACGCACGGAGGGCAGGCGGTCGCCGGTCTTGAGGGTGCCGTTGCGGATCGAGGCCTCGATGTCCGAGGCCAGGGCTTCATAACGCTTCATCGGTGGGCCGTTGTCATTCGCGGGGACTCTAATCTGATATGGTGAATCGAGCTGGATCTGCATCTGTTTTTTTTGACCCGTTTGCGCGACAGTGGACCCATGTTCAATCTGATGCGCGCGGTGCGCGCCGTACTCTGGAGCTTCATCGGGCTGGGCGGCCGCCGGGCCGACGCCGACAAGCGGACCGCCCAGCTGGGCATCCTGCCGCTGATCGGCGTGGGGCTGTGCATGGCCCTGCTGCTGATCGCGGGCCTGCTGGCCCTGGCGCATTTCGCGGCAGGCACGTGATGAAGGCCGTGCTCCACCGGGCCGCGCTGGCCCTGGCGCTGCTGTTGCCGCTCGCGCCTGCGATGACGCGCGCAGCCACCACCACCGTGCCCAACACCATCGAGCAGCGCGTGGCCGCCTGCATCGCCTGCCACGGCCGCGAGGGCGCCACCACCAACGCCGGTTTCTTCCCGCGCCTGGCGGGCAAGCCGGCGGGCTACCTGTTCAACCAGCTCGTGAGTTTTCGCGACGGGCGTCGCTTCAACAGCGACATGACCTACATGGTCCAGCACCTGTCGGACGACTACCTGCGCGAGATGGCCGAGTACTTCGCCAACCTGTCGCTGCCGTACGCGGCGGTCTCGCCGCAGAGCGACGCCTCGCCCGAGCAGCTGCGCCGTGGCCGCCAGCTGGCGCTCGAAGGCGATGCCGCGCGCCAGATTCCGGCCTGCGTGCAGTGCCACGGCGCGGCGCTCACGGGCGTGCAGCCGGCCATTCCGGGCCTGCTGGGCCTGCCGCGGCTGTATGTGTCGTCGCAGCTCGGCGCCTGGCTCACCAAGGAGCGCCATGCGCCCGCGCCCGACTGCATGGCGCAGATCGGCCAGCGCATGACCACAGCCGACATCAACGCCGTGGCCAGCTGGCTGGCCGTGCAGCCGATGCCGGCCGACACCCGCCCGGCGGCCTCGCTGCCCGCGCCGCTGCCCGTGACCTGCGGCGGCATGCCCACCGCGGCGAAACCCTGAGAACCCGATGACCGCGCGACTGAGACATTTCGGCTGGGCCCTGCTGGGCCTGGTCACCCTGGCGGCCGTGTTGGCCGGCATCGTGCTGGCGCTGAACCTGCGCGGCGAAGACCCGCTGCCCGAGGGCGCCGAAGCCTTCGAGGCCACGCCGCAGCTCGTCGAGCGCGGGCGTTACCTCGCGCTGGCGGGCAACTGCGCCGGCTGCCACACCACGCGCGGCGGCCAGCCCTATGCGGGCGGCGTGCCGCTCGAAACGCCGTTCGGCACCATCTACGCGACCAACCTCACGCCCGATGCGACGCACGGCATCGGCGGCTGGAGCAGCGCGCACTTCTGGCGTGCCATGCACAACGGCCGCAGCAAGGACGGGCGCCTGCTGTACCCGGCCTTCCCGTACCCGAACTTCACGCAGGTCACGCGCGAAGACTCCGACGCCCTGTACGCCTACCTGCGCAGCGTGGCGCCGGCCGCCACGGAAAACAAGGCGCACCGGCTGCGCTTCCCGTACGACACGCAGGCCGCGCTTGCGGTGTGGCGCGCGCTCTCGTTCAAGCCGCAGCCCTTCGTGGCGAACGCGAACAAGCCGGCCGAATGGAACCGCGGCGCTTACCTGGTCGGCGGTCTCGGCCACTGCATCGCCTGCCACGGCAGCCGCAACTCGCTGGGCGCCACAGAAACCAAGCTCGGGCTCTCGGGCGGCCTGATCGCGGTGGAGAACTGGTACGCACCCTCGCTGGCCGATCCGCACGAAGCGGGTGTGGCCGACTGGCCCGCGGCCGATGTCGTGGCGCTGCTCAAGAGCGGCACCGCCCCGCGTGGCTCGGTGATGGGCCCGATGGCCGATGTCGTGTTCCGCAGCACGCAGTACCTGAGCGATGCCGACCTGGGCGCGATGGCGATCTACCTGAAGGACCTGCCCGAGGCCGTGAAGCAGGACGCGCCCGCAGCCCAGAAGGCCCCGGCCGCGCCGGTGCGGCGCGACGCCGGCGCGATGGTGCGCGGCGCGAAGATCTACGACCAGCGCTGCGCCTACTGCCACGGCGACCAGGGCCAGGGCGCAGCCGGCGCCTACCCGCCGCTCGCGGGCAACCGCGCGGTGACGATGGCGCGGCCCACCAACCTGATCCAGGTGGTTGCGCACGGCGGCTTCCTGCCCGCCACGGCCGGCAACCCGCGTCCCTACGGCATGCCGCCGTTCGGGCACGCGCTCGACGCCACCGAGGTGGCCGAGGTGCTCACCTACATCCGCGGGTCGTGGGGCAACAACGCCGCGCCGGTCACGCAGCTCGACACCATGCGTCGCTGACGCGCAGGGCGCACCGCTTTTTCAGGCGGTGTGCGGATGCCGCGCGCTGTCGTACAGCGTGCGCGCCAGGTCGCGGTGCGTCGCCAGCAGCGGCGCCAGCTCGAAGCCCGTGAAGCGCCCGTCGCGGATGCGGACCACGCCGTCGATCACGCTCAGCGCCGCCGCCACCGGCGTGCAGAACACCAGCGCCGCCACCGGGTCGTGCCAGGCGCCCGCGTGGTCCACGCCGCGCATGTCGAAGGCCACGAGGTCGGCCGACATGCCCGGTGCCAGCGCACCGATGTCGTCGCGCCCGAGCACGCGGGCGCCGCCGAGCGTGGCGATCTCCAGCGCCTCGCGAGCGGTCATCGCAGCCGGGCCGTAGCCCACGCGCTGCAGCAGCATGGCCTGGCGTGCCTCGCCCAGCATGTGGGCGCCGTCGTTCGACGCGCTGCCGTCCACGCCCAGGCCCACGGGCACGCCCGCGCGCCGCATCGCCCCGATGGGCGCGATGCCCGAGGCCAGCCGCATGTTCGAGCACGGGCAGTGCGCCACGCCGGTGCCGGTGCGACCGAAGAGCGCGATGCCGGCGTCGTCGAGCTTCACGCAGTGCGCGTGCCACACGTCGTGGCCCACCCAGCCCAGGTCTTCGGCGTACTCGGCCGGCGTCATGCCGAACTTCTCGCGCGAGTACGCCACGTCGTTGTCGTTCTCGGCCAGGTGCGTGTGCAGCGACACGCCGCGTTCGCGCGCCAGCTCGGCCGACAGCCGCATCAGGTCGCGCGACACCGAGAACGGCGAGCAGGGCGCCAGCACGATGCGGCGCATCGAATGGCGCGCGGGGTTGTGCCAGCGGTCGATGAGGCGCTCGCTGTCGCGCAGGATCGCGGCCTCGGTCTCCACCACCTCGTCAGGTGGCAGGCCGCCGGCGCTGCGGCCCACGCTCATGCTGCCGCGCGCCGCGTGGAAGCGCATGTCCATGGCGTCGGCCGCCTCGATCGAGTCGTCGAGCCGCGAGCCGTTCGGAAACAGGTAGAGGTGGTCGCTGGTGGTGGTGCAGCCCGAGCGCATCAGCTCGGCCATGGCGGTCTGCGTCGACACGCGGATCATCTCGGGCGTGAGCCGCGCCCACAGCAGGTACAGGTTCGTGAGCCAGCCGAAGAGCTCGGCGTCCTGTGCCTCGGGCACGGCGCGCGTGAGGCTCTGGTACATGTGGTGGTGCGTGTTCACCAGTCCGGGCATCACGACATGGCCGTGCATGTCGATGGCCTCGGCCTGGCCGCCGCGCAGCGCGTCGAGGTACGCCACTGGCAGCTCGGCGGTGGCGCCCACCCAGGCGACGGCGGGGCCGTTCATCACCACGGCGCCGTCGGCGATCTCGCGCCGGGCGGCGTCCATGGTGACGAGCACGTCGGCGTGCCGGACGATCAGCAGCGGCGGGCGCTGCTGCGGTTGCGAGGAAAAGGATGGATTTTGAAAAGTCATTCGGAGCCGTGCGAAGTGCGCGCCGCCATCGCGAAGGACCGTTCCTTCGACAGCACGCCGTTGTAGAAAAGATTGAGCAGCACCGCGGCCAGCGTGCCCAGCACGATGCCGCTGTGCGTCAGCGGATGGGTCCAGGCGGGGAAGTGCTGGAAGAAGTTGGGCGACAGCGTGGGGATCAATCCGAGCCCGATGGAAATGGCGATCACGTACAGCGCATGGCGGTTCTGCGCGTAGTCGATCGCACCCAGAATGCGCACGCCCGTCGCCGCCACCATGCCGAACATCACGATGCCCGCGCCGCCGAGCACGAACTGCGGCACCGAGGCCACGATGTGCGCGATCTTCGGAAAGAGCGCCAGCGCGATCAGCATCAGGCCACCGCCCGCCGCCACGTAGCGCGAGCGCACGCCCGTCACCGTGACCAGCCCCACGTTCTGCGAGAACGAGGTGTACGGAAAGGTGTTGAACACGCCGCCGATGACCGTGCCCAGCCCGTCGGCGCGCAGCCCGCGTGTGAGTGCGTCGGTCGTCACCTTGCGGCCGGTGATCTCGCCCAGCGCGAGGAACATGCCGGTCGACTCGACCAGCGTGATGAGCATCACGATGCACATCGAGGCGATGGCCGTGAGCTCGAAGCGCGGCAGGCCGAAGTGGAAGGGCGTGGTCACGGCCATCCAGCTCGCTTCTTCGAGCCCGTCGAAATGCATGCGCCCGAGCGCCAGCGACAGGCCCACGCCGAACACGATGCCTAGCAGCACCGCGATGTTGGCGATGAGGCCCCGGCCGAAGCGCGTGATCGCGATGATCACCGCCAGCACGGCCGCGGCAATCGCCAGGTTCACCGGCTCGCCGTAGGCCGGGTTGGCCACCGCGTGCGCCACGCCGTCGACCATGCGGGTCGCGCTGGGCTGGCCGCCGGCCGCCCAGTTGATGGCCACGCCCATGAGCGACACGCCGATCAGCGTGATGACCGTGCCCGTGACCAGCGGCGGAAACACGCCCAGCACCCGCCCCATGAGCGGCGCGACCAGCATGCCGAACACGCCCGCCACGATGGTCGCGCCGTAGATCGCGGGCAGCCCGAGCGAAGGGTCCATGCCGATGGCGATCATCGGCCCGACCGCCGCGAAGGTCACGCCCATCATCACCGGCATGCGGATGCCGAAGCGCCAGAAGCCGATGGCCTGCACCAACGTGGCGATGCCGGCGGCGAACAGGTCGGCGTTGATGAGGAAGGCGATGTCGGCCTTCGAGAGGCCGAGCGCGCCGCCCACGATGAGCGGCACGGCCACCGTGCCCGCGTACATCACGAGCACGTGCTGCAGGCTCAATGCGCCGCAGCGGGCGAGCGGAAGCTTCTGGTCGACCCCTTCGCCGTCTCCTGCGGGGGTCTTTTTATCGTTCGAGAACATGGGAACCTTTCCTGCCGATGAACCGGCGCGGCAGTCTAGGAGCGATGTCTTTGCACATGCAAAGTCAATAAATGACGCGCCCTGTGCACAAAAAGTGGACGGTCATCCAGGGTGCATGTCAGGGCGCCAGCAGGTCGTCCAGGCAGGCCACGACATGGTTCGCGAACAGCTCCGCCGCCGCGCTCGGCGCCTGCGCGGCGCGGGTCTCGAGCGTGAGCGTCTGCGCGCGCAGCGTGGTGTCGCGCAGCGGCACGAAGACCAGGCTGCCGTCGTTGCGCTCCTCGTCGACGTCCAGGCGATTGAGCAGCGTGATGCCGCCGCCATCGCGCACCAGCCGGCGCATCAGCGCGGTCGAAGTGGTCTCGACCACGGGCGACACGCGGATGGCCGAGCGCTCGAACGCGGCGTCGAGGATCGGCCGGATCGACAGCGAGGGCGCGGGCAGGATCAGCGGGTAGCCCACGCACTCCGCCAGCAGCGCGGTCGCGTGCGCCGTGAGCGGATGGCCCGGCGGCACCACCGCGCCGATCGGCCACTCGCTGCTGAACAGCGTGCGAAAGCCGGCCGTGCCGGGCACGTCGTAGGCCAGCGCCAGGTCGGCATCGCCTTCGGCCACGCTGCGCAGCACGGCCGCGATGGGCAGGCCCAGCAGCTTCAGCTGGATGCCCGGGTGCGCCGCGCGAAAGCGCTGCACCACGGCCGGCAGGAAGGCGTCGGCCAGGCCGGCCGTGGTGGCCAGCGTGACCTCGCCCTGGCGCAGGCCGCGCACGTCCTCGATGCGCTGGCGCACGAGGTCGAACTCGCGCAGCGTGCCGCGCGCGTGCGCCAGCACGATCTCGCCCACGGGCGTGAGCTTGAGCGTGTTGTGGATGCGCTCGAACAGCGGCGCGCCCAGTTCTTCCTCGAGGTTGAGGATCTGGCGGTTGACGGCCGTGGGCACCACGTGCAACTGCTCGGCCGCCTTGCGGATCGAGCCCGCGCGAACCACTTCGACGAAGTACCGGATGACCTTGGCGTGCATGAATTCCCCCGCGCCGCTGGCGGGCGCGGGGGGATCATGCCTACGTCTTCAGAGGTCGGGCAAGCCCATCGCCGGATCGCTGACCGTGTGCTTGCCGGTTTCCACGCGGCCGGCGAAGCGGCGGTAGAAGGCCGGGTCGCTGTCGCAGGTGACGGCGAAGTCGTACCACTGGCCGCTGGCGGCCAGTTCCCAGTGCTGCTCGGCCTGGGCGCCGCCGTTCACCGTGGCGTTCCACGGGCCGTCGTCGCGGTAGGCCTTGGCGCGCACCGTGAACTTGCAAGGGGCCTTGCCGTCGTTGCGCATCTGCAGGTAGACGTTGCCGTTGGCGATGTCGTAGCAGACACGCACCTCGGGCGCGGCCACGCCGCCGGCGCGCAGGCGGTTGAGGTCGCCCTTGAAGTGGCGGTGGTAGCCGTTGGGGCCGAGCACCCACAGGTCGTAGAAGCCGCTGTTGTCGATCGCAGCGGTCCAGCTGTCGTCGAGCGTCTTGCCAGCCTCGACCATGTAGCGGCGCGGCAGGCGGTCGAGGTTGAGCTTGTCGTACACGTGGAACACGGCCGCGGCCTTGCCGGTGTTCGAGAAGACCAGCTTCACGGTGCCGGCGAGGGTGTCGGCCCTGGCGCTCGTGTGCAGCTCGTAGGGCAGGGCACGCGACGGGCGCGTGCCGGTGGCCTGGCGCGGCAGCTGCGGATCGGTCGGCAGCGGCACCAGCGGCAGCGCCTGCTGGTCGTTGCGCACCTTGTCGGCATCGGTTCGGTTCAACTTGCCTGCGAGTTGGGGCGGGGCCTCGGTGTTCGGCGTGGCGAAGTTGAAGGCGCTCGTGAGGTCGCCGCACACCGCGCGTCGGAACGGCGAGATGTTGGGCTCCTTCACACCGAAGCGCGTTTCGAGGAAGCGCAGCACCGAGGTGTGGTCGAAGGCCTGCGAGCTGACCCAGCCGCCGCGGCTCCAGGGCGAGATCACGTACAGCGGCACGCGCGGGCCGGGGCCGAAGACGCGGTTGTCGGGCTTCGGCTGCGAGGTGCTGCCGTCGGGTGCCGGCTGCGTGAAGTACTCGGGCTTCAGGGCGTCGGCGGCGAGCGTGGTCTTGCCGGCTGGCGTCTTGTCGGGGTTGAGCGAAGGCGCCGAGGGCGAGGGCATGTGGTCGAAGTAGCCGTCGTTCTCGTCGAAGTTGACCAGCAGCACGGTCTTGCTCCACACCTCGGGCACGGCGGTGAGCGCATCGAGGATTTCCTGGAGGAACCACGCACCCTGCACCGGGCTGGACGGGCCCGGGTGCTCGCAGTAGGCCGAGGGCGCGTTGATCCAGCTCACCTGCG
Organism: Variovorax sp. V118; assembly: GCF_041154445.1. Lineage (GTDB taxonomy): Bacteria > Pseudomonadota > Gammaproteobacteria > Burkholderiales > Burkholderiaceae_C > Variovorax > Variovorax boronicumulans. The sequence goes on along the minus strand of NZ_AP028663.1, from coordinate 5,021,847 downwards.
GCAGGCGGCCGGCCTTGATGTCGCGCCGGAACGCGTCCAGGTAGTCCTCGGGCTTGTCGCCGGGCAGCGTGTTGGCGATGCCCTTGTACAGCGGGTTGCCCGGGTTGTCGCTGGCCGCGTCGTAGGCGTGGAAGGGAAGCTTCTGGCCCGTGTCGGAAAACGGCGCCTTGTAGTAGCCGCTGGTCACCGGGTAGGGCGACGCGCGGTTGGCGCGGCGGAACTGGCGGAACGCGCCCAGCATGTTGTCGCCCCATTCGTCGGGCATGTTCTGGTAGCAGATCCAGCTCACGCCGGCGTCTTCGAGGCGCTCGGCGTAGGTCTTCCACGTGTAGCCGGTGTCGACCTTGCTGGGGGTGGCGTCCAGCCAGTCCCACTCATTGCTGACGAAGGCCACGTTCTGCGCGGTCGGGCCGTTGGTGCCGGTGATGTGGAACGAGCGGTTCGCGTCGGTGCCGGTGTGCATCGCGCAGTGGTACGCGTCGCACAACGTGAAGGCATCGGCCAGCGCGAACTGGAACGGAATCTCGGCCTGCTTGTGGTAGCCCATGGCCTTGGGCGTCTTGTAGCGCGCCCATTCGTTCATGCGGCCGCCGCCCCAGGCCTGCTGGCTGTCGTCCCAGTCGTGCGGCGTGCCGCCGTCGCGCTGCGCGTTGCCCTTGCGGCTGTCGAAGTGGTACGGCAGCACCACGTTGCCGTTGGCATCGCTTTGCTGCCAGACGTTGAGGCCCTTGGGCAACGGAATGGGGAAGCGGTCGCCGAAGCCACGCACGCCGGCCAGCGTGCCGAAGTAGTGGTCGAACGAACGGTTCTCCTGCATCAGGATCACGACGTGCTCGACGTCCTTGATCGTGCCGGTCTTGTTGTTGGCCGGAATGGCCAGTGCGCGCCGGATGCTCGGCGGAAAGGCCGAGAGCGCGAGCGCGGCGGCACCGGTGGTGGCGGTGCCGGTGAGGAAGTTGCGGCGGGAGGTCATGGTGTCGCCCTGGCCTCAGGCGGCGGCCGTGCCCATGGCCGGGTCGCTCACCGAATGCCGGCCGGTTTCCACGCGGCCCGCGAAGCGGCGGTAGTAGCTGGTGTCGGCGTCGCAGGTCACTTCGAAGTCGTACCAGGCGCCGCTGGCGGCCAGGTCCCAGTGCTGCTCGGCCGAGGTGCCGCCGGCCACGGTCGCGGTCCACGGGCCATCGGTGCGGTAGGCCCGGGGGCGCACGGTGAACTTACAGGTGTTGCGGCCGCCGTTGAGCATCTGCAGGTAGACATTGCCGTTGGCGATGTCGTAGCACACGCGCACTTCGGGGTTGGGCGCATCGCCGGCGCGCAGGCTGTTCAGGTCGCCGCGGAAATGGCGATGGAAGCCGTTGGGGCCGAGCACCCACAGGTCGTAGAAGCCCGTGTTGTCGAGCATCGCGTTCCAGGTGTCGTCCAGCGTCTTGCCGGCCTCGACCATGTAGCGGCGCGGCAGGCGTTCCAGGTTGAGCTTGTCGTACACGTGGAACACGGCGGCGGCCTTGCCGGTGTTGGCGAACAGCAGCCGCACCTTGCCGCTGGTGGCGTCGTTGCGCGCGCTCACGTGCAGCTCGTAGGGCAGGGCGCGCGAGGGGCGCGTGCCGGCGGCCTGGCGCGGCAGCTGCGGATCGGCGGGCATGGGGACCTGCGCCTGGGCTTCCTGCGCCGCGCGCTTGTCGTTCGCCTGCGTGCGACTCGTGCGGCCGGCCAGCGTCGGCAACACTTCGTTGTTGGGCGTGGCGAAGTTGAAGGCGCTCGTCAGGTCGCCGCACACCGCGCGGCGGAACGGCGAGATGTTCGGCTCCTTCACGCCGAAGCGCGCCTCGATGAAGCGGATCACCGAGGTGTGGTCGAAGGCCTGCGAGTTGACCCAGCCGCCGCGGCTCCAGGGCGAGATCACGTACATCGGCACGCGCACGCCGGGGCCGTAGACGCGGCCGTCGGGCGCGGGCTGTTTGGTGGTGCCCGGCGGCTTGGGATGCGTGAAGCGCTCGAAGGCGATGTCGGCCTCGGGCAGCGTCGTCTTGCCGGCGGGCGAGCCGTCGGGGTTGAGCGAGGGCGCGGCGGGCGAGGGGTAGTGGTCGAAGTAGCCGTCGTTCTCGTCGAAGTTGATGAGCAGCACGGTCTTGCTCCACACCTCGGGCACGGCGGTGAGGGCATCGAGCGTTTCCTGGATGTACCAGCCGCCTTCCACCGGGCTCGACGGTCCGGGGTGCTCCGAGTAGGTGGCGGGCGCGATGATCCACGACACCTGCGGCAGCTTGCCGTTCTTCACGTCGTTGCGGAAGGCGTTCAGGTACTCGTCCACGTTGGCGCCGGGCATCGTGTTGGCGATGCCCTTGTACAGCGGGTTGCCGGCGTCGTCGCTGGCCGGGTCGTAGGCCGGCACCGGGCCGGTGTTCTTGATCGGCTTGCCCGAGGCCTCGCTGGCCTGGCGGTACTGCTTGAAGCCGACCAGCGGGTTGTCGCCGAAGTTGTCGCGCATGTTTTCATACACGATCCAGCTGACGCCGGCGGCCTGCAGGCGCTCGGGGAAGGTCTTCCACTCGTAGCCGGTGGTCGAGGGCGGCGTGTAGCTGTCGTCCCACTCGTTGGTGACCGAGGCCACGTTCGCACCCGTGGGGCCGTTGGTGCCGGTCCAGTGGAACATGCGGTTCGAGTTGGTGCCCGTGTGCATGCTGCAGTGGTAGCCGTCGCACAGCGTGAAGGCGTTGGCCAGCGCGAACTGGTACGGCAGCTCGGCCTGCTCGAGGTAGCCCATGGCCTGGGTGTACGGCGCGGTGCCGGTCTTCTTGTACCTGACCCACTGGTAGGCGCGGCCGCCGTCCCAGGCGTTCTGGCCGTCGTTCCAGTCGTGCGGCGTGCCGGCGACGCGCTGCGCGTTGCCCTTGGTCTGGTCCAGGTGGTAGGGCAGCACGGGCGCACCCGTCTCGTCGGCCTGCTGCCACACGTTGCGCCCGCCCGGCAGCGGAATGGTGAAGCGGTCGCCGAAACCGCGCACACCCATGAGCGTGCCGAAGTAGTGGTCGAACGAACGGTTTTCCTGCATCAGGATGACGATGTGCTCGACGTCCTTGATGGTGCCGGTCTTGTTGTTGGCCGGAATGGCCAGCGCGCGGCGGATGCTCGGCGGGAAGGCCGAGAGGGCGAGGGCGGCCGCGCCGGTGGTGGCGGTGCCCGTGAGGAATTTGCGGCGTGAATTCATGGTCTTGTCGTGGGATGTCATGACGTCGCGTGTCACGGTGCGCAGCGCATTTCGGGCTTCACACCGGGCTCGGGTTGGGGCTGCGGTGGCGGCGTGATGACGGGCGGAATGCCGCCACCGCCGTTGTCGCTGCCGCCGCAGGCGGACAGCGTGCAGGCCAGGAGGAAGGCGGCCAGCAGGCGCGCGGGGAGGGAAGCTTGAAGCAGCATGGGGTGATCCTCTCTTTGTGATGTCGTGGAGATCGGGGTGATCGGAGTAATCAGGGCGCCAGTGCCGACAGCGGCTGGCCCGAGGTGTAGATGGCCGTGAGCTCTTCGGCGGTGAGCGCGCGGTTCCAGATCGCAAAGTCGTTGAAGTCCATCGCGCCGCGCGGCGAAGCCGACCAGCGCTGGTAGTACAGGCCGGTGGCGTCTTCGTTCAGGGCGATGCCCTTGCCGAGGCCGCCGAGCGCGGCGACCAGCGCATTCGAGAGCGCGACGCTGCCGGTCTGCGTGCCCTTCACGGGGTCGAACACATAGCCGCTCATGTTCTTGCCGGCCTTGTCGACGACCATCGCCACGTAGGCCCAGCGGCCCGCGCTCAGGAAGTGCTTGCCCTTGATCTCGCCACGGCCGCTGCCGGTGCCGGTGTTGAAGCGCAGCTCGCAGTTGCTGAACAGGCCGAGCGCGAGGCCTGCGTTGTCGCCGGTGTCGTAGTTCTTGTTGGCGATGACCGAGGCGCCGTTGCTCACGCCCTGGCTGCAGGTGGCGTCGGTGCGCAGCCAGAAGCCGAAGGTGAAGGCGGCCACGGCGGGGGCCGTGGTCACGTCGCGCGTCTGCAGCAGCTTGTAGCCGGCCATGCCGCTCGCGTTCTTCACGCGGCTGTCCACGCGCAACGCCTGCACGCGGTAGGGCGGCAGGAAGTTGTCGTCGGCCACGAGCGAGCCGCCATCGGCATCCGCGGCCATGGGCGCGAGCGTCGCGGTGGCGTTGAGGTCCAGCGCGGGCAGTGCGTCGAGCGGGAACAGGTTGACCAGGCCCACCTTCACGTAGGCGATCTGCGCGGAGACCGAGACGCTGGCGCCACCGGCGGCGACCGTGTACTGGAACGCGTAGAGGCCATCGGCCGCGGCCTTGACCGGGTCGGTGTAGCGTGTGGCACCGGCCGGCAGCGTGGCGATGGACTTGCCGTCGCGCAGCACCTGCACCGGGCCGCCGAGGTCGCCCGCGAGGGTCCACGAGAGTTCGATGCTGCTGCGGTCGGCGCTGGTGCGGGCCGCGAGCTGCTGCACGGCGGTGGTGGCCTGCAGGGCCTGGCCGTTGAGGTTGTAGGCCGCAGTCGCGGGCAGCGCGCCGAGGTGGCGCAGCACTGTGGGCGCGATGTCGGTCGCGGCGGCCGACTGGCGCAGCGCGTTGTCGTCGGCCGGCGAGGCGGCGCCGACGGCGGGCAGTGAGGGCAGGGTCTTGTTGCTGGCGATGAAGACGGTCTTGTTGTCGACGTCCTTCAGGCTGGTGACGCCGCCGAAGGCATCGAGGCCATGGCCGGTCGTGAGGATCACGAGCCAGTCTTCCTTCGCGTCGTTGGCCGTGCGTTGCGCGATGCGCGCGAGCAGCTGGCCGACGGCCGTTGCGGTGTCGGAGACGGCGCGCTGGTACGTTTCGCTGCGCAGGCCGTTGGCGGCTGCGGCGGCGGGCGCGCTGTACTGCGCCACGAGCAGGTCGTAGCCCGCGCCGATCAGGCGCGTGGTGTTGGCAGTCACGCAGGCGTCGGCGCCGGCGCAGTCGACGGCAGTGTCGAGCGTGCCGGTTTCCGCGAGCAGAAGGTTCGGATAGAGCGTGTTGGCGGTGACCGATGCGGTGAGGTAGCCCGCGTCCTTCTTCTGCTTCGCGAAGGCGAAGACCGAGGGTGCGAGCTTGGCGTCGATGCGTTGGTCCGCGGTGTCGGCGCGCACTGCATGGCGCGGCACCCAGGTGCCGGTCAGCAGCGTGGCCCAGCCGGGGCCGTCGGTGGCGGGCTGCTCGCTGAGCGCGCCATCGGTGCCGCCGGTCCATGCGGGAGCGAGTTGCAGCGACTGCAGCGCGGCCGGCACCTTCTTCTGTGCGATGGCGTCGAGCAGGACGGCATGCGTGAGCCCGTCGATCTCGACGATCAGCGCCTTGGGGCCGCTCTTGCCTTCGTTGGGCGTGCTGCTCGGGGGCGGCGTCGGGGTGCCGCTGATTGGCGGAAAGGCAACGCCACCGCCGCCTCCACCGCCGCAGGCCGCGAGCGCGGCGGAAATCGCAAGGGGCAACAGCCAGCGCGTGAGAGGCGCGGCGTGCGTAGAAGGAGTCGGACGCATCGGAAAAGCCGTTCGGTTCTTGTTGTCTGTCGAGGGAGGTGAAAGGCCGGCGCGAAAAAAAAGTGCCACGAAGGCACTGCGCACCGGACAGGCGACAAGACTAGGGAGAACCCGTTACTTGGCAGTGAACGAGCGATGACAGTGGGACGAAACGCGTGTGACAACGCGCTGGTCTATGGCTTCTTCAAAAGCTGCGAGAGGGGGGCTGTGGCGCGTGCACAGGACACCAGGTACTCCCCTCCGCGAATGTCCCCCGGGGCTGCGCCCCTCCTCCTTGATTTCGCTGCGGGGAGCACCCGGTGCCCTGCGCACGAGGCACGTTGCTGGTGTGCGGCCGATCAACGACTGCACTGCCCATCGATCACGTCGATGGGGTGTCTTGCGCAGCGAAATAAAGGGGGAGCCCGAAGGGCGGAGGACATTCGCGGAGCAAGGTGCCCCGTCGGCGTGATCGCGCCCTGAACAGCGTCAGGGCTCGTTGCTGATGCCACTCGACACATGCCCCGCAGGCACATGCCGCGAGGCCGCATCGACGTGACCGGTCTGGTCGTCGAAGAAGAAGTCGGGCTCGAACTCGCGCAGGAACTCGCCCTTGGGCAGGCCGCCGAGGAACATCGCTTCGTCGACGCGGATGTTCCATTTCATGAGCGTGCGAATCGCGCGCTCGTGCGCCGGCGCGCTGCGCGCCGTGACCAGCGCGGTGCGGATGCGCATCTGCGCGTTGCCCGCCATCTGCAGGCGGTGCAGCGCCATCAGCAGCGGCTTGAATGGGCCTTCGGGCAGGGGCAGGTCGGCCTTGCTGAGTTCGTGCGCCTGGAAGGCGTCGAGGCCCTCGGCCTGGAACACGCGCTCGGCCTCGTCGCTGAAGAGCACCGCGTCGCCGTCGAAGGCGATGCGCACTTCGTTCGGCCACGCATCGCTGGCTTTCACCGACTCGACCAGCACGCGTGCGGCGGGGAAGCCTGCGGCGAGTGCCTCGCGCACGTCTTGCGCGTTGACCGACAGGAACAGGTGCGCGCGCAGCGGGCGCAAATAGCCGAAGGGCGGGCGGCCTTGCGTGAACACGCCGCGCTGCAGCTTGATGTCGGCCGCTGCGCTCGACTTGAAGATCCGCATGCCCGACACCGGGTCGTTGCGCGACAGAATGACCACCTCGACGCGCTGCACGCCGTCTTCGTTGAAGCGCAGCAGCTTGCGGATCAGCGACGACGCGATGCCGGGCGCGGCCGGTTCATCGATGCGGTCGAGCTGCAGCTTCATGTAGCCCTCGTTGTCGCCGGCCTCGAAGATCTTGTTTTCTTCTTCGAGGTTGAACAGGGCCCGCGAGGAGATCGCGACCACGAGTTTGTCTTCGAGCGTTACGGGCATGTGAGGGGCTCCCCGTCCGTCGTCACTTGACGAACTGGTTCAGCTGAATGATGGGCAGCATCACTGCCAGCACGATGAGCATGACCACGCCGCCCATGGCGACGATGAGCAGCGGCTCCAGGATGGTGGCCAGGTGCATCGCGCGGCGCTGCACTTCGGCGCCGAGCTGGTTGGCGGCGCGTTGCAGCATCACGGGCAGCGTGCCGGTCTGTTCGCCCAGGCGCGCGAACATCGACACCAGCCCAGGGAAGCGTTTCTTCTGCGCCAGCGCAGAGGCCAGCGGCGCGCCCTCGCGCACCAGCACCAGCGCGTCGAGCGCGTCGGCGCGCATGGCGCGGTTGCCCAGTGTTTCGGAGGCGGCCTGCAGCGCGCGCAGGATCGGCACGCCGGCCGTGGCCAGCATGGCGAGCGTGCTGGCAAAACGCGCCGCGTTGTAGCCGCGTGCGAGCTTGCCGACCAGCGGCAGCTTGAGCCAGGCGGCATCGAACTTGAGGCGGAAGGCTTCCTGTGCCAGCGCGACGCGCACGCCGACGGCCGCGAGCACGATGGCGCCCAGCATCCACCAGCCATAGTTGCGCACGGCGGCGCTCAGCGACAGCATCACGGTCGTGAGGAAGGGCAGTGAGCGCTTGGTGCCCGCGAACACCTGCGCCACCTGCGGCACCACGTAGCTCACGAGGAAGATCACGATCACGATCGCGACCAGCGTGACGATGGCCGGGTACAGCGCCGCGCCGATCAGCTTCTGCTGCAGCACCTGGCGCTCTTCGAGGTCGTCGGCGAGGCGTTCGAGCACGAGCCCGAGGTTGCCGCTTTGCTCGCCGGCGCCGATCACGGCGGTGTAGATGGGCGAGAACTCGCGCGGGTGCGCCGACAGCGCGCGCGCAAAGGGCGAGCCCGCGTTGACCTCGGCGCGCAGCGAGGCGACGAGGTTGCGTTGCGGTTCCGATTCGGCTTCGTCGGTGAGGGCCGTGAGCGCGCGTTCCAGCGGCAGGCCGGCCGAGATGAGGCCGGCGAGCTGGCGCGTCCACACGGCGAGGTTCGTCGAGTTGAAGACCCGCTTGCCGCCGCCGAGCCAGCGCGTGAGCGCGTTGCCTGCGCTGCCGCCACCGCCGGCCGCATCGCCGCTGCCGACCGGCTTGACCGACAGCGGAATGAGCGCCTGTGCCCGCAGCAGGCCGCGTGCGGCGCGCGCGGTGTCGGCCTCGAGCACGCCTTCGCGCGACTGGCCGCTGGCATCGATGGCTTCGAAGGAGTAGGCGGGCATCGCGGGTCGCTATTCGCGGGTGACGCGCAAGAGTTCGGCGCGCGAGGTGATGCCGGCCTGCACCAGCCGTTCGCCGTCTTCGCGCATGGAGCGCAGGCCGCCGCGCGCGCCGGCTTCGAACAGCGCGCTCTCGGCGGCCTTGCCGTGGATGAGCGCCTGCACTTCGTCGTCGGCCACGAGCAGCTCGAAGATGCCGGTGCGGCCCTGGTAGCCGGTCTGGCCGCAGGCCTCGCAGCCCGCGCCGCCGCAGGCGGTGCAGACCTTGCGCACGAGGCGCTGGGCCAGCACGCCGAGCAGCGACGAGCTCAGGAGAAAGGGCTCCACGCCCATGTCGGTCAGGCGCGTGACGGCGCTCACCGAATCGTTGGTATGCAGCGTGGCCAGCACGAGGTGGCCGGTGAGCGAGGCCTGGATGGCGATCTGCGCGGTTTCGAAGTCGCGGATTTCGCCGATCATGATCACGTCGGGGTCCTGCCGCAGGATGGCGCGCAGGGCCTTGGCGAAGGTGAGTTCGATCTTCGCGTTGATCTGCGTCTGGCCCACGCCCGGCAGCTCGTACTCGATGGGGTCTTCCACCGTCATGATGTTGCTGCGGCTCGCATCGAGCCGGGCCAGTGCGGCATACAGCGTGGTGGTCTTGCCCGAGCCGGTGGGGCCGGTCACGAGGATGATGCCGTGCGGCTGCGCAATGAGCTTTTCGAAGCGCGCCAGCGAATCGCCCTGCATGCCGACCGATTCGAGCGTGAGCTTCGATTCGCTCTTGTCCAGAAGGCGCAGCACGGCGCGTTCGCCGTGCGCGCTGGGCAGCGTCGACACCCGCACGTCGACCGCGCGCGTGCCGATGCGCAAGGAGATGCGCCCGTCCTGCGGCAGCCGCTTCTCGGAGATGTCGAGGTCGGCCATGATCTTCAGGCGCGAGATCAGCGCGGCGTGCAGTGCGCGGTTGGGTTGCACCACTTCGCGCAAGGTGCCGTCGATGCGAAAGCGCACCGATGACGTGCGCTCGTAGGGCTCGATGTGGATGTCGCTGGCGCCGTCGCGCGCGGCCTGCGTGAGCAGCGCGTTCAGCATGCGGATGATGGGCGCGTCGCCGGCGCTGGCCAGCAGGTCTTCGACCGCGGGCAGCTCCTGCATCATGCGCGAGAGGTCGGCGTCGTTCTGCACTTCGCTGACTACCGCGGCGGCGCTCGACTCGCCCTGCGCGTAGGCGGCGCTGATGCGCTGCGCGAGCGGGCCGTCGTCGAGCACCTCGAAGGCCTGCACGCCGTACTTGCGGGTCACTTCACCGACCGCGCTGCGTGCCGGGTGGGAAGACATCCACAGCGTGTGGCGGCCGTCGTCCGTGGCTTCGAGCAGCAGTTGCTGGCTGCGTGCGAACGCGTAGGGCAGGGGATAGCGCATGGGTGGCTGGCGTGTGCGGGACGGGGCTCAGGGCAGCTCGCGCGAGCTGGTCGGGTCGGCGGTGGGCGGCAGCGCGCCGCGCAGCGGGCTGGGCGCGAGCCGGCGGTTGTCGGTGGCGGGGCGCGGCGGCGGGATGAGCTGCGTGCCTTCCATGCGGGTCTCGCTGGTCTTCTTGCCGCTGTCGCTGCTGTTCAGGCGGTTGATGCGCACCAGCGGCGCCTCGGGCAGCACGGGCGCCGAGTCGACACCGCGCAGCATGATGTTGTCGGTGTTGGGCTGTGTGCGCTGTTGCATGCCGCGGATCTCGTCGTAGCGGTCGTAGGCGAAGGCTTCGGTGGAGGCGCCGTCGCGCATCACGGCGGGGCGCAGGAACATCATGAGGTTGCTCTTGTCGCGCGTGCGCACCTCGTTCTTGAACAGGTTGCCGAGCACGGGGATGTCGCCGGCCACGGGCACCTTCTCGACGGTGTTGCCGTAGTTGTCCGACAGCAGGCCGCCGAGCATCACGAGGCCGCCGTCTTCCACCAGCACGCTGGACTCGATGGAGCGCTTGTTGGTGGTCGGGCCGTTGGGGTCCTTGGCCGTGTTCTGGTCGACCGTGGAGGTCTCCTGGAAGATGGTCATCTTCACGGTGCCGTTCTCGTTGATGGTCGGTCGCACGCGCAGCGTGAGGCCCACGTCCTTGCGCTCCACCGTGGTGAACGGGTTGATGCCGACCGAGCCCGAGGTGCTGGCGTACTGGCCGGTCACGAAGGGCACGTTCTGGCCGATGACGATCTTGGCTTCTTCGTTGTCCAGCGTCAGCAGGTTGGGCGTGGACAGCACGTTGGCGTCGCCGTCGCTGTTGAAGAAGTTGGCGATGGCGCCCAGGATGTACTGGCCGCCGATCTTGCCGGCGATGCCCAGGTTCAGGCCGGTGGAGGGGCGGATGCCGGCCACGTCGCGCGTGGCCAGGGCCTGCGTCAGCGCCAGGATGTTGGCGCTGGCCAGGCTGGAGTTGGTGCCGATGACCGCGTTGTTGCCCAGCGCGCTTTGCCACTGCACGCCGAAGTTGGCGGCCTTCTTGGCGCTGACCTCGACGATGAGCGCCTCGATCATCACCTGCGCGCGGCGGCCGTCGAGCTTGTCGATCACGGCGCGCATCTGGCGGTACTGCGGCTCGGGCGCGGTGATGATGAGCGAGTTGGTGCTCGGGTCGGCCTGGATCTGGCCGCCGGTGGAGGGCTGGTTGGCGTTGTTCAGCGGCGCGTTGGCCGCGGCCGAACCGCCGCCCTGGGTGTTGTTGCCGCCGAAGCTGGCCTGCGTCATCGGCATGCTGGCCGGCGGCACCGACGAACCGGCGCTGCCCGCGGCGCCGGGCGCGCCCGGCACCTGCGACTGCTGCTGGCTCGCGGCCATCGCGGCGCGCAGCGTGGCCGCCAGGCGCACCGCGTCGGCGTTCTTCAGGTAGACCACGTAGATGTTGCCGGCCGCGCCGTTGCTGCTTTCGGCTGGCGCACGGTCGAGCTTCTCGACCAGCGTGCGCACGAGTTGCGCGCGCGCGGGGTTGGCGGCGCGAAGGATCAGCGAGTTGCTGCGCGGGTCGGCCATCAGCGTGGTGCGGAACGAGGCGTCGGCCCCGCCCGGTGCGGCGGCGCCCGGCGCACCCGCACCGCCGCCTTCGACCAGCCGCGTGACCAGCGGCACCATGTCGGTGGCCACCGAATGCTTGAGCTGGATGACTTCGATGTCGGACGCGTTGGGCACGTCGAGCGACGCGATGATGCGCGCCAGCCGACGCATGTTGTCGGCGTAGTCGGTGATCACGAGCGAGTTGTTGCCCGGGTTCACGTTGATGGTGTTGTTCGGCGGGATCAGCGGGCGCAGCACCGGCAGCAGGCTGTTGGCCGACTCGTAGTTCAGGCGGAAGATCTGCGTGACGATCTGGTTGCCCGCGGCCGCGCTGGCGCCGCCGATGGAGGTGTTGACGGTGCTGGTCTGCAGCTTGGCGTCGGCCTCGGGCACCACCTTGTACAGGCCGTCGGCTTCCACCACCGCGAAGCCCTGCAGGCGCAGCGCGGCGGCAAACTGGTTGAAGGCGGCGGCCGGTGCCAGCGGGCGGTCGGTGACCAGGTTCATGGTGCCCTTGACGCGCGGGTCGACCACCACGTCGCGCCCGGTAACGACCGCCATGGTGCGGGCCACGGCCTCGATGTCGGCGGCGGCAAAGTTCAACGTGATCGGTTCGCCGCGCCGCGGGGCGTCGCCGGTCTGCGCGTAGGCGGGCGGCAGCACCGGCACGAACGACGCCGCGATCAGCAGGCGTACCGCGAGCGCGACGAGGCCGGGGCGGGCGCCGGACGAGGACAGAGGCTTCTTCATGGTCGGATCAACCCAGGGTGATGATCGAGCGCGCACCGTCGCGCCGCCCGATGATGTTCAACAAATTGGAAAGTGCGTCTTCGCGGCCCGGTGCCGCGCTGGCTTCGCCGTTGAAGCGCAACGCCGTGCCGCTCCAGTCGCCGCTGCCGTTCAGTTCGAGGCTGCCTTCGCGCGTGCTTAGCAGCAGCGTGGGACGCGTGCCGCCTTCGAGCGACAGGCGGTAGCTGCCCATCGGCCGCAAGGTCGACAGGGCGGACGACACATCGGTGGCGTCGAGCGTGGCCTGGCCTTCGATGCGCAAGGCGGGGCCGTCCCACTGCATGGCGAAGGCGCGGGTATTGAGGTCGAGGGCGCCTTCGAGCTTGAGCGTGTTCCAGGGCGCGCCCAGGCCGGTGAGCAGCGTGGCGGGCCAGCGCGAGCGGGCGTCCTGCCAGGCGAGCTGCAGGCCGTTGGCGCGCGGGCTGGCCTGAAGACCAAGGGGCTGCGCCGCGCAGCAGGACAGATCGAGGCGTGCCGACAGGCCGCGCCAGTTCGGCCACATGCGCCAGTTCAACAGGCCGGGCAGCGAGACGGCCTGCGTGCCGCCGGCGCCGCTGGCGAACACGACGGCGGCGGTGCCGTTCCAGACCGTGCCGCGCGGGTTGACCAGCAGCAGGCGGCCCTGCGTCCAGCCCGAGAGTGCCGAGGCGAGCCAGCGCGCCGGTGCGAACAGCACGACCGCGACCAGCATACCGGTGGCGGCGCCGAGCACGGCCCAGCGCCAGCTGCCGCGGCGCGGCTGGAGGTCGGGGACCGGGGGACGTCTCGCCATGCCGTGCGGTGCGTGGGGCTGCTTCAGCGCGGGGCGGGCAGCGCCATCACGAGCGTGCCGTCCCAGCGGGGTTGCGGAGGTTGGTCGGGCGTGGCGGGCGCAGGCTTGGCGCCCGGCGGCGGCGGTGCGATGGGCGCGCGCGTCAGGTGCACTTCGCGCGGCACGGCGTGGGCGTTGCCGCGCGCCTGTGCGAGCCACTGCGCCAGGTTCTGGGCCGGCGCGCCGCGCAGCGTGACGGTGGCGGCGCCGTCGCCACCGGCCGTCATGAGCTGCGCGTTCGTGACGCCGAGGCCATCGCGCACCGAGCTTTCGAGCGCGCGCAGGGCGTCGTCGCGCGCCAGGCGCGGTTGCGACTGCAGCGCCTTCGCGCGGTTCTGCAAGGTGGCCATCTGCTGGAGCTGGGCGTCGAGCCGTGCGTGTTCGGCCGGTGCCGCGGCCAGCGTGCGCAGCGCGGGAGCGAGCGCAATCCACCAGAGCAAGGCCAGTGCCACCAGCGCGACGGCGCCGATGACGAGGCGGCGCTCGCGCATCCCGAGGACGGCCCAGCGGGCCTTGAGTTGTTCGCTGAAGTTCATCGGTTGGCCTCGGCCTGCACCAGCAGCAGATCGCCTTCGGTGCGCACCTGGTAGCCGCGCGGCGACAGCGCGGCGGTGATCTGCGTGACCTCCTGCGGCTGCAGTCCGAGGCCGCGCAGGCGCAACTGGCCGGCGCTGAAGTCGATGGCGCTCGGCGAGCGCCCGGGCGGCAGGGCGGCGGCGATGGCGCCGACCATGGGTTCGAAATCGCTCGGCGCCACGTCGCCCACGGCCTGCTGCAGCGCGGCCACCTCGCGGCCCATCTGCAGCGGCGCGTCGACCACGATCTTCACCGAGGGGAAGGTCTGCGTCAGGATGGCGCGCGTGGCCTGGCGCTTGGACTCGAGCGCGTTGCGCTCCTTCCAGGCCCAGGCGTTCAGGCCGATGAGCTGGGTCAGCAGCAGCACCACGACGCCCCAGCGCGCGGCGCGCCATTCGGGCGCGAAGCGCAGGGTTTGAAGCACCGAGGCGAACTTCTTGCCGGCGCGCGCGCGGCCCGTCACGGCGAGGTCGAACTGCGCGAGCTCCCAGGGCGTGCGCGTGGCGTGCAGCCAGCGCTGCGGCGCCTGCACGATCGGCACGCGGCGCTGCAGCAGGTGCTCGGCGGCTTCGGCGACGGCGGGTTCGGTGGTGATGACGGCGGTGTCCAGCGGCAGGCCGTTCGACAGGGCCAGGCCCGCGCCGGCCAGCGGCAGCGAGACCACGCCGTCGCCGTCGCAGACCGTGAGCTGCGGCGCCTCGGGCTCGCCCGTGACCTGCAGCAGCGGCGGCGCGTCGGCCGGCTGCGGCGTGAATTCGGGAACGATGCGCACGACGCGTCGGCCGGCGGCTTCGAGCCCCTGCACGACGCTGCGCAGCCAGATGCGGTTGCAGGCCGCGACCCACACCGGCTCGCCGGCCTTGGCATCGGGCGCGAGCGCGAAGTGCAGGGCTTCCGGGTCGTCGAGCAGGTGCTCTTCGAGCAGGCCGTCGAGCACGGCGCGCAGCTTCGAGGTGCTGCCCATGCTGCCCTTGGGCAGCGTGACGCGGTGCCACGACAGCGCCGAGGACGGGATGCCGAGCGTGACCTCGGGGCCCGACGGCAGCAGCGTCAGCAGCGCGCGGCCCTGGTCGCGCAGGGCGATGCCGTCCTCACCGGCCTGGGCCCAGTCGTACTCGCCCGCGGCATCGGCCGGAGGGAGGGGGGCAAGGAGCAGCAGCGGGGTCATGTCGGGGGGTGTCGGAAAAGCCGGTGATTGTAGGAGGGTGGCTTACAAGTTGTTGCTATTGTTTGAATAGCATATCTTGCAGAGACTACGTGCGTTTGACGGTGTTTTGATCAGAGAAAAGGAAACCGGCGTCAGGGTTTTGCCGGGGGCAGGGTGGCGCCCGCGCCACGGGTGCGCCAGACGGTGGTCACGGCCAGGCCCTTGCGAAAGAGCAGCGAGTGCTCCTCGACCCAGGTGCGGTCCAGCCGCAGCCGGCCGTACACCTCGAAATACTGGGTGCCCACGCCGTGCTGGGCCGCGTTGAAGCGCGAGCCGCCGCTGGGCAGGCCGGCGTTGGCTTCCTCGATGTTCTTGAAGAAGGAGCGCGTGCGCCGCTCCACCAGCTGGCGCGCGCTGGCGATGCCCAGCGATTCGACGCTCGCGCTGATGGCCTCGGCGCTGGCCGTGTTGAGGTTGAGCGTGGTGCGCTCCGGCAGGATCGTCACGTAGGGCTCAAGCGCGGCGGCGGTGGCGGGCGAGAGGCCGAGCCAGACCAGTTGCGCGACCTCCTGCGGCATCAGCGGGGCGGCGCCGGTGTCGGCGCTGGCATCGCTGCTGCTGCCGCCGCTACCGCCGCTACCGCCTGAGGCGGCGTCGGTGCTGCCGGTGTGCAGCGCGCTCGCGAGCCGCGCGGTCATCTGGGTCAGTTCGCCGGCGGGCAGGCCGAGCAGGTTGAAGAGGCGTGTGAAGGTGGCGACGCTCGCGGGCACCGGCTTGCCGGCGTCCACCAGCGACAGCACGTTCAGCTTGGACTGCGCATCGACGATGCGGCCCGACAGGAAGGCGTCGGGCAGGCCTTCGAGGTTGTCGCTCGCCACATTCTTCTCGGCCGACAGGAAGCTGGTGAGGCGAGCCTCCTCGAGCGGCACGGCCCATGGCTCGCCGAGGTGGTCGGGGCCGCCGGCGCGGCCGTCTTCGCCGAGGATCAGGCGCGACCAGTCGAGCGCGCCGATCAGCACCCAGGCCGCCTGCACGCGCGCGCGCTCGGCGCCTTCGACCTCGGCGGAGCGCCATTGCTGCCAGAGCGCGGCGGCGGAAAAGGTGGCGACCAGCATCACGGTCAGCATGGCGGCGAGCAGCGCGGCGCCGCGCTGGCGGCGTGTGCTTGCCACGCGATGGCGTTGCGGCGCGGTCATGAGCGCGGCCCCCCGAGCGTCGGGCGCACCCAGTCGCGCGTGAGCGTGCCCGAGAGCCCGTCGCCGGGCGGCAGGGTCAGCACCAGCCGCACGCCGTCGGGCATGGCGATGAGCGCGCCGGCCGGGTTGGACGGGTTCGCCGCCGCCACGGGCAGCGGTTCCGCCGGCACCCAGGCGTTGTTGCGGAAGTACGCGAGCTGCCAGCTGTTGACCGGCATCAGCGCCACGTCGGTGGCGCCGCCGGTGGGGGCAGCGCCATCTTGGGCCCACGCCGCCGCGAGGTTCCAGGCCTGCACCCATTCGCCACGCGTGGCGAAGGGCGCCGATTGCCAGCGCCGCCAGCGCGTGCCGTCGGCGCCGGGGCGCAGCGTCCAGGCGACGACCTGCACGGTCGGCGCGCTGGTGTCGCTGCCGCGGCGCGTCATGCGCAGCACGCGGCCGTCCCAGTCGATCGGGCGGGTCTGCGCGAGCAGGGTGATGGCGTCGAGGTCGGCGCTCCACTGCGCGAGCGTGGCCTGCAGCGTGAGCACCGCGTCGGCGCGCTGCTGGTTCTGCGTGGTGGCGCGCGACATGCTGTCCAGGCCGCGCCAGCTCACCAGCGCGAGCAGCGCCATCACGGCGATGGCGACCAGCAGCTCGATCAGCGTGAAGCCGTGTGCGCGCGAAGGCTTCGTCATCAGACGCGCCCCACCACGGTCGACACGCGCAGCAGCGGTGCGCTGCCTTCGTCGCGCACCTGCACGTCGACGCGCCGGAAATTCGGGTTGAGCGTGGGCACCGTCGTGGTCGTCACCAGGAAGGTGAGTCCGGCCTGCAGGCAGATGGAGCCCGAGTCGCCGACGGCCGGCATCTGCCGCGACAGGCGTGCCTTGGCGAGTTCGTTCTCGGCGCACAGGCCGGCCAGCACGAGGTCGGACTGGCGCTGCGCATTGCGCGTGAGCGCCATCGTGGCCTGCGAGCCGGCCGCCAGCGCGAGCGCGACGATGCCCAGCGCGATCAGCACCTCGACCAGCGTGAAGCCATGGCTGGAGCCGGCGCGCCGCAGCCGTTGCGTCATGGCACGGCGAACACGGTGAAGGGCCGCAGCCCGTCGGTCGCGACACGCAGCACGCGCGCGGGCGGGCCGTCGCTGTGCAGCATGACCTGCTGCGCCGGAATGATGGGGTCGGGCCCGAGCTGCAGCGCCGCCACCGGCGTGTCGCCGCCCAGCATGGGCTGGGCCGTGATGCCTGCGTGGGTCCAGCCGGTGGGTAGGGCGTCGGCGGGCAGGCCGTCGAAGACGAAGCCGCCGCCTTCGACGAGGCGCCAGCGCACCATGACGCCACTGGCGCGCGACTGGGCACGGGCCGATTCGAGCAGGGCGGCGAGGCGGTCGGCCTCGCGGTCGAGCGCGGCGGCGTTGGTGTCGCGCATCGCGAAACTCACGCTGGCGGTCGCGATGGCGATGATCGCGATCACCACGATCAGCTCCAGCAGCGTGAAGCCACGCGCTGCGCGAGGCGGTGGCAGCACCACGCGGCCGGGGGCGATGCGCTTACTGCCAGCTGCCGATGTCGGCATTCTTGCCCTCGCCGCCGCTCTGTCCGTCGGCGCCGAAGGAGAGCACGTCGATTTCGCCCTTGATGCCGGGGTTCATGTACTGGTACGGATGGCCCCAGGGGTCGTTGGGCAGCTTCTCGACGTAGGGCTTCCAGTTGGGCGCGGCCGGGCCCGCGGTGGGGCGGGTCAGCAGCGACTGCAGGCCCTGCTCGGCGGTCGGGTAGCGCTGGTTGTCGAGGCGGTAAAGCTTGAGCGCCTGCATCAGGTTGTTGATGTCGGTGCGGGCGGCGGTGACGCGGGCGTCGTCGGCGCGCTCGATCACGTTCGGCACGATCAGCGCAGCGAGCACGCCGATGATGACAAGCACCACCATGAGTTCGATCAGCGTGAAGCCGCGTTGTGCGGTGCGGGAGACGGAACGAAGGAGTTTGTTCATAGCTTGCGGGGACATGAGGCGGTAAGCGCGCTGCATGATAATCCGCGGCCATGACAAGTCCTTACTCCGCAGCCCGCTGGCATGCCCCACTTGCAACGACGGGGCTTTGGGCGTTGGCCGCGGGCGCCGCGGTGTTCTGGGCGCTGCGGCTGGCCTCGCCGGCCGACGCCGTGGCCGCTGCGGCCACGATGCCGCGCGCACCGGTCGCGGCCGATGCCGAGGCGGTGGCCCGGTTGCTGGGCGTGGTCACGGTGACGTCAAACGCCCCCGTGGCGCCGGAGGCCGCGAGCCGCTTCGCGCTGTCGGGCGTGGTGGCGGACCCGTCGAACCAGGGGGCGGCGCTGATCTCGATCGACGGCAAGCCGCCGCGGCCGTTCCGCGTCGGCTCGAAGGTCGGCGAGAGCTATGTGCTGCAGTCGGTGGGCGTGCGCGCGGCGACGCTCGGTGCCCAGCGCGACGGGCCCGCGGCGTTCACGCTGCAGCTGCCGGTGCGTGCGCCGCTGAGCATGGGGCTTCCGACGCCGCCTGCCGGTCTGTCGTCGGTGCAGTCAGCTGCGCCAGCCGGGCCGTTGCCGGCCACGATGCCGACGATGGTGATGCCGCCGCCGCAGCAGCAGCAACTTCCCGCCACGGCGGGCGCCGCGATGGAGCCACCGCCGCAGGCGCAGACCCCCGCGCAGTAAGCGCGGCGGTCTCTTTCTCTTCTCTTCTTTTCTTCAGGCCTGGAGGAACAGGCGGTAGGCCGGGTTGGCCGTTTCCTCGACGCAGGGATAGCCCAGCGTTTCGAGGAAGCTGTCGAAGGCCGCCGACTCTTCGGCCGGCACCTGCAGGCCCACGAGGATGCGTCCGTAGTCGGCGCCCTGGTTGCGGTAGTGGAACAGGCTGATGTTCCAGTTCGGCCGCATCAGGCTCAGGAACTTGAGCAGCGCACCCGGACGTTCGGGGAACACGAAGCGCAGCAGGCGCTCGTCGTGCGCCAGCCCCGTGCGGCCGCCCACCAGATGGCGCAGGTGCTCCTTGGCGAGCTCGTCGTGCGTGAGGTCGAGCGCGTCGAAGCCGTGTTCGATGAAGACCTTCGCGATGGTGGCCGACTCGCCGCGCGCCGAGGTCGTGAGGCCGACGAACACGTGGGCCTTGGCGGCATCGCTGATGCGGTAGTTGAACTCGGTCACGTTGCGCGGCGCGCCGCCGGCCGGCAGCTGGCTGATGAGTTCGCAAAAGCGACGGAAGCTGCCGCGCTCTTCGGGGATGGTCACGGCGAACAGCGCTTCGCGTTCCTCGCCGACCTCGGCCCGCTCGGCCACGAAGCGCAGCCGGTCGAAGTTCATGTTGGCGCCGCACAAAATCGCCGCGTAGGTCTCGCCTTGCCGGCCATGCTCGGCCGCGTACTGCTTGATCGCCGCGACGGCCAGCGCGCCGGCCGGTTCGACGATGCTGCGCGTGTCGACGAACACGTCCTTGATGGCGGCGCACACCGCATCGGTGTCGACCGAGATGTAGCCGTCGACCAGGTTCTGCGCGATGCGGAAGGTTTCCTCGCCGACCAGCTTGACGGCCGTGCCGTCGGAGAACAAGCCGACGTCGGGCAGGTTCACGCGCTGGTGCGCGGCGACCGATTGCATCATCGCGTCGGAGTCGTTCATCTGGACGCCGATCACCTTGATCTCGGGCCGCACGGCCTTGATGTAATTGGCCACGCCGGAGATCAAACCACCGCCGCCGATCGCCACGAACACCGCATCGAGCGGGCCCTGGTGCTGGCGCAGGATCTCCATCGCGATGGTGCCCTGGCCCGCGATGACGTCGGGATCGTCGAAGGGATGGACGAAGGTCAGGTTCTGCTGCGTCTGCAATTCGAGCGCATGCAGGTAGGCATCGGAATAGCTGTCGCCATGCAGCACGATCTCGCCGCCGAAACCACGCACCGCATCGATCTTCAATTGCGGCGTGGTCACGGGCATCACGATCACTGCGCGCGTGCCGAGCTTGCGCGCGCCGAGCGCAACGCCTTGTGCGTGATTGCCGGCCGAAGCGCAAATCACGCCGCTCGCCAATTGCGCTTTGCTCAGGTGCGCCATCTTGTTATAGGCGCCGCGCAGTTTGAAACTGAATACGGGTTGCTGGTCCTCGCGCTTGAGCAACACGGTATTGCCAAGTCGCTCGCTGAGCGCGCGCGCCTTCTCCAACGCAGACTCGACGGCCACGTCGTAGACCCGCGCATTGAGGATTTTTCTGAGATAGTCGGCGGGCGTTAACGCCGCAGTAACAGGTGCATTGCGCAAGATCTTTTCCAGGGAGTTTTCATTTGCTAACCATCAATCATAAGAGGCATCGGTATTGCATGCGGGGAATGGCATGGACACAAATGTCATAAACCTATTCCGCAAGGCTCCTGCTGCAAATGATTCCGGTTTTTTTGCGCGCACCTATCCCGCGATTCATACGCCCGCTAATTCACTAACAGTTGGGCAGAATTTGTTATCAGTTTCTGTCAGCGACCTTTCGAAAGGACTGATGCAGGCCGAGGCCGCGCGCGTGCAACGCGGCGAAATCGGACGGCCCACATGGCAGGTCATGGGCAACAGATTGCGTGCGCACATCGTTCCGTTGCTGGGCGATGTGCCGGTGGCTGTGTTCGCGACCGCAGACGTGCAGCGCCTGATCGATCACCTCGGCGAACAAGGCTTCACCAGCACGACGATCGCGCAATACCTCGTGTTGCTGCGCAAGGTGGTCATGCATGGCGTGCACGTCGGCGCATTGCGCGAGGCCCCCGTGTTTCCGAAGGTCAAGGTGCGCAGCCAGCCGCGTGGCAGCTTCAGCGTGGCGGAGTACCGTGCACTGATCTTGGCGGCGCGCAGCTTGCGCGGCCATTCGCACCCGGTGCTGGATCGGTTGACGGCCGGCGAACGCTTCTGGATCGCACGCGAATTGCTCGTCATGCCCGACGAGCTGCCGTGGCTGATCCGCTGGATGGTCAACACCTTCGTGCGTCCCAGCGACATCAAGCTCATGAAGCACAAGCACATCGAGGTGGTGCGAGGCAAGCACGTCTACCTGCGGATGAACCTGCCGGAGACCAAGCGGCACAGCCAGCCCATCGTGAGCCTGCGGCCTGCCGTTCGTGTCTATGAATGTCTGCTCGCCTATCGCGAGACGCATGGCTTTGGCGGGGCGGAAGACTACATCTTCATGCCGCACCTGAAGAACCGCGAGCACGCGCTGGCGGTTCTCAATTTCTTCTTTCACTGGGTGCTCGAAAAGACCGGTCTCGAGAGAGGGCCGCTGGGTCAGTCGAGGACGCTGTATTGCTTGCGCCATACGGCCATCACGTTGCGGCTCCTGTATGGGCAGGGGATCGACATGCTGACACTGGCGCGCAACGCGCGAACGAGCGTCAACATGGTCGAGCGTTTCTACGCATCGGTGCTGAGCGGAGAAATGAATGTGGGGCTGCTGCAGAGCAGGCGTGGCCGGATGAATTGAGGAAGGACAAAAAGCCGCCCGGCTTGAACCGGGCGGCTTGAGCGTTTGCAGATTCAAACTGGCGTGGGCCAGCATGTGAATCGACAGTGAACGATCAGAAGGCGTGACGGATGCCGAAGTCGTAGCCCGTCGAGGTCTTCGGCGTGAAACCGTTGCCGGTGCCTTGGAAGCCCGGACCACCGACGGTCAGCGATGCGCCGTTCTTGTTGCTCACGCGAGCAACGGTGGCGTACAGGGCCGTGCGCTTCGACAGGTTGTGCACGTAGCCGATCGCCAGCTTGTTGGCCTTCTTGTCGGCGGGCAGCACTTCCCAGGGGTTGCGGGCAACCAGGTTCTCGTCGTACTTGACGCTCGAGTACGAAGCGCGGATCAGGCCGGCGCCGACCGGCACGGTCACGCCGAGCAGGTAGCCGGTCAGGTCGATGTCCGGACGGCCGCCGAGGTACGGTTCGACTTCGTAGTCAACCTTGTTCTTGGCGCGCGACAGTTCACCGAACAGCTTCACGGGGCCGAAGTCGTACGAAGCGCCTAGGTTCAGCGTGTTGACCTTGGTGGTCGTGCCGACGTAGAACTGGTCGCCCACGGTGCTGCTGCCATAAGCCAGCGCCACGTCCAGCGGGCCGTTGGCGTAGCCGAAGCGACCGCCGACATAGCGACCGGTGCGCGAGGCGTTTTCCGCGAGGGGCGTTGCTGTGCCGGGGCTGTACTTGGTCTTCTCGTGGAAGCCGTACATCACCTGGCCGTAGAAGCCGCCCAGGTTCGGCGGCAAGAAGTAGCCGATGCTGTTGCCGGCGCGAACGTAGTTGCTGCCACCAGCATCGGGGAGCTGCGGGACGTTCTTGAGGGCGTCGGGGAGCTTCTTGCCGTCGGCATAGCCGGTGAAACCGCCGAACGAGCCGTTGGCCGTCGAGACCAGGTTGGTGCCCACGCCGTTGGTGCCGAACGGGTCGAACACGGTGTCGTTCCAGAACGTCGGGGTGTAGTCGCGGCCGAGGCGGACTTCACCGAACCCGCCCGACAGGCTCACGGTCGAACGGCGCGTGAATGTCGAGACGCCGGTCTGACCATCGTCGTTGCTGATCGGGGCTTCGAGCCAGAAGCTGGCGGCCAGGCCACCACCGAGGTCTTCCGTGCCACGGAAGCCCAGGCGGCTGGAGTTGTAGCCCGAGTGGGCCAGTTCACGGCGGCTCGCCTTGATGCTGCCGCGGTTCAGGTAGAACGGGTTGTAGATGGGGAAGCCGAGCTTGTCGTACGTGACGCCATTGCCCAGGTCCCGCGAGGTGGACGAGTAGCCGCTGATCGACGCGTCGACCACACCAAACAGCGTGACGGACGACTGAGCCGAGGCAACACCGGCAACAGCCAGGGCAGCCAGAGCAGCTGCCCTTTCGCAGTGGGCGGCTAGAGTGGTGCGGCCATCGGGGCGCACAAAGAAAAAAGCCCCGAGTCTTGCGACTCGAGGCTAAATCCACCAATTGGAAGGGTGGAGGAGACAACTGGGTGCACACCATGAAGTGCGCAGCAATGAAATAGAGTATACCCACCCTTTGTTGCGATGCAACAAGCAGGCGATGCTTTTCCCACACACAAGTTGATGTTTGGTGCGCATTTTTCCGCACGAATTCATCCCAATTGGAGCTGAACACCATGGAATGCACAGTAAGTTGGACCGGTGACGCAGGCACCCGATCGGCCATGGGCTTCGTGGCCGAGACCGGCAGCGGCCATGTTCTGATGATGGACGGCGCCCCGGACGCGGCCAAGCCCGAGAACGGCGGCCAGAACCTGGCGGCACGGCCGATGGAAACCGTGCTCGCGGGCACGGGCGGTTGCACCGCCTACGACGTGGTGCTCATATTGAAGAGGGGGCGCCATCGCGTCGAGCGCTGCAGCGTCAAGCTGACCAGCGAGCGCGCCGAGAAGGATCCCAAGGTCTTCACGAAGATCCACATGCACTTCACCGTGGCGGGCAAGGGTATTCCGGCCACCGCCGTGGAGCGGGCGATCGCGCTCAGCCACGAAACCTACTGCTCCGCCAGCATCATGTTGGCGAAGACGGCGGAAATCACGACCAGCTTCGATCTGATCGAGACCTGAAACCCCCGTTGGATGGCGACCGAAGGCCCTAGATTCGGTGGGCGACGGTCGTCATGACCCGCGATGCCAGGCGCATCAGGGCCTTGGCCGGGGCCGGCAGTTCCGCGGCGCCCGCGTCGACGGCCTGCGTGGCGTGGCGGGCTTCGTCGATCTTCATCTGCTCGACCACGGCGCGGGACGCGTGATCGGTCGACGGCAGGCGGTCCAGGTGGCTTTCGAGGTGCGCTTCCACCTGCCGTTCGGTTTCGGCAACAAAACCGAGACTCAAGGGATCGCCCAGGCGTCCGGCAATCAGGCCAAGACCGAAGGCGCCTGCATACCAGAGTGGATTCAGCAGGGACGGGCGGGCGCCCAGGTCGTCCAGCCGCTGTCGGGTCCAGGCCAGGTGATCGGTTTCTTCATGCGCGGCTTCCAGGAAGTGCGCGCGCAACGCCGGGTCCCGCGCCACGGCGGCCTGGGCGGTGTACAGCGCCTGGGCACAGACTTCGCCGACATGGTTCACGCGCATCAGCGCACCGGCCTCGCGGCGCTCCGATTCGCTCAATTCACCTTGCGGCTGAATCGCGGGCGGAAGCGCCCGGGTGGCGTGAGATCGGGCAAAAAGCGTGCGCAAAGCCGCATCGGCGGCTGTCAGGGCGGGGTCGAGCAGGGCAGTCATGGGTCTATTTGAACGCACCTGTCCGGCGATGCAAGGACGGCACATTTCGTTTCATATCGTGGCAAAACCACCCGTCTAAGTCCTTTGTTGCACGACTGCAACGAAACACGCGGGGCTTCCAAGATTTAGGGCGATTTGTTTTGCCCTGCCGCAGCGGCTCTGGTGCAATAGCATCAACTTCCCAAAAGGAGGTTGGCCCGGGGTCCGGTGGGAGCACAAAAGTGCCAGTCACGGTGAGCCCTTCGCACCGGAGCCCTATGTTTAACCTTGGAGAAACTTGCAATGAAAAAATCTCTAGTTGCTCTGGCTGCCCTGGCTGTTGCCGGTGTTGCCTCGGCTCAGTCGTCCGTCACGCTGTTTGGTGTGGTCGACGCGTCGATCAGCGGCTACTCGTCCACCTCGCGTGACCTGAACGGCGCCACCTTCCTGAACCCGTTCTACCTGAACCGTGGCAGCGTCAAGGTCAGCCGCACGGCTCTGGCTAACTCGGGTTACAACTCCAGCCGTCTGGGCTTCCGTGGTACGGAAGACCTGGGTGGTGGCCTGGCAGCCAGCTTCTGGCTCGAAGCCCCGATCACCAACGACGACGGCGCAACTGGCGTTTCGACGTTCGCTCGTCGCTCGACCGTGAGCCTGTCGGGTGGTTTCGGTGAAGTTCGTCTGGGCCGTGATTACACCCCGACGTTCTGGAACGACACCGTGTTCGATCCGTTCGGCACCAACGGCGTTGGCACCAACCTGATCTCGACGGCCAGCGGTTTCAACACCACCGGCGGTTCGGGTGGCTTTGGTGGCAACCCGAACTACGTTCGCGCCAGCAACACCATCGGCTACTTCCTGCCCCCGAACCTGGGCGGCTTCTACGGCCAAGTGCAGTACGGCTTCCACGAGAAGGACAAGTTCAGCCCTGGTACCGCTACGCCTAACGTCGCGAACAACTCGCGCACCGGCCGTTACGTCGGTGGCCGCTTCGGCTACGCCAACGGTCCTCTGGACGTTGCGCTGGCCTATGGCAGCAGCACCTCGGGTGACCAGTTCTACGCTGGCGTGACCAACAAGGTCAACACGCTGAACCTGGGCGCTTCGTACGACTTCGGTCCCGTGAAGCTGTTCGGTGAAGTGTCGCGCGTCAAGAACAAGGTCGACTACGAAGTCACCCCCTTCGTCGGCGCTACGCCTGACACCGACCTGACCGGCTACCTGCTCGGCGTGACCGTGCCCGTCGGTGCTGGCCTGATCCGCGCTTCGTACTCGAGCGTCAAGTACGACCTGAACCAGCCGCAAGTGCTGTTCCAGCCGCGTATCGCTGACCCGAAGGCCAACAAGCTGGCTATCGGCTACGTGCACAACCTGTCGAAGCGCACGGCTCTGTACGCTACCGTTGCTCGCGTGAGCAACAAGAACGGTGCAGCCCTGACCGTTGGCGGCCCGGCCTTCATCAACAGCGGTGTCTTCACCCCGAAGAACTCGACCGGCTACGACTTCGGTATCCGTCACGCTTTCTAATTTGATGCTGGCGCAAGCCAGCTTCGAATCGAAAGACTGAAAGCCACCCGGCGCAAGCCGGGTGGCTTTTTCTTTTGGCGCGCGCCTGTTCTCACTCGTAAAAATTGCGCCTCCACCCCCGGGGAACCCCCGTGCGGGCACGCTGCTTGCACTGCTAGCATGCCGCGATCACTCTTGTTGCTGAATGACTGCCTTTGTACTGCGCCGCCTGATCCAGGCCGTGATCGTGATGATCGCGGTTGCGTTCATTGCCTTCCTCCTCTTTCAATATGTCGGCGACCCGGTCGTGTTCCTGCTGGGGCAGGATGCCAAGCCCGACCAGATCCGTGAAATGCGCGCCGCATTGGGGCTCGACCGACCCTTCTTCGTGCAGTTCTGGCACTTCCTCGTCAACGCCGCGCAAGGCGAATTCGGACTGAGCCTGCGCCAGGGCGCCAAGGTGTCGCGCCTGATCGGCGAGCGCTTCCCGGCCACGCTCGAACTCGCACTCGTGGCCGCGGCCCTGGCGCTGTTCGTCGGCATTCCGATGGGCGTGTACACCGCCCTGCGCCGTGGCACCTTCATGAGCCAGGTGTTCATGACCGTCTCGCTGCTCGGCGTGTCGCTGCCCACCTTCCTGATCGGCATCCTGCTGATCCTGGTCTTCGCCGTGACGCTGGGCTGGTTCCCGAGCTTCGGGCGCGGTGACACGGTGCAGTTCGGCTGGTGGACTAGCGGGCTCTTCAAGGCCGACGGCTGGCACCACATCATCCTGCCGGCGGTGACGCTGGCGATCTTCCAGCTCACGCTGATCATGCGGCTGGTGCGCGCCGAGATGCTCGAGGTGCTGCGCACCGACTACATCAAGTTCGCGCGCGCACGGGGCCTGTCGAACCGCGCGATCCACTTCGGCCACGCACTCAAGAACACGCTGGTGCCGGTCATGACCATCACCGGCCTGCAGCTCGGCGGCCTGATCGCCTTCGCGATCATCACGGAGTCGGTGTTCCAGTGGCCCGGCATGGGGCTGCTCTTCATCCAGGCCGTGACCTTCGCGGACATCCCCGTGATGGCCGCCTACCTGTGCCTGATCGCGCTGATCTTCGTGGTGATCAACCTCGTGGTCGACCTGCTGTACTTCGTGGTCGATCCGCGGCTGCGCGTGGGCAAGGCGGGAGGCCATTGAGGTGAGTGTCGCAACAGCTGCCGCAACGCCGCGCCTGCAGGCCTCCGGCCGGGCCTTCGCGCACATCGCCAGCTTCTACCCCGAGATCACGGCCTTTCGCCGCGACCTGCACGCCCACCCCGAGCTCGGCTTCGAAGAGGTCTACACGGCGGGCCGCGTGCGCGAGGCGCTGCGCGCCTGCGGCGTGGACGAGATCCACGAGGGCATCGGCAAGACCGGCGTGGTCGGCGTCATCCGCGGCAAGTCGACCGCCAGCGGTCGCATGATCG